>NZ_CP016456.1:2012339-2622178 GCF_001713415.1 Sphingobium sp. RAC03 | reverse complement strand
CCATCAGGTATCGGGGCTTGTCGGCGGGCAGCATGTCGGGTGCGAAGTCGAGCGTGGCGAACATCGCCTGCTGCCCCTCCCCCACGGCAAGCCCCCCCACGGCATAGCCATCGAAGCCGATGTCGATCAGCTGCTGCGCCGACTCCCGCCGCAGCCCTTCGTCGAGCGATCCCTGCTGAATGCCGAACAGCGCCGCGCGGTCGGCATGGTCGCCACCTGCGTCGAAACCGTCGCGCGAGCGTTTGGCCCAGCGCATCGAGCGCTCCATGGACTTGGTCGCCTCCTCATGGGTGCAACCATTTTTGGTACATTCGTCAAAGGCCATGACGATATCGCTGTCGAGCAGGCGCTGGATCTCCATCGATCGCTCCGGCGTCAGCATATGCTTGGACCCGTCGATATGGCTGGAGAAAGCGACGCCCTGCTCGCTCATCTTGGTCAGCGCCGACAGGCTCATCACCTGATAGCCGCCGCTATCGGTCAGGATCGGCCGGTCCCAGCCCATGAAACCATGCAGCCCGCCCAGCCGCGCCATACGCTCGGCACCGGGGCGCAGCATGAGATGATAGGTATTGCCCAGGATGATGTCGGCACCCGCGGCGCGCACTTCGGCCGGGCGCATCGCCTTCACCGTGGCGGCGGTGCCGACCGGCATGAAGGCGGGCGTGCGGATCTCGCCCCGGCGCATACTGATTGCGCCGGTACGGGCCTTGCCGTCGGTGGCGGCGATGGAAAAGGAGAAGCGGGGCTGGGTCATCTGCGCGCTCTAGGAGCGAACGTGCAGGCGTTCAACCCGCCTTGCGGACGCCTTCGAACAGCGCGAGAGCGTCGATATTGAAGCCTTCGACCCGGCGATAGGGACCGATGAAGCGCAGGCAGTCGGTCGAAAGGCGCAAGGGCCAATGCGCGCCCGTGTGGTCGTGCAAAGCCAGGGTGGCCATTTGGGGATCGGATCGCTCTCGACGCATGACAGCCGAGATAATCGGCAAAGATTAACAAGATGCTTGTGACCCATCTTTACGATCGTCCGACAGGGCACTTTGTTGCAATATCGCAACTATCCGCGTGCATAACCTTATTTTTGGGCGACCGGGGTGCAACAGTTGCGTATAAAGATGGTTAACGGGCGCGGTCGAGTGAACCGCCGATTGCATCCGGCTTACCGGCCTGTTTTGTTGAGACCCAACGAAAAATCGGGGGCGCACATGATTGATTCAGGACAATTTAATTCCGCGAGCGAAACAGGGGCGAAACCGATGGCCGCCGAGAGGAATATGGTTACCGAAGACGCTGCGGAACGGGCGCTTGTAGAGGATATTGCGCGCTCCACCCTGTTCGACCTGGGGCAGATCGATGTGCGGTGGGACGCGGAATTGGGGACTTTGTGGGCGTTCATGACGCCGCTCGAACGGCCCAATTCCAACCTGTCCCTGATTCGCGATACGATGTCCTGGCAACGCGAGAGCCGCCGCCTGTTCGAAGACAAGGGCGGGATGCTGAAATTCATGGTTTTGGGGTCGCGATTCCCCGGCGTGTTCAACCTGGGCGGTGATCTGGAAATGTTCGCCGAATGCATCCAGCGCCGCGACCGCGACACACTGCTGCGCTATGGCATCGCCTGTTGCGAGATCGTCGATCGCATCTGGCATTGCAACGACATGAACATCATCAATATCGGGCTGGCGCAGGGGGATGCGCTGGGCGGCGGGCTGGAAGCGCTGATGTGCTTCGACGTCATCATCGCCGAACGGCAGGCCCGCTTTGGCCTGCCCGAAGTGTTGTTCGGCCTGTTCCCCGGCATGGGCGCCTATTCCATCCTGTCGCGCCGGGTCGGCCCGGTGCTGGCGCGCCAGATGATTACCGATGGGCGCGTTTATAGCGCCGAGGAAATGTTCGACATGGGCATCGTCACCCAGGTCGTCGAGCAGGGCGAGGGCGAAGCCGCCACCATCGCCTGGATCAAGGATCACCGGGCGCATCATGCCGGTTATGTCGGCATCAACCGCGCCGGGCGGCGGGTCAATCCGATGACGCTGGACGAACTGACCGACATCGTGACGACCTGGACCGATACGGCGCTGGCCCTGTCTGACCGTGACCTGCGCATGATGCGGCGATTGGCGGCGGCACAGACCCGTCTGCGCTGAGCGACGGCGGTTCAGGCGAGGCGGCGACGGCGGATGGCTGGGTCGGGGCGTTCCTCGCCATGGAGAGGGCCAGCCTCGATCAATTCGATGATCCGTTCATGGGTGACCGGGCGGCTGAACAAATAGCCCTGAACATTGGTGAAGCCAGCCTCGCGCGCGTGGGCGAGTTGGTCCTGCGTTTCGATCCCTTCGGCGACGGTGTCCATCGACAGGTCGCGCGCGAGATTGCCGATCGCGCGGACGATCGCGCGATCTTCGGCGTTGGCGCTGGTCCCCGCCATGAAGCTCTGGTCGATCTTGAGCGTGTCGAACCGGTAGGAGCGAAGATAAGAGAGCGAGGAATAGCCGGTGCCGAAATCGTCAAGCGCCAGGCGCAGACCGATACGCTGGAGTTCGCGCAGGATCGTGCTGGTCTGGCCGCTATCATCGAGGAAGATGGATTCGGTGACTTCCAGTTCGAGCCGACGGGCGGGCAGGCCGGTTTCCAGCAGCGCGGCGATGACATTGCCGGGCAGGTCGTGCGATTTGAGCGAGGCAGGCGAGATGTTGATGGCCACGCGCACGTCGCCGGGCCAGGCTGCCGCCGCGATGCAGGCCTGACGCAGCACCCAACCGGTCAAGGCTTCGATCAGGCCCATGCTTTCGGCGATCGGGATGAATTCGGACGGGGGGATGGCCCCCAGCACGGGATGATTCCAGCGGATGAGCGCTTCGCAGGCGTCGATATCGCCGCCATCCAGCGCCACGATCGGCTGGAACATCAGTTTCAGTTCGTCGCCATCCAGTGCGCGGCGCAGGCCGGTCTCGATCTCATGGATGCGGTTGAACCGTTCCTTGAGCGACCAGTTGAAGCTGGATGCCCGATTGCGCCCGGCCCCTTTGGCTTCGTAAAGCGCAAGGTCGGCATGTTGCATCAGTTCGTCCATGTCGCGGCCGTCCTGTGGCGCGACGGCATAGCCGATCGAGGCCGTGACCTGGAGATGATGGTCGGACAGATCGAAGCCATGGGCGAAATAGGCGATGATTTCCTGCGCGATCGCCGCTGCGGTCACGCGGTCGGTATCGGGACAGATGATGACGAATTCGTCGCCGCCGAAACGGGCGATCCGCCCCCGCCCCTGTACCACGTCGGCCAAGCGTTCCGCCACGGCGCGCAGCAGCCGGTCGCCGACCATATGGCCAAGCGAGTCGTTGATCTCCTTGAACCGATCGACATCCATCCACAGGATGGCGACGGCATCGACGCGCTTCTCGGTGGTTTCGAAGATTTCGCGCAGGCGCATCTGCATCGCCATGCGGTTTTCCAGGCCGGTCAGATTATCATAGCGCGCCAGTCGCTCGAATTTCTCGGCCAGCAGCGACTTGTCGCGCCGCCCGATCAGCGCCTGCACAACGATGCGGTGCGTGGTCGAACTGATTTCAGCGAGGCCCAATATCATCGCGACCATCGCGACGGATAGAACGCGGTAGCCGGTCGATCCCTCCAGCCACAGGCCGAGCGCGGTTGGCAGCAATGCGAGGCAGACCTGACCGATGGCGATCTGCACTCGCCCGGCGTTGCGACCCGAAATGCCGCCGGCATAGCCGGTCGCCATCGACACGCTGAGCATATGGGTGATCGGATTGGCCGATCCGATCAAGGTGACGAATCCCATGAGGCCGAGCAGCCCGGAATAGGCCCAGGCGCCCAATTCATAGGCGAGTTCCCAGTTGCGCGATGCGACGGCGGTGCCGCGCACCAACTGGCGATGAAAGAAGATGGCGGAAAAAACGCGCAGCGCCGCGACGATGCATAGGGTGGCGACGACGGCATGGATGGCCAGGCCATCCGATATGCTGCTGATGACGAGGCCGACGGCCGTGCCGGTCGCCGCGCCGATGGTCAGCGATGCGGGCGACGCATAGAGCGTTTCGACCAGGCTCCGCCGCACATCGGCATCCTGTTCCGACGAGAGCGCCCTGCGCTTTTCCAGCAATGTCCTCAAAGCGCGCAAATGGCCGGTCTCCGGTTCCTGACCCCTCTTCGCAGTTTCCCTTTATTTTTTCGTTAACCGCAAGATCGCAGCCAACTGGCGCGTTTGCGCGCAGACGCCTATGCCGGTGACCTGACTGCCGTGGACCGGGGGAGCATCGCCATATCTGCTCAATTGCTCATCGCCCTCGCCTATGTCGCCCTGCTGTTTGGGGGGACGGCGTTCGCGCATGTCCATCGCCATCGGCTGCGCCAATCGCGCTGGCGCATCCACGCCTATACGCTGGCGCTGGGGGTCTATTGCACCAGTTGGACCTATTTTGGTGCCGTGGGCACGGCGGCGACCGGGGGATGGAGCTATCTGCCCATCTATCTGGGGCCGATCCTGCTGATGATCGCGGGCGGGCCATTCCTGCGTCGGTTGAATGCCGAGGTGCAGGAGGATGGCGCGACATCCATTTCCGACTTCATCGGCTCGCGTTTCGGCAAGAGCCGCACGGTGGCGGCGCTGGTGACGCTGATCCTGCTGTTCGGCACCATTCCCTATATCGCGCTGCAATTGCGGTCGGTGTCGCTGAGTTTCGCGCTGGTATCCGGCATTACGCAGCCGACCGCGCCGCTGGTCGTCGCGGCGGCTGCCCTGGCGCTGTTCGCCATCGCCTTTGGTGCCCGGCGCTATCAGGTGGCAGGGCAGAATGAGGCGATATTATTCGCCGTCGCGTTCGAATCGCTCTTCAAGCTGGTGGCGTTGCTGTTGGTCGCAGGGCTGGCGATCTGGCTGTTGTGGACCGCCCCTGTCGATCGGATAGCCGATGGCATGGCGACCTTCCGCAGCGGATTTGCGCCCGCCCGGCTAGACGTGAACTTCGCCGTGACCACCTTGTTGTCGGTGCTGACGATCATCTGCCTGCCGCGGCATTTCTTCATCAGCGTCACGGAGTCGCGCACGCCCGACGATATATTGACGGCGCGGTGGGGCTTCGTCGCCTATCTGCTGGTGACGGTGCTGGCGGTGCTGCCCATTGCCGCCGCGGGCGTGGCGCTGCTCGGCCAAGGAGCGACGCCCGACCTGTTCGTGCTAAGCCTGCCGCAGGATTTCGGCTATCGCGGCCTGGCCTTGCTCGTCTTTCTGGGTGGCGTGTCAGCGGCGCTGGCGATGGTCGTCACCGAAATTGTCGCGATTTCGAGCATGATCTCCAACGATCTGTTCGCGCCGGTGCTGTTGCGGCGATCGACCGAAGATTCCCATTTGGGCGAGCGGTTGTTGTGGATACGGCGCGGTGCGATCATCGCATTGATCGGCGCGGCGGTGCTCTATGCGCTGGCGCTGCCGTCCACCACGCAATTGGCCTCGGTCGGCCTGGTCGCCTTCGTCGCGATCGCCCAATGTGCGCCCGCGCTGATCTGCGCCGTCTATCGGCCGCATAATGATCCGCTGGCGGCCAAGGCGGGGCTGCTGACTGGCTTTGCGCTGTGGTTCGTCATTCTATTCCTGCCCGCAATCGGCAGCGAGACGATCACTCCGCCCGCCTGGCGCGGCATCAGCGCAGTGACGGCCGGAACGCTCATCAGCCTGGGCGGCAATTTGCTGGCGTTCCTGTTGGTGTCGGTGCGGAGCGTCGGGACGGTACGGTTGGTCCGGCAACGCGGCATCGCGCCGGTCACGACGATGGCGGCGCTGGGTGATCTCGTAACCCGCTTCGTCGGAGCGGAGGCGATGATCGAGGCGTTCGGCGCGACCGAAGACAGTGACGCGCCGATCGACCGGGCCAGCGCGCGCGCGGCCGAGCGGCTGATAAGCAGTGTGGTTGGGGCATCGTCGGCGCGGGCGATCATGGCGTCGGCCATTTCCGGCCAGGGCATGGGCTTTGCGCAGATCGCCCAGGTGCTTGATGCGTCGGGGCAATCGCTGCATTTTTCGCAAGGTCTGCTGGCGGCGACGCTGGAAAATATAGATGTGGGCGTCAGCGTGGTCGATCGCGACCTGCGGCTGGTGGCGTGGAACAGCCGCTATCTCGACCTGTTCGACTATCCCCCCGGCCTGATCCGGGGCGGCGTGCCGGTCGCCGACCTCATTCGCTTCAACGCCGAGCGCGGCGATTGCGGTCCCGGCGAAGTGGAGGATCATGTCGCCCGGCGGCTGGCGCATATGCGCAGCCGTCGCCAGCATGCGTTCGAACGACATCGCGCCGATGGCCGCTGGATCAAGACCGTGGGCGGGCCGATGCCCGACGGCGGCTATGTCATGTCCTTCACCGACATCACGGTCGAAGCGCAGGCGCGGGCGGCGACCGAGACGGCACGGCGCGACCTGGAGCAAGCGGTGGCGGCGCGGACGGCGGAGTTGAGCGAGGTCAATGTGAAGCTGGCGGCGGCGATGGCGGACAAGACCCGTTTCCTGGCGGCGGCGAGCCATGACCTGCTGCAACCGCTGCATGCCGCGATGCTGTTTTCATCGGCCTTGCGGCGGCGATTGGGGGAGCCGGAGCGGGCGATGCTGTCGCGGCTCGATCGATCGATCGAGGGCGCGAACGACCTGTTGCGCGCCTTGCTCGACATATCGAAGCTGGATGCGGGCGGGGTGAAGCCGCAACCGACCCGCTTTGCCGTGCGGCCAATGCTGGTCGACCTGGCCGAGAATTTTCAGCCCTTGGCGGCGGAAAAGGGACTCGTGCTGCGGGTTGGGCCAGGCGACGGTTGGGTCGAGACGGATCGGAGCCTATTGCGGTCGATCGTGCAGAATTTCCTGTCCAACGCCATCCGCTATACCGACCAGGGCCGCATCCTCGTCGCGGTGCGACGGCGCGGTGCGGCGGTTCGCATCGAGATATGGGATAGCGGGATCGGCATTGCGCCCGACAAGCTGGCGCTGATCTTCCGTGAGTTCGAGCGGCTGGGTCAGGGGAGCGAGAGCGGCATCGGGCTGGGGCTGGCGATCGTGGAGCGATCGGCCGCTTTGATCGGTGGGACGGTGGCGGTGCGATCCTGGCCCGGCAAGGGGAGTTGCTTTGCGATCAGCCTGCCGCTGGCGGAAGCGTCGCCGGTGGTGGTGGCACCCATGGCGGCGGCCGTCCTTGCGCCGACAACCGGTCTGCGCCTGCTGGTCGTGGATGATGATCCGGCCAATCGCGCGGCGATGCAGGCGGCTTTGGAAAGCATGGGGCATGACTGTGTGGTGGCGGCGACGGAAGGCGAGGCATTAGCGGCCAGCGGGCCATTTGATGGCGCTTTGGTTGATTTCGCGCTGGGCACGGCGCGCGACGGCATCGACCTGATCGATGCATTGCGCGATCGATTGCCGGGGCTGGCGGTGGCGCTGGTCACGGCCGAGCGGAGTGAGGCGATGCTGGCGCGCCTCGCCGAGCGGGATATTCCGTTGCTCGCCAAGCCTTTGGCGGCGACGGTGCTGGAACAGTGGATTGCGGAGGTAGCGCGGCGCGGCGCTGGCGGGTCAGCGGTTCCCTAATCCCAGCGCGCGAGCCGCGAGCGCGGCCTGGGTGCGGTTCTGGACGCCGAGTTTGGCGAGGACCGTGGTCATGTGCGACTTGATCGTGGATTCGGCGACCCCCAGTTCCCAGGCGATCTGCTTGTTGAGTTGGCCGTCCAGCACACCGAGCAGGACGCGCAATTGGGTCGGCGTCAGCGAGGCGACCTTGCCGGCCATCTCGTCCACTTCATCGGGCATCAGGGGCGCGACGGCGGGGGTTTCACCCGCCAGAGCGGCGGCGATGGCGTCTTCGATGACGCTCAGATCCTGATCCTTGCCGATGAAGCCGACCGCGCCATAGCGGCGCGCTTCGGCGGCGGCGATCTGTGCATCGGCGCTGGAAATGACGAGGATGGGGACCGAGGGACGTTCGGCATGGAGCAGCGCCACGCCGGAAAAGCCCGCCGACCCTGGCATTTTGAGGTCGAGAAGGATGAGGAGTAAGTCGCTGGCGGCTGTGGCGGTTTCCACGGCGCGGTCCAGCGTCGCCGCCTCCACGATCCGCGCATCGGGCGCGACGTTGGCGGCCGCCATGACCAAGGCCTGACGGAAGAGCGGATGATCGTCCGCCACCAAGATGGTGCCTATTGCCGTTGGCTTATCCTTCCCTCTCCGCCGCCATCCTGCCCCGCATTGGGCAGCGATGCAAATAGGGGCTAACCCCTAGCCCGGCAAGCGGCTCAGGCCGCTGCCATCTGGCTGTCGGCGATCAGCGCTTCGACCACCGACGGGTCGGCGAGTGTGGAAATGTCGCCCAGCGTATCGGTCTCGCCTTCGGCGATCTTGCGCAGGATGCGGCGCATGATCTTGCCCGATCGGGTCTTGGGCAGGCCGGGGGCGAACTGGATGATGTCGGGCGTGGCGATGGGGCCGATCTCGCTGCGGACCCAAGCGACGAGTTGCTTGCGCAACTCTTCGGACGGCTCCTCATGCGCGTTGAGCGTCACATAGGCGTAGATGCCCTGCCCCTTGATCGGGTGCGGCATGCCCACGACCGCCGCTTCAGCGACCTTGGCATGG
Source organism: Sphingobium sp. RAC03 (assembly GCF_001713415.1). Classification (GTDB taxonomy): domain Bacteria; phylum Pseudomonadota; class Alphaproteobacteria; order Sphingomonadales; family Sphingomonadaceae; genus Sphingobium. The sequence continues at coordinate 2,613,552 of NZ_CP016456.1, read as the reverse complement.
GCGACCAAAGCGCTTTCGACTTCGGCGGTGCCCATGCGGTGGCCCGACACGTTGATGACGTCATCGACCCGGCCGGTGATCCAATAATAGCCATCGGCGTCGCGACGGGCGCCGTCGCCGGTGAAGTACCGGCCAGGATAGGTGGTGAAATAGGTCTGGAAGAAGCGCTCATGATCGCCATAGACGGTGCGCATCTGGCCGGGCCAGCTTTTGGCGATGCAGAGGTTGCCCTCGGTCGCGCCGTCCAGTTCCTTGCCATCGGCATCGACCAGCAGGGGGTGGACGCCGAATAGCGGTTTGGTCGCCGAGCCCGGCTTCAAGTCGGTCGCGCCGGGTAGCGGGGCGATGAGGATGCCGCCTGTCTCGGTCTGCCACCAGGTATCGACGATCGGGCAGCGGCCTTCGCCGACGACGCGGTGATACCATTGCCAGGCTTCCGGGTTGATCGGTTCGCCCACGCTGCCCAGGATGCGCAGCGACTTGCGGCTGGTCGTCTGCACAAAGGCGTCGCCCTCGCGCATCAAGGCGCGCAGCGCGGTGGGGGCGGTGTAGAAGATCGCGACGTTCCATTTGTCGCAGACCTGCCAGAAACGACTATGGTCGGGATAGTTGGGCACGCCTTCGAACATCAACGTGGTCGCGCCGTTGGCGAGCGGGCCATAGACGACATAGCTGTGGCCAGTGACCCAGCCGATGTCGGCAGTACACCAATAGACTTCTCCGGGTCGGTAATCGAACACCTGCGCATGAGTCATCGCCGCCCAGAGCAGATAGCCGCCAGTGCTGTGGAGGACGCCCTTGGGGGTGCCGGTCGAACCGGAGGTGTAGAGGATGAACAGCGGGTCTTCCGCGCCCATCGCTTCGGCCGGGCAATCCGGCGCAGCGGCATCGCGGGCGGGACCGTAGAAGAGGTCACGACCCTCCACCATCGGTACATCCGCGCCGGTGCGCTGGACGACGAGGACGGTTTCGACCGAGGTGCAATGGGCAAGCGCCGCATCGACATTGGCCTTCAAGGGCACGGCCTTGCCGCCGCGCAGCCCTTCGTCGGCGGTGATGACCAGGCGGGAGTCGCAGTCGCGGATGCGGCTGGCGAGGCTGTCGGGCGAGAAGCCGCCGAAGACGATCGAATGGACCGCGCCGATGCGGGTGCAGGCCAGCATGGCGAAGGCGGCTTCGGGGATCATCGGCAGATAGAGCGTCACCCGGTCACCGCGACGGACCCCCTGCGCTTTCAGCACATTGGCGAAGCGGCAGACTTCCTCGTGGAGTTGTGCATAGGTGATGACCCGGCTTTCGTTCGGATTATCGCCTTCCCAGATGATCGCGGGCTGATCGCCCCGTTCGGCCAGATGCCGGTCGATGCAGTTGGCCGAGACGTTGAGTTGACCGTCGGCGAACCAGCTTATGCCGAAATCGGCTTCATCGAAGCTGCTTTCATCAACCTTCGTAAAGGGGGTGATCCAGTCGAGCCGCTGCGCCTGATCACGCCAGAAGGCGTCGGGATCGGCCAGTGCCTGCGCATGCATCCGGGCGGCGTCAGCGGCAGTGACCCGCGCATCGGCGGCGAGGGACGCGGGAACGGGATAGAGGGATTCGCTCATGGTTTTGGCCTCTCCAAACTCTTTCGCACTAGCGTAACGAAGCCAGGCCCATGCGGCATCCTCGACCAAAGTTGGAGGGACTTGCGACCATGGTCCGCCTTATCCTCCCCCTGCCCCGACCCGCATGATGCAAGCATGGCCGGATCGCCACACCCCTTCGCAGAAAGGGGCGACCGGCGGGGAGAGGATGAATGATGACGAATAGAGCATTCATAAATCTAAGGCGTGGGATTGCGATGGGCGCGATGGCGGTGGCTATCGTCAACGCCCCTGGTGCCATGGCTCAGACGGCGCGCGAGGCGGAGCTGGAAGCGCGGCTCAACCAGCTGGAAGCCGCCGTGTCGGCATTGCGCAGCGAGTTGACGCAGGCGCGCGCCGAGCAACAGACATCGACGCAGATCGCACAGAAGGCCGATAGCCGGGTGGCCGCGCTGGAAGCCAAGCCAGCGTCCGACGGCTTCAAGGTCGGGGCCACCACCTTCAAGCTGGGCGGTTTCGTCAAGGTCGTGGGCAGCGCGACGCGCTATGACGATGGCGCGGTGCCGGGCGGATCGCTGGGCAAGGAATTCTACCTGCCGCAGCAGATTCCTGTGGGCGGACAAAGCAGCCGCGACATCATCGGCCATGCGCGCCAGACGCGGCTGTCGTTCAGCACCTCCACGCCGCTGGGTGGCAAGGAGATTAAGAGCGTGGTCGAGTTCGACTTCGCGCTGGCGGCAGCCCCCTTGGGTGCGCAGCGGGCGACCAACCCCTATACACCGACCTTCCGCCGGGGCTTCATCAGCTATGGCAACTGGCTGATCGGGCAGGAATGGACGACCTTCCAAAATCCCGGCCATCTGCCCGAAACCACCGATTTCGTGGGACCGATGGACGGCGCGATCTTCGTGCGGCAAATGATGGTGCAGTATAAGCAACCGCTGGGCGGCGGCTTCGACCTCTATCTGGCGGCGGAAAATCCGCAGACCGAGACGGAGACGACGACCGCCCCTGTCCTGATCGACAACGACCAGGATCGCATCCCCGATCTCGTCGCCAAGCTCGCCTATAAGGGCGCGATCGGCGAACTGCATGTCGCGGGGTTGGTGCGGCAATTGTCGGTGCGCAACAATGGCGTCGGCGACACGGCGATGGGCTGGGGCATCACGACGGGCGGCAAGATTCCGTTCGGGCCGGAGGGGCGGCACGACCTGCGTTTCCTGGCCACCTATGGCCATGGCATGGGCCGCTACTTCACCGTCGGCTATGCGCCCGACGCCATCTACGACAGCGCCATCGGCAACCAATTGCATGTGGTCGACAATGTCGCTGGCTTTGCCGCGCTCAAGCTCGGCTGGACGCCGACGATCCGCTCGACCTTCATGGTCGGATATCAGCATGCCGACTATCCCGGCGGCATCCTGCTGCCGGATCTGGCCAACAAGGCGGCCTACAGCCTGGCCGGCAACCTGTTCTGGTCGCCGGTCAAGAATCTGGATTTCGGAATCGAATATCGTCATGCTCAGCGGGAAGTCGTCAGTGGCCTGAAGGGCCAGATGGACCGTGTCGAGATGGCCGCGAAATATACTTTTTAAGGGAGAGGGCAGATGGCGACAACATATGACGACGGCCAGCCAAAGCGCAGCGTGACGGGGCAGAATGAGAAGCTCGTCATTGCCGCGTCATCGCTGGGCACGGTGTTCGAATGGTATGACTTCTATCTTTACGGCCTGTTGGCCACCTATATCTCGGCGCAATTCTTCTCCGGCGTGAACGAGACGACGGGGTTCATCTTTGCCCTCGCCGCCTTTGCCGCCGGTTTTGCGGTGCGGCCGTTCGGCGCGATCGTGTTCGGGCGGATCGGCGACATGGTCGGGCGCAAGAATACGTTTCTGGTCACCATGGGCATTATGGGCCTGTCGACCTTCGCGGTCGGCATCCTGCCCAATTATGCCAGCATCGGCGTTGCGGCACCGGTCATTCTGCTGGTCCTGCGTCTGGCGCAAGGCCTGGCGCTGGGCGGCGAATATGGCGGAGCGGCAACCTATGTCGCCGAACATGCGCCGGAGGGGAAACGCGGCCTCTATACCAGCTGGATTCAGACCACGGCGACCTTCGGCCTGTTCGCCGCGCTGCTGGTGGTCATCGGTTTCCGCTTCGCGCTGGGCGAGGAAGCCTTTGCCGCCTGGGGCTGGCGCCTGCCCTTCCTGATCTCGATCTTCCTGCTCGGCGTATCGATGTGGATCCGCCTGCAGCTCAACGAAAGCCCCGTCTTCCAGAAGATGAAGGACGAAGGCACGACGTCGAAGGCACCGCTGACCGAAGCCTTCGGCAAATGGGGCAATCTGCGCTGGGTCATCATCGCGCTGCTGGGTGCGGTCATGGGTCAGGCGGTGGTCTGGTATGCCGGGCAATTCTATGCGCTGTTCTTCCTGGAAAAGACGCTGCGGGTGGATGGGGCGACGGCCAATATCCTGATCGCCATCGCGCTCGCATTGGCAACCCCCTTCTTCGTCTTCTTCGGCTGGCTGTCCGACAAGATCGGCCGCAAGCCGATTATCCTTGGCGGTTGCGCGCTGGCGGCGATGACCTACTTCCCGCTGTTCGGGGCGTTGACCAATGCGGCCAACCCCGCGCTGGCGGCGGCGCAGGCGTCGGCGCCTGTGACCATCGTCGCCTATAAGCCCGAATGTTCGTTCCAGTTCGATCCGGTCGGCAAGAACAAGTTCGACACGTCGAGCTGCGACGTCGCCAAGACCTATATGGCCAAGACCGGGGTCAGCTATGACAATGTCGAAGCCGCTGCAGGCACGCCTGCGGTGGTCAGGATCGGCAGCGTCAGCCTGACCGCGCCCGATGCCGCCACACTGGCGGGACCGGACAAGAAAGCGGCAATCGCGGCCTATCAGGCGCAGTTGCAGGCGGGTCTGGTCGATGCGGGCTATCCGGCCAAGGCGGACACCGCGAAGATCAACAAGGTCGCGGTCGTGGCGATCCTGTGGGCGCTCGCGATGTTGGTGACGATGGTCTATGGACCGATCGTCGCGATGCTGGTGGAACTCTTCCCCAGCCGCATCCGCTACACGTCGATGTCGCTGCCCTATCATATCGGCAATGGCTGGTTCGGCGGGTTCCTGCCGACGACGGCCTTCGCGATGGTCGCGGCGACCGGGAACATCTATTACGGCCTATGGTATCCGGTGGTCGTTGCAGCCGCCACCGTGGTCATCGGCCTGCTGTTCCTGCCGGAGACGTTCAAGCGCAATATCGACGACTAGTACAGCGACCCGTACAATGGAATCAGGGGCGGCCACCAATAGGAGGCCGCCCTTATTTTATGTCGCGCAGGCCGCGCCCGACTAACGTCGAATGGCCTTTCCTACAGATTTGCGGCAGGATTATTTCCAACATGGGAGAGAAAATGATGGCCCAGGCCTATCTGGACGCACAGATGCGCAGTCAGGATGATCGCGAAGCCTATTGGCTGGACGCGGCGCAGGCGATCGAGTGGCGAGTGCCGCCGGTGCGCGCCTGGACCGAGGGCGAAGGCTGGTTTGCGGGCGGCCTGATGAACACATGCCATAATGCGGTCGACCGCCATGTCGCGGCGGGGCGCGGCGACGATCTGGCGCTGATCTACGAAAGCCCGGTGACGGATACGCGTCTGACCTTCACCTTTGCCCAGTTGCAGGACGAAGTGGCGCGGACAGCGGGCATGATCGCGGCCCAGGGCGTCGGCAAGGGCGACCGGGTCATTCTCTATATGCCGATGGTGCCGCAGGCGGTAATCGCGATGCTGGCCTGCGCGCGGATCGGCGCGATCCATTCGGTGGTGTTCGGCGGGTTCGCCGCGCCCGAACTCGCCAAGCGGATCGACGATGCGACGCCCGCCCTGCTGATGACGGCATCCTGCGGGATCGAGGGCAGCAAGGTCATCCCGTACAAGCCCCTGGTGGACAAGGCGCTGCAGATGGCGACCCACCGGATCGAGCGCGTCATCCTGCTGCAACGGCCGCAGGCGATCGCGCCGATGCAGGAGGGGCGCGACCTCGACTGGGCGGACACGGTGGCGGAGGCGGAGCCGGTCGATTGCTTGCCCGTGGAGGCGACCCATCCGCTCTATATTCTCTATACGTCGGGCACGACCGGCACGCCCAAGGGCGTGGTGCGGCAAAATGGCGGTCATGCGGTGGCGATCGCCTGGAGCATGGCGCATATCTATGGCATTCGTCCGGGCGAGGTGTTCTGGGCGGCGTCCGATGTCGGCTGGGTCGTAGGGCATAGCTATATCGCCTATGGGCCGTTGCTGGCGGGCGCGACGACCTTGTTGTTCGAGGGCAAGCCGGTGGGCACACCGGACGCGGGCACATTCTGGCGGACCATTGTCCGCAACGATGTCTGCATCTTCTTCACCGCGCCGACCGCGATCCGCGCGGTTCGGAAGGAAGACCCGGAGGGCGACTATATCCGCCAGATCGGCACGGGGAATCTACGCGCGCTGTTCCTGGCGGGCGAACGGGCGGACCCCGACACGATCCATTGGGCCGAAGCGCAGCTCAACCTGCCGGTGATCGACCATTGGTGGCAGACGGAACTGGGCTGGCCTGCGCTCGCGACCTGCTTTGGCCTCGGCGATACACGGCGCAAGGCGGGGAGCGCGGGCTTCCCGGTGCCGGGCTATGGCTTTCGCGTGGTGGACGATGGCGGCGCGGACGTCGCGCCGGGCGAAACGGGCAATGTGGTCATGACGCTGCCGCTGCCGCCGGGCTGCTATGCCGGGCTGTGGAACAATGAAGCGGGTTTTGCCAAGGCCTTTGCCGGTTTCCCCGGCCATTATGAGACGGGCGATGCGGGCCATGTCGATGCCGACGGCTTCGTCAACATCATGGGGCGCACCGACGACATCATCAATGTCGCGGGCCACCGCCTGTCCACCGGGCAGATGGAGCAGATCGTCGCCTGCCACCCGCTGGTGTCCGAATGCGCGGTGATCGGCGTGGACGATGCGCTGAAGGGCATGGTGCCGATGGCCTTCGTTGTTGCCCGGACGGGCGCGTGGGATGCGGCGGCGCTGGGGGCCGAGATCATCAAGGCGGTGCGCGACGAACTGGGGCCGGTGGCGGCTCTGAAGGACGTGCATATCGTGGGCGCCCTGCCCAAGACACGGTCGGGCAAGATATTGCGCGCGGCGCTGCGTCAGGTCGCGGCGGGCGAGCGGATCGCCATGCCCGCGACGATCGAAAGCCCGGCAGCGCTGGAAGCGATCATTGCGATTTTTGCTAAGGTGGAGTGAGGGCGGCGGCAGCGTTCAGACCGCTTGCCCTGCCGCCCAGCCGCTGGCCCAGGCCCATTGGAAATTATAGCCGCCAAGCCAGCCGGTGACGTCCACCGCTTCGCCGATGGCGTAGAGGCCGGGCATCTTGGTCGCCTCCATCGTGCGCGACGACAGGCCAGCGGTCGCGATGCCGCCGACGGTGACTTCGGCCTTGGCATAGCCCTCCGTCCCGGTCGGGGCGAAGGGCCAGTCGTGGAGGCGGGCACCAAGCTGGCGTAGCGCCTTGTCGGAGAGGTTGCCCATTTCGCCTTCAAGCCCGACCCGCTCCAGCAACGCGTCGGCGAGCCTCTCGGTCAGCGCCTGCCCTACCACCTTGCGTAAGGAAGCGCGGGGGCGGTCGCGTTTCGCCTGGAGGAGCCAGTCGACATCAAGGTCGGGCAGGAAATCGACCTGGATGGGCGTGCGATGCTGCCAATAGCTGCTGATCTGGAGCATGGCCGGGCCGGACAGGCCGCGATGGGTGAAGAGCGCCGCCTCGCGAAAGCGGGTTTTGTTCCAGCGCACCTCGACGGGGGCGGAGACGCCCGACAGTGCCTGGAACAGCGCGTCCTCTTCGCCCAGCGTGAAGGGGACGAGCGCGGGGCGCGGCTGGACGATGGCGAGGCCGAACTGCCGCGCGACATCATAGGCAAAGCCAGTCGCGCCCATTTTGGGGATGGACGGCCCACCGGTCGCCAGCACCAAGGCGGGGGCGCGATGCTCGACCGCGCCCAGCTTGACCCGGTAGAGGCCGTCGCCATGGGCCACGTCACCCACCGGCTGCGCCAGTGCCATGGTGACGCCACCGATGGCACATTCCTCTTCCAGCATGGCGACGATCTGCTTGGCGGAGCCGTCGCAGAATAATTGCCCCAGCGTCTTTTCATGCCAGGCGATGCCATAGCGATCGACAAGCGCGATGAAATCCTGCGCGCTGTAGCGGCCCAGCGCCGATTTGGCGAAATGGGGGTTGGCGGACAGATAGCGGTCGGCGGCGGTGTGGATGTTGGTGAAATTGCAGCGGCCACCGCCGGAAATGAGAATTTTCTTGCCCGGCTGGTCGGCATGATCGACCAGTAGCACGCGCTTGCCCCGCTGGCCCGCTATCGCCGCGCACATCATCCCCGCCGCGCCTGCACCGAGTATGATCGCGTCCCAATCCGCCATTATCGGCCCCGCTTGAGGCGCACCAGCGCCTCATCCAGCGCGGAGAGGAAGCGCGATCGGTCGGTTTTGCCGAAGGGCGGTGGCCCGCCAATCTGGTCGCCGCCCGCGCGCAGGTCCGCCATGATCGCGCGGGTCGCTATGGCCGCGCCGATGGAACTGTGGGTGAAAGGCTTGCCGTTGGACGAAATTACGACCGCGCCCGCCTTGAGGCAGCGATCGGCGAGCAGGATGTCGGCGGTGATGCATACCGTACCGGCGTCGGCCCGCTCGGCAATCCAGTCGTCCGCCGCATCGAAGCCGTCGCTGACCACCACCCGGTCGAGCAGGTCATGCGCGGGGATGCGGATCGGGCTGTTGCTGACGATCGTCACCGGCACGGCATGGCGAAAGGCGACCTTGTAGATCTCCTCCTTGACGGGGCAGGCATCGGCATCGACCAGAATCTTCATGGAAGGCGCGATAAGCCGCCGGGCGATGCGAGACAATGGTCGCGGCGCTAATTTCGGATCAGGCTATTCCCCGCCCGCTCAATCCAAGACGTTGGGCAGATCCTCAAACCCCTTGCGCAGCGCAGCGCTCCAGCTTTGCGAGATCATGGCGAATTCTTCATTGTCGGCTTCGATGCGGGTGCGGACGCGGAAGTCGTAGGCGTCGGTGGGGATGACGGCGAGGTCGAGGGGCATGCCGACCGAGAGGTTGGAGCGCAGGGTCGAGTCCATCGAGACCAGCACCGCCTTGGTCGCATCCTCCAGGCTGGTTTCGCGGGCGATGATGCGGTCGAGAATGGGCTTGCCATATTTATGCTCGCCGATCTGGAAGAAAGGCGTGTCTTCGGTCGCTTCGATGAAATTGCCGGCGGAGTAGACGAGATAGAGGCGCGGTTTGCCGCCGCGCCGCTGGCCCGCGATCATGATCGAGGCGCTGGCGCCCGATCCGCCCATTTCGATGCTTTCGCGATAGCGGGTCTGCATCGCGCGCATGGCGTCGCCGACGATCTGGGCCACGCGATACATGGTGCTGCAATTGAGGATGGTTTCGATTTCGGGGTCGAGCTTGGCGTCCTTGATCGCCTTGCTGAGCGTCGCCTTCACCCCTTGCGTGATCGACAGATTGCCCGAACAGAGCAAAGTGATCGCGCGTTCGCCGGGCACGACATAGGTGAAGCTCTTACGAAAGCGGGCGATATTGTCCATGCCCGCATTGGTGCGGGTATCGGACAGCATGACCAGCCCCTGGTCCACGCGCACCGCCACACAATAGGTCATTCCCCGCAGGCTCCCGAAATATCTGACTCAACCCTGTAGACCGGGCGGCGGACTGTTTTGCTGTTGTTGCCGTTGCAACTGCCGTTCCTCGATCCCGTCATCCGCCTGCGCGATACGGACGTCCGCGTCAATCAGGATATCGCCCGCAACCATGATGGTGCCCCGGATCGGCGCGGCGTCATCGGCATCCAGGCCGCTCGCCACGCGCAGATAGCGTTCGGTGACGCAGACACGGTTGGAGGGGTCGAAGCCGACCCAGCCGAGGCCCGGCACCAGCGCTTCGGCCCAGCCATGGGTTTCATGCAGTTCATTGCCTTCGCTGGTGAGCAGATAGCCCGACACATAGCGGGCGGGGATGCCAAGGACGCGGGCACCGGCGATGAAGATCTGGGCATGATCCTGGCATACGCCTGCGCCCAGCTGAAAGGCCTGTGCAGCCGTGGTGGCCGATGTGGTGACGCCGGCGCGATAGGTGACTGCGTCGGTGACGGCGGCGGCCAGCGCGTGGAGCCGGGCGAGCGGTCCATTGCCGTCGGGCAGGGCGAGGGCCATGGCGGCGATGGCGTCGGATGCGCGGGTGAGCGGCGTGTCGCGCAGGAAATAGAGCGGGTTCACGCGGCTGATAGGGCCGCCGACGACGCCATGGGTTTCGCGCGTTTCGACGAGGCCTTCGGCGACGATCACCGCCTGGCCGAGTTGATCGCCGCGCACCCAAAGTGCCTCCATTTCGCCATTGCTGTTGCGGTGGAAGCCGGTGACCGGGGCGTCATTGACGCTGACTTGCCAGTCCAGCACCGTTTGCGCGGGCGTGTCGACCGGCATCAGTTTCAGCCGCATCACCACCCGGCCGGCCGAAGGGTCGTAGGAATAGACGGTCTGATGCCGGACCAGCAATTTCATCGCGAGCGCCCCCTCCCCCGATCAGCCGAAATGATAGGTCTGGGCGATTTCGACGCCCAGCTGGTTGGTCATCGCCAGCCCCTGCTGCACCGTTTCATGCAGGCCGAAGCGGAAGATTTCGCCGCTGTCGAGCTGTTCCAGCGCGCTCACCATCTGTTCGATCGTGTCGTTGCACGGGCCGCGCCGGTCATGCCAGCCCGACAGGCGGTTGAGCCGATAGGCAAGCTGATCGTAGCAGAAGGCGACGCTGCGCGGGAACATGCGGTTGAGCATCAGGAAATCGGTAATCTGCCAGGGGGTATAGGTGCCGCCATAGACATGATGATAGGCGCGTGCGCCGGACAGGGCGTAGAGGACCGAGGTCCATTGATAATGGTCGCGATTGCCGCCGATCACTTCGGTTTCGGGCAGCAGGACATAATATTTAACGTCGAGCAGCCGCAGCGTCATCTGCGCGCGTTCGAGCGCCGAGCCGCAGCGCAGGAAGTCGTGGCCTTCATTGCGTAGCTGCCCCGAATGAGTGGCACCGCGAAAGGTCATGACGCGAGTCTTGACCCAGTCGATCAGCGTCGGGAGCTGCTGGCGGGCCTCGCCGACATCATAGCTGTCGAGCTTGCGCCAGCCATCGTTGAGCGCTTCCCACATATCCTGCGTCAACATGGTGCGGGCCGACTTGGCGTTGGCGCGCGCCTTGGCGAGGCAGGAGCGGATCGAGCTGCTATTGTCGAGGTCCAGCATCAGATAGGCGACGGCATCGCTTTCGGTGACGGTCGATCCTTCGGGAAACTGGTGGCCGCAGCCCGCCGCGCGGACGACCGATCGCCATTCGTCGCGATGATGCGCGCCGGGCAGAATCGCCATGCGCTGGCCCATGGTGAGGAGGCGCGCGGTGGCCTCCGCCCGCTCCATGTAGCGCGCCATCCAGAAGAGATTTTCGGCGGTCCGGCTCAGCATGCGCGAAATTCCCGGCAAATATTATCCGTTCGGGCTGAGCTTGTCGAAGCCCCGCCCTTCACTTCAAAAAAAGGAAGGCCCCCTTCGACTGCCCGCCTGCGGCAGGCGCTCAGGACAGGCTTCGACAAGCTCAGGGCGAACGGTGGTGAGGCAGGTTTTATAGCCATCATCAATCCTGCAACACCCAGGTGTCCTTGACCCCGCCGCCCTGGCTGGAATTGACCACCAGCGACCCTTCGGTCAGGGCCACGCGGGTCAGGCCGCCGGGGACGAGGCGCAATTGCTTGCCGACCAGGCAATAGGGGCGGAAGTCGGCGTGGCGGCCGACGACGGCGGCGGGGCCGAGCGTCGGGACGGTCGAGAGGTCGAGCGTCGGCTGGGCGATGAATTCCTTGGGATTGGCGCGGATGCGGTCGGCATAGGCGGCAACCTCATCCTTGGTCGATTTGGGACCGATCAACATGCCGTAGCCGCCCGATCCATGCACTTCCTTGGCCACCAGTTCGTGCAGATGTTCCAGCACATAGGCGCATTCGTCGGGCTTGCCGCATTGCCAAGTCTGGATATTATCGAGGATCGGCTTTTCGCCGAGATAGAAGCGGATCATCTCCGGCACGTAGATATAGACCGCCTTGTCGTCGGCGATGCCCGATCCGGGGGCGGAGGCAAGCGTCACCCCGCCCTTGCGATAGACGTTGAAGATGCCGGGAACGCCGAGCAGGCTGTCGGCCCGGAAGACGAGCGGGTCGAGATATTCATCGTCGATGCGGCGGTAGATCACGTCCACCGCCTTTGGCCCCAGCGTGGTTTTCATCCACACCCGGTCATTGTCGACGAACAGGTCGGCGGGTTCGACCAGCTCGACGCCCATCAGGTCGGCGAGGAAGCTATGTTCATAATAAGCGCTGTTGAGCGAGCCGGGGGTGAGGACGACCACGACCGGATCGCCCTTGCAGGCGGGCGGCGCGACTTCCTTGAGGCTTTTGAGCAGTTCGGCGGGATAGTCATCGACCGGCGCGACAATGCCGGCGGCGAACAGTTCGGGGAACATGCGCGTCATGATCTCCCGGTTTTCGAGCATGTAGGACACGCCCGACGGGGTGCGGCAATTATCCTCCAGCACCTCGAAACTGCCCGGCCCCGTGCGGACGATGTCGATGCCCACGATATGGCTATAGACTTTGCCGGGCGGCGAAAAGTCCGCCATTTCGGCGAGATAGGCGCTGTTCTTGTAAATGATGTCGGCGGGCATGATGCCGGCCTTCACGATTTCGCCGCGATGATAGACATCATGCAGGAAGGCGTTGAGCGCGCGGGCGCGCTGGCGGATGCCCTTGTCCAGCACGCGCCATTCCTGCGCGGTGAAGATGCGCGGCAACAGGTCGAAGGGGATCAGCCTTTCCGGGTCGCCGCCTTCGCCGTAGACGGCAAAGGTGATGCCGATGCGGCGGAAGATCGCCTCTGCCTCATCCAGCCGACGGTTGAGCCCGGATATGCCCGTTCGTTCCACCCATTTCTGCACTTCGGCGTAACAGGCGCGTATCGAACCATCAGGCTCAAACATTTCGTGGAAGGGCAAGTGGACGTTCCTCCCTCGGCCAGGACGGCCGGTTGTGCGTCGCAACATTAGGACGTGGGGCAAAAGGGATTGCAACAGAAAAATGACACGGATCGGGCGATTTCATTATTCCTTGCGCCAGAGCAGGGATCGGGCAGAAGGCAGGACATGAATAGGATGATCGGCGGGCCGCTGGCCGCCATGCTGGCGTTGACCGCCTGCGCCTCCACCGTGCGCGAGCAGATTTATCGCGCCGATGCCGCGCCGGTGCAGGTGGCGCAATGGACGAAGACGGCCCCTGTGGCCCTGCCCGTGCGAAGCGAAGATGGACTGGCGCTGAGCGGCTATTATTGGCCGGGCGACCCGGCCGACCGTGACGTCATCCTTTTCTTCCACGGCCGGGGATCGCATCAGGGGATCGGGGCGCGCTATGCCGAACATCTGGCGGGCAAGGGCGACCATGTGGTCGTGGTGTCCTATCGCGGCTTTGGCGGCAATCCGGGCACGCCGACGCAGGCCGGGTTGGTGGCGGACGGGCGTAGCTTCGTGGCGGCGGCGCGCGATCTGGTCGGGCCGGATGCGCGGCTGTTCCTGGTCGGCCATTCGCTGGGCGGCGCGGTGGCGCTGCATGTCGCGGCGACGATGAGGGTGGCGGGGGTCGTTACCCTTTCGACGTTCGACAAGCTGGAAGAATCGGCGCCCGGCGGGGTCGGCCTGCTGCTGCCCGACAAATGGAATAATCTGGACGCGGTGACGAAGATCGGCGCGCCGCTGGTGATGATACAGGGGACCGCCGACGACCGGATCGATATGGCGCAGGCCGATGCGCTGTTCGCGGCCGCGCGCGCGCCTGCCGCCATGCTGACGGTGCCGGGCGCGGGTCACAATCCCGACATGACGCAACTTGGGCCGATGGTGAGCGCGGCGATCGGCGCGATCGATTCGGGCGCGATGGCCGGCTATCCGGTGGCGCTGCCAGCGGGTTGGGGCGTGCGGCGCAAATAATCGCAAAAACCCCCGTTGACCGACCCGCCGCCGCTGCGTATAGCGCCGCCTCACCGCAGGGCCATGTTGCCTTGCGAGGCCCCAAGGGGCGGAGTAGCTCAGCTGGTTAGAGCAGCGGAATCATAATCCGCGTGTCGGGGGTTCAAGTCCCTCCTCCGCTACCATTTTTCAGATAGTTAGATGCCTCCACGCATACGGGGTACGACCGGATTGCTTGGCCTCCGCGCATGATAGCGTATGGACGCCGGGCCTCGTCAGTTCGCGCGGCAGTCGCCGCGCGCCGCCCGCTCAGCCCGGTATCGACGCGCCGAAGAGCAGCATGGGGTCGCCCGGTGGGGACAGCGCGATCTCGCCGCCTGCGCCAGTCACCAGCGCGCGCACCATCCAGGCCGCCGCGGTCCGCGATGCCAGTCCCTCGATCGGCAAGGTGCCTGCCAGCGCCGCGCGCAGATCGGGGTCGAGTACGACCTTTGGCCCCTCGCCACGCACCACGATCTCGGTCACGCCCGGCCGCACTTCCGCGCCGATGTCGAGTTGCCCGCCACGCACCAGTGCGTCGCCCGCGATCAGCGCCAGGTTGAGCAGCACCTTGACCGCCAGCTTGCCCAGCATCTGCTCATCGACCATCCAGCCGACCTTCACGCGGCCGGTGGTGACGAACATGCCCTCGATCGCGACCCGCGCTTCATGGGGCGGCACCACATCGCCGAACCCGCCCGCAGAGCCGAACGCCAGGCGGAAGAATTTAAGCTTGTTGGCCGACGTCCGCGCGCTGTCGCCCAGCAGTTCCAGGCAGCGCTGGCGCATTTCCGGGTCCGTCTCGTCCGCCATCAGCTCAAGGCCATTGTTGAGCGCGCCGACCGGACTGAGCAGGTCATGGCACAGGCGCGAACAGAGCAGGCTGGCAAATTCGATGCTGTCGGTCGGGTTGGTCATGCGGGGTCTGGATCGCCGGATAGTGGTCAGGAAAAGAGGCTCTCACGGCTAATGCGCTGCCCCGCCGCGCGATGCAACCCCGGCTCGCCGCCTTTCCCTCACCTTATGTCGAGCAGCGCCTCCACGAACGCCACCGCCCCACCCTGCCCTGGCTGCGCGCGCCACAGGCGCACCGCCTCGCCAGCCACGATCAGCCATAGCGTTCCATCGGGCATCGCACAGGCCGCGTCCGTGGCGGAGGGTATAGCCACGCCCGACGGGTGCGAGTGATAATGGCCGATCACTTTTGGCCCACCCGACCGCGCCGCCCGGTGCGCGGCGATCAGCACCGCCGGGTCCAGTTCGAAATGGCGCGCCGGATCGGCCGCGACATTGGCCGCCGGGGCGATCGCCTCTATCCGCCCGGCCTGGCCCAGCAAAAGCCCACAGATTTCCCCATCGTCCGCCGCTGCCACCGCAACGATCCGGTCCCGTAACAGGCTTGAAATAGTCACGCTCATGCCTACATCCCTAGCCAATGGCCGCGGGGGTTTCCATCATCGAAGCAATTATCGACGCGGGCCAGCATGGCCAGCGGCTCGACCGTGCGCTCGCCGACCTTTTGCCCGACCTCTCGCGCGAACGGATCAAGGCACTGATCGGCGAGGGACATGTCCGCGCGACGGACCAGACTGTGAAACTCAGCGCCTCGGCCAAGGTCGCAGCCGGGCAGCGTTTCGCCGTCACCCTCCCCGCCCCAGTGGCGCTGGATGCGGTGGCGCAGGATATCCCGCTCACCATCGTCCATGAAGATGCCGACCTGATCGTGGTGGACAAGCCCGCTGGGCTGGTTGTCCATCCCGCCGCGGGCAATCTCGATGGCACGCTCGTCAACGCCTTGCTCCATCATTGCGCCGGACAATTGTCGGGCATCGGCGGTGTGGCCCGTCCCGGCATCGTTCATCGCATCGACAAGGATACATCGGGCCTGTTGGTCGTTGCTAAGACAGACCGGGCGCATGAAGGACTGTCCGTCCAGTTCAAGGATCACAGCATCGACCGGCTCTATGCCGCGATCGTCTATGGCCACCCTGCCCCGCCCGTTGCCAGGATCGATGCCTGGATCGGCCGATCCGACGCTGATCGAAAGAAGATGGCGGTTCATCGGGAAGGGCGCGGCAAACATGCCGTAACCCATTATCGGATGGAGGAGCGGCTGACAGGCGCGGCGATGGTCGAATGTCGCTTGGAAACCGGCCGAACGCATCAGGTGCGCGTGCATATGGCGCATATCGGACACCCCTTGATAGGTGATCCGGTTTACAGTAGGGATAGAAAAGGTTTCAAATCAATACTGGAAACGCTGGGTTTCAAAAGGCAGGCATTGCACGCCAAAACCCTGGGGTTCATACATCCGGTGACGGGCTCGCCGCTCCTGTTCCAAAGTGCATTGCCCATGGACATGCAGGAACTGTTAAGCGAGCTTAGAGTATAGGTTTCGACATGTTTGCGACGGCGATTTGGATGCCTCTTCTGGGTCCAGCCGCGCATGAAAGGGAAAGGTGAAGCGACATGGCCAACAAGAGCAATGTCCCCGCGGTTCCGGCGCTGGGCGGTGAAGCCAGCCTCAACCGCTATCTGTCGGAGATTCGCAAATTTCCGCTGCTCACCCCTGAGCAGGAATATATGCTGGCGAAACGCTATGAGGAGCATCAGGATCCTGAAGCGGCGGCGCAGCTAGTCACTTCGCATCTGCGCCTCGTGGCGAAGATCGCGATGGGCTATCGCGGCTATGGCCTGCCGGTCAGCGAGCTGATTTCCGAAGGCAATATCGGCCTGATGCAGGGCGTGAAGAAATTCGAGGCCGAGCGCGGTTTCCGTCTGGCGACCTACGCCATGTGGTGGATTCGCGCCTCGATCCAGGAATTCATCCTGCGTAGTTGGTCGCTCGTGAAGATGGGCACCACCGCGTCGCAGAAGAAGCTGTTTTTCAACCTGCGCCGGATGAAGAATAATATCGAAGCGTTCGAGGATGGCGATCTCAAGCCGGAAGACGTCACCAAGATCGCGACCGACCTTGGCGTATCCGAACAGGATGTAGTGTCGATGAACCGTCGCATGGCGATGGGCGGCGACACGTCGCTCAACGTGCCGATGCGCGAGGATGGCGAGGGTCAGTGGCAGGACTGGTTGCAGGATCATGATCCGCTGCAGGACGAGCGTGTCGCCGACGAGCAGGAGCGGACCCAGCGCCATGAGATGCTGGAAGAAGCGATGACGGACCTTAACGATCGCGAGAAGCATATCCTGGCCGAGCGCCGTCTGGCCGAAGAGCCCAAGACGCTGGAAGAACTGAGCCAGGTCTATGGCGTCAGCCGCGAGCGGGTTCGTCAGATCGAGGTGCGGGCGTTCGAGAAGCTGCAAAAGGCGATGATGCGGATTGCGGGCGACCGGCTGGGCCAGATGGCGCGCTTCGCTGCCGCCTGACGGATTGCGCTGCTGACATTAGAAGGCTCCGGCGTAAAGCCGGGGCCTTTTTTGTGCGCGCGGGTTGAGCGGTGCGGCGCGAGTGCGTTACGCTCCTGCCATGACCGCAAAACCCCTCCGCTCCCCCCGTCGCCGCTCGCGCTGGATCGTCCTTCCCTTCAAGATCATTCTCGGCTTTGTCATCCTGTCGCTGCTGATGGTCGTCGTCTATCGGTTCGTGCCGCCGCCGGTGACCGTCACAATGCTGCTTGATCCCAATGGCATCACCAAGGATTGGATGCAGCTCGATGAAATGGACCCGGACATGGCGCGCGCAGCGATCGCCGGGGAGGATGGCAAATTCTGTACCCATCATGGGTTCGATGTCGATGCCATCACCAAGGCTGCGTTAAACAATGCCAGCGGCGGGCGCATCAGGGGCGGATCGACGATCAGCCAGCAGACCGCCAAGAATGTGTTTCTCTGGCAGGGCGGTGGCTTCGTGCGCAAGGGGCTGGAAGCTTGGTTCACGGTGCTGATCGAAGCGATCTGGGGCAAGCCGCGGATCATGGAAGTCTATCTCAACGTCGCCGAAACCGGTATCGGCACCTATGGCGCGCAAGCGGGCGCGATCCGCTATTTCAACCATGGTGCGGGCCAGTTGACGCGCGCGGAAGCCGCCCGCATCGCCGCCATCCTCCCCCTCCCCAAGAAGCGGGCCGCCGTTGCGCCCACGGGGTTCACCCGCCGCTATGGCAACACGATCGCGGCGCGGATCGGCGCGGTGCAGCGGGACGAGCTGGATAGCTGTTTGCGGTAACGCATCCCCTTAACTTCGCACATTTCCCGCAGGTTTCGACATAAAGTTGTGCGCGGCTGATCCTATCGGCAAGTACGGCCTGATGGGTGATGTCCGTTTATAAGCGGGCGGGGCCAAGTAGGACAGCGCGATTACGGGCATAGAAAAAGGGCGGGGATTGCTCCCCGCCCTTTTCTGTTTCGTTGGCTTTGGTCGGATCAGAAGCTGACGTGCAGCGAACCCGATACCGCGCGCGGCGAACCGATCTGCACGAAGCCGGGGCTGCCATAAACGCCCGTGGTCGTGTTGACCGACTGGTTCAGACCACCGCCGAAACCGCCGACATAGAATTTGTCGAACAGGTTGCTGACGTTCAGCTGGAACCAGGTATCCTTCGCACCGAAGCGGGCGAGCGAGACGCGAGCGTCCAGATCGACCAGCGTGTAGGCCGGGGCCGCGGCGCTGTAGATTTCCACAGGCGTCAGAGCAGCCGCGGTGTTGCGGTAGGTCGGCAGGTTCGTGTCGAACACAAAGCGCTTGCCGGTGCGCTTGGCCTGCACGCCCAGAGTTACGCCTTCGAAGTTGACCTCGGCGCGACCGCCCAGGGTGAAGACGGGGGCGCCGCTTTCACGCTTGCCAGCCGTCGGGGCGAAGACTTCCGTCGTCACGCCGCCGGTGGTGACTTCGCCGATCACGATGTCATCCTTGATCTTCGACTTCAGATAGGAACCGAAGACATAGAGGGTGAAGTTCTCGATCGGCGTGTAGCCGATGCTGCCATCAAACCCGTACTTTTCCACCTCACCCAGGTTACGGAAGACTGAAACGTTGAGTTCAGGGTCGAAGGCCGAGGCCAAACGGTTCTTGTAAGCGGTGTACCACAAGGTTGCCTGTGCCTGGAACTTGGAGGTCGAGTAGCGGGCACCAAGGTCGAAGCTGTCGGTCGTTTCGGGCTCAGGGTTCGCGCTTGCCGTATCCTGCGGGAAGAAGAAGGCGTTGTAGAGCGAGTCGGTGCCCGGCACCGACAGCCCCTTGGAATAGTTCCAGAACACGCTGGCTTCTGGCGTGATCTTGAAGTTCAGGCCGAGGTTCGGCAGCACCTTGTCATATTTATAGGTGCGTTCCTGCGGTCCAGCCCAAGTCGGACGCAAAGCGGCCGTATTGCCTGGAATGACGCCGTCCGTACCGAAACATTCGACAAAGCCGGCTGCGCTGCTGGTGAAGCAGTTGTTCTGCAGCTTGCGCTTGAAGAACGGTGCGCGAACGCCCGCCTGAACCGTCAGCATTTCGTCGAAAAACTTGCCGATATATTCGCCCGAAATCTGATGCAGGATCGCATAGGAAAGGCGATCACGCTTTTGCAGGATCGATCCGTTGACTGCGGCCTGCGGGTCATCGGACGGGAACACGTCCTGCGTTTCGCCGGTGCGGCCCAGCAAGCCGACTTCGCCGGTCTGACGATGGCGGCCATGATCGAAGGTGTAGGCTACGCGAACGCGGTTATTGTCATCGATGTCGTACCGCAGCGAGCTGAGGACAGCGTAACGGTCAGTCGTCGTCTGGCTGGGTGCCAACACATTGACCTGGTCGAGCAGATCGCCGTCACCGTTCAGATCGCGACCGAAATAGGGCGAACCGCCGAAATAACCGGCCTGACCAACGAAAGCCGAACCCGGATCGAGATCGAACAGACCTTCACGCGCAGCAGCGGTGCCGCCGCCATTCGCCTTCACATATTGATAGCTGGGATCGACCGTCAGGGTCAGCTTGTCCGTCAGCGTGAAACGCGAGTTGATGCGGATATTGCCGGTGTTGGACGGGTTGAAACGATAGTCGAACAGGGTGCCGCAGCTACCCGCAGCATCGGCAACGCCAGCTACGCCCGTCGGAACGGTGCAAGGTGCGATGGTGTAGAAACGCTCATCCTTGGTGATGGGATAGCGGTTGGCCGAATTCGGTCCAGCGACACGGCCCTGGTCGGTATCGACACGCAGGGGAAGCGAACCGAAGAAGTTGTTGCGGTTGGCGTTCCAATGGCCAGCGATCGAGACGAAATCGCCGTTGCTGCCAATCGGCTGATAAATCTTGGCGTTATACTGCTGCTTGTCGATCTGACCGAAATTGTTGAACACATTGTCGTTGCGCGTGGTCGATGCCGAGAACCAAGCCTTGGTACCAAACGGCGTGAACACACCGGTTTCAACCAGGCCGAACAGGCGGAAGAAGTCATAGTCGCCAGCCGCGCCGACCATGGTGACCTTGAAATCGTCCGACCCGTTGATCGAGCGATAGTTGACGGTGCCGCCCGAAGCCGCTGCCGTCGGGCTATCGACATCGGTCGAACCGAGGTTGACGTTGATTTCGTTGATCAGTTCGGGGTCGAGCTGCTGGTTGGAATAGATGGCATAGTTGCCGGTATCATTGAGCGGCATGCCGTCAAAGGTGAGCGACACGCGATCGGGACCGAAGCCGCGAATGTTCAGCGTACCACCGGCCGAGCCATAAGGATCGTTGTTCTGGAAGCTGACACCTGGGATCAGGTTGATCGCGTTCAGGATGCTGTTGCCCGAACCCTGCTTAGCGATGATTTCCTGGGTCAGGACGCCCTTGGCTTTGGTGGTGTCGGGCAGAACGACGCCGCCGACACCTGCATTGACGCGCGCGCCGGTGACGACGATCGTGTCTTCAAAATCCTGCGAACCGGTCGACTGCGCGAAGGCGGCGCCCGGAATGGCGACGGCGATGATCGCGGCGCTGCCCATTAGAAACTGTTTCATTTGACCCTTTTCCCTTTTTCAAAGGTGGCGCGTGGGCGCCTGTGCTGTGCTGTTCTCTCAAGCCGGGACCGCATTTGGCGGTTACTGGCGACGGCCCTGTGATGCTCTGATTGCAAATTTGTTACAATGCAGCATCCAGACTGTCACATTCCTCCACCACCCCGCGCCGTTGCGCTTGGGGACGCATCGCCTCTGGCCATAAATCATTGCATTTTAGTGACTTAATGGCGCGGTGGGGACTTAGTTTGACAGTGGTGCAATTTTGCAACGCAGCAGGAATTTTTGTGCGCTGCACCCGCAGATCATAAAAAAGGGGCCGACGATCGCGCGTCGGCCCCTTTGGGATCAGTTCTGAACAGGATGGTGTCAGGCGGCGTCTTCGGCCCGATTCTGCTTTTCGCTGAATACGCGGACCGGCTCTTTCTTGCCTGCGACCACGTCCTTGTCGACCACCACTTCGCCGACCCCCTGCATCGAAGGAAGATCGAACATGGTGTCGAGCAGGATCGATTCGAGGATCGAGCGCAGCCCGCGCGCCCCGGTCTTGCGTTCGATGGCGCGCTTGGCGATCGCGGTCAGCGCATCGTCGGTGAAGCTCAAGTCGACATTCTCCATGTCGAACAGCTTGCCATATTGCTTGACCAGCGCGTTCTTCGGCTCGACCAGGATCTTCACCAGCGCGGAGACATCCAGATCTTCAAGCGTCGCGATGACGGGCAGACGACCGACAAATTCGGGGATCAGGCCGAATTTGAGCAGATCTTCCGGCTCGCTCGACCGCAGCAATTCGCCAGTCTTGCGCTCTTCGGGCGCGGCGACATAGGCGCCAAAGCCGATCGACTTGGCTTCCAGACGGTCGCCGATGATCTTCTCCAGACCCGCAAAGGCCCCGCCACAGATGAAGAGGATGTTGGTCGTATCGACCTGCAAGAACTCTTGCTGCGGATGCTTGCGCCCGCCCTGGGGCGGCACCGACGCGGTTGTGCCTTCCATCAGCTTGAGCAGCGCCTGCTGAACGCCCTCCCCCGACACGTCGCGAGTGATCGAGGGGTTTTCGGCCTTGCGGCTGATCTTGTCGATTTCGTCGATATAGACGATGCCGCGCTGCGCCTTTTCGACATTATAGTCGGACGCCTGGAGCAGCTTGAGGATGATATTTTCGACATCCTCGCCGACATAGCCCGCTTCGGTCAGCGTCGTCGCGTCGGCCATGGTGAAGGGCACGTCGAACGTCTTGGCCAGCGTCTGCGCGAGCAGGGTCTTGCCGCAGCCAGTGGGACCGACGAGCAGGATGTTCGACTTGGCGAGTTCGACCTCACCCGGCTTCGAGCCATGGTTGAGGCGCTTATAATGGTTATGGACCGCGACCGACAGGACGCGCTTCGCTCGGTTCTGGCCGATCACATAATCGTCCAGCACATCGCAGATTTCCTGCGGGGTCGGCACGCCGCCATCCTTCTTGCCGACGAGACCGCCCTTGGTCTCCTCGCGAATGATGTCGTTGCACAGTTCCACGCATTCGTCGCAGATGAACACGGTCGGCCCCGCGATCAGCTTCCGCACCTCATGCTGCGACTTGCCGCAGAAGGAGCAGTAAAGCGTGCTTTTTGAATCGGAGCCGGTAAGCTTAGTCATTCGCCATTCTTTCTTCCCTGCCGGTTCAACGATCGACCTGATCGCATCGGCGAGGGATATTCTGGTCCAAAGGCCATCCTAGACCGTGGCGCGCCGTTTCCACAAGGGGAGAAGTGGCGCGCCCCAGCAAAGTCAGCCATCAACTATCCGACGGATCGGCCAGGGAAGGCCGCTGGTCGAACACTTCATCGACAAGGCCGAAAGCCTTGGCCTCGTCCGCTTCGAGGAAGGTGTCGCGATCCATCGCCTTCTCGACCTCTTCCAACGACCGTCCGGTATATTTGACATAGAGGTCGTTCAGACGGCGGCGGATGCGCAGGATTTCCTTGGCCTGGATCTCGATATCAGACGCCATGCCCTGTGCGCCGCCGGACGGCTGGTGAATCATGATCCGGCTGTTGGTGGTGGCAAAACGCATGCCCGGCTCGCCCGCGGCCAGCAGGAAGCTGCCCATCGAGGCGGCCTGGCCGACGCAGAGCGTGCCGACCTTGGGCCGGATATATTTCATCGTATCGTGGATCGCCATGCCGGACGTCACCACGCCGCCGGGCGAGTTGATGTACATCCAGATGTCCTTCTTCGGATTTTCCGATTCGAGGAACAGCAGCTGGGCTACGATCAGCGAGGCCATATGATCTTCGACCTGGCCGGTCACGAAGATGATCCGTTCGCGCAGCAGGCGCGAGAAGATGTCGAAGCTGCGCTCGCCACGGTTCGACTGTTCGATCACGATGGGGACCAGCGCGGCCATGGGGTTGGTCATGATATCGGTCATTATGCTCTTTCAGTCAGCTGCTTTTGCCCGCCCCTACATCGTCACAAAAGGCGGCAGGTTCAAGGGGGAACAGGCGCAGCGGGATCGGGCTAGTCGCGCGCGGCGTAATCGGACGGCGCGCGGTGGGCGAGATAGGCCAGACGACGCACTTCGCGACGCCCGCGCACGACGGTATCAAGGATCAGGCCGCACATCGCCGAAAGCGTGGCGAGGATCATGAGGCCGGTCACCAGGATCGCGGTCGGGAAGCGGGGTACAAGGCCCGTTTCCATATAGGTGACGATCAGGGGCCCAGCGAGGCCGAGCGCGAGCAGAGCCAAGAAGGCGGCGATGATGCCGAAGAACAGCACCGGCCGTTCGATGCGATAGAGGGTGATGATGGTGCGTAGGATGCGGAAGCCATCGCGATAGGTGCTGAGCTTGCTGACCGATCCTTCGGGTCGCGCGCCATAAGCGGTGATGACTTCCGACACCGGCATGGCGAGTTCGAGCGCGTGGACGCTGATCTCGGTTTCGATCTCGAACCCGGCGGACAGCACGGGGAAGCTTTTGACGAAGCGGCGCGAAAAGACGCGATAGCCTGACAAGATGTCGGTGAAGCTGCGGCCGAACAATTGTTTGAGCAGGCCGGTCAGCGCCCAGTTGCCGAGGCGATGGCCGGGGCGATAGGCTTCCTCCGCTTCGCTTTTGCGGCAGCCGACCACCATGTCGAGATTGTCGGCGAGCATGGCGGCCACCATCGCCGGGGCGGCGGCGGCTTCGTAGGTCGCGTCGCCATCGGCCATGATGTAGATGTCGGCATCGACGTCGGCGAACATGCGGCGGACGACATGGCCTTTGCCCTGTTGCGATACGCGCCGCACGATCGCACCCGCTTCGGCGGCTAGGTCGCGGCTGCCGTCGCTGCTGTTGTTGTCGAAGACGTAGATCACCGCCTGCGGCAGGGCGCGGCGGAAGTCGGCCACCGTCTGCACGATGGCGCCTGCCTCATTATAGCAGGGGAGGATGACCGCGATGCGCGGCGATCCGGCGGCAGTATCGCTGGCGAGAGCCATATCCACGGGCGGAAATTCCTTCATCGTCAGCCTATCCTCTGGTCGTCCGCGCGCCAAGACATGGACCGGCAGGGTTAATATTTCCTCTGCCATAGCGGGCCAGACATGAAAAGCGCCCGTGCTTCACGAGGAAGCCGGGCGCTCTTTCAGTCTGACGAAAGCCTTATTCGGCCTTGGCAGCGGCCTTCTTGGCAGGGGCCTTCTTCTTGGGCGCGGCCTCGGCGGCGGGTGCCTCCTCGGTTGCGACCGCGTCCTCGGCACCGTCCTTCTTGGCGGCAGCCTTTTTCGGTGCAGCCTTCTTGGGCGCAGCTTCTTCCGCGGCGGGCGCTTCTTCGGCTACCGGGGCGTCTTCCGCCTCGGCCTTCTTCTTGGGCGCAGCCTTCTTGGCCTTGGGCTTTTCGTCATGGTCATGACCGCAATCGGGGCCATGGACGTGCGGCTTGAGATCGCCGTCTTCGGCTTCGATCGCCGCTTCCAGCTCTTCCTTGGTCACAGTGCGTTCGGTGACTTCGGCCTTGTCGAACAGATAGTCGACGACCTTGTCCTCATAGAGCGGGGCACGCAGCTGAGCGGCGGCCATCGCGTCCTGGCGGACATATTGCACGAAACGCTCGCGATCCTGCGGGCCGTATTGCTGGGCAGCCTGCATGATCAGGCGGTTCATTTCCTGTTCCGACACGGTCACGCCATTGGCCTGGCCGATTTCCGAGAGCAGGAGGCCAAGGCGGACGCGACGCACGGCGATGGCGCGATAGTCTTCCTTTTCGGCTTCCATCTCGGCGAGCGCGGCGGCCGGGTCTTCTTCGTGACCCGCTTCATGCTGAAGCTGCGCCCAGATCTGCTCGAACTCGGCTTCCACCATGCTCGGCGGCACGTCAAAGTCGTGCGAGGCGGCGAGCTGGTCGAGCAGCTTGCGCTTCATATGGGTGCGGGTCAGGCCGTTATGCTCCTGCTCGATCTGCCCCTTGAGCAGGTCGTTCAGTTGCGTGAGGCCTTCCAGGCCCAGCGACTTGGCGAATTCATCGTCCAACTTGGGCTTGTCGCCGTCCAGGATCGACTTGACGGTGACGTCGAAGGTCGCCGCCTTGCCGGCCAGATGTTCCGCGCCATAATCTTCGGGGAAGGTGACCTCGATGGTCTTTTCTTCGCCCTTCTTCACGCCGGTCAGCTGTTCTTCGAAACCGGGGATAAACTGGCCCGCGCCGATCTTGAGGCGGATGTCCTCGGCCGAACCGCCTTCAAAGGCTTCGCCATCGACCTTGCCGACGAAATCGATGACCAGCGTGTCGCCGTCCTGCGCGACATGATCGTCGGCATGTTCTTCAAGCGCACCCTGCTGGGTAGCGATACGACCGGCCGATTCCGCGACCTGTTCGTCGCTCACGGGAACGGTCAGGCGCTCAAGCTTGAGGCCATCGACGCTGGGGGCGGCGATTTCAGGCAGCACTTCCAGCGCGACCTTGATCTCGGCGTCCTTGCCGAACTCGAAACCCTCGTCCAGTTCGACCGAAGGCTGCATCGCGGGGCGCAGCTTCTGGTCGGCGATCAGCTTCTGGATGCTTTCCTGGATGCTGTTGTTGAGCGCGTCGCGCTGCAAAGCCTCGCCATGCATCTTCTTGACCAGGTTGGCGGGCACCTTGCCGGGACGGAAGCCAGGCATCCGCACCTGCGGCGCCATTGTCTTGACTTCCTTTTCCACTCGCGCGTCGATATCCTTCGACGTGATGGTTACGGTGTAGGCGCGCTTAAGGCCCTCGTTCAACGTCTCGACAGTCTGCATCTCTTCTCTCAAACGCTTTCTTCAGCTGAATTTCGGTGGCGCCTGCGATGGGCCGGGGCCTGGCGCACTGGTGCGGGCGAAGGGACTCGAACCCCCACATCTTGCGATACCAGAACCTAAATCTGGCGCGTCTACCAATTTCGCCACGCCCGCATCGGTCGCCGGTCGGCGCGGCATAGAGAAAAGCGGGGAAAGAGGCAAGGGATAGTGGCATGATGCCGGGAACCCTGTTGCCGGGCCGTGCGTAGCCTACCGACCAACCCCATAAAGGAGTGCCGCAATCATGGCTACCCAGCCCGATCCCAATCCCGACGGCCTGCCCCCACCCGACATCATCGAGCCGCAGTCGCCCGATGAGATGCCCCCGCCCGCGACTCCGGTCGAATTGCCGATGACCGAGCCGGACGAAATCGTGCCTGTCGGCCCGGATTATGACCAGCCCAACCGCGCACCGGCAGAGTTTCCCCCGGACTGAGTAACGAACAGTGTGATCAAAACCACATATCGATAATTTTCTTACCCAAAGATGGAACAATTTGGTCGATCGCAAAAATTTCGTCGCCGCGCCGCTGGACAGCCCCCTGCAAGCATGATTGAATTGTGAAAGAAAAAAGAAATCGGGAGAGGCGCGGCTGACAAAATAAGGGGGTCGACGTGCATAAGGTTCGCGCCAAATTAGAATGGTTCAAGACCGTGATATTGCCGCAGGAGGCCGCGCTGCGCGGTCGCCTTCGCCGCATCCTTCCCTCAGCCCATGAGCTGGAGGATATGTGCGCGGAAGTCATGGCGCGGGCCTATGCCACCGATAATTGGGAAAATGTGACGACGGGCCGCGCCTATCTGTTCACGATCGCCCGCAACCTCGTGATCGACACGGCCCGCCGCAACAAGGTGGTCAGTTTCGAAACGATCGCCGATCTGGAATTGCTGGGCGGCGACAATAATATCGAAGCGCAATTGCACGCCCGCGAAGCGCTGCGTCAGGTCGAAACCATTGTCGAATCGCTGCCGCCGCAATGTCGTCGCGTCTTCATTCTTCGTCGCATCCACGAAAAATCGATGCTGGAAATAGCGGAGGACATGTCGCTATCCGTTTCTACAGTTGAAAAACATCTAGCCAAAGCAATCGCAATAGTTATGCGGGCCTGGGCGGAACGTGAGGAAACGGATTTCGAGCGTGCAGGCGTCGGGGCCAACTTCAAGCAGCGGTCCCAGGGACGCGATCGAAGCGGAAGCCGCGCGCCTGCTGGCTAAGCTTCATAGTGAGCCGACACCCCAGGAAGAAGCTGAGATTTGCGACTGGGTCGAATGCGACCCACGCCATGCCGTAGCCTTTGCCCGTGCCGAAGCCGCATGGGACGCGGCCGAGCGCCTCAAGAGCGCCGCCGCCGATGTCACCCTGCCTTCGATGCCGGAAATCGTCAGCGAAGAGCAGCAGCGCCGCCTGTCGCGCAACATCATGATCGCCGCTGCCGTCGCGATCCTGTTCTTCATCTTCGCCGCCATCGTCACCGTCCGCACGTTCAGCGGCGTCGATCGCTATGAGGCGGCGCTTGGCGAAATTCGCGACGTCACGCTCGACGATGGCTCAATCGTTCACCTCAACAGCGACAGCGAAGTGGAAGTCCGCTTTACCGGCCATGGCCGCAAGGTGCGGATCGTCAAGGGCGAGGCGTCCTTCGATGTGGCCCCCGACAGCGAACGCCCGTTCGACGTGGAAGTGCGATCCGCCCTGATCCGCGCCGTCGGCACCGCCTTCAACGTGCGGATGCGGCCGGCGCTGACCGAATTGACGGTGACGCACGGCACGGTGACGGTCCATTGCGGCAACAAGGCGCAGCAACGGGTGACCGCTGGCAATGGCGCGGTGATCCAGCCGCGGACCATCGTGCTGACGCGGTTGGGCGACAGGCTGGTCAGCCAGCGCATCGCCTGGCGCCATCAAATGCTGGAACTGGATGGCGAAACCATCGAGCAGGCGACGGCCGAATTCAACCGCTATCGCAAGGCGCCGATCCTGATCGGCGATACCCGCGTGTCGCCGCTCCGAATCGGCGGCCGTTTCCGCGTGCATGACAGTCGCGCCTTTCTATCGGCGCTGGAACGGACATTGCTCGTCCGCACCGTGCGGGGCGAGGATGGATCGGTCATGCTACTCTATCGCGACGAAGAATCGACGCAGGCGAGCGAGAGCGACAGGTCTTAACCCAATAGCTCCCGCACCAGTTGCGGCACGAGTTGGCCGGCCGGGCCGAGGCGGCTTTCCTCGAAATAGATACTGCCGGCCGACGGATCGAGATTGAGTTCCAATGTGCGGGCACCGACATGGCGGGCCATCTGCACGAAGCCGGCGGCGGGATAGACCGCGCCCGATGTGCCGATCGACACGAACAGGTCGGCGCGGCGCACCGCTTCGTCGATGGCATCCATCTGATAGGGCATTTCGCCGAAGAAGACGATGTCGGGGCGCAAGCGGGGCTGCCCGCATCCGGCGCAGACCGTCCCCGGCGGCAAGGCTTGCGTCCACGGCACCGCCTTGCCGCAGGCGGCACAGAGCGCCGATTGCAGTTCGCCATGCACGTGGATCAGCCGCTTTGCCCCGGCGCGCTCGTGCAGGTCATCGACATTCTGCGTCACGATCAGCAATTCGCCCGGCCAGGCGGCATCGAGCGCGGCCAGCGCTTTATGCGCCGGATTGGGGGAGACGGTTGCCAGCTTTGCGCGGCGCTCGTCATAGAAGCGATGCACCAACGCGGGATTGCGCGCCAGCGCTTCGGGGGTGCAGACATCCTCGACGCGATGTCCTTCCCAGAGGCCATCGGGGCCGCGAAAAGTGGCAAGGCCGCTCTCGGCGGAAATGCCCGCGCCGGTGAGGATGACGACATTTGTAAAAAGTTGCTTCATATCTCCGCCCATGAAAATCGCTTCTTCGATATCGGCTATCTTTGTGCCGATGTTTATAGAAGATGGCAGTTGCCTGCCTAAGCAATGTCACTTTGACCCAGAGAGTGGATCAATACGATGCAAGATACGATGGCTTTTTGTCTTGATGAGTTTAGGCGACTTCATATCAGCAATCCTGCGCTAAAACAGATGACAATCGAACGGTCATCCGCCTTCATTTATCATAAATCCGGGTCCATACCGACGCTCCTTTCAACTGTCGAGGAGCATTTAAAGAATCGTCGTGCTTTTTCTCTGATTAGAGTTGGAAATGGCGAAGGTAATGCCTTTAGTATGACGCAACCGAGGTCTCATCCGGCATTGTTCGAGACATTTTGTCATGAGTTTAACGGTCAAAATCATTTTCCAATTAGCGAACAAGTGGCTGAACAGTTCTGCAAACGGGTGGCCATGGCCATCGATAATGCCGATTGGCGCGGCGTCCGAAGCTTTCGCATGAATGAATTGAAGCTCATCCCAGAGGTCATCGAGAAAAAAAGTGCCTATGCTGCGCTAGGCCTTACATATGCACGTGATTATCTCAGACAAAGCCTGGAAGGCGATGCATTACGTAACACTACTATCACGTCCGCCTGGATTCATCTCGATCTAGTTGACGAGTTCGATGCACTCCTTGCGCTAGGCCGTGAGATTATTGTCATCACCGGCCGGCACGAGCTACACCGCATCTTTAAAGAAAAACTAGGAAATCGCCTGATCGATTTTATCCCGGTTCCGGTACAGCGGTACATACCTGAAAGCTTCGAAGAATCTCATTTTGGAGGAAGATTCGACGAAGTTTGCTCAATCCTGTCAAAAGATCTGAGTGGCAAACTCGTTTTGGTTGGCGCCGGGCTATTCGGCAAAATTTATTGCGACGTAGCCAAGCGCCATGGCGCAGTGGCTTTGGATCTTGGTAGTTTATTCGACGTTTTGAGTGGAAAGACCACGCGACCGATCTTTAAAGACTATAATTTCAGAGGAAAGCGCTGGGTTTAGAGGATTGCGCAGATCGGTCCTAAATCGAAAGCCGTCGCGCGCGCTCTCGCCATGCTTCCGCCAGAACCGGCATGTCGGCCAGTTGCGCCACCGACGCGCGGTCTGCCTTGTGTCCGCCGCCGATCAGCAGGTGAAACACCCTGGCGATGGGCCAGTCCGGCAAGGGGCGGTCGAGCAAGGCCATGCGCTCGCCTGCCTGCGCCTCGCCCTCGCGGATCACGCGGAAATAGAGGCCGCATCGGCCGGTCTTGACGATGGTGGCCAAGACATCGCGCGCGCCGAAACGATGGTCGAGCTTCCAGCAGGGCTGGCGACCATGGCTGACCTCCACGATCGCGCTGCCCAGGGTGAAGCGATCCCCTAAGCAGATCGTCTCTTCGGTCATGCCGCGCGCGGCGATATTCTCGCCAAAGGCGCCGGGCGCGCCCAGCAGCGGGTGGCCGGGCTTGCGGTCGCGCCACCAGGCATAATGGTCCTGCGGGTAGAGATGGATCGCTTTGTCCCAGCCGCCATGATGGATGGGGTCGGCGACCTGATCGCCCTCCAGCCCGCCCCAGCCGATCCGCACCGGGCCGGTCACGGGGGTCTTGGCGATGGCGCTATAGTCGGGGCCGCGAAAGGGGGCCGGTTTGCCGACGAGCAGGGCATCGACTGTCATGAAGGGCGTATGCATGCCGCCATGTTGCCATGGCTGCGGACCGCTGGCGAGGGCCGATCGGCGGCAGGTGGCGTCAGGCCGGGCTGATTTCCGAACGCAGCTTGAGGACTTCGCCGCCATTGTCGGAATGGATCAGGAAGGCGGGATCGTTGGGCGATCCGTTGCGACCGATCAGCGACCCTTCGATCGTGCGTTCGACATGGCGGTCGAACCGCTCGGTAATGTGACCCCGGCCGACGCCCTGCCCCCAGTTCCACTTGACCCGCTTTCCCTTGCGAAATGTCTCGGTCATCAGGGCATCCTCTTCCTGTCGGGCGCATGCTGCGCCAGCCGGTTTACATGACAAGCGAAGGTCAAAATTCCCAACGGCTTAACCGGTTCCCTTGGGTTTTACATTCTGTTGGGCTAAGGGGCGGCGATGGATGCATCCGGCCTTCGCGTTGCCCTGTTCAGCGGCAACTATAATTATGTGCGCGATGGGGCGAACCAGGCGCTCAACCGCTTTGTCAGCTATCTGCTGCGGCAGGGTGCGGCGGTGCGGGTCTATGCGCCGACCACCGACACGCCGGCGTTCGCGCCTGCGGGTGACCTGGTCAGCACGCCGTCCTTCCCGGTGCCGGGGCGCAAGGAATATCGTGTCCCCTATCGCATGTCGGTGCAGGTTCGCCGCGATCTCAAGGCCTTCCAGCCCAATCTTATCCATCTTTCCAGCCCCGACCCGCTCAACCATCGGGCGCTCAGCTGGGCGCGCGACCATGGCCTGCCGACGGTGGCGTCGGTCCATACCCGGTTCGAAACCTATCCGCGCTATTATGGCCTCGCCTTTCTGGAGCCGTTGATCGAATCGATGCTGCGGCGTTTCTATCGCCGCTGCGATGCGATCGTCGCGCCGTCCGATTCGATGGCGCAGCTGCTGCGCGAACAGCGGATGAGCTATGATGTCGGCATCTGGACGCGCGGCATCGATCGCGACATTTTCAACCCCGGCCGCCGCAGCCTGGAATGGCGGCGATCGCTGGGCATGGCCGATGACGCACCGGTGATCGGCTTTATCGGGCGGCTGGTGATGGAAAAGGGGCTGGACGTCTTTTCCGACGCGATCGACCAGTTGGCAGCGCGACAGGTGCGGCATCAGGTGCTGATCGTGGGCGAAGGCCCGGCGCGCGAGTGGTTCCAGAACCGGTTGCCGAACGCCGTCTTCACCGGCTTTCAGGGCGGGCCGGATCTGGGGCGGGCAGTTGCGAGCATGGACATGCTGTTCAACCCGTCGGTCACGGAGACCTTCGGCAATGTGACGCTGGAGGCGATGGCCTGTGGCTTGCCCACCGTGGCCGCGCGGGCGACCGGCAGCGAAAGCCTGGTGACGGATGGCGTCACCGGGCGGCTGATCCGCCCTGGCGCGATCGGCGACTTCGCCGATGCCTTGCAAAAATATTGCGACGATAGCGCGGCGCGTGCGCGTGCCGGCGAAGCGGCGCGCACACGGGCGGAGCGCAATGGCTGGGATCAGGTCAACCAGGCGTTGGTCGACACCTATCTGCGCGTGATCCGCCAGCGGGCGCAGGGCATGGTGCTGCGATCCAGCCCCGTTCCCTGAGCGCCCTGCCCTCCCTATATAGTCCTCATGGCTGACCTGTTCGCTTCCGACGATGCTGCGCGCGATCATGCGCCCCTGGCCGACCAGTTGCGGCCGCGCACTTTGGCGGAGGTGGTCGGGCAGGAGCATCTGACCGCCGCAGACGGCGCGATCGGGCGGATGGTGACGGCGGGGCGGCTGTCGTCGATCATCCTGTGGGGACCGCCCGGCACCGGCAAGACGACGATCGCGCGGCTGTTGGCCGATGCCGTGGCGATGCGGTTCGAGCCGATTTCGGCGGTGTTTTCAGGGGTTGCGGACCTCAAAAAAGTCTTTGCCGCCGCGAAGGACCATGCGCGGCAGGGTGCCAAGACGTTGCTGTTCGTGGATGAGATCCACCGGTTCAACCGCGCCCAGCAGGATAGCTTCCTGCCCTTTGTCGAGGATGGCACGGTGACGTTGGTCGGTGCCACGACGGAGAATCCCAGCTTCGAGTTGAACGCGGCCCTGCTGTCGCGCGCGCAGGTGTTGATCCTGCGGCGGCTGGACGCAACCGCGCTCGAACAATTGCTCGACCGGGCGGAGGCGTTGACGCAGCGGCCCCTGCCGCTCACCTCTGCCGCGCGCGATGCGCTGCTCGCCAGCGCCGATGGCGACGGGCGTTTTCTGCTGAACCAGGTCGAGACGCTCTATGCGATCGACCTACCCGAACCGCTCGATCCGGCGGGGCTGTCCGCCCTGCTCCACCGCCGCGTCGCGGTCTATGACAAGGATCGGGAGGGGCATTATAATCTGATCTCCGCCCTGCATAAGTCGCTGCGCGGATCGGACCCGCAGGCCGCGCTCTATTATATGGCGCGGATGCTAACGGCGGGCGAACAGCCGCTCTATGTGCTGCGCCGCCTCGTGCGCTTTGCGACCGAAGATATTGGCCTCGCCGATCCGCAGGCCGTGGTCCAGTGCCTGGCCGCCAAGGACGCCTATGAATTTCTGGGCAGTCCCGAAGGCGAATTGGCGATCGTGCAGGCGTGCCTCTATTGCGCGACCGCGCCCAAATCGAACGCGACCTATGCGGCGATGAAGGCGTCGTTCAAATCGGCGCGCGATACCGGATCGCTGATGCCGCCGATGAACATCGTCAACGCGCCCACCAAGCTGATGAAACAGGTCGGCTATGGCAAGGGTTACCAATATGACCATGATACGGCCGAGGGCTTTTCCGGTGCGAATTACTGGCCGGAGGAGATGACCCCGCAGACCTTCTACGCGCCGACCGATCGCGGTTTCGAGGCGCGGATTGCCGAGCGGATCGCGCATTGGAACCGGTTGCGCGCCGAGCGGCAAGAGGGATGACGCCACGCTTCGAGCGCTTCGTTGCGATCGACTGGTCGGGCGCGAAGGGGGTGCGGCATAAGGGCATTGCGGTGGCAGTCTGCGATGCAGGTGACGACGCACCGCGTCTGGTCGAACCCGCCGCGCGCGTCTGGTCGCGCCAGGCGGTGGCGGAGTGGCTGATCGAGTCTTGCGCACAAACGCCGACGCTGTTTGGCTTCGATTTCAGCTTTGCCCCGCCCTATGTCGCGCGCGGGGGCTATCTGCCGGGCGATCCGGTGCCGCAGGATGCGCCCTCCTTCTGGGCCTATGTCGAATCGGTGTGCGATGACGTCGATCTGGGCGCGGCCAGCCTGTTGGAGGTCGCCCATCGCCGCCACTTCTATTTCGGCAAGGCGGACGGGGCGAAGGCGGACTATATGCATAACCGTGCCTGCGAAGCCCATTATAATGCGGGCGGCGGCGGCAAGCCGTCCACCGTCTATGACGCGATCGGCGCGGCGCAGGTCGCCAAGGCCAGTTTTGCAGGGATGCGGCTGCTGCACCATCTGCGCCCGCATGTGCCGATATGGCCATTCGATCCCCTGCCCACCACCGGTTCGCTGATCGTAGAAATCTACACCAGCATTGCCGCGCGCGCTGCGGGGCGGCCCAAGGGGCGGAGCAAGATGCGCGATCTGGAGGCGATCAACGCGGCGTTGGCGGCGCTGGAGTCTGCGCCCTATGCCGAATCGCTGCCCGATGACCATGGCGCGGATGCGATCGTCACGGCCGCCTGGATGCGGCGGGCGGCGCTGGAACCGGCGCTTTGGTCGCCCGCGCCCCTGACGCCGCATATCGCTGCAACAGAGGGCTGGACGTTCGGCGTCATCTGATAGTAAGGGCGTTCGGCCCGATGGGCGCGCCGGATTAGCACAGGGGTAGTGCAGCGGTTTTGTAAACCGAAGGTCGCGGGTTCAAATCCTGCATCCGGCACCATTGTCCGCCCGATCAGACTCAAAACAAAAATGGGGACCGGCATTGCTGCCGATCCCCACGTCCGTCGAGTCAAGCGATCCGCGTCCCTGGCGGGATGCGATCATCGGCCCGGCGTTTGCGATCCGACCGCCTTCCCGAAGAAAGACTGCCGCATCGAGTGCTTCGGGGTGAGCCAAGGGCTGCTTTCCCGTCGCTGGTCATACCTGTTCCGATGCCCGACGTTCACTTTCGCGCGTACCCGGCAGCGGCCCTGACGACCGACCCGGCTATTGGCTGCACCCTTGCGGGTTTGACCTGTCGCCGGACCATCAGTCACACAGGCAAAATACTGATAAATCAGCATTTCCTGAAATGGATCGCACCATTTCCCTATTTCCCGATAGAGAGATGGTCTCACCTCGTCCGAGTCGTTCCAAGCGAAATCGGACAGAATCATGACGGTGCCACGCGCAAATCTGTGGATAACTGTGGATAAGTTTTCCCCGCCCCTATTGCGGCGGTGCCCAGCCCGGCGGGGCCAGCGTGAAACCGGCAAAATCGAAGGCCGGCGTCACCGTACAGCTCACCAACGTCCAGCCGCCCTGCGGTGCTGCCGCCTGCCAGTGATAAGCGGGCACCCTGCTCTGCGGCATCTGCCCAGCCAGGATATCCGGGCCGAGGGAAATCGTCTGCGCCGGTTCGCCCTCTGCCGCGACGGACAGCGATAAGGGCGCACCGGCATGCCAGAACCAAAGCTCGTCCGCATCCACCCTATGCCAATGGGAGGATTGATGGGCTTCGAGCAGGAACAGGATCGCCGTGCCCGCTGCGCGTTCGCCAGGGGCAGCGGCAGCGCGCCAGGTTTCGCGATACCAGCCGCCTTCGGGGTGGGGCGAGAGATCGAGCGCGGCGATCAGCGCCCGTCCATCCCGTTCGTCGTCCGCGCGCATCGGCTTACCTCAACTTTTATCGATTTTAATACAACTGCTTACGTCGTTGTCAGACGTTAATGCAACCTCGATCAATATGCGGGGGTTCAAGCATCAAGTCACGTAAATGGAGGAGAATTTCATGCGTAAAGCAATGCTGGCCCTGGCGGCCGTTTCGCTGGCCATCCCGATGTCGATGGCGATCCCGATCGAAGGCGCGGAAGCACGCAAGAATCATCGCTACAAGGAGTGGCGCGGTCGCGACGGGCGCACCTATTGCCGTAAATCCAACGGCACGACCGGCCTGATCGTCGGTGGCGTGGGCGGTGCCCTGCTGGGTCGCGCCATCGATACGCGCGGCGAACGCACAACCGGCACATTGCTTGGTGCCGCTGGCGGCGCGCTGTTGGGCAAGGAAATCGACAGCAAGCGTCGCTGCCGCTAACAAAAAAGGGCGGCGTCCCGTCGGACGCCGCCCTTTTTCATTCGACGGATCGAAAGATCAGTTCGACGCTGCGCCGCGCGCTTCATCGACCTTGAACGCGACATTCTGGCCGCCCGACACGCCCGACACACGGCCGTTCTTGACCGAGAGGTTGAACGCGACGGCATCAGGGAAACGACGACCGGAAATCAGCTTGCCGGTTTTCGTGTCTTTTACTTCATACACATAGGTATAACCTTCGTGCGTGAAGCGCTGCTTGCCAGCTTCTTCAGCCTGGGCAGGGGCGGCGATGGCAACAAAAGCGCTCAGGGCGCTGGCGGCAACAAACTTGGACAGCATTCGCATGGGTTTTCTCCTTGTGAATGCCGATCAAACACCTCTGTATATTCTTGTTCTGTTGACGACGCTTCTATGTTGCAGCGCGGCATGGCAGCAATCGCAAAGAACGACCATGCGGTTGCGCCGAACGCAATCCGCCTGCGGAGACCCTCATCCCTTGGACATGGCGACGATATGCTCAAACTGCGTTTGTGTCAGTGGCGACACCGACAGGCGCGACTGGCGCAGCATGACCATGTCGGCCAGCGCCGGATCAGCCTTCATGGCCTTGAGCGTGACCGGGCGATCCAGTTTCCGATGCGGCGCGACATGCACCGCGATCCATTTTCCGCTATCGTCGGTGCTATCGGGCGCAGCCTCTTCGACGATCGTCATGATGCCGACCGCCTCGACCCCGATATTGCTGTGATAGAAGAAGGCCAGGTCGCCCTTGCGCATCGCCTTCATATGCCCCTGCGCCGCATGGTTGCGCACGCCGTCCCATTCCGCCTTTCCCTTGGTGACGAGGTCGTCATAGGAAAATACGTCGGGTTCCGATTTCATCAGCCAATAGTTCATTCTGCCTCCTTGCATCAGCGTCGTTGGCCGATCAAGGATGGCGTCATGCACCGCCGCGCCGCCAGCAGAGGGCGCGCAGCGACGATTTTTTGGAGATAATGACGTGTCGCAGACGATGATCGACCAAGTCCCGGTCCTGTCCATGGCAGAATTGGACAAAGCCGATTTTGCCCAGGCGTTCGGCCGGTCCTTCCAGCAGTTCGGTTTCGCGATGGTGCGCGACCATGGGATGGACCAGCCGTTGATCGACGCCGGATGGGCGATGGCGAGGGAATTCTTCGCCCTGCCCGATACGGTCAAGTGCCGCTATGACGCGAAGAATAATGGCGGGCAGCGCGGCTATACTGCGTTCGGCACGGAAATCGCCAAGGGCGCGAGCGAGAATGACCTCAAGGAATTCTGGCATGTCGGCCGGGATCTGCCTGCGGGCGATCCGCTGGCGCAAACCATGCCGCCTAATGTCTGGCCGGACGACATGCCGGAGTTCAAGGCAGTGTTCGCCCCGCTCTATCGCGAGTTCGATCGCGTCGGCGCGGAATTGCTGTCGGCGATCGCGCTGTATCTCGACTTGCCCGAACGCTGGTTCGACGGGCCGATCGACAAGGGCAATTCGATCCTGCGCCTGCTCCATTATCCCCCCGTATCGCCGCAGGCTCCGGGCATTCGTGCGGGCGCGCATGAGGATATCAACCTCATCACCCTGTTATTGGGCGCGGAGGAAGGTGGACTGGAGTTGAAGGATCGCAACGGCAACTGGTTGCCGGTGGTGCCGCCGCCCGGCGCGCTGGCGATCAATGTCGGCGACATGCTGCAGCGGCTGACCAATCATCTGTTGCCTTCGACCAGCCATCGCGTGGTCAATCCGCCACCGGAGCGGCGCGGCCATTCGCGCTATTCGATGCCCTTCTTCCTGCATCTGCGTCCGGATTTCCTGATCGACGCGCTGCCGCAATGCGTCAGCGCCGAGAATCCGCGCCGCGATCCGCCGATCACCGCGCATGATTATCTGACCGAGCGGTTGATCGAGATCGGGCTGATCAAAAAGGCCTAAGAGCCGGGCGGCGTTTACTTCCGCCCGCGTCCGAGCGTGATGCCGATTTCCTCGCCACGCTCGGACAAAGCGAGCTTGACGATCTTCACCTCGACATGGCTGACCATCGCATCCTGC
The DNA here is from genome assembly GCF_001713415.1 of Sphingobium sp. RAC03. GTDB lineage: Bacteria > Pseudomonadota > Alphaproteobacteria > Sphingomonadales > Sphingomonadaceae > Sphingobium. The sequence goes on along the minus strand of NZ_CP016456.1, from coordinate 2,575,700 downwards.
ATGAAAATGGTGTCGATGATATGGTCGGCCACTGCCTCGATCAGCGTGAAATGCACGCCTTCGGGTAGCGCGGTGGACGCGGCATGTTTGAGGTCCATGTAATTTTTGGACTGGCCAAGCGGCGTGTCCGGCGCATAATGATCGGCGATCTTCAGCCGCGCGCGGATGGAAATGCGCAACGGCTGGGGGAGATGCGTCTCCTCCGAATAGATGCCGGTCAGCACGTCGACATGGAGATTATTGACCTCCAGCGTCAGAAAATCGTCAAATCCAGTCTGCATGGTCCGCCATATGCGGCCCGTTGCTGCTGTTGCGACGGGCCTCTTTAGTCTTTCATTTTGCGACGCGAGCGCTAAAGCCCGCCGCTTCCGGCGCGGTCCATGCGCCATTGATGGCGGATCGGCAAGACGTGTCTCAGATTGTTCCCTTGAATAGTCAGCCTGTCATGGCGATCGAGGCGCTGCTGGATGCCGCCTTCGGACCTGATCGCCATGGTCGCACGGCTTATCGGATCAGGGATGGGATGCCCTGGTTGGCCGACCTGTCCGTCGCCACGCTGGACGCTGACGGGATGTTGATCGGATCGCTGCAAAGCTGGCCCGTCGCGCTGACGAAGGCGGATGGCACGCAGATGCCGCTCATCATGATTGGCCCGGTTGCGGTTGAGCCAGCCCATCAGAAGGGCGGCCATGGCCGCGCGATGATGGACGCCGTGGTCGATGCCGCCCGCGCGCGGCGCAGCGAGCCGCTGATGATGATCGGCGACCCGGAATATTATGGCCGCTTCTGGGGCTTCGACGCGCAGGGCACCGGCGGATGGGACGCGCCCGGCCCGTTCGAGCCGCGCCGCCTGCTGGCTCTGTCGGTCGATGGCCGTGCCGTGGGTGGTATCGGGATGCTTGGCCCCAGAATCGCGGTCGCGGCCTGATTACCCCTTTGCCTTCGGGCAAGGCCGTGCCTATCTCCGCCCCTATGCCCATGGAGCCCCTCCCCGACCTCGCCACCCTGTCCCTGGCCGATATTGCCCGGCTGGCCGATGAAAAGCGCCTGCCGCCGGTTGAGCAATGGAATCCTGCCCATTGTGGCGACAGCGAGATGCGGATCGCGCGCGATGGCACCTGGTTTCATCAAGGGTCGCCGATCGGGCGGGAAGCGATGGTACGGCTGTTTTCGACGATCCTGCGCCGGGAGCCGGACGGCAGCTATGTGCTGGTCACGCCGGTCGAGAAGCTCGATATCGTGGTAGAAGATGCGCCGTTCGTCGCCGTCGAATTGAAGAGCGAGGGCGAAGGTGCCGATCGTGCGCTCGCTTTCCGCCTCAACACGGGCGACCTTATCGCAGCGGGGCCGGATCATGAACTGGTCGTGCGCGAAACGGGCGATGGTCCCCACCCCTATCTTCATGTGCGGGGCGGGCTGGAAGCGCTGATCAACCGCAGCGTCTATTATGAGATGATGAACATGGCGCTGCAGGAAGCGGGCGATCGGGTCGGCCTGTGGAGCCATGGCCGCTTCTTTCCGCTGGACGGGACCGCATGACGCTGGCGGAGCGGTTGCGCGCCGCGCTTCGGGAAGGGCATCAGCGCGAGACGGATGTGCTGCTGTCGGACACGCGCGATCCGCGCATCGACGGGACGCTTGCGCTGGCCCCGGCGGCGGTGCTGGTGGCGGTCACCGACCGGCGCGAGCCGGGCCTGATCCTGACACAGCGGTCGGCAGCTTTGCGCAAACATGCGGGGCAGATCGCTTTTCCGGGCGGCCGTGTCGACGCCGAGGACGCGGACGAGATTGCGGGTGCCTTGCGCGAGGCGGAGGAGGAAATCGGCCTGCCGCGCCATGTGCCGCAGGTCATCGGCACGTCGGATCGCTATCATACCTTCACGGGTTTCGACATCGTGCCGGTGCTGGCGGTGGTGCCGCCCGACCTGCCTTTACGGGCGCAGGAGAGCGAAGTGGCCGACTGGTTCGAACTGCCGCTGGCCTATGCCCTCGACCCGGCCAACCGCACCCGCCATGTCGTGGAATTTGATGGGGTTATGCGGCATTATTATGAGATTATCTGGCAAGAGCGTCGCATCTGGGGCGTGACCGCAGCCATCCTCGCTAACCTTTCGCGCAGGCTCGGCCATGACCATCCTGTTGCCTGACGCCGATTGGTGCCACCGGCCGGGCCTCGATGGCCTGCTCGATGCGCTGGGCGCAGCGCAGGGGCAAGCGCGCTTCGTCGGCGGGGCGGTGCGCGACGGGTTGCTGGGGCTTGCGGTCAACGATCTGGACATAGCCACCACGCTCGATCCGCATGATGTGGTTGATCGGCTGAAGGCGGCGGGGATCAAGGCGGTGCCGACCGGCATCGACCATGGCACCATCACGGCCGTCCTGTCGGGCTGGCCGGTGGAGATCACGACGCTGCGGCGGGATGTCAGCACCGACGGTCGCCGGGCGACCATCGCCTATACCGACGACTGGCGCGAAGATGCGGCGCGGCGCGACTTCACCATCAATGCCCTCTATGCCGATCCGTTGAGCCGGGAGGTCACCGACTTCTTTGGCGGTGTTGCCGATCTGGAGGCGCGACGCCTGCGCTTCATCGGTGACGCAGACTCGCGCATTGCCGAGGATCATCTGCGCATCCTGCGCTATTTCCGCTTCCTCGCCCGTTATGGCGGCGATGTGGTGGACGATGACGCCTATGCCGCGTGCCGCGCCGCCGCCAACAGCCTGATGGCTTTGTCGCGCGAACGGATTGCCGACGAGCTGATCAAATTGCTGGCGGTTGCGGCACCTGTCCGTGCGCTGCGGCTGATGGTCGATGGTGGCATATTGCGGGCGGTTCTCCCCGAAGTTGAGATGGCAGGCATCGACCGGGTGGAGACGCTGATGGCGCGCGAGGCGGCTTCGGGAACGCCGCCCTCGGCGCTCCGGCGACTGGCCGCCCTCTTGCCACCCGACCCGGCTACCGTGGAGCAGATTGGTGCCCGGCTCAAACTGTCGAACAAGGCGCGCAAGCGGCTGGTGCTGGCGGTCGAACCGGGACCAGCGGATGAAGCGCCGCGGGCCTTGGCCTATCGGGTCGGGACGGAAAGCGCGATCGACCGGCTCTTGCTTGATGTCGACCGGCCCTTGTCAGCGCTCGGTTCGCTTGACGGATGGACGCCGCCGACATTGCCGATCAGCGGCGGTGCGCTCATCGCGCGCGGCCTGCCGCCCGGCCCGGATGTCGCCAAGGCCTTGCAGGAAGTGCAGAAAATCTGGGTGGAAGAGAATTTTCCCGATGCGACGCGCGTCGGCCTGATCGCCGATCAGACGGTTTCGAAATTCCAGCGCGCGCGCCAATAATCGAAGGCATCCGCCTCGTTCATCGGCTTGGCGAAATAATAGCCCTGCCCCTGCCAGCAGCCCATCTGCTGCAAGGCGAGCGCCAGTTCCTGCGTCTCGATACCCTCGGCCGTGACCTTGAGGTTAAGCGATTCGGCCAGCGACAGGATGGTGCGGACGATGACCGCCTTGTCGCGATCCTCCGCCATGGACGACACGAAACTGCGGTCGATCTTGAGGATATCGATCGGCAGGCTGTGCAGGCTGGCGAGGTTGGAAAAGCCGGTGCCAAAATCGTCCATCGCGATCGGCATCTGTAGATCCTTGAGCGCAAACAGGAGCTTACGCGCCTTATCAGGGTCGGCGATGATCGCGCTTTCGGTGAGTTCCGCCGTCAAACGGCTGCCCGCGACGCCCGAATAGCGCAACGCTTCCTCGAACATGGAGGCGACATCATCGCGCGCCATCTGGATCGGCGAGAGGTTGACGTTGACGCCGACCGGCAAGGGCTGGCCATAACGCACGTCCCAGCGCGATAGCGCCTGTGCCGCTTCATAGGCGGCCCAGCGGCCAAGCGACGTGATCAGGCCGCTTTCCTCCGCCACAGCGATAAATTCGACCGGTGGAACATGCCCCAATTCGGGGTCGTGCCAGCGCGCCAGCGCTTCGAAACCCGTAATCTCCCCCGTCTGGAGATGGATGAGCGGCTGATAGGCCAGCGTCAGGCCACCATGGGCCAGCGCTTCGCGCAACCGGCTCTCGATCGAAAAGCGCCGCTGCGCTTCCTTCAACACGCCGTTGCGATAGATTTCGACCTTGCCGCTGCGCTTGGCGATCTTGACCGCCGCTTGTGCCTTGCGCACCACATCGTCCGGATCATCGTCCAGGTCGATCGACAGCGCACACCCAATGGCACAGTCCACCCGGATCTGGAGGTCGCTGAGCCGAATCGGGGAGCTGAGCGCTTCTCTGATCCTCTGCACGATATGCAAAGCGTCTGATAGACCATTGTTAAGACGCGCAAAAATAGCAAAATCATTGCCGCCGATGCGTGCCAGCACATCACCTTGGCGGAGGCTGGATTTCAGGCGCTTGGCGACCGTGATCAGCAGTTCGTCGCCCGCCATCGGGCCGAGCGATTCATTGACACGGCTGAAACGACTGAGATCGATCGCAATGATGCCAAATTGGGCATTGTCCGGCCAGACGCTATTGCTGAGCCGATCGTCAATTTCTTCGCCGAACCCGGTCCGGTTGGGGAGCGCCGTCAAGCCATCCGACAAAAGCTCGCGGCGCAGATTTTTCTCCATCGTCCGGTCGCTGGTGCGATCGATCGCCGTGAACAGAAAATGGGGTGGACCATCGGTGGGGAGTCGCCCGATCGTACACATGAAATATTCCGGCCCCAACGCGCCGTCGCGCCGCAGTTCGAAGCTATCGCAGGGTCGATCCGACCTTATGAAACTTTTGACCCGATCGCGCCATTCGGTAGCGACCTGTTCCATGATGTGCGATAGTCCACGCGATCGGAAGGCCTCGGTGAACGCGGCATTGGCCTCCAGCACGACGATGTCGTCATCATCCTGCACCGATAAGATGGCGGACGGCTGTGGCAAGGCTGCCAACCATTGGCGGCTGGCCACCATCTGATCGACCTGTGCAGCATCCCCCCCGCCGAGGGGATCTTCGCTGGACCTTTTCACTGGCCAATTGCACGCCGCAATGGATTCCATGGCCCCGCGATATCGGGAACCGGTAAATTTTCAGGAAACGTCTGGTCGCTCTTTGGATAAATCAGACATTAAAAGCGATTGTCACGGGGAAATCCGGTCGGCGGCATCCGTCCGGCCGCGCCCCGCGCGACTTTCCAGGGGGTCATGTCCGATTCGGTGCGCGTCCGGCCGCTGTCGCCGCCCATCGTCCAGCTTAACCCGTCGGCCAAGCGGAAGGCGATGGCATCGGATAGTCCGCCATCACGATAGCGCTGCAACTGCACGCCCTGCCCCCGCGCCATCTTCGGCATCTCATCCAGCGCGAATACCAGCAATTTACGGTTCTCCCCTATGATCGCTACGCTGTCCGCTTGCGGAGCGATGGGGTGGACGATGGCCAGCTTTGCGCCGGTGCGAATGTTCACGACCTGCTTGCCCTTGCGTGTTTCGGCAATGATATCGCTGACCGCCGCGATGAAGCCGCGCCCATCGGACGAGGCGAGCAATAATTCCTTGCTGGTCCGGGCGGGCATGAAGGCGACGATCATGCCCTCATTATCCATATCGACCAGCGACCGCACCGGATCGCCAAAGCCCCGGCCACCCGGCAGCTTGTCGGACCCAAGCGTGTAGATGCGGCCGGTGCTGGTCGCCAGCAGCAGTTTGTCGGTCGTATAGGCGTGGAACGCATAATGCGGGCCATCGCCTTCCTTGAACTTGAGCGTATCAGCCGCCGCCAGATCGCGATGGCCGCTCATGGCCCGTATCCAGCCGCGTTCGGAGAGGATCACCGTGATCGGCTCGCGCTCGATCATCGCTTCGAGCGGAATTTCGCGGGCCGGGGCCGCCTCCTCGACCAGGGTCCGCCGACGCCCCAGGTCCGTCTCCGGGCCATAGCGTTTGCGTAGCGCTGCCAGGTCGCGTTTCAGGCGCTTGCGCTGCAGCCCCGTGTCGCCGACCAGCTTCTCAAGCTCATCCTTTTCCTTGACCAGCTCGGCATGTTCGCGCCGCAATTCCATTTCCTCCAGCTTGCGCAAACTACGCAGCCGCATGTTGAGGATGGCTTCGGCCTGTCGGTCATTCAGCGCGAACTCGGCGATCATCACCGGCTTTGGCTCATCTTCGGTGCGGATGATGGCGATCACCCGGTCGAGATTGAGATAGGCGATGATATAGCCGTCGAGCAGGTCGAGCCGGGCGGCGATCTTTTCCAGCCGATGCTGGGCACGCCGGACCAGCACCTCGATCTGATGCTTGAGCCATTCGACCAGCACGGACTTCAACCCCATGACGCGCGGCGTATGGGTCGCGTCCAGCACGTTGAGATTGAGCGGAAAGCGATTTTCCAGGTCGGTCAGGCGGAACAGGCTGTCCATCAGCATCTGCGGATCGACCGTGCGGGCGCGCGGTTCGATGACGATGCGGATTTCCGTGTCGCTCTCGTCGCGCACATCGGCCAGGATCGGCAGCTTGCGATCGTTGATCAGGGCCGCGATCTGCTCGATCAGCTTCGATTTCTGCACCTGATAGGGAATTTCGGTGACGATCGCGACCCAGGTGCCACGCCCGCCCTCTTCCTTGTGCCAGCGCGCGCGTGTGCGGAAACCGCCGCGTCCCGTCGCATAGGCTTCCGAAATCATCGCGGCATTATCGACCAGTACGCCGCCAGTGGGGAAGTCCGGTCCTGTGACGACCTGCATCAGCCTGGCATGATCGGTATCGGGATTGTCGATCAGCAGATTGGCGGCATCGATCAGTTCGGCGACATTGTGCGGCGGGATGCTGGTGGCCATGCCGACCGCAATGCCGCTGGCTCCGTTGGCGAGCAGATTGGGGAACAGGCCGGGAAAAACCTCCGGCTCTTCATCTTCGCCATTATAGGTGGCGCGATAATCGACCGTGCCTTCGTCCAGGCCTGCCATCAGATCGGCCGCAGCCTGGGTCAGGCGGGCTTCGGTGTAGCGCATGGCGGCGGCATTATCGCCGTCGATATTGCCGAAATTGCCCTGGCCATCGACCAAGGGCGTGCGCAGCGAAAAATCCTGCGCCAGCCGCACCATCGCGTCATAAACCGATGTGTCGCCATGGGGGTGATATTTGCCGATGACGTCGCCGACGACGCGGGCGCATTTCTTGTAACTGGTCGTATTGCGCGCCGGATTGGCCACCAGCACATCGGGCGATGCGCCGCCCGGCTCCATCTTGAGCAGCCGCATCGCCCAGAGCAGCCGACGATGAACCGGCTTCAACCCATCGCGCAGGTCGGGCAAGGATCGCGCAGTGATGGTGGACAGCGCATAGACGAGATAGCGTTGCGACAGCGCCGCGTCGAACGGATGGTCCTTGATGCTGTCGAAGGGATCGCGAAAATCGGTCATCGCCGCGGGAATAGCAGGGCTGCGCCGCTTGGCAAACGGGGATTGGCGATTGATGGCTGGTGACGCAAAAAGCTGTGACGGTTGCAGAACAAGGGTTGCGGTTTCGCGCGCAGACGCCATTTTGCCCTCCGTGCTGATCATCGACCTCCCCCCCCCTCCGCCCGCCTTGCTGTCCGGCGCCGCGCTCTTCCTCGATTTCGACGGGACGCTTGCGCCCATTGCGGAGACGCCCGATGGGGTCGTGCTGGGCGATGACCTCCTGCCGATGCTGCATCGGCTGCGGGCGCGACTGGACGGGCGACTGGCGATCGTCAGCGGTCGGTCGATCGCGACGCTACGGGATCTGGGCTTTGGCGATTTCCTGCTGGCGGGCACGCATGGCCTGGAATTTGCCCGTCCTGGCGAAGCGGCCGACGCCCCGCCGCGCCTGGCGGCGATCGACGCGGTGGAAGAGGCCTTTCAGGTCTTTGCGCAGGATAAGGTCGGCGTACTGGTGGAGCGCAAATCGATCAGCGTCGGGTTGCATTTTCGCGGCGCGCCCGATTGGCAGCAGGCGGCGGGCGACCTGGCCGATGCCTTGGCGACACAGCATGGCTTGTCCGTCCAGCGGGGCAAGATGCTGTTCGAACTGCGACCTGGTGGGGCCGACAAAGGGAGCGCCGTCACACAATTGATGCGCGAAGCCCCGATGAAAGGTGGTAGACCCGTCTTCATCGGCGATGATGTGACCGACGAGGAAGGCTTTGCCGCTGCCGTCGATCATGGTGGTTCGGGCATCCTGGTCGGGCCGCCGCGACACACATTAGCAACCTTCTCCTTGGAACAGGTTGCCGATGTCAGGCATTATCTCGCCGAGGGGGCCGCCCGGTCAGACTGATCGGAGCGCCCCTGTGCGACCAGACAGCAAGGGGGCAGAACGATCCTACATTCCAGCGACACTTTCATGGCCGGAGCGGCGCGTTCGCTCGATCTCTGGCCGATCGGCAATTGTCAGGCGTCTGCCCTGATCGACCGGAAGGGCCGGATGGTCTGGGGCTGCGTCCCCCGCGTCGATGGCGACCCGGTCTTTTCCGCGCTGTTGGACGACAAGGATTGGGACGACCCGCAAGCGCGCGGTTTTTGGGCGATCGAACTGGAAGATTACGTCTCGGTCGAGCAATCCTATCTGCGCAACACCCCCATACTCGTCACCCGCCAGGCCGACGCGCAGGGCAATGCGATCGAGATTTTCGATTTCTGCCCGCGCCACAAGCATAAGGGGCGAATGTATCGCCCGGTGGCGTTCATCAGGATCGTTCGTCCGGTAGCGGGAAGTCCCCGCATTCGCGTGCGCCTGCGCCCGACCACTAACTGGAATAACGAGCCGGTGCCGATCAATTACGGCTCCAATCATATCCGCATGGTGCTGTCCTATATGGCGATGCGGGTATCGACCAACGCCCCCATCGGCCTGATCGCGCAGGAAAGCTGGTTCCGGCTGGAACAGGACATGCATTTCTTCATGGGACCGGACGAAGGCTTTTCCGACGCCCTGCGTCCGGCGATCGAACGGATGCTGGAAGATACGATTGAGGAATGGCGGCTATGGGTCCGTGGCCTCGCCATTCCGCCCGAATGGCAGGAAGCCGTCATTCGCTCGGCCATTACGCTCAAGCTATGCCAGCATGAGGAAACCGGCGCGATCGTCGCTGCGCTCACGACATCGATCCCCGAACATGCCGATAGCGGGCGGAACTGGGACTATCGCTATTGCTGGGTGCGTGACGCCTATTACACCGTCGAGGCGTTGAACCGGCTCGGCGCGCTCGATGTGCTGGAAAGCTATCTCGTCTATCTGCGCAATATCGTGGACGACGCCAAGGGCGGGCATATTCAGCCGCTCTATGACGTGCGCGGCAATGCGACCTTGACCGAATGGGAGGCGCAAAGCCTGCCCGGCTATCGCGGCATGGGGCCGGTGCGGGTCGGCAATGCGGCCTATGAACAGGTCCAGCATGACGCCTATGGCCAGATCGTGCTGTCCTCGGTGCAAGGCTTCATCGACCAGCGCCTGCTTCGTATGGCAGGTCATGCCGATTTCGAAGCGCTGGAAGCCGTGGGTGAACGCGCGTGGGCGGTGTATGACAAGCCGGACGCGGGTTTGTGGGAATTGCGCACGCGCGCCCATGTCCACAGCTATAGCGCGGTCATGTGCTGGGCGGCCTGCGATCGGTTGGCGCACGCTGCCACTGCACTCGACCTACCGGTCCGCGCAGGCCTTTGGCAAAATCGGGCCGAGACGATGAAGGCCCATATCCTTGATGCCGCATGGCGCAGCGACAGCAACGCCATCTCCGCCAATTTCGAGGATGATTCGCGCGACGCATCGCTGTTGCAATTGCTGGACCTGCGTTTCCTGACCGCGGACGATCCGATGTTTCAGGGGACGCTCGCCGCGCTGGAGGCGGACCTGCGCCGGGGCAATGATATGCTGCGATACAGCGCACCCGATGATTTCGGCGAGCCGGTCACGGCGTTCAATGTCTGCACCTTCTGGTTGATCGAAGCACTGCATCGCAGTGGAAGACAGGAGGAAGCCCGCACCCTGTTCGAGGAGATGTTGACCCGGCGCACCGCCGCCGGGCTGCTGTCGGAGGATATCGACCCCGTAACCGGGGAATTATGGGGCAACTATCCCCAGACCTACTCGTTGGTCGGCATCATCAACTGCGCCGTCCTGCTGAGCAAACCGTGGAGCATGATGCGATGAGCCGCCTGATAGTCATTTCCAACCGCGTGTCGCGCCCGTCCAAGGCCGGCAATCAGGGCGGCCTCGCGGTCGCGCTCGCCGAAGCGCTGCGCGAGAGCCGGGGCACCTGGATCGGCTGGTCGGGGGAAGTGACCGATCATTTCACGGGGCATATCGGCTTTGCCGAGGATGACGGGGTCAAGACCGCGACGATCGACCTGGAAGAACAGGATATCGACGAATATTATAACGGCTATGCGAACAAGACGCTGTGGCCGCTCTTTCATTTCCGCATCGACCTGGCCGAATATGCCCGCGATTTCGAGGGCGGCTATAACCGCGTCAATCAGCGCTTTGCCGATACCGCAGCCCCGCTGATCGAACCCGAAGACATCATCTGGGTGCATGATTATCACATGATCCCGCTGGGCCAGATGCTGCGTGATCGCGGTCATCGCAACCGGATGGGGTTCTTTCTCCACATTCCCTGGCCGCCGACGCGCCTGCTCGTCTCGCTGCCGCATCATAGCAAGCTGGTGTCCAGCCTGTTCGCTTATGATGTGGTGGGTTTCCATACCGAGGAATGGCTCGAATCCTTCCGCCATTATGTCGAGAAGGAAATGGGCGGCCGGGTCGAGGGTGATTTCGTCACGGTGGGCGATCGCACCATCCAGGCGGTGGCTTGCCCGATCGGGATCAATGCCAAGGAATTTGCCGAAGCCGCCGTCAGCAAAGCCGCACGCGACATGGGCGATCGCCTGCGCGCGTCACTGCAGGATCGCGCGATGATCGTCGGTGTCGATCGGCTGGACTATAGCAAGGGGCTGGAGGAGCGGTTCAACGGCTATGCCCGCTTCCTCAAGGACCATCCCGAACATCATCGCAAGGTGCTGCTGACCCAGGTCGCGCCACCTTCGCGCGGCGACGTAGAGAGCTACCAGCAGATTCGCGCCACCCTCGATTCGCTCGCCGGGCGGCTGAACGGCGAATATAGCGATGTGGACTGGACCCCGATCCGCTACGTCAATCAAGGCTATCCGCGCGACAAGCTGGCCGGCATTTATCGCGCCGCCAAGATCGGGCTGGTGACGCCGCTGCGCGATGGCATGAATCTGGTCGCCAAGGAATATGTCGCGGCGCAAGACCCGGAAGATCCGGGCGTGCTGATCCTCTCACGCTTTGCGGGTGCGGCGTTGCAGCTCAAGGACGCGCTGCTCATCAACCCGTATAGCCCGGAAGAAATGTCCGATGCGATCAACCGGGCGCTTGCGATGCCGCTCGACGAGCGCAAGCGGCGCTGGCGCGCGATGATGGATAGCGTGGAACAGCAGGACATCAGCTGGTGGCGGCAATCCTTTACCGAACGGCTGATGGCGGTCGATCGGGACACGGCGCGGGTTGAGCCGGAGCCGGCGGAAGGCTAATCCCGGTGCATGACCCAGGATGACGACGAACCCAATGGCCTTGTCGCCACTTTGCAGGCCAGATCAGGTGTCGTTATCGCGACGGTCGGCATGATCGCATGGTTTGGCTTGTTATGGGCGATGTTCGGCGACGTGCTGTAGCTTCGGCCCCACAATTGCACGCTCGCGCGCTTTGCTCTATGGGCGAGGCCCAAGCAGCCCCGGCACCCGCTGATCCTTATCGATTCGCGATTGTCGGGGCGCAGTATTTTTGACCAGACAGGAACGCGCATGGCCCGTCGCCGCCAGATTTACGAAGGCAAGGCAAAGATCCTTTATGAAGGCCCTGAGCCTGGCACGATCATCCAATATTTCAAGGATGACGCCACTGCCTTCAACGCCCAGAAGAAGGGCACGATTTCCGGCAAGGGCGTGCTGAACAACCGAATTTCCGAGCATATCTTCACCCTGCTCGGTCAGATCGGCGTGCCGACCCATTTCATCCGCCGCCTCAACATGCGCGAGCAGTTGGTGCGCCAGGTCGAAATCGTGCCGATCGAAGTCGTGGTGCGCAACGTCGCCGCCGGATCGCTCAGCAAGAAGCTGGGGATCGAGGAAGGCACGCAACTGCCGCGCACGCTGATCGAATATTGCTACAAGGATGATGCGCTGGGCGACCCGCTGATTTCCGAAGAGCATATCGCCTGCTTCGGCTGGGCGACACAGGAAGAGATGCACGACATTGCCGACATGGCGATCCGCATCAACGATTTCATGTGCGGGCTGTTCGCGGGCATCGGCATCCGCCTGGTGGACTTCAAGCTGGAGTTCGGTCGCTTGTATGACGGCGATTATAGCCGCGTCATCCTGGCCGACGAGATCAGCCCCGATGGCTGTCGCCTGTGGGACATGGTCACCAACGAGAAGCTGGACAAGGATCGCTTCCGTCGCGACCTGGGCGGCGAAGTCGAAGCCTATCAGGAAGTCGCGCGTCGATTAGGGCTGCTGCCCGAAGGACTGGACACCACCGTCCTCGACCTCGACACCCATCGCAAGAAGCGCGAGAAGGAAGAAGGCTGACCTTCAGCCCGAATGTATCAAGGCCCGGCGAAGCATCCTGCTTCTGCCGGGCCTTTTTTTTACGTCATGCCATCAGCGCATCGGCCACCAGCTTGATGCCCAGCAGCACCATCAATCCATAAATCAGCGTGTAGAAGCGCGCCGGATCGACCCGCCGCACCAGCGCCACCCCGGCCAGCGTCGAGACGACCGCGACCGGCACCAGCATGGCGGTCGCCATAAGGTTCGCGCGGGTAAACTGCCCCAGCGCGGCATAGGCGGGCATCTTCATCCAGTTCATCGCGGCAAAGGCCAAAGCCGTCGTCCCGACCAGCATATCGCGCGGCAGCCGCTTGGGCAGCACCCACATCTGGAACGGTGGCGACCCGGCATGGGCGATCTGGCTGGTGAAGCCGCTGGCGATGCCGAACAGGACGCCGACCCATCCGGGCGAATTGGAGGGCAGCACTACGGCGCTGCCCCGTTCCACCCACAAGCGCTGCAAACCGAACAATATCGATATCGCGCCCAACACGCCGAGGACGGCGGTTTCCGACACGCGGGTCGCAAAAAACCAGCCAAGCAGGATGCCGATCGCCGCCCCCGGCAACATGACCTTGAGGATAGCCCCGTCCCAGCTGCGCCGATACACCCAGACGCTCACCGCATCCTGCAGGATCAATATGGGCAGGAGGATCGCCGCCCCGCGCACCGGATCGACGCCAAGCGCCATCACCGGCATGGCAAGCGCGCCCACCCCGGCAAAGCCGCCCTTGGCAAGGCCAGCCAGGATGACCGCGATGACGGCAAAGACATAATAGGATATTTCGGGGTTCATGCCCGTCGCTTAGGCAAAATGCCGCCTCTTGCAAAATGACTTTTGCCGCTGTCGCCACGCTATCCGCCGGGATAATGGCTTGCCTCCCCGCTGTACCGGGACTAGGGGACCGCAAAGTCGATCCCAAGGAGTTCGCCCTTCATGAAAGCCCGTATCTTCGTCACCCTCAAGGGCGGTGTGCTCGATCCGCAGGGCCGCGCGATCCACCACGCCCTCGAAGGGCTGGGGTTCGACGGCGTCAATGACGTGCGTGCGGGCAAGCTGATCGAACTCGACCTGGCCGATGGCACCAGCGACGAGGATATTGACGCCATGTGCCGCAAGCTGCTGGCCAATACGGTGATCGAAAACTACCGCATCGAAAAGGTCGCCTGAGCCATGAAGAGCGCGGTCATCGTCTTTCCCGGCAGCAATTGCGACCGCGACCTGGCGGTGGCGTTCGAGGCGGCAACGGGTGCCAAGCCAGTCATGGTGTGGCATCGTGATACGGAATTGCCCGACGATATCGACCTGATCGGCGTGCCCGGCGGCTTTTCCTATGGCGACTATCTGCGCTCCGGGGCGATGGCGGCGCGCTCGCCGGTCATGCAGGCGGTCGCGCAGGCGGCGGATCGCGGCGTGTTCGTGCTTGGCATCTGCAACGGGTTCCAGGTGCTGACCGAAAGCGGGCTGCTACCCGGCGCTCTGCTGCGCAATGCCGGTGGGCATTTCGTGTGCCGCGACGTCGCCCTGACCGTCGAGAATGCGCAGAGCGCCTTCACCAGCCGCTATGCGGCGGGCGAGCGCATTGCCTATCCCGTCGCCCATCATGACGGCAATTATTTCGCCGATGACGCGACGCTCGACCGGCTGGAAGGCGAAGGCCGGGTTGCGCTGCGTTATGCGGAAAGCGTCAACGGGTCCGCGCGCAACATTGCGGGCATATTGAACGACAAGGGCAATGTGCTGGGTATGATGCCGCACCCCGAACGGGTGATCGAAGCCGCCCATGGCGCGACCGACGGCAAGCGCCTGTTCGAGGGACTGGTCGAAGGGTTGATGGCGCGGGCCTGACCTGCTCGTCACACTGAAGCATAAAGAAAAAGCGCCTCCCACCGGGACGGCGCTTTTTCTTTAAGCAGTAAGGGCCTTCGACAAGCTCAGGCCGAACGGACGTGGGAGAATGCTACCCGCCCCGGTGATAATCATATTCCATCATGCGCCCCTGCTGCTTGGTCAGGATTGCCCCGATCAGCGTGCCGCCAGCTTGCCGCAGTCGCTCCACGGCGGCGCGCAGGCCGCCATGATGGTTGCGGCCCCATTCGACCACCAGCAGGCTTGCCTGCACCCGCGCGGCGAGCAGAGGCGTGTCGCCCAGCCCCAGGATCGGGGGGGCGTCGATTAGCACCGTATCATAGGCATCGCGCACCGAATCCAATAAGGCGTCGAGTGCCGGGGTCGCCAGCAACTCGGCTGGATTGGGTGGCACCGCGCCGCAAGGCAGCAGGAACACGCCCGGCACGCCGCTGTCGATGATCGACTCCTGCGCCGTTGCCTGCCCGGTCAGCACTTCGCTAATGCCGCGTGCGGGCGTAACGCGGAACAGGCTGTGCTGGACCGGGCGGCGCATGTCGCCGTCGATCACCAGCACGCGCTTGCCCATCCGCCCCAAGGCGAGGGCAAGCGCATGGAGCGTCAGCGACTTGCCCTCCCCTTCCTGCGCGCTGGTGACCAGGATGGATCGTGGCAAACCAGCCGCCGATGCCAGCAACAGCGACGAGGCGATCGGCGCGAAAATCTCCGGCGGCTGCGGATTGTCGCCTGTTACGGGCACTGAACCCAGCAAGGGCAGGCCAACCCGCTCGGCCAGCGTATCGGCTGACGTCACCGCGTCATCGAATATGTGACGCGCTGCCACCAACAGCAGTCCAAGAAGAATGCCGCCGATCGCTGCCAGCAACAAGGTCACGCCGATGCGCGGCGAAAAGGGCTTGGTCGGAACGGCGGCGCGATCGAGCGGCTGGATGCGCCCGGCCTGAAAGCCCGCCTGCGATGCCATGTCGCGATAGCGCTGGAGCAGGCTGTCATGCAGCATCCGATAGGTATCGACCGACCGTTCATAGATGCCCAGTTGCACGTCACGCCCTTGCGCCGCCTGTCCCTGCCGCTCCAGATCCGCGATTTCGGCAGTGATCTGGGTTTCACCATGGACGGCGACATCATAACGTTCCTTGAGCGAGGCACGGATGCGGTTGGCCATTTCCTGTGCCTGATCGTCCAGCGCCGCGAGGCGCGCGCGGGCTTCGCGCATTTCGGGATGAGCATCCTTGCGGAACTGCCGTTCTTCGACCAAGGCCGCGCGCGCCTTTGCCCGCTCCGCCATCAATGTCTGCATCGCGCCATTGTTCAACACTTCAGGCAGCGTCTCGACGCTGGCGCGCCGCGCGCCCTCCCATGTCTTTTGCGCGGCGATCCGGTCGGCCAGCGCCTGCGCGCGAAAAGCATTGAGCTGCGCCAGCCGGGTGGTGATGCTATCTTCGGACGGCGGCGCATCCTTGCCTGGCTCCATCCCCAATCGGGCGGCATAGACCGCGAGTTCCCGTTCCGCCCGCGCCAGATCGCGGCGTGCGCCATCCAGTTCGCCCAGCAGGAAACGCCGCGCCTGCACCCCCGATTCGAAGCCGCGCTTGAGATCGGCCCGGATCAGATTGTCGGCATAGCTGTTGGCGACCCGCGCTGACAACACCGGGTCGGCGCTGACGAAGCTGATGCGCAACACGCGCGACTTGCCGGGCAGTTCGACTTCCAGATTGTCACGCAGCAGCGCTACCACCTGCTCCTGCTCGACCTGGCGCTGGCTCAGGCTTCCGGTGCCGCCGGTCGGACGTCTATGCCCCATGCCCTTCAAAAAGGTCGGCGTGCCGACCAGCGCCAGATCCTGGGCCACCGCCTCGGCCAGCGCACGGCTGCGCAGCACTTCGAGTTCGGTCTGCATCATCGCTTCGATATTGTCGGTCGCCGCGCGCGGCGTGGCGTCGGCACCTGCAGCCCCGGCCGGCACATCCTCGACTTCGACCGAGGCCGTTGCGCGATAATCCGGCGTTGACATCAGGATCGCCAAGACACCAGCCAGCAGGCACAGGGCCATGGTGACGAACAGGATCACCCGATGCCGACGCAGCACCAGCCAGCCCCGCCGGGCCGCAGCCGTCATCCGCGCGGCGCGGCCATGGCCCGGCGTCGCGTCGAGATCGCGATTGGTCAAGATCGGCGTCATCATCGCCCTCCATCCAGCGCAATGAAGCCTGTTGCCAGAGCGGGCAGCGCGATCAGGCCCCCGCCGATGATCGCCTTGGCCCGCGACAGGCCGATGATGATGCTGTCGCCCGGTAGGATTTCAGGATCGGGTGCCTCGCCCTTGCGGATGGCCCCCAAGTCGAACATCGCGGCCTGCCGTTCGCCTTCGATCTGCCGGATCACGACGATTTGTGAAAGGCTGGCGAGCCGGGTCGGCCCCTTGCCCAGTGCCACCGCCTGGCTCAGCGTCAATCGTCCTTCGACTGGATACAGGCCCGGTTCGCGGACTTCACCGTCGAGCGTCACGCGACGGCCCACCGCCTTCTTAACGAACAAGGTGACCTGCGGCGACACCAGATAGCGTTCGCCTAATCGCGCGGCGATGGCATCGGCCGCGTCCCCGGCGGACAGACCTGCCACGGGCACATCGCCGATCAGCGGCATGCGGACCATGCCGCTCGCACTTACCTGCGCATCTTCCAGCGACAAGCCGGGTTCATGATAGACCTGGATGCGCAGCACGTCGTCGGGCGCGATGCGATAATCGATACCGACTTCGGGCGGTGCCGTGACAATGGCATAGGCTGCATCGCCGCGGGGCGCATCCTCCACGGTCGCACAGCCCCCGACCAGCCCACAGGCCGTCAGTGTCGCGATTACGCGTTTGATGCTGTTCGTGCGCGTCATAGGCGCTGCCACCCCGTCATGCCCCAATTGAAACCGGGGGTTAGCGACGCGACAGGGACATGGCAACCAAAGGCGGGACGGACGGAGGATGGCCCCCGGCGCTTAGAGTGCCATGCGTCCCGGTGCAGGCTCCGCGATCCGGCGCGGCTGATCCGACCAGATGCCGCGCGTGTCATAGACCGTCTTGTCGGCGCGCTCGTCGACGGGAACCGATTTGAACATGTCATGATCGACAAGAATGACGAATACGCCACATTGTTCCAGAGCCGTATCGAGATCCATCAATTCCGCGCCGGTCCCGACAAATTCCATCGGCAATGCCTGGGCATAGGGTTCGACCAGCTTGATGCGACGACCATAGCGACGCGCGAGCCGGGCCGCGACCTTCACCGCCGGGCTTTCGCGGAAATCATCGATATTCGCCTTGAACGCGAGACCGAGGCAGGCGACATTTTCATGCGCGAACATGTCGATCATGTCGGATGCCTTGGCCACGACATAGTCGGTCTTGCCGTCATTCACCTCGCGCGCGGTGCGGATGATGCGCGCATTTTCCGGGTCGCTGTGGACGATGAACCAGGGGTCAACCGCGATGCAATGGCCACCAACGCCGGGACCAGGCGAGAGGATATTGACGCGCGGATGGCGGTTGGCGAGACGGATCACCTCCCACACATCGATGTCCATATTCTCGGCGATGACGGACAATTCATTGGCGAAGGCGATATTGACGTCGCGGAAGCTGTTTTCGACGAGCTTGACCATTTCCGCCGCGCGCGCCGTCGTGGTGATGCAGGCCCCGCGCACGAACTGGCGATAAAAGCCCAGCGCCTTGCGCGCGCAACGCGGCGTGATGCCGCCAATGCAGCGATCATTGTCGATCAGTTCGACCAGGATGCGGCCGGGCAGGACTCGTTCCGGGCAATAGGCAATGGCGATGTCGCCCTGCACACCCCTACCTGGCATTTTGAGGTCCGGCCGCATGCTGCCGATCACGTCGCGCATCGCCTCGGTCGTGCCGACCGGTGAGGTTGATTCAAGAATGACCGTGTCGCCTGCCTTCAACACCGGCGCGATGGTGCGGGCCGCTTGCAGGACATAGCTGATGTCGGGCGCATGGTCTTCCGACACGGGCGTCGGCACCGCGATGATGAAGACATCGCTTTCCTCGACCGCCAGCGAGGCGCGCAGATTGCCGCGCGCTACGACGCCCTGCACCAACCCGTCGAGATCGACTTCCTCGATATGCACCCGGCCCGAATTGACCGTCTCCACCACATGGGCGGACACGTCGACGCCCACCACCTGGCAACCCCCGCGCGCAATCAACGCAGCGGTCGGCAAGCCGATATAGCCAAGGCCAATGACGGAAACCTTCTGCTTGGTGTCGACGGGCATGAAGCGGCAGTCCTTTTTAGGCGATGATTTGGCCGACCTTCTGCCCGGAAAGGCTGAATATTTCGGTAACGGTGTGGCCTATTCCCCTGCGATGACGCGCGCAATCCGCTCCGCCGCCTTGCCGTCGCCGAACGGATTATGCGCGCGCGCCATCGCGTCATAGGCTTGGCTGTCGTCCAGCAGCGACAGCACCTCGCGGACAATCCGGTCGCGATCCGCGCCCACCAGCTTGGCCGTGCCCGCATCCACGCCTTCGGGCCGCTCGGTCGTTTCGCGCATCACCAATACGGGCTTACCTAGCGACGGCGCTTCCTCCTGCACGCCGCCGCTGTCGGTCAGCACCAGATGGCACATATCGAGCAAGCGGACGAAATGCGGATAGTCGAGCGGCTCGATCATGGCGACATTGGGCAAGTCGCCCAGCACCGCATCCATGACCGGCCGGACATGGGGGTTGGGGTGGACCGGGAAGATGACCGCGACATCGGGGCGCGCCGCAATGTCCGCGATGGACCGGGCGATGGCTTCCATGCCGCCGCCGAAATTCTCGCGCCTGTGGCTGGTCACGGCAATGATCCGCTTGCCCGCGAAACGCGCTGCCAAGGCATCCAGCCCATATGCCAGTGACGGGTCCGCCAGCACGCGCTCGCGCGTCGCTAGCAAAGCGTCGATCACGGTATTGCCGGTAATATGGATGCTGGCCGCGGCTCGGCTTTCGGCCAACAGTGCATCGGCCGCCGCCTGCGTCGGCGCGAAATTCATGTCGGCTATGCAGGCGACCACGCGGCGATTCACCTCTTCGGGCCAGGGATGATGAATGTCGCCGCTGCGCAGCCCTGCCTCGACATGGGCCACCGGAACCTTGCGATAATAAGCCGCAAGGCTGGCCACCATGGTCGTCAACGTGTCGCCATGCACGACGACGCGGTCGGGCTTTTCGGCGTCGAACGCCTTGCCGAGTTCGACGATCAGCTTGGCGGTCAACCCGTCGAGCGTCTGGTTCGGCACCATCACGTCGAGGTCGATGTCCGGCACGATGCCTGCGATCGCCAATACCTGGTCCAGCAACCCGCGGTGCTGCGCGGTCACTATGACCCGCGTCTCGACCCCGGATCGCGCGCGCAGGGCGTGGACGACCGGGAACATCTTGATCGCTTCCGGGCGGGTCCCGAATACCATGGCGACTTTCATCATTCATCCCTTGCCCGATTGCCGACCGGCCTGCCTTGGCAGATAAAAGTGTATAGGGGCTAAACGCTATGCTTGTGTCGTTGCTGCAATGCGGCGAATTGTAATATAGTAAGACTATGTTAAATCGCCATTGCACCTGTCCAATTCTATACGGAGCCTGACTATCTCATGAAAATCACGATGATCGGCACGGGGTATGTGGGCCTTGTGTCAGGGGCCTGTTTTGCGGATTTCGGCCATGATGTGGTCTGCGTCGACAAGGATGCGGGCAAGATCGCGGCGATCGAAGCGGGGCGGATGCCGATTTTCGAGCCGGGGCTGGACAAGCTGGTCGGCGACAATGCCGCATCGGGCCGCCTGACCTTCACCACGGATCTGGCCGCGGGCGTCAAGGGCGCGGACGCGATCTTCATTGCCGTCGGCACGCCTTCGCGCCGGGGTGATGGCCATGCCGATCTCTCCTATGTCTATGCTGCAGCGCGGGAAATCGTCGCTGCGCTCGATGGTCCGGCGGTCATCGTCACCAAGTCGACCGTGCCCGTGGGCACTGGCGACGAGGTCGAGCGAATCGCGCGGGAATTGAAGCCCGACCTCGACATCCAGGTCGTGTCGAACCCCGAATTCCTGCGCGAAGGCGCGGCGATCGGCGACTTCAAGCGGCCCGACCGCGTCGTCGTCGGCACCACCGGCTCGGAACGCGCCATCGCGGTGATGAGCCAGGTCTATCGGCCGCTCAACCTGAACCAGGCGCCGCTGATGTTCACCGGGCGGCGCACTGCCGAACTCATCAAATATGCCGCCAACGCTTTCCTCGCGACTAAGATCACCTTCATCAACGAGATGGCGGACCTGTGCGAGGCGGTCGGCGCTGACGTGCAGGACGTGTCGCGCGGCATCGGCCTCGACAACCGTATCGGCTCCAAATTCCTGCATGCAGGACCGGGCTATGGCGGCTCCTGCTTCCCCAAGGATACGCTGGCGCTGGTCAAGACCGGTCAGGATCATGACACGCCGATCCGCATCGTCGAGACGGTGGTGCAGGTCAACGACCTGCGCAAGCGCGCCATGGGCCGCAAGATCGTCAAGGCGCTGGGCGGCGATGCGCGCGGCAAGACAGTCGCGCTGCTTGGCCTGACCTTCAAGCCCAATACCGACGACATGCGCGATGCGCCGAGCCTCGCCATCGTCCAGGCGCTGGAGGATGCGGGCGCGAAGATCGTCGCTTATGATCCCGAAGGCATGGACGTGGCCGCACCAATGATGCCCAGCGTCACCATGGCCAAGGATGCTTATGAGGCGGCCGAGGGCGCCGATGTGCTGGTGCTGGTCACCGAATGGGATATTTTCCGTGCGCTCGACATGAAGCGCCTTGCCAGCGCGATGAACGGCAATGCGCTCGTCGACTTGCGCAACATCTATCCGCTCGCCGAAGTCACCGAGGCTGGCTTTACGCTCGCGCGCGTCGGTGGCGGCGCGACCCAGTGATCAGACCGCTATGATCTGGCCATGGCAGGAAGGGCGCGGCGATGACCGTGCCCTTCCCCGCTGGCATCATTGGATATTGGCAGCGTTGCTGATCGGGGTTGCGATGCTCGTCACGCCGATCTTTGCGGCCTTCCTCTGACCGGTCAGGCCTTGATCTTCCAGCCACGGCGCAACAGCGCATAGCAGAGCCCGCCGAAGATCAGGTTGAGCGTCAGCAGCACGATGCTGCCGACGACGATGTTGGTGTCGGCCGCCGCGACGAAGCCATAGCGGAAGCCCGATATGATGTAGAAGAAGGGATTGGCGTGGCTGATCGCCTGGAAAAAGGGCGGCAAGCGGTCGATCGAATAGAAGGTGCCCGACAGCAAGGCCAGCGGCCCGATCACGAAATTGGTGATCGCCGCGCCATGATCGAACTTCTCCGCCCAGATTGATGTCAGCACGCCGAGAAAGGCGACGAAGCTGGTGCCGAGCAGCCCGAACCAGACCACCGCCCATAAATGCGCCGGGGTCACATGCACGCCCGGCCACAACGCCATCGCGGCCCACAAGGCGCAGCCCACGAACACCGCGCGCGTCACGGACGATCCCGCCAGCGCGAACAGCAATTCGCCGACGGAAATCGGTGGCATCAGATAATCGACCAGCGTTCCCTGCACCTTGCCCACCATCAGCGCGAAGCTGGCATTGGCGAAACAGGCGTTGATCATGCCCATGACGATCAGGCCCGGCGCGATGAAATCGGCAAAGGGCACCGCTTCGCCGCGCAAGCCGACTGTCCGGCCGCTCCCGCCCAGCGCGACGATGAAAATCACCAGGAACATCAGCGTCGTGATCGCCGGTGCCCATACCGTCTGGAGTTGCACCTTCAGGAAGCGATGCACCTCTTTACGATACAGCGC
Source organism: Sphingobium sp. RAC03 (assembly GCF_001713415.1). Taxonomy (GTDB): domain Bacteria; phylum Pseudomonadota; class Alphaproteobacteria; order Sphingomonadales; family Sphingomonadaceae; genus Sphingobium. The sequence goes on along the minus strand of NZ_CP016456.1, from coordinate 2,553,325 downwards.
CCAGGTTCCCGCCCAGTTGATGTTGCGGATCACGGGTACGCCAGGTTCGGCGAAGGGGGCGGCAACCGGGGTTGCGGAGGCAATTTTGGACTGGTCGTTCATGGTGGGATCGACTATCGGCTGGTGCGTTGTGCTGCAAGCGCGCCGTTCAAGGATTTGAACCTCACGCGCTCGTTCCCATATAGGGAAGCATATTGAAATTTGTGAGGAGTTTTTCATTGTCCTGGACCGACGAGCGTATCGACCAGCTCAAGGGGATGTGGGAGCGCGGCCTGACCGCCAGCCAGATCGCCGAAGAATTGGGCGGCGTCAGCCGCAATGCGGTGATTGGCAAGGCCCATCGCCTGGGCCTGCAATCGCGCCCGTCACCCGTGAAGGCCAATGACGCGCCTAAAAAGGCTGCAGCAGCGCGCAAGCCTGTGGCAGCCGCCGAACCCGAAGCGCCCGCGCAGCGCGCAGCGCCGACCCCGGTAGCCCCTGCAACGCCAGCACCGCCGCGCGCCGCCGCACCGACGCCGCCGCCAGTGGCCGCTGCACCTGCGGCTGAGCCGGTGGTGTCCGACGCGCCGCCTCCCCCGCCCCAGCCGCGCATCGTTTCCGTCGGTCCGGGCGGATTCCTGCGTCAGGGTCCGGGCGATCAGCAGGCGCCGATCCCGCCAGCGCCGCCGCGTCGCCTGGTTCCGGCCAAGCCCAGCGCAGAGATCGCCGACAAGACGTCGCTGCTCGACCTGACCGAGCGGATCTGCAAATGGCCGATGGGTCATCCGGGCGAACCCGACTTCCACTTCTGCGGGGTCGCGGTCAATCCGGGTTTCCCTTATTGCGTGGAACATTGCGGTCGCGCCTATCAGGCACAGTTGCCACGCGGCACGCGTCGCCCTCCCCCGCCGCTACCCTTTGGCGGCCCGCGCGTCCGATAATCCATAAAAAAGGCCGCCCCGAAAGGCGGCCTTTTCATTGTCCGATGGAAAGGGGCGGAGGCGAAAGCCACCGCCCCTTTTTTCGATCAGAAGCGGAAGCTGGTCGTGACCATCACGCTCTGCGTGTCGAACTTGTCGCCACGGTTCATGCTCGCGCCGCCCGAAGGGGTAATGCGGAACGGGTTGGTCGCAGGCGCGCTGCCCGCACCGACATCGACGCGATAATCATCGACATTGTAGCGGGTCCACAGATAGCGGGCACCGATCGAGAAATTGTCCGAAACCTTGGCTTCGATACCGCCGCCCATGGTGTAGCCCCAGGCGTCTTCCTTGCGATCGACTTCGGTGAAGCTGTTGGCTCCATTGCTGGTGGCAAAGCTGTTCTTCACCTTGGCATAGGCCAGACCGCCAGTGATGTAGGGCATGATGCCGCCGGGCGTGGTGTAGCCCAGGCGCGCGCGCAGGTTACCGTTCCAGTCGATCCGGCGCGTCATTTCATAGAAAGCCGGGGTCGTGGAATATTCGGTCACGCTGTCGCTGATATAGGCCTTACCGGCTTCGGCGACGACACCGGCGACGATGCTGCCGAACTGACGGTCGTAACCGACATGACCCATCCAGCCGATGGCGTCCTTGTCATCGTTACAACCCGCACCCGGCGTTGCGCCACGGGCGGAACCGCCACATGTGCCGGGCGAAAAGGCATTGGCACCAGCGCCAGTGCGGATGACGTCGTCATATTCGCCGTCAGCATCGGCATCGAAACGGATATGTTCTTCGCCGTCATTCTTCTGCCAGTTATAGCCGAACGAACCGCCGATATAGGGACCGGTCCAATCGACGGCACCGGTGCTGTCCTGCGCCATCACAGGGGTTGCCAGCACAAATGCCAGCGTGGCACCGAGCGGTGCAAAATGGCTCAACTTCATGTAAAATTCTCCTCGCCTGGGGGCGTCAAAAACCCTCTTGCACGGCGCTAACGGTTTGAATGCGGGCTTTGTTTCACGCTTAATCGTAACTTTTCGTTGCTGTGCCGCATAAGACACAGTGCTTGCGCGCCACGCCTGCCCGCCTATAGCTATTGTCATGTCCGAAGACCTGTTCGCTGCCGCACCATCGACCACCCCTGAATATGATGCTTCCGCTATCGAGGTGCTGGAAGGGCTGGAGCCGGTGCGTCGCCGTCCCGGCATGTATATCGGTGGCACCGATGAGCGCGCGTTGCACCATCTCGCGTCCGAGGTGCTGGACAACAGCATGGACGAGGCGGTGGCGGGGCATGCCACCCGGATCGAAATCACGCTGGAACCGGGCAACCGGTTGACCATCATCGATAATGGGCGCGGCATTCCGGTCGATCCGCACCCGAAATTTCCCGGCAAGTCGGCGCTGGAAGTGATCATGACCACGCTCCATTCGGGCGGCAAGTTCACCGACAAGGCCTATGCCACGTCTGGCGGCCTGCATGGCGTGGGCATCAGCGTGGTCAACGCGCTGTCGAGCGACACCGTGGTCGAGGTCGCACGCAACAAGGAACTGTTCCGCCAAAGCTTCTCCCAGGGGCTGCCCGTCACTGCGTTGGAAAAGGTCGGCGGCGCGCCCAACCGGCGGGGCACGTCGGTCAGTTTCATCCCCGACACCGAAATCTTCGGCGAGCAGAAGTTCAAACCCGCGCGTCTGCATCGGCTCGCCCGGTCAAAGGCCTATCTGTTCGCTGGCGTCGAAATCCGCTGGAAATGCGCGCCGGAGTTGGTCAGTGACGACACGCCGACCGAAGCCGTCTTCCAGTTTCCCGGCGGACTTGCCGATCATCTGAAGGAACAGGTCGGCGACCGCGAATGCGCGACAAGCGTCTTTTTCGCGGGCAATCAGGATTTTCCCGACGGCGCGGGGCGTGTCGAATGGGCCGTTGCCTGGCCGCTCTGGTCGGACGGCAGCTATAGCTGGTATTGCAACACCATCCCGACGCCCGATGGCGGCACGCATGAGGCCGGGATGCGCGCCGCGCTGGTCAAGGGCATCCGCGCCTTTGCCGACCTGGTGGGCCAGAAGAAGGCGAAGGACATCACCGCCGACGACATCATGACGTCGTCGGAAATCATGCTGTCGGTCTTCATCCGCGAGCCGCAATTTCAGAGCCAGACCAAGGATCGGCTGACATCACCCGAAGCCGCGCGCCTGGTGGAAAATGCCGTGCGCGATCATTTCGACCATTATCTGACCGACCATATGGACCGGGGCAAGGCGCTGCTCGCCTATGTGCTCGATCGCATGGACGAGCGTTTGAAGCGCAAGCAGGAGAAGGAGGTCAAGCGCAAGACCGCGACCAACAGCCGCAAGCTGCGCCTGCCCGGCAAGCTGACGGACTGTTCCAACGACGACCCGGAAGGCGCCGAGATTTTTCTGGTCGAAGGCGATTCGGCCGGTGGCTCGGCCAAGCAGGCACGCGACCGCAAGACGCAGGCGATCCTGCCCCTGCGCGGCAAGATATTGAACGTCGCATCGGCCAATAATGTGAAAATCCTGGCCAATCAGGAAATCGCTGACATGATCCTGGCCTTGGGCTGCGGCACGCGCAAGGACTGCAACCCCGATCATCTGCGCTATGAGCGTATCGTCATCATGACCGACGCCGATGTCGATGGCGCGCATATCGCGACACTGTTGATGACCTTCTTCTTTCAGGAAATGCCCGAACTGGTGCGGCGCGGCCATCTCTATCTCGCCCAGCCGCCGCTCTATCGCCTCGTCGCGGGCGGCAAGAGCGCCTATGCCAAGGATGATGCCCATCGCGCCGCGCTGATGCAGACCAAGGAGTTCAAGGGCAAGAAGGTCGATGTCAGCCGCTTCAAGGGGTTGGGCGAAATGAACCCGATGCAGTTGCGCGAAACCACCATGGACCCCAAGACGCGGATGCTGATCCGCATCACCCTACCCGCCGATGTCGAGGAGCGTGCGGGGGTGCGCGACCTGGTCGATCGCCTGATGGGGACGAACCCGGCGCATCGCTTCGCGTTCATTCAGGAGAATGCGGCGGCGGTGGACGAAGAGGCGATCGATGCTTGAACCGGCGTTGACAGGTGCATGATGGAGCACCCTGGGCTCCTGCTTTCGCAGGAGCACGACAGCTTCTGAGCTTGGTTTTTCTATTTTTGTTAAGCATCGCCCTCACCGCGCAGGCGGCCCCCAATCCCACTTATCAAACCCGCGCCGAACAACTGCTTGGCCTTCTCACGTCGCCCGGCGACGAGGCCGATTATTTCTCCTCCCTCTTTCTTGATGCTGTCCCTGTGGATCGCTGGCGCGCCGTTGCTGCCGACCTGCGCGCGCAGCATGGCAGACCGCTCGCGCTGGGGGCTGTGCGGCAGGATAGCGCCACTGCTGGGCAGGTCGAAATCCGTTACGAGCGCGCTACAGTCGGGTTCACCCTGGTCGTCGCTCCTCAGCCGCCGGGCCGCGTAGTGGGCCTGCGCATCGTCGGCGCACGAACGGCCAATGACAGCATGGCCAAGGTCATGGCGGAGATCGCCGCCCTCCCCGGTACGACCAGTTTCGCGGTTGCGACATTGGGCGAGGGTCCGCCCAAGCTGCGAGCGGCGCATCGCGCCGATGCCGCGATGGCCATCGGTTCCAGCTTCAAGCTGACCATCCTTTCCGAACTGGCACGCGCCGTAGGCGCTGGCGAACGCCGCTGGAGTGACGTTATTCCGCTTGGTGCGAAGAGCTTTTCCGGTCGCCTGCTGCACTGGCCCGACCGCGCGCCGATGACGCTGCACAGCCTCGCCACGGCGATGATCGCGGAAAGCGATAATAGCGCGACCGATACGCTGTTGCTGGCGCTGGGTCGCGACAAGGTGGACGCGATGCTTGCGACAACCGGTCATGCGAACCCGGATCAGGCGCTGCCCCTGCTGACCACCGCCGAAGCCTTTGCGCTCAAAATACCCGCCAATGCCGATCTGCGAGGGCGCTATGCCACGGCTTCCCCCGACGCACGCCGGGCGCTGCTACGCGATGCGGCGTCACGCCTGACCGCCGACAAGGTGGATGTGGGTAGCGTGGCCGAAGTCCCCACGGCGATCGACAGCATCGAATGGTTCGCATCGCCAAAGGACATGATCGGCCTGCTCGCCTGGCTGCGTCTGCATGGCGGCGAGGCGCTGCCGGTCCTGGCCGTCAATCCAGGCATTCCGCCCGCCGACGCGAAACGCTGGCGCTATCTGGGCTATAAGGGCGGCAGCGAACCCGGCGTCATGGCGATGAACTTTCTGGCGCAAAGGCAGGACGGCTCATGGTATGCTGTCAGCAGCAGCTGGAACGATGCGGCTGCCCGGCTGGACGAGCCAAAGCTGGTGGCGCTGATGACGAGGGCGCTTAACTTGCTGGCGGAATGAGGTTTGTCTGGTTGGCGGGAATGGTATCGACCTCTTCCGCCAGCCAGCCCTGTGCCGCTTCCATGGTCAGGAACACCCGGACTCTGGGGTGGACCAGGGTTCGTTCCGCCTGCGCCTTGTTCAATTGGCTGCCCACGACCACCGCCGTTCGTCCGCTGGTAAGGGTCATGCCCCCGCGCATGATGCCCGCCAGCAGATCGGCGACGTCGTTTGCCTGCACCGGGAAGTCGAAGGATAGGACGAGGACGTTGAAATCGCCCCGGATCGCCCTTGCCTGTTGCGCCTTCGCCCCGACCTCTTTGGCGAAAGCCACCACGTTTTCCGGCGTCCAGAAGCCTTCGACCTTCATCGTCAGGCAGTTGGTCCGGGCGTCATATTCTACATCAAACATCAGGGTCTCGATTGAAGGAACTTAGGCGGTCAGCGCTTCAACCAGCGCCTTGACCTTCTTCTGCCGCCATTGCGGCAAAGGCGCGATCAGCCAGTAGCTGAGCAAACTCGGCATCGCCTCCCCCACCTGCCGCACCCGGCCTGCCGCCAGATCGGCCTGTACCAATAGCAACGGCACGCGCGCCCGGCCAAAGCCATTGGCCGCCGCCTCGATCGCCAGCCCGCCATCGGCCACCCGGATTATCGCGGGCTTGTCCCCCGCCGGGCAGCCGGGCCAGTCGATCCGCTGTTCGGGCCCGCCCTGCGCGGCTTCCACCGTGACGAACGCCGCCTCGCCCAGCTTCACGCCCTCATGCTCGCCCGCCGCATCGGTCAGGCGCAGCGCGAGGTCGAGATTGGCTTCGGTAAAATCCAGCGCTTCGTCCGCAGCGATCAATTGGAACGTCAGGTCGGGCTGATGCGCGGCATAGGCGGCCAGGCGCGGCTGGAGCCATTTGGCGGTGATGTCGCGCGGCGCGGCGATGGTCAGCGCGCTGCTGGCCTGACCCGCCTGCATCGCGCGCACAGCATCTTCAAACTCCAGGAAACCGGCGCGCAAGGCATCCAGCCCCGCTTCGGTTTCGGGGGTAAGTTCCAGCCCCTTGGGCGTGCGGCGGAACAGCACCACGCCCAGCAAATCTTCCAGTGCCCGAATCTGCTGACCGACCGCCGCAGGCGTCACAGCCAGTTCGTCGGCCGCGCGGGTGAACGACAAATGCCGTGCCGCCGCATCCAGCACGCGCAGGCCGTTGAGCGGCAAATGCGTCCGCTTCATTCCGCCACCGCAGGCGCGATCAGCGCGAAATGGGGGATGGCGACCTCGAACGTCTCGCCGCTGACGCCGATCATGCGGTAGCTGCCCTTCATCGATCCGGTCGGGGTATTGAGCGGACAGCCGGACACATAATCATAGCTTTTGCCCGGCTGGACCACCGGCTGTTCGCCGACCACGCCGTCGCCATCGACCCGATGCTGGGCACCGCGCCCGTCTGTGATGACCCAATGCCGGGTCAGCAACTGGACCGGCTGAGTCCCCTGATTTTCGATGCGGATATGATAGGCCCAGAACCAGCGGCCTCGGTCCGGCTCCGACTGTTCGGGCAGGAAGGAAACGGCGACGTGGACGATGACGTCCTGCGTCTTGGCGTGGAAGGGGAAAAGTGCGTTCACGGCTTTACGAATGCGCCCTTACCCCCTTGCCCGTCAACGCCCGATCGTCCGCAATGCCCGATCCAGATCGGCGATCACATCGTCCGCATCCTCCAGCCCGACATTGAGCCGCAGCATGTCTTCGGTGATGCCGACTTCGAGCCGCGCGGCCTCCGCCATACCAAAATGCGTGGTCGAAGCGGGATGCGTCATCAGCGAGCGCGAATCGCCGATATTGTTGCTGATATCGACCAGTTGCAGCCCGTTCAGCAGCCCGTGCGCCTCCGCCCGGCCACCGCCGACATAGAGCGAGAAGATCGGCCCGGCCATCTCCATCTGGCGCATCGCCAGCGCATGCTGCGGGTGGCTCTCCAGCCCCGGATACAGCACTTTGGCAACGCGGCTTTCCAGAAATTTCGCGACCTTGAGCGCATTTTCGCTCTGCCGCCGAATCCGCAGGTCCAGCGTCTCCAGCCCCTTGAGCACAACCCAGGCGTTGAACGCGCTGAGCGTCGGCCCGGTGTTGCGGTGGAAGGGCAGCAGCGTGTTGGTGATCCATTCCCGCGTACCGCAGATCGCGCCTGCCAGCACCCGGCCCTGCCCGTCCATCATCTTCGTCGCGCTATAGGCCACCACGTCGGCACCAAATTCCATCGGCCGCTGCAGCGCCGGTGTGGCGAAGGCATTATCGACGACGCTGGTGATACCATGCGCCTTGGCGATGGCGCAGATCGCCGCCATGTCGGCGACGTCCATCGTCGGATTGGCGGGGGTTTCGAAGAAGAAAACCTTGGTATTGGGCCGGATCGCGGCTTCCCATGCCACATTGTCGGTGGCATCCACCGTGGTCGTCTCGATCCCGAATTTGGGCAGCAGCGTGTCGGTCAGCCAGCGGCAGGAGCCGAACAGCGCCTTGCCTGCGACGACATGATCGCCCGCCGACAATTGGCACAGCAAGGCGGCCGTCATCGCCGCCATGCCGGTCGCGGTGGCGCGGCAGGCCTCCGCCCCTTCCAGCAGCGCGATACGCTGTTCCAGCATCTCGACCGTGGGGTTCTGCAGACGGCTATAGGTCATGCCCTGCTGCTCACCGGCGAAGCGCGCGGCGGCATCCTCCGCCCGGTCATAGCAATAGCCGCTGCTCAGGAAGAGCGCTTCGGACGTTTCGCCATATTCGGTGCGCGCCGTGCCGCCCCGTACCGCGATCGTCGCGGGCTTCCAATGCTTGGTGATTTCGGGGTCTTGCCCGCTTTTCCGCTTCATCGTCTGTTCCTCAGTCCAGCGCCGCAAGCACCGCGTCACCCATTTCCACCGTATTCATCGTGCCGCCCAGATCGGGGCTGCGCGCGCCGTTTGCCAAAGCCTTGGCGACGGCCCGTTCGATCCGGTCGGCCTGATCGGCCATACCCAGCGAATAGCGCAGCAGCATCGCCGCCGACAGCACCGTCGCGAGCGGATTGGCCTTGCCGGTGCCCGCAATGTCGGGGGCGGAGCCGTGGATGGGTTCATACAGCCCTTGCCCGCTGCCGTTGAGCGTCGCCGATGCGAGCATCCCGATCGATCCCACGCACATGCTCGCCTGATCCGACAAAATGTCGCCGAACAGGTTGCCGGTGACGATCACATCGAACTGGCCGGGATTGCGGACCAACTGCATTGCGGCATTATCGACATACATGTGGCTCAATGCGACGTCGGGATAGTCGGCCGATACCTCGATCACCACGTCCCGCCACAATTGGCTGGTTTCCAGCACATTGGCCTTGTCCACCGAACACAGCTTACCGCGCCGGGCGCGGGCGGCCTGGAAACCGGCATGAGCGATGCGGCGCACCTCGCCCTCATTATAGGACATGACGTCATAGCCTTCGCGCTGACCATCGGCGGTGGTGCGGAAGCCCTTTTCGCCGAAATAGACGTCGCCATTGGTCTCGCGCACGATCAGCAGGTCAATCGCGCCTGCGACCTCCGGCTTGAGCGCTGACTCACCCGCCAGTTCGGGAAAGACCTTGGCTGGGCGGAGGTTAGAGAACAGGCCGAGTTCCTTGCGCAAACCCAGGATCGCCTGTTCCGGGCGCAAATGGCGTTCGAGCGCGTCGCAATCGGGATCGCCGACCGCGCCAAAGAGGATGGCGTCCGCCCGTTTGGCGATCTCCAGCGTTTCAGGCGGCAGGGGATGACCGACCGCCTTATAGGCTGCGCCGCCGACCAACCCATGCTCATAAGTCAGGCCGTCAATCGCCAGCGCATCCAGCACCCGCTTCGCCTGATCGACGATTTCGGGACCGATGCCATCTCCGGGAAACAGGGCGATCAACATGGGAAGCTCCTTACCAAATAGGTCGCTTGCCCCTTATGGAAGCAGGGACAGTCAGGCAACCGCCCTTTTCAGGCGATCGACCAGCCTTTCGCGCGCGGCCAATATATCGATGCGTCGATCTGTCAGGACCGAACGCTCCAGAAAGAAGCCGGTGAGGGCAAAGCCATCCATGATGTCGGCCCATTCGCCCGTCCCGCCCGCGAGCAGGAAGGGCGGCAGCGGCAGGAGCAGATGCTCGTAGCCGACCGCGCCTACACGGCTAACCGCCGCCGCGCTGCGCGGACTGACATAAGCGAGATCGTCGGCATCGCCCAAAGCGGCGCAGCGGCTGAGGTCGAGGCCGAAGCCCAGTTCCGCCAGCAGTAGCAATTCGTAGCGCACCAGAGCGACGGCCCAGCCGCGCGCCGCCGGGGCCGCCTCGACAGCACCCAACACGCCGTCAAGCGCGCGATATAGCGCAGGATGGGGCGTGCCTTCGGACAGGGCTGCGGCGGTCAGCGCGCAGCTCCAATCGATCGCGGCAGCGGGTAGAGGTTCAGCGTGAAGGGGCGCGCGGCTATGCGCCATTTCGACCGTCAGCCCGGCGAGTTGATCCTCGGTCCGGGCGCGGAATGTCGCCATGACGCTGTTGCCCGGCAAGAGCACGGGGCGCATCAGGCGGGATCGTCCACCGCGCACATAGCCTGCAACCAGACCATGGTCGGGGGTCAGCAGGCGGGCGATGGCCCCATGTTCGCCATGGGGGCGCAAGGCGCAGACGAGAGCGGGGGTGACGAGCGTTGGCACCAATCGGCCTTAGCTACGCATCCGCCCGCTATCCTGTCGGCTTACTTGGTCGAATATTGGCCCGGTTCGGCCTTGAAATTATCACGCGCATAGGCGCGGGCAGCCGATGCCGACTTGAAAATTTCGTCCTGCATCGTCGCGGTGACGATGGGATAGCCCTGCGAATTGAAGCGGGTGTCGCGGACGGTCAGGCGGAATGCGCCTTCTTCATTCTTGCTGATCAAAAATGGTTTGAGGGTTTCCCTGCTCATAATGTGCCTTTCAGTAGAGAGTGAAGATAGAAAGCCGGGCACCGCAAACGCGGTGCCCGGCACAGTGTCAGTCGACCATGTCGGCCACGATTTTCTTCAATTCGCGGTTGCTCAACAGGCCGGTCAACGGCGATGCGACGCGGTGGGTCGGCGAAAGGCGATCAAGCCCATGAGCAAGCGAAGAACGGGTAGAGGAAGGAAAAATAATAGTCATCGAATCCTGGACGGCCTTTGCCGCCATAAAATGAACATGCGGCGTGCAATAACGAACGCATGGCTAGAGTGTCGCCGGAGCGACCCATGAACTGAAGAGAAGCGAAGGCTTCGAGACAGACCTCGTCCACGCACAATGAGGGCCGGAGGAGGAAACATAGATCGTCATCAAAGGACGTCAGCCCAGTGCATGTAGCATAATGTACGAGAATTGCAACTGGCTGGCCTTTGCCGCCTCAGCCATGGAAATAGTCATAGACCTGCTGCGCCACCGCCGTGGACACGCCGGGCGCGCGCGCCAGATCTTCGAGCGCGGCGTCACGGACCGCGCGGGCGGTGCCGAAATGCATCAGCAGTGCCTTCTTGCGGGCCGGGCCGATACCCGGCACCTCGTCCAGCGAACTGACGGTGATCGCCTTGCTCCGCTTGGCGCGATGCGCGCCAATGGCGAAGCGATGCGCTTCGTCGCGCAACCGTTGCAGGTAGAAAAGAACGGGATGGTTGATCGGGAAGGTGACTTCGCGACCGTCCATCAGGTGGAAGACTTCGCGGCCGTCCCGGCCATGATGCGGCCCCTTGGCGAAGCCGATCATGGTCACGTCCTCTATCCCCATTTCTTCCAGCATCGTGCGCGCCGCCGATAGCTGCCCCTTACCGCCGTCGATCAGGACAAGATCAGGCCATTCGCCGCTGTCGCGATCCGGGTCTTCGCGTTGCGCTCGACCAAAGCGCCGTTCGAACATGTCGCGCATCATCGCGAAATCATCGTTCGAGATGACGGGGTCTTTCATGTTGAACTTGCGATAGGCGTTCTTGCGGAAGCCTTCCGGTCCCGCGACGACCATCGCGCCCAGCGCATGGGCGCCCTGAATATGGCTGTTATCGTATATCTCGATACGGTCGGGTATGCCCTCCAAGCCAAAGGCCTCGACCATGTCGTCCAGCACTTTGCCCTGGCTCGTGGTTTCCGCGAGGCGGCGGTCGAGCGCTTCGACCGCGTTGCGCTGCGCCTGTTTGATCAGGCGGGTGCGGTCGCCGCGCTGGGGGACTTCGATGCGGACCTTGCTGCCGATCCGTTCGGTCAAGGCCTGGGCGATCAGATCGCATTCGGCGGGCGCGCGGTCGGTCAGCACCAGCTTGGGCGGCGGCACTTCCTCGTAAAATTGCGCCATGAAACTGGCCAGCACTTCATCTTCGGCAACTTCCGCGGTGTGGACCGGGAAGAAGCTGCGATGCCCCCAATTCTGACCACCGCGAATGAAGAAGGCCTGGATGCACATCGCCCCGCCCTTTGCCGCCAGCGCGAAAATGTCGGCGTCGCCGAGCCCCTCGGCGTTGATCGCCTGGCTTCCCTGAATGAAGGTCAGCGCCTTTAGCCGGTCGCGGATGACGGCGGCCTGTTCGAAGTCCATCGCATCGGAAGCCGCCTGCATCGCGGTGCCGAGCTTCTTCTGAACGGCGGTCGACTTGCCACCCAAGAAATCCTGCGCGTCGCGGACCAGTTCGGCATAGCCGTCCGGGTCGATCCGATCGACGCAGGGGGCCGAGCAGCGCTTAATTTGATAGAGCAGACATGGCCGCGAGCGGTTGGCGAAGAAACTGTCGGTACAGGAGCGCAGTAGGAACAGCTTTTGCAGCGCATTGATCGTGCGCGTGACTGATCCTGCGCTGGCAAAGGGACCATAATAGCGACCCTGCGCCTTGCGCGCGCCGCGATGTTTCTGGACGCGGGGAAAGGCATGATCTTCCCGCAATAGGATGAAGGGGAAACTTTTGTCGTCGCGCAGCAGGACGTTGTAGGGCGGTCGGTAGCGCTTGATCAGTTGCGCTTCGAGCAGGAGGGCTTCCGCCTCGCTGTTGGTGGTGACGATGGTCATGGACCGGGTCTGCGCGACCATCCGCTGGAGCCGCCGGGGCAGGCGATCGACCTGGGTATAGTTGGCGACGCGATTCTTGAGCGCGCGAGCCTTGCCGACATAGAGCACATCGCCGCGCGCATCGTGCATCCGATAGACACCGGGCCGCGTCGGCAGCGTCTTGAGCGTGGTGCGGATCGCCTCAACGCCCTGATCGAGATCGGGCGCGCCGGACCCGCGCACCGTGTAGCTGGCCTTGTCTTCGTTGAAACGGTCGGGTGATTGGGGTTGCGACATGGGGATGAAATAGCGTGCGCGGCCGGGATCGCAATGGGCCATGAGATAGGAAGCCCCGCGCTTAGCTTCGCATATTTCCCGCAGAATCGGACATTTTATGTCCCAATCCTGATCCTATCGAAAAGGAGGCTGGATCGTGCGGTGGTATGGTTATGGCACGGAAGTGGGCGTGTAGGACAGCGCTGTTCTACCCCGCCGGGCTGCAACGCAAAAGGGCCAGGGTTGCCCCCGGCCCTTTTATGTTTCGGTGATCAGAACCGATCAGTTGATCGTACCAAGCCCCGTGATTGCACGATCGACCAGCGCTTTATCCGCCTGTGCATCATGACCCTGGGCGATCAGAACCGCGGCGGCGGTGGTTGCGGCATTGACGGCCTTGGCGCGGATGGCGACGATGGCGGCACGTTCGGCGGCACCGATCTTGTCCTCGGCCATTTTCTGGCGGCGGACGATCAGCGCATCGGCGTTAACCTTGGCATCAGCGATCAGCCCTTCGGCTTCATGTTCGGCGGCCTTGCGCATGGCATCAGCTTCACCGGCCGCAGCGGCCAGCTTGGCTTCATATTCGCCCTTGAGCGCTTCGGCTTCGGCGCGCAGCCGGGTCGCTTCGGCAAGCTGTTCCTTGATCTGCGCGATCCGGCCGTCCAGCACGCTGCCGATCAGGGCGGGCACCTTCTTGAACAGCAGGATGGCGATGAACGCCGCCATGGCGAGGCTCACCCAGGCAGTGGCATCCATGCCGACCGCTTCCGGGTCGGTGTGGGGCACCACGCCTTCATGCGCGACGGTGCCGACCGGCTCCATGCCTTCGGCATGGATCGCCTGGTCGAGCGTGGGGGGGGTGCCCCCTTGATGCTGTGCTGCTGCCTCAGCCATGGGCCAGTGCCGCCTTTACTGCGTTGCGGGCTGCATCGTCCGACGCTTCCACGCCGGAAATGCGAGCCACCATGTCGCGCGCTGCTTCGGCGGCGACGGTTTCGATTTCTGCCAAGGCTGCGGTGGAGGCAGCCTGGATGCGGGCTTCGGCAGCCGCGATCTTCGTGGCGACCTCCGCATCGGCGGCGGCAAGTTTGATTTCGGAAGCCTTGGCGGCTTCGCTCTTCGCCTTGGCCAGCATCGCCTGCGCGGCGGTGCGGCTTTCCGCGTCACGGACACGATAGTCCGCTTCGGCTTCGTCGGCACGGGCAAAGGCAGCCTTTGCCGCGTCCAGATCACCACTGATCTTCGCGTCGCGCGCGTCTGCCGTCCCCTGCACCTTGGGCACCATGCCGAGGCCGATGACGAAGAACACGAAGCCGAAGGTCAGCAGCAGCCAGAAAATCTGGCTGGAGTAGGTTTCGGCAATTTGCGCGATTTGAGGCATTTTTTCCGTCCGATCAGGGCGCGGTCAATAGTGCGGGACGAGCGTGGCGGCGTGAAGGCCATCCCGCCCGTCCCGTAAGGCGTGTCAGGCCACGAACACCAGGATCATGGCGATAACGAACGCCAGCAGACCCAGAAGTTCCGCCGCGGCGAAACCGATGAACAGACGACCCTGCTGGCCATCAGCGGCACCCGGATTGCGCAGCGCGCCTTCGAGGAACGCGCTGAACACGTTGCCCACACCGAGGGCAGCGATGCCCGCACCGATGGCGGCCAGGCCAGCACCGAGCAGCTTTGCGGCTTCTGCGTCCATGTCGTAAACTCCTTCGTTAGAATATAGTGATTGTTGACGAAACTAGATGAAACTCAGTGCAGGTTCTCGGCATCGTTGAGATAGACCGAGGTCAGCAGCGCGAACACATAAGCCTGGATGACCGCGACCAGCATCTCCAGCGCGCTGATGCCGATCATCAGGATGAAGCTGGCCGTGCCGACCGTCAGGCCGAGAGCGGGCGACGCGTTTGCGCTGTTGATGACGAACCCGGCAAGCACCTTCAGCAGAACGTGGCCAGCGGTCATCGCGACGAACAGTCGCAGGCCCAGGCTGAACGGACGCACCATGAAGGACACGAGTTCGATAAGGAAGAGCGGCGCCACCATCAGCGCGGGCGTGCCGTGCGGAATGAAGAGCGAGAAGAAGTGGAAGCCATGCTTCGCGAAGCCGACGATCAGGACAATCGAGAAGCTCATGATCGCCAGGACGCCGGTTGCGGTGAAATGGCTGGTGAAGGTGAAGGGGTGAAGCCCGACCAGACCCAGCGGCAGCAGACCCAGAAGGTTTGCCAGCAGGATGAACATGAACAGCGAAAAGACGTAAGGGATATACTTCTTGCCGCCCTCACCCACATTCGCGATCAGCAGATTCTTGATGAAGCCGGTCATATATTCGACCGCCATCTGCCAACGACCCGGCACCAGCTCGCGCTTCATGCCGCCGATCACGAAGATCCACAGCACGACGGCGGCCAGCACCATATAGAGCGCGCTGTTGGTGAAGGCGATGTTGAAACCGCCGAGCGACAGCTGATCCGTACCGAACAAGGGTTCGATCGCAAACTGGTGCATCGGATCGATTTTGCCGGATTCTGCCACGCTGGACCCCTGTAACGTCTTTACCGTCGGACTAAGAAGAAAGCGTCCCTTATTGCGGGGGACGCTTTATCGTCGTCAATCTGATGATGTTCCTGAACGCCGCCACGATCCCAAGACCGAGGAAAACGAGCAGGAGCCATGGGGATGTGCCGAAAAGCCGGTCAAGAACCCAGCCGATCAACGCACCGCCGACAAGACCGCCGATCAGTTCCGCAAGAACCCTGTTGCCGAGGCGAGACCCATCGTCCGCCGCTTGCTCAGTAGCCCCCTGCCTGACCTTTTCGACAGATTCAGCCCGTGCGATCCGCTCCTCCAACGAAGCGATCCGCGCGTCTTCCCCTGCCGGGTCCTGTCCGGGTGTCTCCGCAACCATGTTCATCCTCCACCGGGGGTTGACCCCTTATGGCAGGCGGCATGGCGCTTGCGGCTGCACCCGTCAAGGCGCGGTCCGTTTAGAAAGGGGATGGCGGATAGTCAACCATGGTTCGGGCAGAGAATGAAGCCTTGGACGAAGGAAGGAGAAAAGTCCGCCAGAGCGGGATTTCAGCCCGCCGTCGCGCAATAGGAAGGCAGCGCGATCGCGCCTGCGCCCTTGGTCTGCCACGCGCCCGCGCCGATGCGATAGGCCTGGCCGGTCTTGACCCGGCTGCTGAGCGTCTGGCAGCCCGTGGCGGCGGCGACATCCTGCACCGTGACACCGCGCTGGCTGGCCAACTGGGTGTAAGCCGCGCGCCGCTTGATGTTGATCGATTCGACTTCGGCGCGCACATCGGCGTTGACCGAGCCGGCGATGCCGAGATAACCATCGGCCTGCTCGCCCACGGTTCCGGCCGCCATGGCCGACGCGACGGCACCCGTCTGCGCACGGGCGGGCGCCGTCATGGCGAAGCCCGTGGCCAGCGCAACGGCAGCGCCTGCGGCGATTATGAGCATCTTGCGTGTCATTGCGGGAACAACTCCGGGTTATTCTGGATCAGATCCTGGGCATCGCGTTGCAAGCGCACCACGACTTCCTGCTGCACCTTGACGTTCAGATTGATCTCGATCGGCTTGTCGGGAGCCTTCACCTGGATGCAGCCCCCCAGCGCCGATGCGGCCAACCCGGCCATGATGATCGTGTGTTTCTTCATTTCGGCTCCCCGTTTGCCATCTTGTCGCTGTCCACAGGCTGAACCGCAAGCCCTTCCGCCGCTTGCGCCCGCATCTTTTCCTGTGCCTGGCGGCCGATCTCGTCGCGGATCGTCTGGGTCGGGTCGATGACCGACTGCGCCGTGCTCATCAGCCCGCGGAATGGCGCGGAGATGCGGACGTTGAACAGGAAGGGCAGGCCGACGAAATTGCGTGCCAAGCCCGCCGGCGCGCCGCCCAGTTGCCCACGATTGACGCCGTTGAACACGACATTCGTGACCATTTCACCATCGAGCGCGCCATCCATCAGGATTGTCAGACATTTATATTGGAGATTCTTGAGCGCGTCGAAGGCGATGCGGCCCATCACGCCCAATTGCTCGTTCGATACCGGGCCGACATAGGACAGGACGCCGGACTGTCGCGCGGGGTCGCAGGGAATGGAGGGCAGCACGCCTTCGGGCATGAGCAGCGGTGCCATCCCCTCCTGCCGCGCGACCAGCACGCCGCCCGCGACGCGACCGCCCTGGGCATTGAAGATCAGCGGCATGATGCCGTCGAACGTGCCCGTGGCGGAGACATTGTCCAGTTCCATCGCCTGGATGAACGCGCCTGCGTCGAGGCCGATGACGCGGAAGGTCATGTAGCGATCGACGTCGGCGCTGAAATCCATGGTGGTGGGGAGCAGCACGAGTTGGCCGCCGGAAAAGGGCCAGCCGCCGCCCTCGATCCGCACCTTCTGCCCCGCTTCCAGCCGATAGCGGACGATGCCGTCGCGCACTTCTATGCCCGGATTGACGGACTGGATTCGCGCTTCCTGACCGGGTGCGGAGACGAGATTGATGAGGTCGGTGAAGCGCAGTTCGCCGCTTAGCCCCTCGACCGGGCCGAAAGCAGCGGCGAGGCTGGCATTGTCGGTGCGGAAGGTGCCGGTGGACGTCACGTCGGCGCCGGTCCAGTCGATGCGGCCCTGCCCGTTCACCTTGGCCTTCACATTCGCGACCACGCCGAGCGCCAGCGGCGTCACATCTTCGGGTTGAAGATCGGGACCGAAGGCGAGGTCAGGGACAGTCAGGTCGGCATGGCCTTTGCCATTGGTCAGATTATGGACAATGTCGGTGCGGGCGACGGTCGCGCCATTGCGTGTCGCGGTGAGCGTGCCGGTGGCGGTGATCCGGCTGTTCTGCATCGTGAACGTGAAATCCGGCACGGCGAGCGGGATGAAGCGGGCGGGAACCTGCGAATCGCGCACGGTCATGGCGGCGCGGAAGGCGAGCGCGCCGTTGTCGAAGCGCCAGTCGCCATTGCCCTGTTCCAGGATCAACGGGATGGTGCCGATGCGGCCGCCTGCGCCGCTGGCCTTGCCGCCAAAGCCCTTGGCGGTCATGCGGCCGTCCAGGTTGGCGGCGGTGAGATGAACCGGCGCGTCCTGCGGGCCAATCGACAGGTCGGCATTGGCCAGGGTGAAGCCGGTCTGGCCGAGCGCGATGCGGGCATGGTCGGCAGTGAGCCGCATGGGGCTGTCGCCGCTTGTGCCGGAGAGGGCGAGTTTGCGGATGTCCGCTCCGCCGCTGATGCCGCCCGCTCCCATCGCGAATAATGCGCCGCCGTCGAGCGGGCACAGCGTCTGGCGGGTCTGGCCGATGGTGAAACTGCCATAGCGGGCCTCGGTGACCGAGAGGGGGACGCAGCGCGGATTGATGCGCAATGCGCCATTGGCGGCGAGTTGTCCCTCGATCGGCAGCGTCAGGCCGCGCAGATGGCCGTCGGGCAGCGGACCATCGAGCCGGAGCGAGGTGGCGAAGCGAGTCGTGCCATCGGACGCAGCGGTGAAACGGACGCGATCGAGCGTCAGGCGCGCATTGTCCGACGCATAGGGATCGATGAACAGATCGCCGCCGAAACCGCCGCCGGGTCGGCGCACCAGGCGCAGCGCGGCCTGGGGCAAGCCGCCGCCCCGCGTCGTGATCGCGCCGTCAAGCGCCCAATCGAGTGCTGCCCGCCCCTGCCCCGGCCAGCCCAGCGTCACCCGGCCATCGGGCGAGAGCGCTGCTTGCGCGCCGCTGCGGGCGGCGAGGCGGCTGTTGGTAAGGACGAGGCTACCCTTGGCGCTGCGTTGCACGAGCGCGAAATTCGTGCGGAGTTGGTTATTGTCCCCTGCCCGCACCATGGCGTCGGCAAAGCGCGCCGCGAGCGGGGCGACCGGGGTGCCCGCCGTCGATTCGCGGAAAGCGGCGAGCGATTCGCGCGACGCGAGGCGGATGTTCCGGCCCGACAGATCGCCCTGCATCGTCGCTTCATCGCTCTTGAACGTCCAGACGCCATTGAGCGCGGCCTGCTCGATCAAACTACCACCACCTGCCAGCGTGGCCGCGTTGATGCGGGCGCGGCCTTGCGACCCGGCCTTGCTGCCGTCGAAATCGATGCGGCCTGCCGGGCTGGCGAGAACGAGGCCGTTGGACTTGAGCGCTTCGCCCGACAGGTCGAGATGGCCGGTCCAGCGTTCGAACGCCTTGCCGAGCGTCAAGTCGATGACGGCGACGGGTTGGGCGATAGCGGTGGCAGCCTCGCGGCAGGCGAACGCGGCCGCGCGGATGGGGCCGGTCAGATGGGGCTGACCCTGGCGCATGGCGATATCGAGCAGCGCGCTGCCATCGGTCATCGCGCACCCCGCCATGGTCCCGCGCGGCATGACGGCGGCGACCTTCCCGTCGAAACCGGATTGCAACCCGCCATCGCCGTCGATCCGCAGGCCGACCTGGCCCGCGTCGGTATCCAGCCGTAGCCGGGCGTCGGCGAGCGACAGGAGGATGTCGGGCAGGCTGAAGGGCGCGGTCGAACTGGGATCGCTGAACTTGTCCATCTCGCCAAGGTTCAGCACCCCGCCCTTGTAACTGCCATGGAGGCGCACGCCCCCTGCCCGCACAGCCGCCACTTCGGGCGTGACGCCAGTGAAGGCGATATCGACTTCGACCCAGTCGGCGGTCAAATCGGGTTTGGCCGGGTCGCCCAGCACGATAGCCTCGATCCGCTGGGTGCGCAGGCCGACATCGACCAGGTCGTAATTGGCCCGCACGCCGCGCCGGTTGAGTTCACGGCTGACGAAATTTTCAGCGATCGGCGCGCGCTGCGTCCACAGCCCGACCAGCACCAGCGCAAGCGTGCCCGTGCCGACACCCAGCCAGCGTAGCCAACCCCGGCGAATCGCCTCTTCGCCGTCCTGTTCTTCCATGCTTATGGCCAACCCCGGCTTTCGTGCGACACTCTATGGTCCGTGACGGGACCAGAACGTCCGACCCGTCCTAAATATCCTTGCCCCGCGATTCCGCAACGCATAGCGTCATGGTCGGTAGCAAGGGGGCGAGCTTGGCCGAGCAGGACGCAAAAGTCACGCATGACGGCGCAGGCCACCGGGCAAGGCTGCGCCAGAAGCTGGCGGAGACGGGCGGCGACGCGCTGCACGATCATGAACTGATCGAATATCTGCTGGCGTTGGCGATTCCCCGGCGCGACACCAAGCCGCTGGCCAAGGCGTTGCTGCGCGAATTTGGCGGGATCGGCGGGCTGATGGCAGCGGACTGGCATGCGATTGCGCGGGTGCCGGGCATGGGCGACACCAGCGTCGCCGCGATCAAGATCGTGCAGGCGAGCGCACTGCGGATGCTCCGCAACGAGGTCGCGGCGCGGCCGGTGCTGGCGAGTTGGCAGGCATTGCTCGACTATCTGCGCGCCGACATGGCGCATCTGGGGGTGGAACGCGTGCGCGTGCTGCATCTCAACACCCGCAACATGCTGATCCGTGATGAGAATATGGGCGATGGGTCCATAGACCAGGCCGCCATCTATGTCCGCGAGGTTATACGGCGCGCCATCGACCTGGGGTCGGCGGCGCTGATCCTGGTCCACAACCATCCCAGTGGTTCGCCTGAACCCAGTCGTCAGGACATAGAGGTGACGCGGCAGATCATCGAGGCGGGCAAACGGCTGAATATCGCCGTGCATGACCATATCATCGTCGGCGCGCAGGGGCATGTGAGTATGCGGGCTAAGGGGTTGTTGTAGGGGGGGGCTGGGTGAGAAGCGGTCAGTCGGCTTTACATTTTTTCTTACGCTAAGCAGACATTAGGGGTGTTGATGTAAGGCAGCCATATGGCATTTTTAGCGAACAACAAAGCGAGACAGACAGTTGACTCTCAACGTCATCTTGAACTGGTTCCCGCTGGCAGTTCGTCGGAAGGCGATCGATATTTTGAAATAAGAGGTGAACGGATCGCAGGACGCTTCGCTGCATACATTGCCACCCCAACGGCTAACGATGCGTTGAGACAAGCATGCGATTTTATCTGGATCGTTAACTCGGTTTCCTGTCCTCCGGAACAACGTTCCACCTTTAAGGAGGTTATAGTTGAGGCATTGCTCGCCTACAAATTCGCCCATGGCTATCCACAGGATCAGAGTGCTGGTGTGATGTTTGCGGATGACCCAAATGCGGCCACTCATCGGCATCCGTGATTTAGCCCGTTCTGCCTATAACTGGTCGGTGTCAATCATCCTCCCCTAGCAGGGGAGGTGGCAGGGCGTAGCCCTGACGGAGGGGTGTCATGCTATCGATAGGGTGACACCCCTCCACCGGCTGCGCCGGTCCCCCTCCCCTTACAGGGGAGGATTTTACGGGAATGATGGTCGGTTGGTTACGGGCTGCATCCGTCGCCCCTACCGCTTGCGAGCGTTGGGTCGGTCATGCCCCCGGCATGACCTGAACAGTCCGGGGGACTGTTCACCCGACGCTGGGCAGCGAGACTTAATGACCCCGGCCTTGTGCCGGGGGAATTTAGTCGCAGCGGGGTGGGCCAGCGCAGCCGTTGCGCTGGCCCACCCCCTAACCCCCTCCCGCCTGCGGGAGGGGGGAATGAGGTTGGCTTATGGTTTGCCCCCATCGTGCTGGGCTTGCACGTTGGCGGACAGACTCAAAGCCCGTCGATACCCAAATTCAGGCGTCGAAGCCGAAGTTCAGGAATTCGGGAACCGGGCCGTTCCAGCCATCGTCGGGACCGTCATCGGCCATTTCGTTGCGGCGGCCACGGTTTGGCTGCGGCGCGCGCGGGGCGGCGGCGGGGCGGTCTCTTGGCTCTTCGCGGGGACGTTCGGTGCGGGGTGGGCGGGCTTCGCGGATCGGTTCAGCGGCAGGCTCCGCCGTGACCGGCGCTTCTTCGCGAGGCGGTGTGGCTTGCGCCTGCGGTTCCTTGGCACGGGCGGGCTTGTCGGCTGCGGGCTTTGCCGCGCGGGGCTTGCGGCCCCTCGGCGCACGCGAAGGGGCGGCTTCTTCGGTGGATTCAACCGTTGCAATAACTTCGGCTGCGCCAACGACTTCGATCTTGGTACCGATCAGCTTCTGGATATTGTCGATCGCTTCGGCGTCCGCTTCGGTGACGAAGGTGTAGGCGACGCCCGATGCGCCCGCGCGGCCGGTGCGGCCGATGCGGTGGACATAATCGTCCGGATGCCAGGGTGCGTCATAGTTGAACACATGGCTGACGCCCTTGATGTCCAGCCCGCGCGCCGCGACGTCGGATGCAACGAGGATGTTGACGGTGCCCGCGCGGAAGCGTTCCAGTTCGGCGATGCGCGATCCCTGGTCGATGTCGCCATGGATTTCGCCCGACTTGAAGCCGTCGCGTTGCAGGCTCTTGTTCAGATCCCGCACCGTGGTCTTGCGGTTGCAGAAGATGACCGCGCTGGTGACGTCAGCCTCCGCCAGCATCTTGGCGAGGACGGTCCGCTTCTTGCGTGCATCGACCTTTACCAACCGCTGGGTGATGTTGATCGAGGCGCTGGCTGGCCGCGCGACTTCGATCGACTTGGGGTTGGACAGGAATTTGTCGGCCAGCTTCTTGATCACCAGCGGCATCGTCGCGGAAAACAGCAAGGTCTGGCGCTGCGCGGGCAGCTTGGTGCAGATTTCCTCGATATCCGGGATGAAACCCATGTCGAGCATCCGGTCGGCTTCGTCGATGACCAGCAGCGAGCAGCCGTTGAGCATGATCTTGCCGCGACCGAACAGGTCCATCAGGCGCCCCGGCGTCGCGATCAGCACGTCCACGCCCTTTTCGAGCGCCGCGAGCTGGTCGCCCATCGACACGCCACCGATCAGCAGGGCCATCGAGAGCTTGTGATATTTGCCGTATTTCTCGAAATTCTCCGCCACCTGGGCGGCGAGTTCACGGGTCGGCTCCAGGATGAGCGAGCGCGGCATCCGCGCGCGGCTGCGGCCATGGGCGAGAATGTCGATCATCGGCAGCACGAAGCTGGCCGTCTTGCCCGTTCCCGTCTGCGCAATGCCGATGATGTCGCGCATCATCAGGACGGAAGGAATTGCCTGCGCCTGAATGGGGGTGGGCGTGTCGTAACCGGATTCGGTTACGGCCCTGAGCAATTCGTCGGAAAGGCCGAGATCGGCAAAAGTCATTCAATGGTCCGGGAACAGGAGGTTGCCCCATCCTGCCAGTCCGCACGATGGAAAATCGGCCGCGCATTGCGGAAATATCGGCCACTTGTCAAGAAAATCCCGTAATTCGGGGCCTTGGGGATCGCGATCAGTCGTCGGCGGCGACGAGGCGGCGGAAACTGTCGATCGCACAGCTCATGCCGCTGCGCGCCTGCAATTCGTCGCGTCCCGAACAGAGCGATCCGTCCGCATCCGGCTCGACATAGAAGCCCGAATAAAAGCCCGCCGAATCGCACCCCTTTTCCAGCCGGGCGCGGTAGCGATGCTGATCGGCGAGGATGAGATCCACGCCATTGCGCACGATGATGCTAGCGGCGCGAATCGAGCGGAGCGCGACGCAGCGTGGCCCTTTCTTTTCGTCCCAATCATCGGCGGCATCGGGTGTGATGCGCACAGGCGCCTTGCCCTTGCGGACCATGGGCACGCGCATGATGACGCGCCGCTCGATCGTCAATTGCGCCCATTGCACGGGCTGCGCGCCTGGCGCGGCAAGCAGTAGCAGGATGGAATGAAACAAAGCGGACCCCTTATGGGAATGGCACGCTATCGACGAGTGGTTGAACCGTCGATGAATTTGCGCGCATAGACGGTCCCATGATTGGACAGGACATCATTGCGCGCTTCGCCGCGCTGCTTGGGCCGAAGGGCGTCGTCACCGACCCGGACGACATCGCGCCATGGACGAGCGACTGGCGCGGGCGTTATCATGGCACGGCGGCTGCGATCCTGGCGCCTGCGTCGACGCAGGAGGTGGCGGCGACGGTCGCGCTGGCCGCCGAACTGGGCGTCGCGTTGGTGCCACAGGGGGGCAATACGTCGATGGTCGGGGGTGCGACGCCGCCCGCCGACGGATCGGCGCTGATCCTGTCCCTGCGCCGGATGAACGCGATCCGCAGCCTGTCGGCCGACGATAATCTGGCGGTGTGCGAGGCGGGCGTGATCCTGAGCGTGCTGCATGACGCGGCGGAGGATGTGGGTCGGCGCTTTCCGCTGAGCCTCGGCGCGAAGGGATCGGCGACGATCGGCGGACTGGTGTCCACCAATGCGGGCGGAACCCAGGTGCTGCGGCATGGCACGATGCGCGCGCTGGTGGAGGGGGTGGAGGTGGTGCTGCCCGATGGGAGTATCTTCGACGGGCTGGATGCGCTGAAGAAAGACAATCGCGGCTATGACATCAAGCAATTGCTGATCGGCGCGGAAGGGACGCTGGGCATCGTCACGGCGGCGGCGTTGCGACTGGTCCCCGCCATTGCCGCCCGCGCCGTCGGCTGGGTTGGCGTCGCTTCCCCCGCCGATGCGCTGGCGCTGCTGCGGCTGGTCGAGGCGCAATTGGGTGATAGCGTGGAGGGGTTCGAGGTCATCGCCGACGAAACGCTGGGCTTCGTTTTGGGGCACATCCCCGGCACGCGCAGCCCGATCGAGACGCGCACACCTTGGCATGTGCTGATCGAGGTGGATCATGCCGACCTGAACGACCCCAGCCCGGCCGAGCGGCTGGAACAGGCGCTGACCGATGCGTTCGAGCGGGAGCTGGCGATCGACGCGGCCATCGCTGCGAATGAGGCGCAGGCCGATGCTTTCTGGCGCATCCGCGAATCCCTGTCGGAATCGGAAAAGGCGCAGGGGCCAGCGCTGCAATATGACATTAGCGTGCCGGTCGCGCGGATGCCGGCCTTCATGATCGACGCGGCGCAGGCGGCGCAGGCGCGCTTCCCCGGCACGACCGCCTCCTCCTTCGGGCATCTGGGCGATGGCAATGTCCATTTTCATGTCCGCGCGCCAAAGGGCACCAGCGACGGTCCGGCGTGGATCGCGGCGCAGGGTCAGGCGATCAACGCCTTCGTCCATGATGCGGTGGTAGCAGCGGGCGGATCGATTTCGGCCGAGCATGGCATCGGCCAGATGAAGCGCGCGGAACTCGGACGACTGGCCAGTCCCGCGCGGATCGGCGCGTTGCGCGCGATCAAGACGGCGTTCGACCCCAAGGGCATCATGAACCCCGGCAAGCTGATACCCTTGCCCGAAGAAGCCTGACCGCGACAAAGCGATTGCACGGCGTCGCCAAGGTGATTATCGCCCTGCCCCAATCATCGGACCTGCGGCGTGCCTGAAAAACCGCTGCCTGCAAGAATGGATATTTGATCATGGCCAGCGCGCCCGCGAACAATCTGCCGATCTTCTACAACGACCTGCTGCCGCTCAGCAGCGTAGACCATGTCGATTTTCATAGCCGCACGGTCGACGCCGCCCCCTTCCTGGTCAGCCAGCATGCCGTGCCGTTGACGATCGACGAATTCGTGTCGGCCCAGCGCTTCGTGCCGATCATCTTTTCGTCGGGCGCCGATTCGGTGCCGCTGGCGCTGATGGGCCTTAACGAAGGCGTGAACGTCTTTGTCGATGACGAAGGCAAGCTGCGCGGCCCGGCCTATGTCCCCGCCTATGTCCGTCGCTATCCCTGGATGCTGGCCAAGCTGCGTCCCGATAGCGAGGAATTGTCGCTGTGCTTCGACCCGACCAGCTCGGCGATCGGCGCGTTCGAGGAAGGCACCGCGCTGTTCCAGGACGGCAAGCCCAGCGAACTGACCCAGGGCGTTCTGAAATTCTGCGAGGATTTCGAACAGGCCGCCGCGCGCACCAGCCAGTTCGTGCGCGAATTGCAGGACATGGACCTGCTGATGGATGGCGAAGTGTCGATCCAGACGCCGGTCAACGAACAGCCCTTCGTCTATCGCGGCTTCCGCATGATCAACGAGGAAAAGCTGCGCGACATGCGCGGCGACCAGCTGCGCAAGATCAACCAGAACGGCATGCTGCCGCTGATCTACGCCCATCTCTTCTCGCTGCAGTTGATGCGTGAGATTTTCGAAACGCAGGTCTCGCAGGGCAAGGGGCCGATCGCCCTTCCCGCCGCACCGCAGCCTGCCGAAGCCTGAACCAGCTATTAACCCGAAACGGTTCAAATAATTGATAGAAAGGGCGTTGCTTCCCCCCTTGTATGGCGAAGCATCCTGCCCTATCTATAAATCATGCGGTGCACCTGCCCCCCTTTCGGGTGTATCGTATGGGCGCCTCCCCCTTTGGAGGCGTCTCCTCCCTGAACCTTGGCCACCCCATGCTCTGCATGGGGTGGTTTTTTATGTGGCTCGGTTGGCGGTGGGACGCTGTTTCGCTTGACGCGATTACGCCGTCTTCCTAAAGCGCGCCTCTGCCGACCGCCTGAGCGCGGTCGCATGGCCCCTTCGTCTAGCGGTTAGGACGCGGCCCTCTCACGGCTGAAGCACGAGTTCGATTCTCGTAGGGGTCACCAATTCTTTCGGGCCACCTTCATGGGTTGGGCTTCACCAGATCATCGACATGGTGGACGACTCCATTGGCGATCACGCTGCGCACCTTGAAGCTGTTGGCGATATTTTCGCGCGGATCGCCGTCCACCAGCGCGATGTCGGCGAGCTTCCCGGCTTCGAGGGTTCCGGCATCGAGGTTGAGCGCCTTGGCCGCATTGACGGTCGCCGTCTGCAGCGCCTGGAATGGCGTCAGGCCCGCATCCACATAAGACGCAATCTCCGCATGGAGATTGGTCGCGATCATCGTGTCGGTTCCCGCGACGACTTGCGCACCTGCATCATATATTTTCTTCAGGCTGATCAGCCCGCCGGTCAGCAGTGGCCGAACCATCCGTGCCATGGGATCATTGTCGCCCGTCACGCTTTCCCGCGCCCAACTGGGATAGAGGTTCACACGCGGATCGTTTCGATAGTCGGGGTTCTTTTCCAGATAACCGGTCAGAGCGCCGAAATTTGTTGGCGTGAGCGTCCGACCGCTTCGGCCGAACAACTGGATTACATCATCATAGGCCATGCCACCCGGCCCTTGTTTGGGTGAATAGCCCCGGCGACTGGTGGCGCCCATATGTTCGGTGCCATCGACCCCGCTATAGGCGGCCGGGAAGATTTCATGGCCCGACACAGGAATGCCCATATCATGCGCCGCTTCGACGATGCGCCGCTGATAGAGGTCGGGCATGCGCACATAGCTTTTGACGATGTCATATTTGAGCAAACGCGCGCGTTCGAGTTCGCGTTCGAGATGCGCTGGCCCGGAAACGGCCACCCCCATCTTGTAATAGACACGCTGCCATTCGAGCAGCGGCCCGCCAACATAAAGGCGCGGGCTGGGGCGCACGCCTGCCTCTGCCGCTTCCCGATCCTCGACCGCGTCATAGACTTGCGTGCCGGGATCGCGCACCGTGGTGATCCCATAGGCGAGCCACGCTTTTTCGAGATTGGAGCCGAAATCCTTTTGGACATGGGAATGATATTCGATGAGACCGGGCATGGCGGTCAGGCCCGTGCCGTCAACGAACGTACCTCCCGCATGCAGCGCCGGATCATGGTCGCGGATCTGGGCGATGCGATTGCCGTCAATGATGATGTCCTTCTCATGCTGGGTCGCATCGGTGACGGAGTCGATCAGATGGCTGACATGGACGACGGTGCGGCCAGTCGGCTTGGCCAGGCGATAATTCAGGTCGATCGGTACGTCGGTCGTGACGCCGGTCGCCAGGTCGATCGTCTTCAGAGCGTCGTTGGATTGATAAAGGACTATATTCGAATTTGCCGTCCAGGTCGGATAGAAGGCCGTGTCGTTCGTCTGGCTGCGCACCGGCCCCAATGGCTTGCCCGCCTTGTCCACGGGCCAGACCTTGAGCAGCCCTTCATAGACGCCTGCCATCTTCGTGCCGTCGGGCGACCAGGCGGGGCCGCTGCCGCTGCGCGTGTCGAGCGACATATTGGCCTGGGGTATCTGCCAGAAGGGTTCGCCCTTGCCATCGGCCGGTATTACATAGACCTGGTTGGTGCCTTCGCGGAAGCTATTGGAAAATTTGTAGGACAGGCTGATCGCCACATATTTGCCGTCCGATGACCAAGTGGGACTGCCGGGCTGCCCAAGCGACGTTTGCAGCCGCGTGATCTTGCCTGTGGCGACATCCACCACGCAGACACCCGCCACGCCCCAACGGCCATCGACATCGATGAAGGCGACGCGCGTGCCATCGGGGGACCAGGCCGCACCGAGCGGCTGCGTGTCGAGTTTGGTCAGTTGTCGATCCGTGCCCGTTTTCAGATCCTTGATCCACAATTGCGGCAGACCACCGACACGATCCGAACTGAACACAATGCTCTGCCCGTCGGGCGACCAGGCGGGATCGGCGTCGAGCGCGGCATCCTTGGTCAGGTTTTCCGGCACCCCGCCCTTGGACGAGACGACATACAGATCGCCCAGCGCAACGAAGGCGATGCGACTGCCATCGGGGGAGATACGCGGATGCACGATGCCCAGCGCCTTGCGCGGCGCGGTCGAATCCCAATCGCGCTTGGCCCGCTTATAACTGGGTTTCACGACCTCCAGCGTGGCGGCGAAGTCGATCGTTGAGGTCGCCTTTGCCCCGCCCCGGCGGATCTTGCCGTCCGACACGTAGAAATAGCCGCCTGCCTGATCCCAGCTTATGCGGAAAGGAAAGACATTTTCCTTGCCACTGACGATCTTGCCGTCGATTGCCAGATGGCTGCCCGTGTCGTCCTGCACGACATAAGCCAGTTGCCCCGATGGCCCGAATGACGGCGCTTCGGCCCTTCCTTCGGCCTGTTTCAACAGGCTTTCCTGCCCCGTCGCGAGATCGACGACATAGATGGCGCTCGCCATCCCCTGCCCGCCGGAATAAGCGATCCGCGCGCCATCGGGTGACCAGGTCGGCAACCGGTCCTCGCGCGCGTTGCTGCTGACCTGCTTGATCGCGCCGGTTGCGATGTCGAGCGTCCAGATGTCGTAATTGCCGCTACGATCCGACGAAAAGGCGAGCGTCTTGCCGTCCGGCGAAAAGACCGGCTCGCGATCATCGAACGTGCCTTCGGTCAGCTTGTGCATGTCGCTGCCGTCGGGCTTGATGCTCCACAGGTCATAGCCACCATCGCGATAGGCGAAGTAGACAAGCCGCTCCCCATCGGGCGACCAAACCGGCTGACGCGCGTCATTGAAATAGTCGGTGATCCGCCTTGCCTTCCCGCCTTTGACCGGGATGATCCACAGACTGCCCTGCAGATCGACCGCCAGCCACTTGCCGTTCGGCGAAACGGACACGGCCATCGACGTCCCTTCATGCACGTCGAAGGCGATCGGTGTCTCGCCACCGGGCGGGGGCAGATTGGCAGGTTGGGCGATGGCCGGATTGGCAGTGCTGGCCATCAGGGCGATAACGAAGGGTGTGAGCCGTATGTTCATGATAATTTCCCCGATCATTCCCTACCAGCCAAAGACGTAGCGTTCCCGCCGCACGTCCGCGCCGCCGCGCAAGGTGCCGGTTTCAGGCACCACGCCCGCAGCGACGATGCCCGTCGAGACGCCAAATGGCCCCAATACATCCAGCTTGTGCCCCCGCGCGGTCAGCGCATCGCGCACCGCCGGGGGCACGCGATCCTCAATCTCCAGCACGCCCGGCTCGTCCTTCTTGACGCCGAAGGAGCCGTGGAAATGATTGGAATTTATGCGCGGTGCCTCGATCGCCGCCTGGAGCGGCTCACCGAAGGCGAGGACGCGCAGCAGCACGTTCATGATCTGCTGGTCCTGATTGTCGCCGCCCGGCGTACCGATCGCCAGGAAGGGCGCGCCGTCCTTCAAGACCAAAGATGGCGACAACGTCGTGCGCGGTCGTTTGCCGGGAACAAGCACATTCGGGCTGTCGGGATCGAGATCGAAGATCGTCATCCGGTTGCTCATCGGCACGCCGGTATCGCCCGCAATATAGGCACCGCCCAGCATCCAGCCGGAGCTTGGCGTGCAGCTGAACAGATTGCCGTGGCGGTCCACCACTTCGATCGCGGTCGTATCGGCGGTGGGCACCGGCGGCTTTTTCAGCATGCGCGGGGTGAACGAAGGCGTGTCGCGCTTGCGTCCTTCAAAGGCCCAAGGGTCGCCATAGCGATGCTCCAATGACGCATGCGCCCGGATGTCCCTGGCGCGGGCGGCGGCATAGGGTTTGGACAACAGACCTTGCATCGGCACGCTGGCGAAATCGGGATCGCCGAAGAAGGCGTTGCGATCATCGAAGGCGAGTTTGATCGCCTCGGCGAGTATATGCAGATAGGCGTCGCTGCCCGGCGCCATCGCACCGATTCCAGCGGCTTCGGCAATGTTGAGCGCCAGCAGCAGCGCTGGTCCCTGGCTCCAGAAGCCACCCTTGCACACGGTATAGCCGAATACCTGCGCGATCGCCGGTGGTTCGACCCGGCCTTTATAGTTCGCCAGATCCTCATAGCGCATCAGCCCGCCATCGGCTTCCATCGCGGCACCGATGCGGCGGGCGATGTCGCCCTTGTAGAAGGCATCGCGCCCGGCCTGGATCGCGGCCTTGCGGTCCTTCGTCCGGGCGAAGGCCTGTCGATCGGCGGTTGCGATCGTCCGCATCGTGCGTGCGAGATTGGGCTGGCGAAATATCTCGCCGGTGCGCGGCAACCTGCCGCCGGGATAATAGGCGTCATAGGCATTTTTATATTTGGATGTCGCCTTCTGCTGGCTGACGAACACTTCGGCCAGGAAATTATACATGACGAAGCCGTCCGCCAGTTCGATGGCCGGTGCCAACACCTGGTCCAGCGTCATCGTGCCGTTTAGCTGCAGCGCCAGCGCCATGGCGTCCACCATCGCCGGGACGGTGCCGCCATTGGGGCCGTTGCCCGGTATCACGCCCAGCGCGGCGAACTGATCGACGGTCGCAAGCGCGGGGGCTGTCCCCTGACCATTGATGACCGACGCCTTCTTCGTGGCCGCATCATAGATGATGGTGGGGGCTTCCCCGCCAAAGCCGAAATGGGAAATTTCGGTAACGGCGGCGGCAAAGACCGCGGCGACGCCCGCATCGGTCGCGTTGCCGCCTGCCATCAAGATGCGGGTGCCCGCGGCGACCGCATAATGGCGGCCAGCCGCAACGATGCCGAACTGGCCGACGATTTCCGGGCGGAGGGTTTCGCCAGCGCTTTTGAGGCGCGTTGGTTCGGGCGGCGGCGTTTGCGCCTGGGCGCTGGTGCCGATCGGCCCGGCGATCGCGGCGGCTCCGGTCGCCAAAGCCCATTTGCCCAAGGCACGACGGTTCATTCCCGTAATCGGGTTCTCATCGTTCATCGTTGAAACTCCCCGTTTTTTCCTGCGCCGATACGCTTTATCCGGCGCCAATATGTCAGATGGGACCAAGGATGATCCGGTTACCGTCCATCCGCGTCGCCAGGCCCAGGCTTTCGGCTGCCGCCTTCGCAAAGCCATGCGGATCATTGGCGACAAACAGCCCCGTGATCGTTTCCTGCGCGATCAGCGGGTCGGCAATCATGATCTTCTCGTCATTATAACGCGCAAATTCCGCCGCCGCCTGCGCGAGGGAGGTGTCGCGAAAAGCGATCATCCCTTCGCGCCAATAGAGTTCCTGCGCGATCGCATCGGGCGAAATCCGGGCCGTCTCGATGGGACTGGCCGCCGCCGGATCGACCGCTGCGCGCATCCCCTGGACCAGCCGGACCGGCCGGGTCGCGACGTTGCGACGGCTCAGTTCGACCACGCCTTCGCTGACGATCACGCCAACGGCGCGATCCGCTTGCCGCCGGACAGTGAAGGCCGTGCCGACCGCGCGAACCCGCGCATCGCCCGCCTCCACCACGAAGGGGACGGCCTTGTTTTTCGCGACATCGAACAGCGCTTCGCCCCGCGTCAATATCACGGTGCGGGTCTGCGGCGTGAATCGCACTTCGATGCGGCTGGCGGTGTTGAGATTGACCACGCTGCCATCGGGCAGCGCCACCCGCAGCATTTCGCCCTTGGCTGTCTCATAATAGGTGCCCTGCCCCGACAGGTGCAGCCCGACGGCGGCGACCGCCGAGGCCGCAACCGCCGCGCCAGCGCCCCACAGGATTTGCCTGCGCGTCGCGCTGACCTTGGTGGTCGCGGCATGGATCGCCTGTTCGTCGGTTTGCGCCAGTTCGACGCGGGCGAGCGTCGCGCGGGCCATCGCCCAGGCACCCATGCGGCGACTGTCCCCGGCGAGCCAGGCGTCCAGCTCCCGTCTGTCGGCGGCGCTGAGACCAGTCGCGTCACAGCGGGCCGCCCAGAGGGTCGCCTGTTGTTCTATCTCCGCGCTGCTTTCCCTGACTGTCATATGGCTCTGCATTTGAAATTCGGTCGTTAGACGCGACATGGCCGGTTTTTCCGCCACGTCCGAAAATATTTATCAGGGTGCGGATGCCGCGGCCGACATGTTTTTCGACCGTGCTTTCCGACAAACCCAGCTTTTGCGCGGTTTCGCGCTGCGACAATCCATGGACTTTGCGCAGGATGAAAACTTCGCGGCATTTGGCCGGCAACTGGTCGATCGCCTCCGCCACCAACCGGAACTCCTCGCGCTGTTCCGCTTGCACGTCCGGCGGCAGAACCCCGGACTCGATGCTCAGCCGATCAATCTCGCTCAGCGTCTCCATCGAGACGACCGGCGCGCGCCGCACTTCGGTAACGATGACCGAAAGCGCCGCACGAAAGAAATAGGCGCGTGGATTTTCGATATGGTCGACCGACGGCAGGGTCGCGAGCTTCGCATAGGTTTCCTGCACGACATCATCGAGCAGAAAGCCATATTGCACGCGCCCCGCCAGCCAGCGCCGTAGCGCTGGCTCATGCGGACAAATGTGGCGTGCCAGCCATATGGCTCTGCTGTCCAGAATAGGTCGACCCCTTACATCGACGATCGTCTGTAGCAACGAAAGGCAAGCCTAAACCCGCCGGTAGAACGACATGAAAAAAATGTGACAGGCCCGATGGCGGATATTTTTCGCTCTCATGTCTTTCCACTGTGATCTGCGGCAGCATTGGCCTCCATGCCGCGATCTGGAGAGGATGTCGGGCACCCGAAGAGGGGCCGATCGGCATCGCCTGGCCGGGCGAGTGAGTCGGCCCATGAACGGAATTTGAGTGAACGATCGACCACTGCGTGGCGCCTTGGCTGCGTGCGTCCGCTGGCGCGCGTCTGTGTGGGAGGGAAATGGGGGAACATGATGAACAAGACGAAGATCTTTACCATGCTGCTGGGGAGCAGCGCTGCTGCACTGGCGCTGACAAGTGGGGCAGCCAGCGCCCAGCAACGCAATTTCGACCTGCCAGAAGGACGCGCGGTGGATACGCTGCCCTCCTTCGCTTTGCAGAGCGGCCTGCAGATCATCGCGCCATCCAAAAAGCTGCGTCACAGCCGCACGCCCCGTCTCTACGGCGCGCATGATGCGCGTCAGGCGCTCAAGCATATCATCCGGGGCACCGATCTCGTCATCTCCTCCGACCGCAACAATGTCGTCACCCTGCGCGATCGCAGCCTCAGCGCCGAACCCGGCGCGGTCGCGGCCTTGAAGCCGATTGCTTTTGCGCAACTGGAGACGGGCGGCACCATGTCGGACGCGCCGACCATGGGGTTGCCCGCTGAACCGCAAGGCGAAAGCCGCGCCGAAATCGTCGTCGTCGGCACCCAGATTCGCGGCGCGAAGACCACGGGCGCTCTGCCCGTGACCGTGGTTGGTCAGGAACAGGTCGATGCCGTGGCCGCCGTTTCCGGCGCGGATCTGTTCCGTTCCATCCCGCAGCTGGGGGGCGTAACCTTCAACGAACAGGTGCTGGGTGGCGGATCGGGCAATGCCGCGCGCGGCGACGTATCCACCGTATCGCTGCGCGGCCTGGGCCAGGGCAATACGCTGCTGCTGATCAATGGCCGCCGCACCGTGCTGCATCCCACATCGCAGGCGATTACCGGGGTGATCGATTCCGGCGTGCCGACCTTCGGCTTCAACGCCAACACCATTCCCGTCGGCGCGATTGAGCGCGTCGAGGTGCTGCGCGATGGCGCCGCTGCGCTCTATGGATCGGATGCCGTCGCCGGCGTCGTCAACAATGTGCTCAAATCCAATTTCACCGGGGCCACGTTCGACGCGCAATATGGCGGGGCGGAAGGGACCAATTTGCGCGAATTCACCGTCAATGGCCTCGTTGGATTCAATTTCGGCGGCGGCCGGGGCAATGTGTCGCTCTTTGGCGGCTATGCGCAAAAGTCCAAACTCTATCTGCGTGACCAGGACTATACGGCCACGGCCGACCGGCGATCCTTCGTCGCGGGCACGCCCTTTGCCAACAATGCAAGCTTCAACGGGACATCGACCAGTACACCCTGGGGCACGTTCCAGGCCACTGGGACCGGAGTGATCACCAGCAATGGCGTCGCGCTTACCAATGCATCGCGCCAATTCCACATCCAGCCATCGACCAATGCCGGTTGCCAGGTTGCGGCCGGTACGCCGGGCATGTGCTATGATGATGGCAGCGGCACGACGCAGATGGCGAACGTCGATTCCAACCTGCGCTTCAACCCGAATGCGACATTTGCCGACCTGACCACCCAGCCATCGGTCAAGCGCATCAACCTGTTCAGCTTCATCAATTATGAACTGACCGACAATCTCGATTTCTTCGGCGAACTCGGTTTCTACCAGGGCAAGACCGAAGCCAATATCGGCACGGGCGGATCGCTCGCCAACATCCCGATCACAGTGGCGGCGGACGCCTATTGGAACCCCTTTGGCCCTGTCGGCTCGCCCAATCGTCTTCCCGGCCTCAACATCCCCGACGAAGGACTGCCCGTTACCATCCGCAGCCTCAACTATGTCGATGTAGGGCTGCGCAACGTTAATGTGACCAACCGGCAATATCGCATTCTCGGTGGCCTGCGCGGCATGTTCGGCGACTGGAACTGGGAGTCGGCGGGGCTATATAGCTGGGCGACGGTCAAAGACACTATGGACGGCACGTCCAGCAGCCTGCTGCAAGCGGCGATCAACAAGACGACGTCTGATGCCTATAACCCATTCAATGGCGGCAGCCTGTCTGATCCCTCGGTTGGTGACGGCACGCCCAATGCCGATGCGATCGTCGACAGCTTCCGCATCCAGTCCACCCGTCGCAACAAGACGTCGCTGGCGCTTTGGGATTTGAAGATTTCCAATGCCAATCTGATCGGTCTGTGGGCGGGGAACAGCATCGGCATCGCCACCGGCGTCGAGTTCCGGCGTGAAACCTTCGACGATAATCGCGATCCCCGGCAAGGTGGCGTGGCAGGCACCGATATCACTTACACCGATGCCGTGACGGGCATCTTCTACGGGTCGGACCTGATGGGGGCCAGCCCCAGCCCCGACGTATCGGGCAAGCGCAAGGTCTGGTCGGCCTATGCCGAAATCGCCCTGCCTTTGGTCAGCCCGGACATGGAAATCCCCATGATCCGCTCCTTCGATATCCAGATCGCCGGACGCTATGAGCGGTATAGCGATGTGGGTGACGTCGCCAAACCCAAGGTCGCAGCGAGCTGGGATCTGTTGCAGGGCTTCCGCCTGCGCGGTTCCTGGTCGCAGGGTTTCCGGGCGCCGAACCTGGAAGTCATCAACACCGCGACGCTAGATCGCGTCAACGGCGGCACCGAATATGTGCTGTGCGAAGCCGACCTGCGCGCCGGGCGCATCAGCAGCTTCTCCCAATGCGCGCGCAACGTGTCGGTGCTGCGGCGGTCGGGCGGCAATCCTGATCTGAAGCCCGAAGAATCCACCAGCTGGAACTTCGGCGCCGTGTTCCAGCCGCCGCTGCCCGAAGGTTGGGGCAATGTGACCTTCACCGTCGATCGCTGGCGCATCAAGCAGAAGGGCGTCGTGGGTCTGCTCGATTATCAAAATGCGCTCAATCTCGACTATCTGCTGCGGGTCCAGGGCAGCAGCAATCCCGCCGTCGTGCGCCGCGAACCGACGGCGGACGACATCGCGCTGGTGGCGGGCACGGGCTTGGCACCAGTGGGCGAGCTGCTCTACGTGACGGCCCCCTTCCAGAACCTGCTGCCGATCCAGGTCGATGGCATCGACTTCAACCTGGACTATCGCGTCGGCACCACCAACTTCGGCAAGTTCGGGCTGAACGTGAATGCCGCGCGCCTCATCAAATATCAGCTCGACGCCCCGGCTGCCGTGCAGGCGGTGACCGATGGTCAGGCGGCTGGCGAGATCAACGCGGCCGTGCCTGTTCCCGGCGGTGGCGATGTCGTCGGACGCGACGGTCAGCCACGCTGGCGCATTTCCGCCAACCTGACCTGGGACTATGGCCCAGTGACCATCGGTGCCTTCACCCAGTTCATCGATGACGTCTATCAGGACGCGGTGTTCGATGCGGACGGCAACCGGTTCGTGGTCAAGGGGCAGACGACCGTGAACCTCTATGCCACCTATAAATTCGACAGCGGCATGATGAAGGGAACGGCGATCACCGTGGGCGCGCGCAACATCTTCGACAAGGATCCACCGCTCGCGTCGGGCGGCTATCTGTCCAGCCTGTATCAGCCGCAGGCGCGCTATTGGTACACCAGCATCAAAAAGTCCTTCTGATGTGGGATGAAGGTCTGGCCCGTCGCGATCTGATCGCGGCGGGGTTCGCGGGCGCAGCGCTGCTCGGCCTGCCCGGTCGAACGGCTCTGGCCCAGTCGGGGGACAAGGCACCCGATGCGCCGCGCAGCAGCCCGGCGGTGGCAAGGGCGCACCGCGTTGAAGTGCCCATGCCCCATGGCGGGGTCGCGGCGGGGCACCCGCTGGCAGCGATGGCGGGGACGCGCATGCTGATGCAGGGCGGCACGGCAGCGGACGCAGCCGTTGCCGCCATGGCGGTGATGAACGTGGTCGAACCCTGGGCATCGAGCGCGGCGGGCAATGGTTTTGCCACCTGTTTCGAACGGCGCAGCGGCAAGGTCCAGTCCCTCGCTTTTACCGGCGGTGCGCCTGCCCTGCTCGATCCGAACGTCGATCCCAAGGAACTGGACAGCGGGCACAAGGCTGTGGCGGTGCCGGGCGCGTTCGGTGGCTGGATCGCGCTGGCCCAGAGATATGGGCGGCTGCCGCTGGCGACATTGCTCGAACCCGCCATCGGCTATGCGCGCGATGGTCATCCGCTCGATGCCTCGATCGCGATGTTCATCCGCCGCCAGCAAGCGGTACTGGCGCGCCATCCGACCAGCGCGGCTATCTTCCTGCCCGATGGCCAGCCACCTGCGCCGCGTTCTATTTTCCGCAATATACCGCTGGCGCGCACCTTCCAAAGTCTCGCCGACGCGGAAACGCGGGCGCTCAAAGGCGCGGCCGACCGGGACCAGGCGCTGTCCGCCGCCTATGATCATTTCTACATCGGCCCGATCGCGCAGGACATGACCCGCTTTTCGCAGGCCAATGGCGGCTGGCTGCGCATGGAGGATATGCGCAGCTATCGCCCGGTCTGGGACAACCCCGTTTCGACCGTCTATCGCGGGATGGATGTTTATTGCAGTCCGCTAACCTCGCGCACCGGGCTGGAACTATGCGAACAGCTCAACATCGTGGAGGGCTGGGATCTCGCGTCCCTTGCCAGCGATCGCGCCAGCCTCACGCATCTGCTGATCGAGGCGATCAAGATCACGAAGGCTGATGTCTATCGCTACGCGGGCGATCCTCGGTTCGTCGATGTGCCCGTCGCGACATTACTATCCAAGGATTTCGCCGCGACGCGACGCAAACTGATCGACCGCATGCACGCCATCGCCTTTCCCGAAGGCGCTGCACTGGCCACGGGCAAGCAACCTGATCGACCCGCCGCCGATGAAAACACGCGCGGCGGCGACACGACGAGCCTGTCGGTGGTGGACAAGGAAGGCAATGCCATTGCCGTCACGACGACGATCGGCGGCGGCTTTGGGACTTCGGTGGTGATGGGCGACACCGGCCTGTTGTGCAACAATGGCCTGCGCGTTGGATCGACGGCACCCTATCCCGGTCATCCCAATGCCGTGGCACCGGGCAAGCGTGCGCTGCTCGGCAACGGCCCCATCATCGTGCTGGACAAGGGGCAATTGAAGCTGGTGTGCGGCACGCCAGGCGGCGAGACGATCGGGCAGACCCAGTTCCAGTTCCTCGTCAACGCCCTCGACCTCGGCATGCCGATCCAGCAGGCGATAGAAGCGCCCCGCTTCGCGCTCAATGCCAAACCCAGTTTCTACAAGCCGGGTGCTGCCATCACCATACAATTGGAAGACCGTTTCGCGCCCGCGGATGTCTCGGCGTTGAAGGCCAAAGGCCATAGCGTCGAGATGGTCGGCGCCTTCGCCATCGGCAGCATCCAGGGCGTCATGGTCGACCCGTCCGGCGC
This sequence comes from Sphingobium sp. RAC03, assembly GCF_001713415.1. Classification (GTDB taxonomy): domain Bacteria; phylum Pseudomonadota; class Alphaproteobacteria; order Sphingomonadales; family Sphingomonadaceae; genus Sphingobium. The sequence continues at coordinate 2,515,290 of NZ_CP016456.1, read as the reverse complement.
ACGCATGGGCGGCAGCGATCCCCGCCGCATGGGATATGCGGTAGGCTATTGAAAAGATTTTGCTGTTCATCCGGTATGATCATCAGTCTGATCATATTTGGTGCGGGCGGTCGGAATCGAACCGACACTCCTTGCGGAACCGGATTTTGAGTCCGGCGCGTCTACCAGTTTCACCACGCCCGCACGGCTGGGAGAGGCCAAATGGCAAAATCCGACGCGGGCGTCCAGCCGAAAATGGCTTTGGCTGTCGCCAACATCAATTGGCGGCGGTTTTCGGCATATGTTGCGATGCGGGCCAAGGGGCGATAGCCTGACTTGCGCTATGATCCGCCCGCGTTATAAGTGCCGCTTCGTGCAGACATAGATAATTTCAACGGAGAAGGACCATCCTTTGACCGAATCGTCTGCCACGTTCCTGTTATTTGGTGCCACCGGTGATCTGGCGCGCCGCATGATCTTCCCCTCGCTTTACAATCTGTTGGCGGATGGCCTGCTGCCTGACGATTTCCTGATCGTCGCGTCGGCACGGTCGCCGATGAGCGACGAGGATTTTCGGGCCGATGTCGATGCCGCATTGCGCCAATTCCTGGCGTCGGATCGCTATGATGCCGCGACCGCCGAGACCTTCGGCCAGATGATCGTCTATCAGCCGGTCGAGGCGGGCAAGGCCGAGCAGTTCGTCGCGCTGGCTGATCGGATCGATGGGCGGTTGGAGCGCGGCCTGTCGGTCTATCTTTCCACCCCCCCGTCCCTGTTCGCGCCCACCGCGCAAGGGCTGGCGCAAGCGGGCCTTATCACGCCGCTGACGCGGATCGCGATGGAAAAGCCGATCGGCAAGGATCTGGCTTCGTCCAAAGAGGTGAATGACGGCATCGGCGCGATGTTTGCCGAAGAGCAGATTTTCCGCGTCGACCATTATCTGGGCAAGGAAACGGTCCAGAACCTGCTGGCGCTGCGTTTCGGCAATGTGATGTTCGAGCCGCTGTGGAATGCCACCGCGATCGATCATGTGCAGATCACCGTGGGCGAAACGGTAGGTTTGGAAGGCCGCGTATCCTATTATGACGGCGTCGGCGCGCTGCGCGACATGGTGCAGAATCATATGCTGCAAATTCTGTCGATCATCGCGATGGAGCCGCCCGCGCGCATGGACCCGACCGCCGTGCGCGACGAGAAGGTGAAGGCGCTGCGGTCTTTGCGGCCGATGACGGCGGAAACGGTCAAGACGCATAGCGTGCGCGGCCAATATACGCCGGGCGCGGTCGGTGGCCAGATCGTGACCGGCTATGCCGACGAACTGGGCCAGCCATCGGACACCGAAACCTTCGTGGCCTTGAAGGCGCATATCGACAATTGGCGGTGGCAGGGCGTGCCCTTCTACCTGCGAACCGGCAAGCGGATGCCCGCGCGCCAGTCCGAAATCATGATCCAGTTCAAGCCGGTGCGCCACTCCATCTTCGGCCGCGACGGGCATGGGACCGGACTGGAGCCGAACACGCTGATCATCCGGTTGCAGCCGGAGGAATATATCCGCCTGCTCATCATGTCGAAGCGGCCGGGGCTGGAGCGGCAGGTGTTGCTGGACGAGGTGACGCTGGACGTATCGCTGACCGCTGCCTTTGCCGGACAGCGTCGCCGGATCGCCTATGAACGGCTGATCCTGGACCTGCTGGCGGGGGACCAGACGCTATTCGTGCGCCGTGACGAGGTGGAGGCGCAATGGACATGGATCGATTCGATCATCGACGGGTGGAAGGACGCCAATATGAAGCCCGCCGCCTATTCATCGGGGAACTGGGGGCCGTCATCGGCCATTGCCCTTATCGAACGTGACGGAGCAAGCTGGCATGAGTGAACTAAACCCCGTAATCGCCAAGGTGACCGAGCGCATCGTCGCGCGCAGCGCCAAGCGGCGGCGCGCTTATCTCGACCTGATCGAGCGCGGTCGCGAAGCGGGCACCAATCGCGATCAACTGTCCTGCGGCAATCTGGCCCATGGCTTTGCCGCCAGCGGCGAGGACAAGCCAGCGATCCGCACAGGCCAGGCGATGAATATCGGCATCGTCACCGCCTATAACGATATGCTGTCGGCGCATCAGCCCTATGGCCGCTACCCCGAACAGATCAAGATTGCGGCGCGCGAAGTCGGCGCAACGGCGCAGGTCGCAGGCGGCGTGCCCGCCATGTGCGATGGCGTGACGCAGGGCCAGTCGGGCATGGAATTGTCGCTGTTCAGCCGCGACACCATCGCGCTGTCGACTGCCGTGTCGCTCAGCCATGCGATGTTCGAAGGCGTCGCGCTGCTCGGCATTTGCGACAAGATCGTGCCGGGGCTGTTGATGGGGGCGCTGCGCTTTGGCCATCTGCCCACCATCCTCATTCCCGCCGGGCCGATGCCATCCGGCCTCGCCAACAAGGAAAAGGTCCGCATCCGTCAGCTCTATGCCGAAGGAAAAGTCGGCCGCGATGAATTGCTGGAGTCCGAAAGCGCCAGCTATCATGGCGCGGGCACCTGCACTTTCTATGGCACGGCCAACTCCAACCAGATGATGATGGAAGTGATGGGGTTGCACATGCCCTGCGCCTCCTTCGTCAATCCGGGCACGAAGCTGCGCAGCGAACTGACCCGTGCGGCCACGCATCGGCTCACCAGCATCGGGTGGGACGGCGAGGATTATCGCCCGCTCGGCCATTGCGTCGATGAAAAGGCGATCGTCAACGCCATCATCGGCCTGATGGCGACCGGTGGCTCGACCAACCATGCGATTCACCTGCCCGCGATTGCGCGGGCCGCTGGTATCAGCATCGATTGGACCGATTTTGCCGAGATCTCCGACGTCGTGCCGCTGCTGGCGCGGGTCTATCCCAATGGATCGGGCGATGTGAACCATTTTCATGCGGCAGGCGGCATGAGCTTCATCATCCGCGAGCTGCTGGATAGTGGCCTGCTCCACCGCGACATCCTGACCGTCGCGCGCGGCGACCTGACCGACTATGGTAAGGAGCCGGTGCTGGAGGACGAAGCGCTGCAATGGCGCGACGTGCCCGTATCGCGCGACGAGAATATGCTGCGGCCCGTGTCCAATCCGTTCAGCGCGGATGGCGGCATGCGCTTGCTGGCGGGCAATCTTGGCCGCTGCGTGATGAAGGTCAGCGCGGTCGATCCGGCGCTGTGGACGATCGAAGCGCCCGCCGCCGTCTTCCATACGCAGGACGATGTGCTGCGCGCGTTCAAGGCGGGTGAACTGGAGCGGGATGTCGTGGTCGTCGTCCGCTTCCAGGGGCCAAGGGCAAATGGCATGCCTGAACTGCACAAGCTGACCCCGGCGCTGGGGGTGCTGCAGGATCGTGGGTTCAAGGTCGCGCTGGTCACCGACGGGCGCATGTCCGGCGCATCCGGCAAGGTGCCCGCCGCCATCCATCTGTCGCCCGAAGCCCTTGGCGGCGGTGCCATCGCCAAGCTGCGCGATGGCGACATCGTGCGGGTCTGCGCGCAGCAGGGCGTGATCGAGGCGCTGGTCGATGCAGCGGAGTGGGACGCGCGCGATATGCCGCCTGCCCCGCCCGCGCCCTATGATACGGGCCGGGAGCTGTTCGCGCTGTTCCGCCATCATAGCGATCTGGCGGAACAGGGCGCATCGCCGCTGCTCGCCGCGATGGAAACCGAGCTTTGACCCACTAACCGCCGTCATTCCCGCGAAGGCGGGAACCCATCTCCCAGCGTTGCGGCCAAGGCCAAGGCCGGAGATGGATCCCCGCTTTCGCGGGGATGACGACCAGAATATGTTTGAGGGGCCTGACCATGACCGACATCATCGCCGCCGACATTGGCGGCACCAATGCGCGCTTCGCCCGTGCATCGCTCGACGACCGCGGCGTGCCGACGCTCGGCACCGTGCGCAAATATAAGGTTGCCGACTATCCGAGCCTGCAATCCTGCTGGCAGGCTTTCGTCGATGACGAGACGGCGGCTGACCCCACGCCGCTGCCGGACGCCGCCGCCATCGCCTTTGCCACCGCGATCGGGCGCGACGTCATCAAGCTGACCAACAGCAATTGGGTGATCCGCGCCGACACGCTGGCCGAAGATCTGGGCGTGAGCCAGGTGCGGCTGGTCAATGATTTCGAGGCCGTGGCCCATGCCGTGTCCCGTCTGCCCGACGAGAATCTGCCGTTGCTGTTCGGCGAGGACCGGCCCTTCCCGCGCGATGGCGGGGTGACGATCCTTGGCCCCGGCACGGGCCTTGGCGTCGCGATGATCGCCTATGATGAGGGGCATCCCCATGTGATCGCGACCGAAGGCGGGCATCTTGACTTCGCGCCGCTTGATCATATGGAGGAGAAGATCCTCTCTTACCTGCGCGACAAATTCCTGCGCGTCTCGACCGAACGGATCGTGTCGGGGCCAGGCCTCAACTATATCTACAAGGCGATGGCGACGATCGGCCATGATCGTGTCATGCTGATGGAAGACCCCGAATTGTGGCAGAGCGCGCTTGATGGGACCGATCCTTTCGCCCGCGCCGCGCTTGAACGCTTTTGCTTGTGCTACGGGTCGGTCGCGGGCGACCTGGCGCTGGCGCACGGACCCCATGCCGTCGTGCTGGCAGGCGGGCTGACGCAGCGGATGCGCGACTTCCTGCCGCACAGTGGTTTCCATACCCGTTTCAAGGCCAAGGGCCGGTTCGAAAGCCTGATGGCGAGCGTGCCAATCCGCCTGGCCGTCCATGATGAAATCGGCCTGTTCGGGGCCGCTGCCGCCTTTAGGGAGATGAAGAAATGAGCAAGCTGACCGTCGAACAGGTGATGGAACTCGCCCCGGTCATTCCGGTGTTGGTGGTCGATCGGGTGGAAGATGCGCTCACCATCGCGCGCGCGCTGGTCGCGGGCGGTCTGCCCGCGCTGGAAGTGACGCTGCGCACCCCCGCTGCGCTGGATGTCATCCGCGAGATGAGCAAGGTCGAGGGGGCGATCGTCGGCGCGGGCACGGTGCTGAACCCCGCCGATCTCGATGCCGCGATGGAAGCGGGCGCGCGCTTCATCGTCAGCCCCGGCCTCACCAAGCCCTTGGGCAAGGCAGCGATCGCGGCGAAAATCCCCTTCCTGCCCGGCACGGCAACGGCGGGCGACATCATGCGGGGGCTGGACATGGGGCTGACCCATTTCAAATTCTTCCCCGCCGAAACATCCGGCGGCCTGCCCGCGCTCAAGGCCTTGGCCGCGCCGTTGCACATGGCGCGTTTTTGCCCGACCGGCGGCATCACCGCCAAATCCGCGCCCGAATGGCTCGCCCAGCCCTTCATCAAATGCGTTGGCGGCAGCTGGATCGTGCCCAAGGGGCCAGTCGATGGCGCAAAGATCGAGGCGCTGGCGAGGGAAGCCGCTGCGCTTCCCCGCTGACGCCATTGCGCCTGCCCGCCCGCTTGCCTAGATGGACGCTATGAACCCGCGCCGCCTTCTTGCCACGCTTGCCCTGCTGCTGTCCGGTTGTACCGGATCGCAGCAAGGCTATCCATCGCTTGCCAAGCGGGCGGTGGAGGGCGCGCCGATGGCGGAGATCGCGCCGCCCCCTGCCCCGATCGCAGCCGATGCGCCGCTGACGGCGGAAATTGCCCGCTATGTGGCGCAGGCGGACAAGGGGCGCAGCGCCTTCGATGACGCCTTTGTCCGGGCCGATCGGGCAGCAAAGGCCGCATCAGGCGCCGGTGTATCAAGTGATGCCTGGGTTGCGGCGCAAGTCGCGATCAGCGCGCTCGAAGCGGCGCGCAACGACAGCGTGTCGGCGCTCGCCAGCCTCGACACCCTCTATGTCCAGCGCAGCAATGCCATTGCCGATGGCCGCGAACGGGGCGGCCTGGCCGAAATCGACACGGCCCGCGTCGCGACGCTGGCGATGGTGGACAGTCAGAATGACCGAATCGACGGAATGAAGGGCCGCCTCGCGCAGCCCTGACCAGCCGTCAGTCCAGGGCCTCCTTCACCGCGCCCTTATGCGCCTTGGCATAATGGACATAGCGGTCCGCCCCGCCGCGCAACTGGACCAGCGCATCATCCGACAGGTCGCGCATATATTTGGCCGGACGTCCCGCCCATAGCTGGCGATGGGGCAGCGTCTTGCCCGGCGAGAGCAATGCACCCGCCGCCAGCATCCCGTCGCTTTCGACCACGCAGCCATCCATGACGATCGCGCCCAGTCCGACAAAGGACCGATCCTGCAGGGTGCAGCCATGGATCATCGCCATATGGCCGATCAGCACATCTTCACCGATGATCGTCGGCCAGCCTTCGGTAGGACGGCTGATGCCATCGCCGGGGCTGTCGCAATGGATCACGCTGCCGTCCTGCACATTGCTGCGCGCGCCGATCCGTATCTGGTTCACATCGGCGCGAATGACGCAATTATACCAAATGCTGGCATCCTCGCCGATCTCGACATCGCCGATGATGCGACATCCCGGCGCGATGAAGGCGCTGGGGTGGATCAGCGGTGCCTTGCCGTTGAAGGGGATGATGGAGGCATCGGGGTAGTCGCGCATCCTACGCACCCAGCAGGCGCGCGGCGTGCAGCGCATGATAGGTCAGCACCCCGGAACAGCCCGCCCGCTTGAACGCCATCAGCGTTTCGAGGATCAGCGCGTCGCGGTCCCCCGCGCCCGCAGCCGCGGCATGTTCGATCATCGCATATTCGCCCGACACCTGGTAAGCGAAGACCGGCACTTCGAACCGTTCCTTCACCCGTCGGACGATGTCGAGATAAGGCAGGCCGGGCTTGATCATCACGCTATCCGCCCCTTCGGCCAGGTCGAGCGCCACTTCGCGCAAGGCTTCCTCGCTATTGGCCGGGTCCATCTGGTAATTTTTCTTGTCGCCTTTCAGCAGCCCGCGCGAGCCCACCGCGTCGCGGAAGGGGCCATAAAAGGCACTCGCATATTTGGCGGCATAGGCCATGATCTGGACATTGGCGTGGCCGCTTTCTTCCAACGCCGCGCGGATCGCGCCCACCCGGCCATCCATCATGTCGCTCGGCGCGATAATGTCTGCGCCCGCCGCCGCCTGGTTGAGCGACTGGCCGATCAGCACATCGACTGTGGCGTCATTGACGACATAGCCGGTGCCGTCGAGCAGCCCGTCCTGGCCATGGGCGGTATAGGGGTCGAGCGCCACATCGGTCAGGATGCCGATGTCGGGCACTGCATCCTTGATCGCGCGGATGGCGCGGCACATGAGATTATCGGGATTGAGCGCTTCGGCTCCATCGTCGCTGCGCCGGTCGGACTGGGTGTTGGGGAATAGCGCAAGGCAGGGAATGCCGGCATCGCGCGCGTCGCGGGCGCGGTCGACAATGCCGTCCACCGACCAGCGCGATACGCCGGGCAGCGCGGCGATGGGTTCCTCGACCCCCTGCCCCTCGGTCACGAACAGCGGCCAGATCAGGTCGGCAGGCGCCAACCGGTTTTCAGCAAACATCGCCCGGCTCCAAGCCGAGGCACGAGTGCGGCGCAAGCGTAGCGCCGGATAAGGGGCATGGGTCATGGCGCCGGTCTAGGCGCGGGGCGGCGGGGGATCAAGGGCAAGCCGGGATCGAGCCAGTTCAGCGCGCAGTACCCAACCCGGCCACGGCAAACCTATGAGCCGCTACCTTTCCTTATCTCGGCGGCATAAATGTGCGGCGCGCCGTCCATGTTGGAGCGGAAGATCATCCATTTGCCATCGGGCGTGAAGGTGATGTTGGGTTCCAGCCGATAGTCATGCTTGCGCATGTCCACGATCTTTTCGACCCCGAACGTCCCCGGCGCGATCAGGTCGGCGGCGTTGTCCGCGTGGATGCCGGCGACATCGGGTATGGCGCGCGGGGTGAAGAGGTAGAGATATTTGCCATCGGGCGCATGGGCGACCATCTCGCTATCGCCGCCATCGCCTGAAAAATGGCGCATGTCGGGCGCCTGATTATAATGGACCGACCATTGGTTGCGATCGACATGATACCATTGCCGCCGTCCGGTGGCGATCTCATAGCCCGCCAGCCAGAAGACTTCGCCGCGTGGCGTCTGCAGATCGTACCAGATCCAGGCGCCATCGGGTGAGAAGAACTCATGGCCCGCAATTTCCATGTTCATGATCCGCTTGTGGATCAACTGTTTGCCACTGCCATCGGTGCGGATCGTCCAGATCCGGTCGACCTTGTGCCACGGCCCTTCGTGGCAATACATGATGAGGCCGGGATCGGTCGGCGAAAATTGGATATGGTTGAGCCAATCCGTCGAGGCGACGACGACCTTCCGCTCGCCCGTGCGGATGTCGATGGTGAATATCTCCATCGGGATTTTCGCTTCCAGCCGCTCGTTCAGGCGCACTTCCTTGGCCTCGGCAAAGCTGAGCGGCTTTCCGTCCGGTCCATTGGCGGCATAATGGGCCTGGCCGAAGGTCTGCTTGATCTCCGGCGTTCCGGCCTTTTGCGTGCCATCGGGCTGCAGCGGCTTGTCGCTGGCGGCCCATTGGCCAAGCAGCAGCGTCTCGTCAGCATTGATCGACCCTATCGAACCGCCATCGACCGTCGCGATTTTGCGGGTCTTGCCGCTGTCGATATCCGCCATGAAGATGGTGGTGCCCCCCGCCCCATCGCCGCGCTTGCGGCTGGCATAATAGGCCGTGCGGGTCTTGCGCCCGGTGAACAGCAATTGCAGATCCTTGCCCCTGACCAGCGGCTTGATGGTCCAGTCGGCCAGCGTCATCACCGCGATGCCGTCCGGCGTCGATATCACCATCTTGTCGCCCTGGGGCGTATAGCTGTTCTGGTGGAAATAGAGGCTGGCGCTGCCCGGCTGGTCGGTCAGCCGCAGGACACGGTGTCCGGTCGTCTGGTCGATCCATTCGGCGGCCGGCTTTGCCTGCACGGCCCCGGCGAGGCCAACCGCCGCCATCGCGGCCCATCCGATCATCGCTTTGCGCATCCTCAATTCCTCTTTTCTGCGGCAGCCCATTCCAGTGCGTCGGGAATGAGTGCCAGATTCTGGATCGCCGCCAATCCCCATTGCGATGCGGCGTTGGTGGAGACCCCAGGCCACTCGACGGTCGGGCCGACGAAATCGGGGCCGCTATGGGCGACCCGTGGGTCGCCATCCGACAGCCCCAATCCGGCCTCGCCGCCCAAAAATTCCCGCGCGGCGCGTGTCGATAGCGCGGCATCGCCGGTTTCCCGTGCGACATAAGCCGTCAGGCGGGAATGCCCTTCCTTCAGGTTCCGCTTGCCGAAGGGCAGAGAAAAATGGGCTTCCCATTCCTGCGGCGAGGCGTTGAACCAGCGGCAATAGTCCAGCCATGCCGCCCGATAGCGCGGCACGTCGATCAGTTGGAGCAATTCGGCATTCACTTCAAACGCGCCGAATACGGCGTTGAGATGCGAGATGGATATATTGTCGCCCGGCCCGATGAAGCGCCCGGATTTGAGATCATAGGGGGCGCTGCCCGCCAGCCAGCCATATTTCAATCGCCCGATACTATCCATGCCGGCGACCAGCCGGTCCCGCCACCGCACGTCGCCCGTCCGTTCCCATTCCGTCAGCCAGGCCGCCGCAAGCGACCCCCAGACGGTGCCGAAACTGAAATCCACGACGCCTTCGGGGAGGGTCTTGCGCTCGGCACCGGGCACCTTGCGGCCGATCTCGACATGGGTCAGCGCCTGGTCCGAGGGAACCAAAGCGCGCATCAGGTCGCCGACCCGTTCATCGCCGGTCAGATAATAGAAGATGCGACGATAGGCGGCGTTGCTGACACGCGGCTGTTTGGAGCTGTCGCTCCAATGCTGGACGCCATGTCGCGTGCCAAGGCCCGCAAAGCGACCAAGATGATAGACATCGACCTCGCCGGTATGGCGGGTCATCGCTTCGGCGAGGCGGAATGCACGCGCCCGGCCGCTGCGCAGCACGTCATACCAAAGCCACAGGTCGGGCGACAATTCGCTATTGGCCCAGGCATAGCCGCCAATATCATAGCGCCAGACGTGCCGATCCTCGTCATATGTGTGCATGACATCGCCATGGTTCCAGAAGCCATACCAGCCGCGCCGGTCGACCTCTTCGGCATAGAAATCGACCAGATTGACCAGTTGATCCTCGATCCGCGCCTTCAGCGGGCTGGATCGGTCGGGCAGGCTCCAAATGCCCAGCACGTCGGCCGCGTGAATGCGTTCGGGCGTCACCATCAGTTGCGGCGGCGTCGCATTGGCTTGCGCCATCGCCGCCAGATGCGCCGCGTCGGGCGTTGCCGCGCAGGCCCAGAGTGTCAGTTCGCTGGTGCGGGCCGCGCCGGTCGCGCTATCCCAGCCGGGCTCATAATCCTCATAGGTGATGTCCAGCCCTTCATTCTGGGCGGCATAGGCTTCCATGCCCATGACGTCCCTGTAAGGGCGCATGTCCATCGGCTGTGCGTTGGAGGACCAGAGCCAGGCGGTGAGCGACGCCTGGTCCGTGTCGGCCCCGCTAATGTCGATCTGCGCGGGATGCCGCTGCCAGAAATAGCGCGCCGCGATCGCGACGCCCCCGGTGGGCGATCCGACATAGCCAAGGCCCTGCGAGCGCGTTCCCGATGTCGCATCGATCCACGCCTGCCCGGCCTTGGTCCGCTTGGTGATGGTAAAGCCGTCGGCGGAGAGCTGGCTCAGCGTGAAATCGCCCCAGGTCGGGATGCGGCCGAGCAGATTGCGGACCGTCGGTGCCATGGCGTCGATAGCCACGGCTTGGCCCGCAATCTGCGCCTTGCGCGCGGCCGCACCCGGATCGCGGCGCAGGCCGGTCAGCGGCCGGACCGCCTCGCTGAACAGGGCGTCTGCGCCCGTGCTGATCCGCACATGACGGTCGTGCGGCGCAGCATCAATCGGCACCTGCGCCTGCAGGCCGAGGCCGCTGATGAAATCCCTGGCCGGATCGCCGTCGAAGATGAAACTATGCACGACGCGCAGATGATCGGCCCCTGCATAGGCATAAAGGCGGACGACAAACGGCAGCCAGGCGCGCCCCTGCCCCTCATGCATCCCTTCCAGTTTTACGACGGCGCGCACCGGCCCCTTTTGTTCGACCGTCGCCTTGTCGATCCGGCCGGTGAAATGGCTGCGCTCGCCACCTTGCGGTGCGCTGTCCACGCTGGCGATCAGCGCCAGCGATCCCATGACGGTCCGCTCGCCTGCTTTGGCCGAGTGGATGATCGAATTGCCCGACGTGCCGATCGTCCACTGGACCGAGCCGACGGTGATGACGATCCGGTCGGCCGTTTCGCGCAACAGGACCGGCGCGGGGGGCGCGACGGGCTTGCCCTGGACGACCGTCATGCTTGCCGACGGGGTGTCTCCGGCTGGCAGCGCGTGTGCGGTCCATTTGAGCGATCCATCCGGCCAAGTGGCCAAGGGCCAATGCTGCGATGGCAGAGCCTTGCCCTCGGCGTCCTTGACGGACAGGGCGACTCCGGCGCGCAATGCCCCTTGCGGCCATGGCACGCCAAAGGTCTGGCCAAGCGAAAGCGGCGGCGCGGCATCGTCGATCCAGCGCACGGGCGTCGACGGCACGCTGCCGCCGCGCACGTTCGCGGGCCGTGCAGCGGCAGGCAGGAGCGCCGAAGCGCCGGTCAGCAGGCCAAGCCTCAGGCTGTCCCGGCGGCTGACTATGATCCCGGTCTTCATCGGCGTTCCGCTCCTTTTGTCAGCCATGGGTGATGGTCAGGTTGCGGACCTGAATGTGGCTCTGCGTGGTGCGCAGCCCGAAATGACCACGGCGATAGGGGGCGGGGTCGTCCATCTCGAACAGGGGCGCGCCATCGCGCTCGACCGCGATATGATGGCCGTTGGCGATCAGGCCAATGGCGAACCAGGCGTTGGGTGTCAGCATGTCCGCCTTTGCCAGTCGGTCATGGTCGGGCAGCAACGGTCGTTCCCCCACCCGGCCGACATAGCGGCGCATCCGCGTCGTGCTGTTGCGGTTGCCGCCGATACCGACATAATAGGTCTTCAGCCTATCATAATCCTCGAACGCGCCGCTGCGCCGTCGGCCCAGCACCGACCCATCTGGCACGGCAGGGTCGGTCGCCATCCAGAAGGCGTTGACGTCGCTGACCGCGTCATGGGGTCCGCCCTGCGCCACGGCGCGCACCTCATAGCGGATCGCGACGGGTGCCACGAGGGCGGGCAGAAACCAGAGCGTGACCCCGGCGGGGGCGTCGATGTCCAAAATGCCATCCCGTGCCGAGACGCGGGCATCGCCGATCGCTTCCATCCTCCACTGTTTGAGGCCGCCGCGAAAATCATCGCCCGAAACGGTGCGTCCGCCATCCGCGCGTGCGGCGACCGGTGCCAGCATCAGCGACATCAGCATCGTGCGGCGGTCGAACATGGCGCTATTCCCGGTTCAGGCTGAACAAAGAAATGCTGCGGGATCGGGAGAAGGGGGAGATCCCGCAGCAAGAGCCGTGGTCCAGAAGGGGAACCACGGGGGAGCGGATCAGAGCTTGAACCGAATGCCGCCATAGACACGACGCCCGAAGGTTTCGATGATCGTGCGGCGATAGATGCTGTTGGCATTCTCCTTGCGCGTGGCATCGAGCAAGTTGACGCCTTCGAGGAACAGCGAGACATCCTTCATCAGATTGAGGTTGAGCGATGCGTCCAGCTGGCCATAGGCTTCGCCGAATTCGGGGTTGTTGCCACGCCCGACCGCCGTGATCAGATATTTCGAGCGCCAATTATAGGCGCCACGGATGCTGAAGACATCATCCTCATAATAGGCCGAAATATTGTAGCTTTTGCGGGACAGACCCTGGAACGGCAGGGAATCGCCGGTGAAGAAGTCCTTGCCTTCATAACCGCTATCCTTCGAGTAAGTGAAGTTCGCGATCACGCCCATATGTTTGACCACAGGCACGTTGATGAAATCGAACGCGACCTGTGCGCCCGCTTCGATGCCGTTGATCGTCACCTTCTGCGTTCCGTTGCTGGGCACCGTGATCGCATAGGTGACACCATTGGCGTCCGTGAACGGCTCCGTCGTATTCTGGATGAAGGAACCGATTTCCTTGCGGAAATAGGTGACCGAGGCAAAGCTCGTCTTGTTGATATAATATTCCAGACCCGCATCATATTGGCGTGCCCGGAACGGCTGGAGCGCGGGATTGCCGCGTGAACCCGACAGGCCCACGACATCCAGGGTGAACCGCGGAGCAAGCTGCTGCGGCAGTGGTCGGGCCATCACTTCGCTGGCCGTCAAACGCGCCATCAGCGTGTTCGGGATCAGTTCGGCTTTGAGGTTGATGGATGGCAGGAACTCGGTGTTCTTGCTGTCAAAGGCAACCGGGCTGATCAGCGCGGGCTGACCGCCTGGCCGCGCCGTCCGCAGGAAACCGGACGTATCGACCTGCGTATTGACGACCCGCGCACCGGCGACGCCGCTGACCGCGACCGATCCGACATCAAAGGCGAATGATGCCTGCGCATAGCCAGCAATATTGCGCTCGCCGACTTCCCATGTGTCGGTGAAGACCTGGCAAGTGCCATCCGCATTGGCGGGGCAGCCACCGGGCGCGAACGGGTCGGGCACCCCGACCGCATCCGCGACCGCCTGGGTCATGTTCAACCAGCCTGTATAGCCGCCATCGAAGCCCAGATTTCCGGTGTTGAAGAAGGGCGACGTGCCAAGGCCCGCATTGCCGGCGACAATGGCGCTGATCTGGCTCTGCACCGCAGGGTCGCTAAAGCCGTTCAGCGTTGTCGTCCGGCTGAAGAAACGGCTCTTGACGGTCAGGTCGCGATATTGACCACCGACCTTGATCGACGTGAGGAAGCCCGTGTCGAATGTATATTCGGCGTCGAGCTTCGCCATTTTTTCCGCCTGATCGTCGTAACGCGGGCGACGCAGCACGGTCAGCTGGTTGATCCCGGCGATCGTGGTCGGATCATTAGGCAGGATGATCTGGGGCGCTTGCTGGGGATTGTCATAATCTACGATCAGGCTAGACATGCCGGTCACCGCCGCCGTCGCGTTGATCTCATTATTATAGGCCTGCGCCTTGGAATAGGAGATTTTGGGGCTGAGCTTCAGATTGCCGCTGGTCCAATCGGCACCCACGGCGAGATTATAGGTGGTGCGCCGGATGTCGCCCAATATGTTGCGATAGGATACGCCCAGCTGGCTGGTCTGCGCCAAAGCCGGGTTGTTGATCATCTCAAGATGGGTGACGGTATTGTCCGGGCCAATGACGGTATTGGCGACATCGACCAATCCGCCACTGGTCCCTGTTTGCAGGAATTGCGATGTGACCGACTGGTTGGACCGGGTCCAATTCCCCTCCATATAAGCGGTCAGATCATCGCTCGGCCGCCATTCGAGAATGCCGTTCAGCGCATAACGTCGCGTTTCGAGGCGGTTGATGACGTAACGGGGAATGTCGGGGAAGAAGTCGGCCGCGCCGTCTTCGTTCAAATCATAGGCTTGCAAGCCCGGCGTCGTCCGGTCGCTGTCCAACCGAACCCAGCCGGTGGTACGCGCCTGATGGCTTTCCACATTGCGGTTTTCGAACGTGCCCGACACCAACACGCCAAGTTTGCCGTCGGCAAAGGTGTCGCTGGCAATCAGGGCAACGCGCGGGTCCATATAGTCGGCAATGTCGGAATAGATCGCCTGCGCCGATCCGGCGACATAGGTTTTGCCACCATTGTCGAACGGGCGCCGGGTAATGACGCGCACGGTGCCACCGACGCCGCCTTCCGTCATGTCGGCCGTTGCGGACTTGACGACTTCCAGCCGGTTGACGAATTCGGAGGGCAGGTCGCGGAAATCGACATCGCGGCCGCCGCCTACCGTGGTGGACAAAGCGGTCGTACCATTGATTTCGACGCGATTGAGCGACGGGTCGGCACCGCGGATGGTCACGCCAGCGCCTTCGCCATCGGCGCGCGAAAGCTGCACACCGGTCACGCGCTGCAGCGCTTCGCCGATATTCTTGTCGGGAAATTTGCCGATATCTTCGGCCGAAATCGCGTCCAGCACTTGCGGCGCATTGCGCTTGGCGTTCAACGCCCCCTGCAAGCTGCTGCGGATGCCGGTGACGACGATGTCGCTATCGCTCGCCGCATCCTGCTGCTGCGCGGTCGCTGTACCGGCGGAAAGCAGAAACACAGCCATGGCGGCGCTCGAAACCAAGGCGCCGTTCCTGGAAAACTTCATCAACCATCCTCCCCAAATCAATGCACATAATGCTGGGCGTTGAGCCAGTGGGCGACTTGACCTGCCGCCTCGTTCAAACCCGTTAGTTCCATATATTGGACTTACATATCTATATATGGACATTTTCTCAGAGGTAAAAATTGCGATGAAGCGAATAATATGCGCGGCGAACTGTTTATTTGAGAACGAAAATCATAGAAATCCCACATGGTGGAATATGACCGTTCCACATTCTAGGAAATCTTGCCCGTTACGGCGGTTATGACTCTTCGCTGGCGGAACCAGAGGTGCGCGCACGGATGGAGATGATTGACGTTCAAAGCTGGTGAATGGCGAGCAGAGCGGCTTCCGCCGGAAGCGGACTTCTAAAGGTTGTCGCTAAAACTTCGTCCGGGTTATTCGGCCCAGCAGCAACGCATAGCTGTCGCACCCGCCGCCAGCGTCATAAGCCGCCATCACGCGCCGCAATGTGCCGACGTCCAGCGGTTGCCGCCCTTCGCCCGGCACGACCGCGCCGATGCCCTTGAGATGCGCCAGCAACGCTCGCGCGCCTACGCCGTCCAGCGCGACCGTCTCATCGAACGCGAAGGCATCGTCATAGCCGGCCAGCATTGCCCGCAGCGCCGCCAGGGTCGGATAATCAGGCACCCCGCTTGTGACACCGCAGGCGGCATGGGCCGCGCGCCATTGCGCGAAACTGCCCTGCCCCATGGTCGAGAAGATCAGGCTGCCCCCCGGCCGCAACAGGCCCGCCAGCCGCGCAATCGCGCCCGGCAGATCGTCAAACCATTGGAAAGTGAGGCTGGACAGGATGAGGTCGAACCACGGCCCCTCGAAGATCGGCGCTTCGCCATCCATCGTCAGGAACCGGCCCGCCACCAGTCCGCCGGACGCCGCCTTGGCCAACATGCCGGGCGACAGGTCGGTCACCACCAGTTCCGCGCCGGGCCAGCGCGCCTGCACGTCACGGGTCAGAAAGCCGGTGCCGCAGCCAATCTCCAATATCCGCTCAACCCCATGGGGCTTTTGCCGCTGCGCCAGGTCCGCGACCAGCCCCGCCGCCAGCCGCTGCGGCCCGGCATGATCCTCATAGCGGGCCGCCGCTGCGCCGAACGCATCGCTTATCCGTTGCTTGCGCCATTGCCTGGAGCCATCAATCATGGCTAGGCGAATGGCAGAGCCAGCCCCGCTTGACCAGTCATCCCAAGAGGAAATCGCCGCCCATGACCCCTGCCCCCCGCATCCCCGCCATGGACGTGCTGCGCGGTTGCGCGGTGATGGGCATAGTGTGGATGAACATCACCGCCTTCGCCCTGCCCCAGACCGCCTATTTCAACCCGGCCGCTGTCGGGCCGCTGTCGGGCGGCGATATTGGTTTCTGGGCTGTCAGCCTGATATTCATCGACGGCAAGATGCGCGGCCTGTTCGCGCTGCTGTTCGGCGCGTCGATGTTGTTGCTGATCGACCGGGAGGAAATGGCGGGCCGCGACGGTCGCCGCGCGCAGATGGTCCGGGCGGGTTGGTTGTTCGTCATCGGCGCCGCACATTTCCTGCTGCTCTGGTGGGGCGACATATTGCGGGTCTATGCGGTGGTCAGTCTGTTCGCGCTGCTGTTCGTGCATCTCGAACCGCTTGCGCTGATCAAGCGTGCCTTCCTGTTCTTCCTGCTGCAATTCCTGCTGGTCGCGGCGTTCATTGGCAGTCTCTATCTGTGGAGCCACGCCGCTGGCCTGCCGGACGCCAGCGCGGCCACCCGCGCCGCTTTTGTCGATTTCATGGGGACGTTATCGGACCCGGCCAGCCCCGCCATCCAGAGCGAAATCGCCACCTACCGCAGCGGCTATGGCACGATATTGGCGCACAAGATTGCGGGGATTCCGGGCGAGTGGCTGTGGGGTTTCCTGTTTACGGCCTTTGAAACGCTCGGCTTCATGTTGCTTGGCATGGCGATGCTCAAGGGCGGCTTCCTGACCGGCCAGTGGGACAGCGAACAATATCGCCGCACCGCGCGCCATTGCTTCCTGATCGGCGTGCCGCCCATGGCCGCACTGGCGCTGTGGGTGTGGTGGAGCGGTTTTGCCCCGTTGCCCGCCTATGGCGTGGCACTGACCTGGTCGCTGCCTTTCCGCATTCCGTTGACCGTGGGTTGGGCGGCGCTGATCCTGTGGCTCCTAGCGCGCTATGGCGAGCATAGCCTGGTCGCGCGGCTCGCCGCGACCGGGCGGATGACGCTCAGCAATTATCTCGGCACCAGCCTGGTCATGACCACCATCTTCTATGGCTGGGGACTGGGCCTGTTCGCGCATGTGTCCCCGGCGCTACTGCCGTTGTTCGTCCTCGCGTCCTGGGCGGTGATGCTGCTCTGGTCGCCCTGGTGGGCGGCGCGCTTTGGTCAGGGACCGATGGAGCGGGTGTGGCGCGGGCTAGCGCGGATCGGGCAGCGATGAGGGTCGTCAGCCAATGACGAAATCAGCCAGTCCGATCGTGACGGGTGCTATGTTCGAACCCAGTGATGCCATCTCATTCACTGCACCGCTGCCGTCGGCAAAGGCTGTATGATAGACGATCGCGTTGTTTTGCGCGTCGAGCGCGATGACAAACAGTGCCTCATCCGTTCGGCCCGTGCCATTAGCATCAAGCATCGCCTGTACCGCCGCCCCATCGGTCAGCACGCCGGTATAGATGAACAGGTCGGTCGTCGCGAGGTTGGCACCGCTACCACCCTGGCTGCGAACATCGAAGCTGGCGTCGGTAAGGCCAAAGGCCGCCCCGTCAAACTCCAGATTGTCGATCCCTGGCTGAAAATCGATCAAGACGTCGCCGCCCTCGACTGGCGCATCCCAGATGAAATGATCAGCGCCGCCCCCGCCAGTTAATTCGTCCGCACCCAGGCCGCCGACCAGCCGATCCGCTGCCGCACCGCCCTTCAGCACGTCATCACCACCATTACCTTCAAACAAAACAGTTCGCGCGCCAGTCACCGGCAGAGCGCTCATGATGTCGCGCCCAGTCCCGCCTGATCTGACAATATGCGCACCCTCAACCCCATTGAAATTGGCGTCGTGCAGAACGACCCTGTTCCATCCGTCCGCCAGATTGATTTGCTCGATCCCGCGCACGCCGGAGAGAATGTTGCCCGATTGTGTGACAGGCGTTTCAATCGCCAGAATGTCGTGGCCGCCGTTGCCGAACAACCGATCACCGAACAAATGCGATGCAGCCGATCGGAACAAATCATCGCCGGAGCCACCCCGCAGTGTATCAATGCCCGCGCCGCCCAGTAACTCAACAGCATTCGACGCACCCAAGTCGCTGGCGTCTACGACATTGTCGCCAGTACCACCGATTACTTTAATCCTGATGCTCTCAATATTAACGAAGTTAACATCTGTGATTATTACGATGCCGCTTCTATCGAGTATAATTTGTTCGACGCCCTGCATACCGACGAGAGAGGGTATTGAGCCAGTCGTCACTTCCAGAATGTCAATACCGCCATTCCCCAATATGATATCTTGCTCTGTCAACTCGGAGCCTGCCCCTCGGAACAGATCGTTGCCGTTACCACCTGCGAGGTAATTATTTCCTCCGCCACCGCTCAATATGACTGAATAAGGGGCTGAAAGAGCAGTTGCATCGATTCGATCATCGCCAGCCGATCCAATAATTTGGAGACTGTTGTTGGCTACCCCGACAAGAGTCATGTCACCAACGCCAATGTCATTGGCGCCGGAAGCCAGGATTATGCGCTCCATTCCTTGCACATCGCGCAGGTCCGCCGCCGAAAGTATGCCCGAAGACGTCAGCCTGAGGACATCGTTGCCGCCATTACCGTGAATCACATCGTCCAGAAGTTCCGAAACGGTGACAGAAACAGAATCATCTCCTGCGCCGCCGTGAAACACATTGGCACCGCCACCGCCAAACATCACGACTTTGTTCGCGCTTGTCAGTGCCGTAGCATCCACCTCATCTCCGCTCGCATTGCCGACGATGGTGATGGTTGAGTTTGCGACGTCGACATAATTAATATTGGAGAGTTGGATGAGGTTGCGACCTGTAGCAAGCTCGAACCGCTCGATACCCTGCACATCGTTGAGGTCGAAATAGCTAAAAAGACCTGCCGACCGAATCGCAATCGTATCGCTACCACCATTACCTCGCACTGTATCTGCGCTAAGATCTGCACCGTAAAACGAGAATCGATCGTTCCCGGCTCCACCAAGCAGGGTATCGATGCCGCCGCCGCTAACGATCCCTACAGCATTTGCGCCGCTCAACCCCGACGCATCGACCACGTCAGCCGCGGCGCTGCCTGTTATCAGTATCCCATCGGACACAGCTTCGTAATTGGTATCGAGGAGCGTGATGCTATTGCCGCCGCTCGCCAAGGTGATGCGTTCAATTCCTGTCATGCCTGCCAACGCACTTGCTGCAAGCGCACCAGCAGTTGTAAAAAGCAGCGTATCTGTACCCTGCCTTCCTCGAAACACGTCGGCCGCATTTAGATTAGCTACCGCATATTGGAAAATATCGTCTGTAGCGCTACCCAAAAAGAAGTCATCGGAATTAGGTTGGCCCGTAAAGGTCGTCATCGCTGTCTTCCTTTAAAATTATTATCTGTTTCTATAACCAATTATGGGACATTAACCTATCCAAAATCGATACTGCTAGAAAAATCTGGCGCGCATACGTAAGATATTTTGAAAAACTTTACATTTTCTGGAAATGTAAGCTATTTAAATATTCTGACTAACGTTGCGATCATAGACCTTATGCTTAGTGACGATGCTTTCAAAGAATACTTACGTCACCCCGTGCTCAACGTTATGGATTCGTTGAACGCAAAATCATGTAAATATGAGACCGCGTCGCAAAAGCGTGCATTTTACTATTGCGACCCATTATCATCCGCGCTATCTCTGCTCCAACAGGAGAGTGCTTCGATGGTCGTGTGCATCTGTAATGCCATTCGTGAGAAGGATCTGAAGGAAGCCGTGCGCGATGGCGCGGATACGCCGTGCAGCGCTTATGCGCGTTTCGGCCGTCGTCCCAAATGCGGCCAGTGCGTTCCCTTTGCCCGCACCATCATCGCGGCGGAGCGAGCTTCGGCCTGATAGCATTGCAAATCATCCGCACGCAACAATCGCGACCTTGACGCAATAGCGTCCCAAAAAACCTTGATTTTCCTGGGTTTTTTGACTTAACAGTATCCTGCACAGGGTCTATAGATCCGGCTTTCCTAACAGCCGGAGTAAACGCCATGAAAGGCGACCCGAAAGTCATCGATTATCTGAACGAGGTGCTCCGCAACGAGTTGACCGCGATCAATCAATATTTCCTGCACTATCGCATGCTCAACCATTGGGGCATCGAAAAGCTCGCCAAGTTCGAATATTCCGAATCGATCGACGAGATGAAGCATGCCGACAAGGTGGCGGAGCGCATCCTCTTCCTCGACGGCCTGCCCAATTTTCAGCTGCTCGGCCGCCTCAAGATCGGCGAGACGGTGGAGGAAATTCTCAAGTCGGATCTGGAGCTGGAATATGAGGCGCTGCCGGTGCTGCGCGATGCCATCGCCTATTGCGAGACGATCCGCGACTATGTCAGCCGCGACCTGTTCCAATATATCCTCGAAAGCGAGGAAGAACATGTCGATACGCTGGAAACCCAGTTCGAGATGATCGAACGCATGGGCATCCAGAATTATATCCAGTTGCAGAGCAAGGCGAAGGAAGACTGATCTTCACGGGCACCGGGACACCGGTGCCCTTCGCTTTACAGCAAGGCTTCCAATATCCCGATCAGCGGCAGGTCTGCAGGCGGCATGGGAAGCGCATACATTTGCGCGGGGCGCACCCATTTGAGCGCCGTCGCATGATGGGGATGCGGCACCCCCTCCCACTTGCGACAGACGTAAAGCAATAGCAGCAGATGCCGGTCATCGAGCGGCTCGCTGGCGAAGGTGGCAGGGGCGAGGCAGCTGGCGTGGGTGCGGATGCCCAGTTCTTCTTCCAGCTCGCGGATCAACGCGGCTTCGGGTGTTTCGCCCGGCTCGACCTTCCCCCCCGGAAATTCCCACAGATCGGCCATCGCCTTTCCCGGCGGGCGTTGTTGTAGCAGAACGCGGCCATCCGCGTCGATCAGGGCGACCGCGACCACGAGCAATGGCAAAATTTTCGTCATCTTCATCCAGACAAGGGCTTTGTTAACTACGCATGCTTTACAGGCCTAAGCGGGACTGTCTGTAGCGAAGTGGGGGCCGTATGCGTGGGCTGAGTAAAATCATCGACCGCTTGCAATCGCTACGGTGTGAACGAGCTGCAACTACGATAGAATATGCCTTCATTCTTGCGATGATCACGCTATTGATCATGGTCGCGGTCGAGAGCATGGCGAACAACACTACAAGCATGTGGAACAACATGGCTGAGGAAGTTAATGCGATTTAACCATAATCAATTTACAATTTTTCTCGGCATTAAAGATTCATCAACTGATATTCGCTAGAAAAATTTTCGCTGACCACGAACTTCCAAGGCGGGGCGGCCGGGTAGTTATACATCGTTTCCCATCAGGAGATTTACAATGCAGTTCATTCGCAAGATGTTGAAGAACGAAGAAGGCGCGACCGCGATCGAATATGGCTTGATCGCCGCCTTGATCGCCGTCGCGGCTATCACTGCCATGACGAGCCTCGGCGACAATCTGAAGACGACCTTCACCAAGACGTCAACTGCTATCGCCAATGGCAACACGAAAAGCGGTACCTAAGATTTATCTGGCTTGATGCTATTACTATTTGAACAAGGGGGAGAAGCAATTCTCCCCCTTGTTTTTATTTCATTCAGATAACGATCTTCACCTTTTGCCCGGCGCGCAAGGATGCGTTGGCGTTCAGCGCGTTGATCGTCAAAAACCGTTCCAGCTTATAGTCGGGATAGGCCATCCGCTGGCTCAGCGACTGGACGGTGTCGCCGGATTTTACAGTCACGACATCGATGCGGCGCGGTTTGATGGTCGCTGCATCCTGCGCGGATAGCCGCTGCATCGACTGGACCATCGCGGTGAATGGCGCGATCCCCTGGCCCGCGGGCGTCAGCAGCAGGAAATGATAGGCTTTCCCGCCCCCGAAATCATAGGCGAATACCGTGGCATCAACTTGGCGTGACTGGCTGGTGGCGCGCACGGTCCGCCATGCCGCGGGTAGGCCGTTGACGGTGGTGCGACTGACGGTGCCGGTGGGGACATTCCCCTGCCCGCCGCCCATCTGCGCAAAGACACCATCTATATAGCTGGCCAGATTGCCCGAATAAGGGGCCGCGCTGAATTGCGCCTGCCCGCCGGAGCCCATGATCGACACAGCGTCAGACCCATTTTCCATGCCGAATCCGGAGGGCGCAGCAAAGCTGAGGCGCAGGTCGGGGTGACGGAACCGATTGCCTTCGATGATGCCCTGCTTGGGATCATCGCCGTACAGGATGCCATCGAGCGCGGCGAGAAAGACGTCGCGATTGCGCACCGTGGCCTTTGAGCCACTGCCGCCCGCGCCGCGGGCCGCGCGGTTGACGCGCGAAGCGGGATCAGGATGGGTGCTGGCCCATTCCGGGGTCGACCGGGCGCTGCCCGCCAGACGCGCGTCCAGATTGCTCTGTGCCGCCAATGAGGCCAGCATGTCGGACAAAGCGCGGGGATCATAGCCGCCCGATGCCAGATAGCGGATGCCCAGATCATCCGCCTCATATTCCTGGCTGCGCGAGAATTTGAGCGTCAACAACTGGCTGCCGGTGCCGATGCCCTTCTGAATGAGGTTGCCGAAGCCCGAATCACCCAGGAAGGCGCCCGCCAAAGCGCCGAGCAGCGCGCCGCCGATCGCGTTGCGCTGCGCGGTCTTTTGCCGCCGCTGGCCATGTTGGGCGGCGACATGGCCGACCTCATGCCCCAGCACGCCGGCCAGTTCCGCCTCGTCATTCATCAGCGCCATCAGCTGGCGCGTGACATAGACATAGCCGCCCGGAATCGCGAAAGCGTTGTTTACCGGCGAATTGAGCAGGGTAACGGTGAAGTCGCTTTGGGCGTTGGACAGGCCGGACTGGACCGCGATGCGCCGTCCGACGCTTTCGACATATTTCGCCTGGGCACCGCTATAGCCGCCGCCAAATTCCTTGAGCAATTCCGGGTGCTGCTTGGCCCCGCTGCTCTTGTCCTGCGCGCTGATCGAACTCACCGTGCGGATCGCTCGCTGCTGCCCGATCACGGCAGGCGCGCTGGCGGCCACGACCAGGGCGGCGGCCGAACAGCCAAACATCATCTTCCGGTTCATCACTTTATCCCATCCCATTCCCATTACCCACACGTAACGAGAAACAGGGGTCAGCTGTTCCAAAAAAGACGGTAGTTCAGGCGCCTATGGCCAGAAATTTATCGGCCCGGTCAGTGCGCAGCGCACCGGCATCCATGTTCGACAAGGCGTCCAGTTCCGCTTCGATTGCGGTGCCCAGATTGGCGATCGCCTGAACCGGGTCGCGATGCGCGCCGCCCATCGGTTCCGGCACGATCCGGTCGATGACGCCCAGCGCCTTGAGATGCTGGGCCGTGACCTGCATCGCCGTCGCCGCTTCGCTGGCCTTGGCCGCTGTGCGCCACAGGATCGAGGCGCAGCCTTCGGGCGAAATCACCGAATAGACCGCATGTTCGAACATCAGCACGCGATTGGCAGCCGCCAGCGCAATCGCGCCGCCCGATCCGCCTTCGCCGACCACGGCGGCGACCATCGGCACGCCCAGTTTGAGGCAGGCTTCGGTCGAGCGCGCGATCGCCTCGGCCTGGCCGCGCTCTTCGGCCTGCACGCCCGGAAAGGCGCCGGATGTGTCGACCAGCGTAACGACGGGCAGACCAAAACGGTCGGCCAGTTCCATCAGGCGGATCGCCTTGCGATAGCCTTCGGGCTTGGCCATGCCGAAATTATGCCGCACGCGGCTGGCGGTATCGTCGCCCTTTTCATGGCCGATGACCATCAGCCGCCGATCGCCAAGCGTGGCAAAGCCGCCGACGATCGCCTGATCGTCAGAGAAAGCGCGGTCCCCCGCCAGCGGCATGAAATTGTCGAACAGCCCGGCGACATAATCCTTGAAATGCGGCCGTTCGGCGTGGCGGGCGACCTGCGTCTTCTGCCACGGCGTCAGCTTGGCATAGGTGTCGCCCAGCATCTTGGCCGCGCGCTGCTCCAGCGTCGCGATTTCGCCGTCAATGTTAATGTCGCCAGCGCTCGCCGTGGCGCGCAATTCGACGATGCGCGCCTCCAGTTCGGCGATGGGCTTTTCAAATTCCAGAAAGCTAACCATGGCGCTGGCGTTAGGGCGGCGACGCGCCGTCGTCAACGCAGCGTTGCACCATCGTCGCCAGCGGATGGCGGCTGTTGACCAATTCGATCAGCCGGCGGCTATCGACATGGGTGTAGATTTGCGTGGTGCCGATATCGGCATGGCCCAGCATCGATTGGAGCGCGCGCAGATCCGCGCCGCCCTCCAGCAAATGGGTGGCGAAGGCGTGGCGCAGCACATGGGGGCTGACCCGTTCCGGCGCGATGCCCGCCGCGGCGGCCAGCGCCTTGACCAGTTGATAGAGGCGGATGCGGCTGAGATAGGATTTCCCCGACGGGAAGAGCCACGGACTGTCGAGCGGCACATGGGTCAGCCAGGTTGCGACCGCAGCGCGTGCGCGATCGGAGATCGGCACCAGCCGCTCCCGTCCGCCCTTGCCCTTGAGGATCAGGAAGGGCCGATCCGATGCCAGCGCGCGGCGCGGCAGCGACACCAGTTCGGTCGCGCGCAGGCCCGACCCGTAGAGCAGTTCGATCAAGGCGGACAGCCGCCGGTCGTGCGGCGCAGGATGCGCCACCGCCAGCCGCTCGTCGATCAGCGCAAAGAGCGAATCGACTTCGGCAGTGGACAATATCTTGGGCAGGGATCGCCGCGTCACTGGACGAGGAAGCGCGGTAGCGGGATTATCGAGGCGCAGCCCTTCCTCTTCGAGAAAGGCGTAGAAGGCGCGCAGGGCAGAGGATTTGCGCGCGACCGACGAGGCGGCGAGTGCCGCCCATGCCCCGGCGAGATCGCCCAGCCGCTCCTTGCTGGCCGCCACCAAGCCGCCGACGATGGCAGCGGCGCCGTTCAGGTCGGCGCGATAGGCCAGCAGCGTGTTGCGCGACGCACCACGTTCCGCCGCCATCATTTCCAGAAAGCGGTCGATCAGGGCGTCATCATCCGCCATCGTCAGGTCCGGCTGATCGCCTCCGCCGCGATCATCCGCGCTTCGGGGTCCAGCCCGACACGATGAAGCGCGGCGACGACATGATAGAGATGCGCCGGTGGCAGGCGGCGCCAGTCGCGGCCCTGCATGCCGACGGCCGCGAGCAGGGCGACGGTCGCCTTCTCACCACGCTGCGCCGCTGCGCCGATCGCACGCGCCCAGCGGCTGTTGGCGGCGAGCATCACGCCATTGTCCTGTGCCAGCGACGCGGCATCGTCCGCCGACAGTCGCGCAAGGCCTGCCAGCGCCGCGATCAGCATCCGGCCCTTTTCTTGTCCCACCTCACCGATATAGGTCGATATGCGGCTGTCACTGATATCGACTACGGGGCTGGGTGCGCCAACCGCGAGCAGGCCCCAAAATTGGGCCGCGCCATCGCCGTCAATTTGGCCCAGCGCCCGCGCCCAGCGCGCGGCATTGCGGTCATAGCCTGCCGTCAGCATCGATGCGACCAGATTGGCCGCGTCGCGCGCATCGGCCTGCGCCACTGGTAGCGCCGCTGCCGCCCGCGCGGTCGTGATCAGGCCGACATAGTCGGGATTGCCATTGTCACGCCACAAGCGCTGCATCGCGCCGATACGATTGCCCACCGTCGCCCCGGCATGGGCGGTGCGCAGCGCGTCGATCCGGTCCGCCATGTCGGCAGGCGCGTCGCCTTCGGTGCTCATCTGGCCATAGAAGCCGACCAGCGCCGCGCTGGAAAACACGCCGAGGCGCGCCGCGACTTCGACGCCGGGTCGCCGCCGCACGGCGCTCAGGGCAGGCGCGCGCGCTTCCCAGGCGCGGACGTGCGGACCCACCGTGCCAAAGAGCGCATCGGGGATTTCGACATTGAGCGCCGTCGCGAGGCCAAAGCGCCAGGCGGTCAACTGACTGACCGTGTCCCATTCGATCTTCACCGACCGACGCGCGTTGAAGCCGGTGCCGACGACTTTCTCCGCCAGCCGATAATCGATGCCGCGCACCACGCCGCGCCGCTGCGCCTGGTTGAGCGCGCCGCTGGCGGTGCCCTGATCCCCCGACAGGGCAGCGCAGATAGCGCGGGTCATGTCCCAGCCGGGTTCCTTGCTCACCCGCAGCGCGCCTTCCGACAGGGGGCAAAGCCCGGCCGGATCGGCGCTGCCAAGATAGGCCTGCATGGCAACGGCGTAGAGGCGCGGGGTGTAGCGATCGGGATCGACGCTTTGCACCATGGTCCGGGCGCTATCCGCCTCCCCCATGCGCAACAACAGCCAGGCGCGCTCGGCCGCCCAGTCCGCGCCGTCGATGTCGGCCGGCGTATCCGTCGCCGACAAAAGCGTGCGCCGCAGCAGGATCGACGCCCAGCGCGACAGGATCGGCGCATGCGTCTCCTTCATCAGCACGGCGAGATATTTGCCCGACTGGTTGCCGAACGCATCCGGCTCCAGCCCGCGCGTCTGCGGCGTCAGTGCGCCGATACGGGCGAGCGAACGGCGCGCGCTATCCGGCAGATCATATTTCGCCTTTTCCGCCGCCAGTTCTTCGGGCGTCAGTTCTTCTTCGGCCGCTGCGTTTTCCGCTTCGGCCAGCAACGACAGATCGGGCGGCGTTGCCGGGTTGAGGGTCGGCAAGGCGGACGCTGCGGGCGTGCCCGGTGCCGGGCGCGCGGGCGTTGGTGCAGGCGTCGGCGCTTCGGGCGCGTCGCCAAAGCCCGGCGGCAAGAGCGATTCGGGTGCCTGTTGCGCGACCACAGGCAAAGCGAGGGCCAGGGCAAAGCTGCCCAGCGCCCATTTCGCTCTGCTCCCTTTAGACGTGCCCCCCTTGACCCGCATATGCCTTACTGGCCCAGCTTCTCGGCCGGGATGGCCTTTTCGACCTGCACCTGCGGCTTTTCGCCGCCGCGCGACCAGAAGAAGGCGAGCAGAAGAATGACCAGCAGGACAAGGGCGATGGGCAGGATCGGCAAGTTGGTGCCACGGCGGCGGCTGCTGCCTTCGAAACTGCTGAAATTGCGATTTTTCTTCATGTGTCCTTCTGCGGCTGAGCCGGGCGACGAGCAAAAGATGCGATTTGCCTCTGTGACGGGGGGCTGTATAGCCCCGCTCGGCATGCAGCGAAACAGCAAATTCCCCCCATCCGTCGACCGGCGCGGTCCCATCGTCCTGGTGGGGATGATGGGCGTGGGCAAATCGACGGTGGGGCGGCGGCTGGCGGCCCGGCTGGGGCTGGCGTTCGTCGATGCCGATGAGGAAATCGAAAAGGCGGCGGGCATGAGCGTGAGCGAGATTTTCGCCCGCTATGACGAAGCCTATTTTCGCGATGGCGAGCGGCGGGTGATCGCCCGGCTGATGGATGGCGCGCCCAAGGTGATCGCGACCGGCGGGGGCGCCTTCATGCAGGAGGACACCCGTGCGCTGATCCTGGAGCAGGCGACGGCGATCTGGCTGGATGCGGATATCGATGTGCTGGTGGACCGGGTTTCGCGGCGCGAGGGGCGGCCGTTGCTCAAGGATCGCGATCCGCGCACGGTGCTGACCGAACTGACGGCGGTGCGCAATCCCATCTATGCGCTCGCCCCCATCCACGTCAAAAGCGTCGCCGCACCGCATGAAGTGACGGTCGAACGCATCATGGAGCAATTGACGGCATGGCAATAGTGCAGGTCGCGCTGGGCGCGCGCAGCTACGACATCCCGATCGAACAGGACGCGCTCGATCGTGCGGGCGCGTTCCTCAGCCCCTATGCCCGCAACGGGCGGCTGGTGGTTGTCACCGACGCGCATGTCGCGGCGGCGCAATTGCCCCGGCTGGACGCCAGCCTGCGCGCTGTCGGCATCATGGCCGAGCCGATCATCCTGCCGCCGGGCGAACAGACCAAAAGCTGGCGGCATCTGGAGCAATTGCTCGATGCGCTGCTGGCGCTGGAGATCGAGCGGGGCGACCATGTCGTGGCGCTGGGCGGCGGTGTGATCGGCGATCTGGTCGGCTTTGCCGCCTCGATCCTCAAGCGTGGCTGCCACTTCATCCAGGTGCCGACCACCTTGCTGGCGCAGGTGGATTCATCGGTCGGCGGCAAGACCGCGATCAATACGCAGGCGGGCAAGAATCTGGTCGGCAGTTTCTACCAACCCGCGTTGGTGCTGATCGATCCATCGACGCTCGATAGCCTGCCGCCACGCGAAACCCGTGCGGGCTATGCCGAAGTCGTCAAATATGGCCTGATCGACGATCCTGCCTTCTTCGCCTGGTGCGAGGCGCATGCCGGCGACCTGCTGGCGGGCGACCCCGACGCGCGGACCTATGCGATCGAACGCAGCGTCCGCGCCAAGGCGGCGATCGTCGCCGATGACGAGCGCGAGACATCGGGTCGCCGCGCGCTGCTCAACCTTGGCCACACATTTGGCCATGCGTTGGAGGCCGATACCGGCTTTTCCGACACATTGCTCCATGGCGAAGGCGTTGCGGCGGGGATGGCGCTGGCGTTCCGCTACTCGGCGCGGCTTGGCCTGTGCCCGCAGGCGGATGCCGACCGGGTGACCGCGCATCTGCGGTCGGTCGGCCTGCCCCATGACCTGGCCTCTGCGCATGTCACTGCCGATGGCGCAGCATTGGTGGGCCATATGTTGCACGACAAGAAGATGGCGGCGGGCACCCTGCCCTTCCTGCTGGCGCGCGGCATCGGCCAGACATTTCTGTCGAAGGATGTCGCGCTGGACGATGTGGCCGCGTTTCTGGATGCAGATCGGGCGGGGTAACGCCCTCGCGCCCGCGACTACATATATCATCCCCGTTCGCTTCGAGCGGAGTCGAGAAGCGGCAAGCGCTGTGCGGGCGTTTCTCGACTTCGCTCGAAACGAACGGAACTCTTTTACCAAACCAAAAAGGGCGCCCAGTGGGCGCCCTTTTCATTCAACCATGGAAGGCCGATTACTTCTTCAGCGTCAGACCACCGAAACGCTTGTTGAAGCGTGCCACCTGGCCACCAGTGTCCATCTGACGGTTGCCGCCGGTCCAGGCCGGGTGCGACTTGGGGTCGATGTCGAGCGCCAGCGTGTCGCCTTCCTTGCCCCAGGTCGAGCGAGTCTGAAAGGTCGTGCCGTCGGTCATCTGCACGGTGATCATGTGGTAGTCGGGGTGGGTATTGGCCTTCATGGCGTAACGCTCCGTATGTGCCGGTTCCGACCGGCTGTGGATGCTGTAAATAGCGAAGGCGCGCCGTTAGCGGGTTCGGCGCACCTTGGCAAGGGATAACCTTATCCTCCCCTTGCAGGGGAGGTGGCAGGGCGTAGCCCTGACGGAGGGGTGTCGCGTTATCGAGAGGGTGACACCCCTCCACCGGCTTCGCCGGTCCCCCTCCCCTTACAGGGGAGGATTGAAGACAGTGTCAATCCTTGGGCGGATCGGCGATCATCGCGACGAACTGCGCTTCGGCGGCCAACTTGTCGCCGATCATCGCCTTGCCGCTGAACTTGCAGATCGCGCCGCGATTCTGGGTCACTTCGACATGCAGGTCGAGCAGGCAGCCCGGCTCCACCGGCGAGCGGAACTTCGCGCCGTCGATGCTCATGAAATAGACGAGCTTGCCGGTGTCGGCGAGTTGCATCGATTCCACCGCCAACACACCAGCCGCCTGCGCCATCGCTTCGACGATCAGGACGCCGGGCATGATCGGCCGGGTCGGGAAATGCCCCTGGAAAAAGGGTTCGTTCACCGAAACTGCCTTGATCGCGTGGATCGACTGGCCCAGCACCAGCGACACCACGCGGTCAATCAGCAGCATCGGATAACGATGCGGCAGCGCAGCCATGACCCGACGGACATCCATCGGGCCAAGCGCGGTCGTTTCAACCTCTCCCGTCATTCTTATCAGCGCGACTTGGGAGCCTGCGCCGGGGCAGCGGCGGGCGCTGCCTGGCGACCACCGGGCTGCCAACCGGCAGGCGGGGTGATCGACACGCTGGGAACCAGTGCATTAAGTTCGGTGATGACGGCCGGGGTAATGTCAGCGCCTGCGCCGAAGCTCTCGGTCGCGGCCTTCTTGACCACGATTTCCGACTTGGTCTTGGCAGTGGCGGCCTTGAGCGCATCGTTCAGCTTGGCGACGAGCTGTTCCTCGACATAGGCGCGCGCGATGGCGATCGGCTGGCCCATGCGCTGCAGTTCGGCCTGCGCGGTCTGCTGCGTCTGCTGATATTGCTGATACTGGGTTTCGATCGCCGGGGTCGGCTTGTTGCCCGCTGCCGTCAATGCGGCCTGGAGCGCATCGCCCTTGGTCTTGAGGTCCGCTTCGATCGCGGTGCGACGCGTGTTGAGCGCGTCGATCTGCGGCTTGTAGGTGGTCTGCATCTGGCTGATCGCGGTGGTGTAGGCCGTGCTCTTGGCAACGGCTTCTTCCAGATCGACGACGGCGAGGCCCGACTTGGTCTGGGCGACGGCCGGCATGGCGGTCAGGGCGATGGCGGTCATGGGCGCAAGAGCGAGCGCCGCGGCTTTGAACATGGTCTTCATCAGAATTGAGTCCCTACGTTGAAGGTAATGAGCTTGTTATCGTCGCCAGGTTCCTTGAGCAGCGCCCTGGCAATGTCGATGCGGAACGGGCCGAAGGGCGAATTCCAGTTGACGCCAAAGCCCACCGACAAGCGCGGCTTGAGCGTGTCCCCAAGATAGACTTCTTCGAAGGCACCACCAGCATAACTGGCCACGAACCCGGTCGGCGCCGCGTCGCAGTTGCCGATGGAAGGCGCCCGGACCTGTGTCGTCGAACCGGTATTGCCCGGTGCAGGCGCCACGGTGCAATAGCCCGCAAATGTGCCATCGCCATTCACAAGGGTCGGGTTCTTCAACCCAGCGACGGCACCGACATCCATGAAGATCGACGGACGAAGGCCCATTTCGCGTGCGCCGGAGCCAAGCGGAATTTCGACTTCGGCGCGAGCGAGATAGTAGATCTTGCCGCCCAGCGCGTCATCGGACACGTTATTGTTGCTATTGTCGCGAACATAGCTGGTCGTGCCATCTTCATTGGTCTGCGGTTGCAGATAGAAGCGCTTTACGCGCGGGCCGACACCGCGAATGTCGAAGCCGCGGAACTGCGGTTCACCCAGGAAGAAGCGATCGACCAGGCGGACCTTTTCGACCAGCTCGCCTGTCGCATCGCGCCGTTCGCCTTCCAAGCTGTGGATATAGCCGCCTTCGGCCGAGACCGAGAAGATGAAGCCACTGCCCAGCGGGAAGAATTTGGAGCCGTTGATCCGGGTCTTGATATATTTGACGTTACCGCCAAGCCCGGCAAAATCCTGGCTCAGCACAACGTTATGGCCGCGCGTCGGGCGGATGCGGTTGTCGCGCGTGTCGTAGATCAGCGAGTAGCCGAGCGACGAGGTGGTGCGCTTGCCGATCGCATCGCACAGATAACGACCCGCGATGAGGGGGTCGCACTCCCGCGTGCCGTCGCCGTCCGTGTCCGAATAATAAGTATCTTCGTCCAGCGTCGTATCATCGAAATTGAGCTGATAGCGCAGCGCCAGCGACATATATTCAGTGATCGGCACACCCGCACGCAACTGGATACCCGTCGACGTATTCTCATAGGTCGTGTCGCGCGTGTTGCTGGTCAGATAGCGGAAGCTGTTGAGATCGCGGCGATAGATGTCGCCGCCCAGCGCGATATTCTTGTCCATGAAATAGGGTTCGGTGAAACCCAGTTCGATCGACTTGGAATAGGCCGAATAGTTGACCGAGGTGCGCAGTTCCTGGCCCTTGCCGCGGAAATTGCGCTGGGTGATCGACGCCGACACGATGAAGCGTTCCAGCGACGAGAAGCCCGCCGACAGCGACAATTCGCCGGTCGATTTTTCCTGCACGTTGGTTTCGAGGACGATGCGGTCGGGCGCGGAACCCGGCTTCTGCTCGACATCGAGCTTTTCTTGGAAATAGCCGAGCGAATTGATCCGGTCCTTCGACCGCTTGACCAGGAAGCTGTTGAACGCATCCCCTTCCGCCAGACGGAATTCGCGACGGACGACCTTGTCCTGCGTCAGCGTATTGCCGTTGATGTCGACGCGCTCGACATAGACGCGCGGGGCGTTGGCGATGCGGAAATTAATCCCCATCGTCAGCGTGTCCTTGTCGCGATTGAAGTCCGGCGACACTTCGGCAAAGGCATAGCCGAACAGGCCGGCGGTCTCGCTCAGCGTATCGACCGTATCCTCGACCTGCTTGGCGTTATACCAATCGCCCTTCTTCATCGGCAGACGCTTGGTCAGGCCATCGCCCGACAGGTCGCGAATGTCCGATTCGACCTTCACATCGCCGAATTTGTAGCGCTCGCCCTCTTCCACCACATAGGTGATGATGAAGTCCTGCTTGTCCGGCGTCAGTTCGGCGACCGCCGAAATCACGCGGAAGTCGGCATAGCCTTCGGTCAGATAATATTGGCGCAGCTTCTGCTGGTCATAGGCAAGACGATCGGGATCATAGCTGGTGCCCGACGAGAAGAGGCGGAACCAGCGCGACTGCTTGGTCACCATCTGGCTGCGCAGCGCGCCGTCCTTGAACTTCTCATTGCCGATGATGTTGATCTGGCGGACCTTGGACTTGGGGCCTTCGCTGATCTCATAGACGATATCGACGCGGTTCTGGTCCAACTGCACCAGTTTCGGCTCGATCGTCGCGGCAAAGCGGCCCTGGCGGCGATAGAGTTCGACGATGCGGGCGACGTCGGCGCGCACCTTGGACCGGGTATAGATTTGGCGCGGGGCGAGCTTGATTTCCGGCCGGATCTTGTCGTCCTTCAACCGCTTATTGCCTTCCAGCACGATGCGGTTGATGACCGGATTTTCCTTCACCTCGACGGTCAGGGCACCATTGTCGTTGCGGATCTGGACGTCGGCGAACAATTCCGTCTCATACAGGTCGCGCAAGCCCTGATCGAGGCTTTCCTGGCTGTAGGGCTGGCCGATGCGCAGCTTGGTGTAGGACAGGACGGTGCCGGATTCGAGCCGCTGCGTGCCGGTGACGGTGATGCTGCTGATCGTGCCCTGTGCTGCGGGCAGCGACGCGGGCGCAACCACGGGCGCGGGCGCGGTAGCGTCCTGCGCCATGGCCGGGAGCGCAGACAGACCTGCGATCATCGTCGTCGCCAACAGGGCGACCACGACCGGGCGCTGCCTCTTGCTGCTGTTCATCGCTGTCACCCGCATCACCTCAAAAACTCGAAAAATTTTGTTTCCGCCGCAACAGACGTCGCCAAACCGGGCTTCCCTGCCCGATGCGCGTCAACCGATCAAGCCGGACAGGCTCTTCCACAGCCCGAAAGACGACAAATCGTTGAAAGTCACCAGCACCATCACCGTCATCAGCAGCGCCAGACCCGATCGATAGGCCCATTCCTGCACCTGCGGACTGACCGGCCGACGCTGCAGCGCCTCAATCCCGTAAAACAGCAGATGCCCGCCATCCAGCATCGGGATTGGCAATAAGTTGATGAACCCCAAGTTAATCGAGATGAGCGCCATGAAGGTGAGAAAGCCGAACAGCCCCATCATCGCGGCCTGGCCGGATACATCGGCGATCTTGAGCGGTCCGCCCAATTCCTTGACGGAGCGGCGTCCAGTAATGATCTGGCCCAGGCCGTCCATCGCGGACACGAACATCTGGCCCGTCCGCAATGTACCGACCACCGGGATTTCCCACAGCGCGATGTCGCGGAATTCGACCTTGTCGGACATCACGCCCAACTGGCCGAGGCGGAAGATATTGCCGAACCGGTCCTTTTCGATCCGCTCGCCTGCTGCGATCGTCATGGCGGTGCGCTGACCATCGCGTTCGATGACGTAGGGCAGGACTTCACCCGGACGCAGCGAAACGATCGGCGCGATGTCGGTGAAGCTGTCGATCTGACGCCCCATGATCGACACGATGCGGTCGCCGGGGCGCAGGCCTGCCCTTTCCGCGGCCGATGCGGGCGCGACCTGCTGCACCACGGGCGGGCTGACCGGATCGCCCTTCCAATAGGCAAGGCCGCCCAGCAGCAGGATCGCGAACAGGAAATTGACCGCAGGCCCCGCCGCGACAATCGCTGCGCGCTGCCAAACCGGCTTGGCGGGAAAGCTCTCGGCCCGGTCCTGCGCGGACATTTGCAGCCATGCAGGATCAGCCTGGCTGGCGGCGTTCATGTCGCCCTTGAAGCGGACATAGCCACCCAGCGGCAGCGCAGCAAGCCGCCAGCGCGTGCCGCGCTTGTCCACCCAGGCCAGCAGTTCGGGGCCAAAGCCGATGGAAAACGCCTCCGCTTTCACCCCGCACCAGCGCCCGACGATATAATGGCCGAACTCATGCACGAAAACGAGCGGCCCTATGACCGCGACGAAAGCGAGAACGGTCAGCAGGAAACCGGGATTTTCTAACAAGCCGTCAATCTTTCCATCACTTGGCCCGCCATGACGCGCGCCGCAGCATCCGCCGCCAGCACATCCGCAATGGCATCGGGCGCAGGCGCGCTATAGCGGGTCAACACTTCCTCCACAATCATGGCGATATCAAGGAAGCGGACGCGTCCGGCGAGAAAAGCGGCCACCGCGACTTCATTGGCGGCGTTCAGGATGGCCGGAACGGCCCCGCCCGCCTCGGCCGCTTGCCGCGCCAGGCGCAGCGCAGGGAAGCGATCGGGGTCTGGCGCTTCGAAATCAAGCCGACCGATCCGCGCCAGATCGAGCGGTTGGCACGGCGTAGCGATCCGCCGGGGCCAGGCCAGGGCGTGGGCGATCGGAATACGCATGTCGGGCGAGCCCAATTGCGCCAAGGTCGACCGGTCGCGATATTCGACCATCGAGTGGATCACCGATTGGGGATGGACCAATATCTCGATGCGATGGAGACCGACCGGGAAGAGATAGGCCGCCTCGATAAATTCCAGCCCCTTGTTCATCATCGTCGCGCTATCGACGCTGATCTTCGCGCCCATCGACCAGTTGGGGTGCGCGACCGCCTGCTGCGGCGTGATGTCCGCCATTTCGGCGCGGCTGCGGGTGCGGAACGGGCCACCGCTTGCGGTCAGGATAATCCTTGCGACATCGTCCAGGGTGCCGCCTGCAAGGCACTGGAATATCGCATTATGTTCGCTGTCCACCGGCAGCAATGTCGCGCCGGAAGCGCGCGCCGCCTCCATCATCAGCCCGCCCGCCGACACCAGCGATTCCTTGTTGGCGAGCGCCACGGTGCCGCCCGCCTTGAGCGCGGCCATGGTGGGCCGCAGCCCGGCGCAGCCCACGATCGACGCCATGGTCCAGTCGGCCCCGGCCCCCGCAACATCGACCAGCGCCTCTTCGCCTGCAGCCGCCTCGACACCCGACCCGACCAGTGCAGCCTTGAGCGCGTCATAGCGCGCCGGGTCGCCGATCACAGCAATCTGCGCGCCGGTTGCCTTGGCCGCTTGCGCCAGCCCCTCGACATCGCTGTTCGCGGTCAGCGCGACGACCTGATAGGCATCCGGTTCGCGTTGGATGAGGTCGAGCGTGGACATGCCCACCGAGCCGGTCGCGCCAAAGATCGACACCGTCCGCATCATGCCTGTCCCACCATCAGATAGAGCAAGGCAGCGAGTGGCGCGGCGGCCACTACGCCATCCAGCCGGTCCATCACCCCGCCATGGCCGGGCAGCAGCATCCCGCTATCCTTGACCCCTGCGCGCCGCTTCATCGCGCTTTCGAACAGATCGCCCAATTGCGCCGCCACCGCCAGCAGGCCGCTCGCCGCCGCCAACTGGATCGGCAGGCCGGCAAAACGATGCAGCAGGAAGCCAGTGATCAAGGCGGCAAGGACGCCGCCGGCCAATCCGGCCCAGGTCTTGGACGGGCTGATGCGCGGCGCGAGCTTGGGACCGCCGATCGAGCGGCCCGCGAAATAGGCGCCAATGTCGGTCGCCCAGACCAGCGCCAGCGCCCAGAAGGCGAGCAGAAGTCCGTAAAGATTGGGTTCCTGCCCGCGCAGGAACAGCAAGGCCATCACCGGCACGCAGACATAGAAGATCCCGCAGGCCAGCCTGTAGCCCCGCGTCGCGGCCATCACGAACAGGAAGGCCGCGATCATCAGGCCGACCGCAAACCCATCCACGCCAGCCGCCAGCGGGCACAGGATCGCCAGCGGCACCGACACAGCGAACATCGACAGCTTTCGCTGTTCGGCGCTGGCGCCGTTCAGGTCCGCCCATTCGCCCTGCATCAGCACGCCTGCGACCGCGAGCAGCAGCCAGAAGAGCAGACCGCCCGACAGCAGGGCACCGACCGCCATCGCGATCAAGGCGACACTGACGATGGCGCGGGTCTTCAATTCGCTGGCCATCGCCTACAAGCCGCCGAAACGGCGGTCCCTCAGACGGAAGGCATCAAGCGCGCGTGCCAGTTCCGCCGCATCGAAATCGGGCCAGAGCATGTCGGTGAAATAGAGTTCGGCATAAGCGGCCTGCCAAAGCATGAAGTTGCTGAGCCGTTGTTCGCCCGATGTGCGGATCAACAGGTCGAGCGGTGGCAGATCGGCGGTGTCGAGCGCCGCGCCGATCGTCTCCACGCCGATCTCATCCGCGCGTATCTCCCCGCGCGCGACGCGCTGGGCGAGCTGTTGGGCCGCGCGCACCATTTCGTCCTGCGCGCCATAGTTGAGCGCGATGGCGATGACCGGACCGCTATTGGCGGCGGTACGCGCAACGGCGGCCTCGATCAGATCGACCAGCGACGGATCAAGGACGCGATAATTGCCGATCACCCGCAGGCGCACGCCATTGGCGTGAAATTCGTCCAGGTCTGCCTGGATGAAATGGCGCAGCAAACCCATCAGGTCGGCCACTTCGCTGGGTGGACGCTTCCAGTTCTCGGAGGAGAAAGCGTAGAGCGTGAGGCATTCCAGCCCCATGTCGCGGGCCGCGCGCGCGACCCGGCGCACCGCTTCCACCCCGGCACGATGGCCGGCGATGCGCGGCAGCAGGCGCTTCTTGGCCCAGCGGCCATTGCCATCCATGATGATGGCGACATGGCGCGCGCCATGGGCAGGCGCGGTGCTGGTCAGGTCGGGCTTGGCTTGCGTGGCCATCAGATCAGGATGCGGGCAATGGCCACGAAAGGAAAGCCCCGGCTTACTGGCCGAGGATTTCCTTTTCCTTCGACGTCGCAGCGGCGTCGATGTCGGCGATGATGCTGTCGGTCAGCTTCTGGACTTCGGTTTCCAGGCGCTTGCGTTCATCCTCGCTGATTTCGCCCTTCTTTTCATCGGCTTTCAGGCTGTCCATGCCGTCGCGACGCACATTGCGTACAGCGATGCGTGCACCCTCGGCATATTTGCTGGCGAGCTTCGCCAATTCCTTGCGCCGGTCTTCGGTCAGATCAGGGATCGGCAGGCGCAGCGTCTGACCATCGGTGATGGGGTTGAGGCCAAGGCCCGCCGAGCGGATCGCCTTATCGACCGGACCGACATTGGTCTTGTCCCACACCTGAACCGACAACATGCGCGGTTCGGGGGCGGACACGGTCGCGACCTGATTAAGCGGCATGGATGCGCCATAGACGGTGACGGTCACCGGATCGAGCAGCATCACATTGGCGCGGCCGGTACGCAGGCCGGACAGATCGCCGCGCAGCGATTCGACGGCACCGGCCATGCGGCGTTCCAGATCGGATTTGTCATATTGGGCCATGATGTCAGCGCTCCTGATTATGCACGATCGTCGCGACGCCCTGCCCCGCCAACACTGTCGCCAGGTTGCCGGTTTCGCGAATGTTGAACACGACGATGGGGATATTATTTTCGCGGCAAAGGGCAATGGCGCTTGCGTCCATAACCTTTAGGTTATCGGTCAGCACCTGGTCGAAGCTGATCTCGTCATAGCGGGTCGCGTCGGCCACCTTTTTGGGGTCGGCATTATAGACGCCATCGACGCTGGTGCCTTTGAAGATCGCGTCGCAATTCATTTCGGCGGCCCGCAGGGCGGCGGTCGTGTCGGTCGTGAAGAAGGGGTTGCCGGTGCCCGCCGCGAAGATGACAATCCGGCCCTTTTCCATATGCCGCACCGCCTTGCGCCGGATATAGGGTTCACACACCGACGCCATCGGGATCGCCGACTGAACGCGGGTGTCGTAGCCGAGCTTTTCCAGCGCATTCTGCACCGCCAGCGCGTTCATGACCGTGGCCAGCATGCCCATATAATCGGCGCTGGTCCGGTCGAACCCCTTCGCTGCACCAGCCAGCCCCCGAAAGATATTGCCGCCGCCCACGACGACGCACAGCTCGAATCCGGCGTCGCGCGCGGCCGCAATCTCGCCCGCGACACGGTTGACGGTTTCCGGCTCGATGCCGAACTGGCCCTGCCCCATCAGGACTTCACCGGACAACTTCAACAGGATGCGCTTGTAGGCAGGCCGGGTCATAGGCGGTGGGGAGTCCATGTTGCTAGCGGGAAGGCCAGCGATCATTAGTCAGCCCAGCGCCCAATGCCAAGGGGCGTTTGTCGTCAAATATCGCGCCGCATCGCTGGATGGCCTTTGCCGTCCCGCAATTACCGTCCAGTGGAACCGTCAGCAAGGACGATCGGGCAGGCAGGGCGGTCCGCCACTGCCCCGTGGAGCCTTCCCGCCCCGCGACGGGGGCCGCAATTCATCCATGGTCAGCCAGCCATCATGATTGGCATCGGCCGCATCGAACCGTTTGCCTTGATAGGCCAGCAGTTCTTCGAGCGAGAGGCCCGCGTCGTAATTGCTGTTGGCGTTGGCGATCAGGCCGACGCTGAGCGGTTCGATGAGCGCAGCGAGGCCCATGCTGCCAGGGTCATCGCCGACATCGGGCAGGAGGACTTCGGCGATCGGACCATCCCGGTCACCGGTCCCGGCCACTTCCGACGAGGCCACCGACCCCATTTGCCGCTGCCAGGCGACGAATTCCTCATAACTCACCGCGCCATTATGATTGCTGTCGATCTTGGTGAAGCGCGCGCGAATGAGCGTCTCGCGCCGAGCATCGAACAGACTACGCAATTCGGCGATCATGATCATGCCATCGCGGTTGACGTCGCCCTCCCGGAACATCGCCGTCACGACCTTGTCGAACTGCGCCCGTTTGATCGGCTTGGGCGGCGTAGGTTGGCGCGGCCCGCCGCCCCTATCGCCGGGCGGTCCACCACCGCCACCGCCGCCTGGAGGGCCACCAGTGCCGCCGCCCTGCATATCGCCACCCATCCCGCCCTGCGCCAGCACGGGGGCCGTCCATAATAGCAGCGACGCCAGCGCGCCGGACAATATCTTGTGCATCGACAATGCAAACTCCGCCAAAGTCGGAGACAGGCAGGCGGATAGCCATCCGACCGCGCACGCCCCCGAAGCCACGTCTGCGGCAGAGACGGCACGGTGTTGGCAATTCAGTAGATCGGAAGACTATTCCATGGTGCCTATCGCCCGATGCGGTGTTCGCCAAAAAAAAGAGCGCCCAGCGGGGCGCTCTTTTCCTTGTTTCAGACTGTACGTCCGTATGTCAGACGCCGGCAGCCGCCGCGACTTCGGCCGCGAAGTCGCTGACTTCCTTTTCGATGCCTTCGCCCAGCTGGAAGCGGACATAGCCCTTCAGGCTGATCGACGCGCCGGCGTCCTTGGCGGCCTTGGCAACCACGTCGGCGACCGGGGTCTTGTTGTCCATCACAAACAGCTGCGAGAGCAGCGCGTTTTCCTTGGCGAACTTGGCGACCGCACCGTCGACCATCTTGGCGACGATCTCAGCGGGCTTGCCCGATTCGGCGGCCTTTTCAGCAGCGATCGCGCGCTCACGCTCCAACAGCGACGGATCGATGTCCGACGCGGCCAGCGCCAGCGGGAAGGCAGCGGCGATGTGCATCGCGATCTGCTTGCCCAAAGGCTCCATGACCTCAGCCGAGGCATCGCCTTCCAGCGCGACCAGCACGCCGATCTTGCCCAGGCCCGGTGCCGCAGCATTGTGGACGTAGGGAACGACGACACCCTGGCTCACTTCGACATGGCCGACGCGGCGCACGGTCTGGTTCTCGCCGATGGTGGCGATGTTGGCGACCAGCTTTTCAGCGACGGTGCCGCCCGACGGATAAGCAGCGGCCGACAGCGCTTCGGCGTCAGCAGCGCCGGTTTCGAGCGCGATCGTCGAGACGGTGCGAACGAAATCCTGGAACTGTTCGTTCTTGGCGACGAAGTCGGTTTCGCTGTTCACTTCGACGGCAACACCCTTGGTCCCGGCGACGGCAACGCCGACCAGACCTTCGGCCGCGGTGCGGCTCGACTTCTTCTGCGCAGCGGCCAGACCCTTGGCGCGCAGCCAGTCGGTTGCCGCTTCGATGTCGCCATTGGCTTCGGTGAGCGCCTTCTTGCAATCCATCATGCCCGCGCCCGAACGGTCGCGAAGTTCCTTGACGGAAGCGGCGGTAATATCGGCCATGTTTCGGCTCCTAAATCAGTGTGGTTCAAATATGCGGCAGGGCGCGTCTCTGAAAGAGCGCGCCCTAGCCTGTCATTCTTTCAGTTGCGCGACGCTCTTAGGCTTCGGCGACAACCTCTTCCGCCATCGGCTCGTCCATCGCGCCCAGGTCGACGCCCGAAGCCTGCTGCGCACCACGGTTGCCCTTGGTCGCAGCGGCCGCAATGGCGTCGCAATAGAGGCGGATGGCGCGGCTGGCGTCGTCGTTCGCGGGAACCGGGAAGGCGATGCCGTCGGGCGAGACGTTCGAATCAAGGATCGCAACAACCGGGATACCGAGCGTGTTGGCTTCCTTGATCGCCAGTTCTTCCTTGTTCGCGTCGATCACGAACATGACATCGGGAATGCCGCCCATGTCGCGGATGCCGCCGAGCGACATTTCGAGCTTCTCATGCTCGCGCGTCATCTGAAGCACTTCCTTCTTGGTCAGGCCGTGGGTGTCACCCTGCAGCTTTTCCTCAAGGGTCTTCAAGCGCTTGATCGAACCGGAAATGGTCTTCCAGTTGGTGAGCATGCCGCCCAGCCAGCGATGGTTGACGAAATGCTGACCAGACTTGCGCGCGGCCTCGGCGATCGGATCCTGCGCCTGGCGCTTGGTACCGACGAACAGCACCTTGCCACCGGCGGCAACCGTACCCGACACGAAGTCGAGCGCGCGGCCGAACAGGGGCACGGTCTGCGACAGGTCAAGGATGTGGATGCCGTTGCGCTCGCCGAAGATGTACGGCTTCATGCGCGGATTCCAGCGATGGGTCTGGTGGCCGAAATGCGCGCCAGCGTCGATCAATTGGTGCATGGTGACAACAGGAGCCGCCATAAGATAATCTCCTTCCGGTTAATGCCTCTGGGAATCGGGAACCGCAGATGGTCTGAAAGACCGCTGCCAGCACCGGATATGATGATTCCCATGTGGAATGAGGCGCGCCTTTAACGCCGCAGAAAATAATGTGCAAGGCTTGACTTGCGCCGCAAAACGGAACATAAAGTGAACAAACGGAACAAAGGCGGTTCGCCGCCGTTGAAACCGTCATAGTGAGGCCAGCCGTGCAAATGGCAAGATGGAAAGTGACCGTTATGTTCACATTCGTTGCAGCGACCCTGTTTCTTGGCGCATTCCTGATGGCCGTGGGAACCATCGCATGGATGTTCCTGCTCTATCATGACAAGATGATCGCCGCGCTCCAGTTCGAGCCGATCCCGCACACGCCTGTTTACCATGTACGTATCCGTCGTCCCCGTGCCGCCGATGCAGACCGCGTTTCCGCCGTCCGAGTACCGAACGGCATTTTCGCGGCCTGATCATTTTCTCAGGCGGGCGTTGGCGGTTCCGCCTCGCGGGTCCGCACGACCTTGGCATAGGAGATGATGCCGAACGGGATCAGGGCCACATAGACTGCGCAGAGCAACAGCAGCGTCAGCCAAGGATCAGTTACCAGCAACGCCGCCATCAACCCGGCAAAGGCAATGACTTCCAACCGGATACGCTTGCGCAACCGCAGCGCCGACCAGCTATAGGTTGCGATGTTGGAAATCATCAGGAAGGCGACGAACGCCGTCCAAGGTGCCACGACATACCAGGCGCGGAACAGATCCTCGCCCGTCACCAACCACAGATAGAGCGGCACGAAGGACAGGCCCGCCCCGGCCGGCGCGGGAACGCCGGTCATGAAACCGGCGGATTTATGCGGCTGTTGTTCCGCATCGATATTGGCGTTGAAGCGCGCCAGGCGCAGCGCGCAGGACAAGGCGTGGGCCAGCGCGAAGATCCAGCCGAATTTCGGCATGGCGTGCAGCGACCAGAGATAGAGGATCAAGGCCGGCGCAACGCCGAAGGCGATCGAATCGGACAGCGAATCCAGTTCCGCGCCGAATCGGCTTTCGCCGCGCAGCATCCGCGCGATCCGGCCATCCAGTCCATCCAGCACCCCGGCAAAGATGATCGACAGCACGGCCCGTTCCCAATCGCCCGATATGCCGTAGCGCACGCCGGTCAGACCGAAGCACAAGGCCATTGCGGTCA
This sequence comes from Sphingobium sp. RAC03, assembly GCF_001713415.1. GTDB lineage: Bacteria > Pseudomonadota > Alphaproteobacteria > Sphingomonadales > Sphingomonadaceae > Sphingobium. The sequence continues at coordinate 2,472,319 of NZ_CP016456.1, read as the reverse complement.
CAGCATTGGGGGCTAGCATGCGCAGGGTGATGCCCCGCCGCATGCCCTGCGGCACGGCGCGCCGCCGCCTCATTGTTGAATACCGGCGACGACCCGGCGATCACCCATTTGCCCAAGGATGGTTTCCCCGGCGATGGTGCGCTGGCCCAGGATCACGCGCGGCGCGGTTCCGGCGGGCAGATAGACATCGACCCGGCTGCCGAAGCGAATGAGGCCGATCCGCTGTCCTGCCGCGACCATGTCGCCGGGCTTGACGAACGGCACGATCCGGCGCGCCACCAGGCCCGCAATCTGCGTAAAGCCGATGCGCACGCCATCATGGCGTTCAACCAAAATATGCTGGCGCTCATTATCCTCGCTCGCCTTGTCGAGATCGGCATTGAGGAATTTGCCCGAAATATAGACGACCGACTTGATCGTGCCGCCAATCGGCGTGCGATTGATATGGACGTCGAACACGCTCATGAAAATGGACACGCGGATCATCGGCTGATCGCCAAGGCCATCGACGCCCGCCATTTCGCGCGGCGGCGGCACGCGCTGGATCAGCGTCACCAGGCCATCGGCCGGCGCGATGATCGCGCCTTCATCCTGTGGCACGGCCCGCACGGGATCGCGGAAGAAGGCGAAGACCCAGATCGTCACCATCAGCATCAGCCATCCCAGCACCTCCCATCCCACGAGGAACAGAAGCGCCGTGATCGCGACCGCGATCAGGCCGAATTTCATCCCCTCCGGATGAACCGAGGGAAAGCGCCATTTGACATTGCCGCCAGCGGCGATCGTGATTTCGTTATTGTCCATGGCCACCATCTTTAGGGAGAGAGCTTCCCCCTGACAACGGCCGATCCCGGCGAAGGCTCCGGTCTGTCATATAACTATGCGTGCGCAGTTGAACATTCTGCCCGCTTTGCCTAGGGCGATTGCCAAATCCACCCACGATGAAGAAGGCGAACAGGCGCATGGCGAAGATCAAGGTGAAGAACCCGGTCGTTGAGATTGACGGCGATGAAATGACCCGGATCATCTGGGAATGGATCCGCGAGCGGCTGATCCTCCCCTATCTCGACATTGACCTCAAATATTATGACCTGTCCGTCCAGAAGCGCGACGAGACGAACGACCAGATCACGGTCGATTGCGCCAATGCGATCAAGCAATATGGCGTCGGCGTGAAGTGCGCCACCATCACGCCCGACGAACAGCGGGTTGAGGAATTCAACCTCAAGTCGATGTGGAAGTCGCCCAACGGCACGATCCGCAACATCCTGGGCGGCGTCGTGTTCCGCGAGCCGATCGTCATCAAGAACGTCCCGCGCCTGGTCCCCGGCTGGACCGACCCGATCGTCATCGGCCGCCATGCTTTTGGCGACCAGTATAAGGCGACCGACTTCCTGGTCCCCGGCCCCGGCAAGCTGCGCCTGATCTGGGACGGTGAAAATGGTGAGAAGATCGAAAAGGAAGTGTTCGACTTCCCGGCCGCTGGCGTTGCCATGGGCATGTATAACCTGGACGAATCGATCCGCGATTTCGCCAAGGCGAGCATGAACTATGCGCTCGATCGCGGATGGCCGCTGTATCTTTCGACCAAGAACACCATCCTCAAGGCCTATGACGGCCGCTTCAAGGATCTGTTCCAGGAAGTGTTCGACGCCGAATTCGCCGACAAGTTCAAGGCGGCGGGCATCGTCTATGAGCATCGCCTGATCGACGACATGGTCGCGTCCGCGCTCAAGTGGAGCGGCAAGTTCGTCTGGGCCTGCAAAAATTATGACGGCGACGTCCAGTCGGACACCGTGGCGCAGGGCTTCGGTTCGCTTGGCCTGATGACCTCGGTCCTGCTCTCGCCCGACGGCAAGACGGTGGAAGCCGAAGCGGCGCATGGCACCGTCACTCGCCACTATCGCCAGCATCAGCAGGGCAAGGCGACCTCGACCAACCCGATCGCGTCGATCTTCGCCTGGACGCAGGGCCTTTCCTTCCGCGGCAAGTTCGACGGCACCCCCGAAGTTACCAAATTCGCCGAAACCCTTGAGCGCGTCTGCATCAAGACCGTCGAGGATGGCGCGATGACCAAGGATCTGGCGCTGCTGATCGGCCCGGAACAGGCGTGGATGACGACGGAACAGTTTTTCGAACAGATCCGCGTCAATCTGGAAGCCGAAATGGCCAAGTGGAACTGATAGGCTCCTGAAGCTTTCAGTACGGAAACGGAATGAGGCGGTGCCGATTATTCGGTGCCGCCTTTTCCATAGCCATCGCGCCGAGGGAATGAAGCCATGACGACAGCCACGCAGAAACGCCTTGAGGTGCGCCCGGCGGTGCCGACCGACGTGCGCGCGATCATCCGGCTTATCGCCCGCGTCTATCCGGGCCTGCCCAACTATTCCCCCGCTACCGTGCGCGGCCAGATCAACAATTTCCCCGATGGCTGCTTCGTCGCACTCTACGATAACAAGGTCGTGGGCTATTGCGCGACGATGCGCGTCAGCAAGGGCATGGCCTTTGCGTGGCATGACTGGGAAGAAATCACCGCCAACGGCTTTGGCACGCGCCACAGCGCGGCTGGCGAATGGCTCTATGGCTATGAGATGGCGGTTGACCCCAAGCTGCGCGGCCTGCGCATCGGCCAGCGCCTGTATGACGAGCGTAAGGAACTCGCCGAGCAACTCGATCTGCACGGCATCGTCATTGCCGGCCGGATGCCTGGCTATCTGCGCGCCAAGCGCAAGGTCGAAGGTCCGAAGGATTATCTGGACAAGGTCGCCGCGGGCAAGATCCGCGATCAGGTCGTCAGCTTCCAGCTCAAGAACCAGTTCGAGCCGCTGGGCGTGCTGGAAAATTATCTGCCCGAAGACAAGCAGTCCGACGGCCACGCCGCGCACCTCGTCTGGCGCAACCCCTATGTCGATCCCGACGAAGCGCCCGAAATGCGCGTGCCGCGCGGCGTCGAAAGCGTCCGCCTCGCTACCTGCCAGTTGCAGGCGCGTGCGGTCGAGGATTTCGAGGGGTTCGTCCGAAACATCGAATATTTCGTCGATGTCGCGGCGGATTACCGGTCCGACTTCATCGTTTTCCCTGAGCTTTTCACCCTGCCCCTGCTGTCGTTCGAGACCAAGAAGCTCAATCCGATGGAGGCGATCGACAAGCTTACCAGCTATACCCCGCGCCTGACCAAGGAACTGACGCGGATGGCGTTGCAATATAATATCAACATCATCGGCGGCTCCCACCCGACCCGCGCCGATGATGGCGACATCCAGAATATCGCCTATGTGGCGCTGCGCGATGGCTCGGTTCACACGCAGGAAAAGATCCACCCGACCCCCAATGAGTCCTTCTGGTGGAACATCAAGGGCGGCGATTCGCTCGACGTGATCCAAACCGACTGCGGGCCGATCGGCGTCCTCATCTGCTATGATAGCGAGTTTCCCGAACTCGCCCGCCGCCTGGTGGATCAGGGCGCGCGGATCATCTTCGTGCCCTTCTGCACTGATTCGAGGCTTGGCTATATGCGGGTGCGCTATTGCGCGCAGGCGCGAGCGATCGAGAATCAATGCTATGTCGTGATGTCGGGCAATGTCGGCAATCTGCCCAATGTCGACAATATGGACATTCAATATGCCCAGAGCGCGATCCTGACGCCATGCGACCTGCCCTTCGCGCGCGATGGCATTGCGGCGGAATCGACCGAAAATGTCGAGACGTTGACGATGGCCGACGTGAACCTGGCCGACCTGAGCTGGGCACGGGCCGAAGGGACCGTCCGCAACCTGCGCGACCGGCGGTTCGACCTTTATCATATCGAATGGGACAGCAATCCCGACCATAGCCATGCGCCCAATGGCGGCCCGGTTCCCGCCGGCGGCCATAATTCACCGGGCGGCGGCTGAGGCGATCAGGCCGCGACCGGTTCCAGCAGCCGGTCGCGCGTCGCCAGCAGCGCTTCGAGCGGCGGCTGATCCGCGCCGCGCGGGGCGCTGGCCATCGCACGATCGAGCCGTAGGCGGGACTCCGCTCGCATATCGGGCAAGGCGTCGGCGATGGCGACCATATCGTCCATCCGCCCCCAGCAGTTCAGCGCGAGGTCGCACCCCGCCGCCACGACGCCTGCGGCCAGTTCCGCGATGCTGCCATCCAGCGCCTTCATGTCGAGATCATCGGACATCAGCAGCCCGTCAAAGCCGATGACATCTCGGATGATCCCGCCGATCACTTTGGGCGACAGACTGGCGGGCTGTTCGGCATCCCAGGCGGTATAGACGACATGCGCCGTCATCCCCATAGGTGCCCAGTCCAGTGTGCGGAACGGGCCAAGGTCGGTTTCCAGCGCATTGAGGTCGGCCTTCACCACCGGCAGTTCCAGATGGCTATCGACCAGGGCGCGACCATGCCCCGGCATATGTTTGACGATGCCGACCACACCGCCCTGCGCCAGCCCCTCCAGCGTCGCGCGGCCCAGCGCGGCTACCCGCATCGGCTCGGCCCCCAACGTCCGGTCGCCCATGATGTCGCTTGCGCCCTCCTGCCGCACATCCAGCAACGGCAGCGCATCGACGGTGATGCCGACCTCGGCTAGCGTCAGGGCGATAGCATGGGCATTGGCCCGCGCCGCCGCAATCGCGCTCGACGGCGCAACATCATAGAGGCGATTGAACACAGCGCCGGGCGGAAAGGCTGGCCAGACCGGCGGGGCCATCCGCGCCACGCGACCGCCTTCCTGATCGATCATGATCAGCAGATCGTCGCGCCCATGCAAGGCGCGCAGATCGTCGGTCAGCGCGCGCAGCTGCGCCCGATCGACGATGTTGCGCTTGAACAGGATATAGCCTGCGGGCTGCGCCTCGGCAAAGAAGGCGCGCTCGTCAGGGGTCAGGACTGGGCCGGACAGGCCGAAAATGACAGGCTTCATGGCATCGACGGTAACGATGTGCGGCCCTTCTGTCGAAGGGCTTTATCCGTTTCTAATTGACCATCAGGCAGCTTTCGCCCGCTACCTTGAGCTTGCCGCAAATCACGCTGGCCTGCCCCCCCGCACTGGCGCGCAGGCGATAGACGGTGCCGCCGCCGACCTGGGCCGGTTCGACGGTCATGGCGAGTGGCGCGAGATAGGCGAAGCGCTTGGACAGGCGGCTCCAGGCATCCTTGGCACCCGCCGCGCTGCCATAGGCGCCCAGTTGGATCATCGCGCCGCCGCTCGCGGCCTTGGTGGCGGCAACGGGCGTGTTGCTTGTGCCGTCGGTCACGGGCGCGGAGACGCTTTGCGCAGGCTTGACCGGCACGACCGGCCTGGTGCCGGTGGGCGCAGGCGTGCCCTTGGCCATCGGCGTTTCGGGCACGCGGCTGGGGTCGATCCGCCCGTCACGCGCCACGCCCTCGCTTGCGGCGAAGCTGGCATCGCCCTCGCCATCGAACTTGCGCGCATCGGCTTCGTTTGCGGCGATCTTATAGTCCTGCGGCGGCGCGGCGATGAGTTGCCCTTCACCAGCCAGATTAGCGCCGTTGCGATTCTGCACCCACCACACACCGGCGACGACCGCGCCCACCAGGATCAGGCCGAGCAGGATCAAGCCGAGCAGACGCAGCGGCGAAAGGCTTTCCGGGTCGCTATCGTCGATCGCGGGCTCCAGCCAGGGCAGCCGGTCCTCATCGTCGAAATCGAGTCGACCGCGCCCATAGTCGCTCATCGTCACTTCACTCCGCTTTCATTCACTGCATTTCGGTCAGCGCGACCACGCCCATCAGGGCGAGGCCGTTGCGGATAATCTGCCCTATTCCCTGCGCCAGGGAAAGCCGTGCCGCCGTCATCGCCGGATCGTCGGCCAGGATCACCCGCGCGCGCGGATCGTCATTGCCCATATTCCACCAGCCATGGAAAGCGGACGCCAAGTCATTGAGATAGAAGGCAATACGATGCGGCTCGCGCATCTGCGCTGCCCCTTCCACCACGCGCGGGAATTGCGCGGCGAGCTTGACCAGGCCCAATTCCGCCGTCCCAAGAAGGGACAGGTCGGCTGCGGGCAGCGCAATCCCCGCCTCCTGCGTCCGCCGTCCGAGCGAGGAAATGCGCGCATGGGCATATTGGACGTAGAAGACGGGGTTGTCCTTCGAGGCTTCCACCACCTTGGCGAAGTCGAAATCCATCTGCGCATCGGCCTTGCGCGTGAGCATGGTGAAGCGGACGACATCCTTGCCCACTTCGCCCACGACATCGGCGAGCGTTACGAAATTGCCCGCGCGTTTGGACATCTTCACCGGCTCGCCATCGCGCAGCAGGCGGACCATCTGAATGAGCTTGACGTCGAACCGCGCCTTGCCTTCCGTCAGCGCAGCGACCGCCGCCTGGATGCGCTTGACCGTCCCGGCATGGTCCGCGCCCCAAATGTCGATCAACTGGTCGGCAGACTGTGCCTTCTGATAATGATAGGCCATGTCGGCCCCGAAATAGGTCCAGCTGCCGTTCGACTTCTTGATCGGCCGGTCCTGATCGTCGCCGAACTTGGTCGAGCGGAACAGCGGCAGTTCGACCGGTTCCCAATCGTCGGGCAGTTCGCCCTTGGGCGCTTCTAGCACGCCATCATAGACCAGATCCTGCGCCCGCAGCCAGGCTTCGGCCTGTTCCGGCTTGCCTGCCGCCTGCAACTCCGCCTCGGAGGAGAAGATGTCGTGATGGATGCCGAGCAGCGCGAGATCGTCGCGGATCATGTCCATCATCTTCGCCACGGCGAAGGTGCGGAAGGTCACCAGCCAGTCACCCTCCGGCGCGTCCACGAACCGGTCGCCATATTCGGCGGCCAATGCCTGCCCGACCGGCACCAGATAATCGCCGGGATACAGGCCTTCGGGGATGGCGATCGTTTCGCCCAGCGCTTCGCGGTAGCGCAGGTGCGCCGAGCGGGCGAGGACATCGACCTGGCCGCCTGCGTCATTGATATAATATTCGCGGATCACCTTATGCCCGGCATATTCGAGCAAGGTGGCAAGCGCGTCGCCCACCACTGCGCCCCGGCAATGGCCCATATGCATGGGGCCGGTCGGGTTGGCGGAGACATATTCGATATTGACGGTGATGCCCTGCCCGACATCGGACCGGCCATAATCATCGCCATCGGTCTGGATCGCGGCCAGTTCCGCGCGCCATGTCGCATCGGTCAATGTCAGGTTGATGAAGCCCGGCCCGGCGATCGAGGCGCTGTCGACCTCTTCGAGCGCTTGCAGCTTGGTAACGATCGCCTCGGCCAAGGCGCGCGGGTTGGTGCCCGCGGGCTTGGCCAGCACCATCGCCGCATTGGTCGCCATGTCGCCATGGCTGGGGTCGCGCGGTGGCTCGACCGTCACCGGCTTGCGGTTGAGGCCAGCGGGCAGAATGCCCTCAGCCTCCAGCGCGTCCAGCACGGCATCGAGATGGGCGGTAAAACGAGTGTAAAGGGACATCAGATTATATCCTGCATCACAAAATGCCGTTCGTCCTGAGTAGCCCCTTCGACTGCCTGTCAAGGCGGGCGCTCAGGACAGGCATTGAGCGAAGTCGAAATGGCGTATCGAAGGATCTGCGCAGCGTGTGATGCTTCGATACGGGCCTTCGGCTTCGCTCAGTCCCTACTCAGCACGAACGGAGATAGGTTAATCGGGTAAGATTAGCGGGTCGCGTTATAGCGCAACTGATCCTGGGTCAGGTTGAACCCGACCAGCAGTTCGAAACTGGTTCGTGCCAGCGCGGCCTTGACGTCCGGCTGGGCGAAGGGGTCGATCGCGGCATCGGCGTCACCGGCCTTGCGCTTCTGGACGATCTTCGCCTGAATGTCGGCAGGCAGCGTCGCCGAGGATTTCTCGACATAGGAGGCGGCCTTCGCCTGCGCGCTGGCGCGATAGTCGCCCGGCGCGAAATTGAGCGTGACCTGGCCCACCCGCTTGGCGACCACGGCATTGCCGCCGCGCACCACGGCGGAATAATAAGGCAGCGTCACCTGCCGCGCCGCGCTCGCATCGCTGCGCCGGGCATTCACGGTGAAGGTCGCTTCAGTGTAGAATTGCGCGCCATCGGTGCAGGTCGATCGCAGGTCGGTGATGTTGGCCACCACGTCGATCGCCGAGGCATCGGTGCTGTTGGCTGGGTTGAACAGCGTGATGTCACCGGTATAGGCCGGCACCGCCGCCACCGGGCAAGCAGACCGCACTGCGACGATACCGCCGGACGCATCGATTTCTCCCCGGCGCGAACAGCCCGCCAGGGTCAAAGCCAGCATGGCAGTCAGGGCGACACGAGACAGACAGACGTTCCTTGGCACAGGCAGATAATCCTTGGCATGGCCCATCGGCCGAAAGCATCGCGCTTCCTTATCCATCCGCCGTCGCCCACGCAACCGGAAGGAAGCGGCTTTCCTCGTGGCTTACATTCGCCTAAGCGCGAAGACATGACCGAGCCCACCGCCGCCCGCCCGCCGATGACCCTCTTGATCGCTGCCCCACGCGGCTTTTGCGCCGGGGTCGACCGCGCCATCATCATCGTGGAAAAGGCGATCGAAGCCTATGGCGCGCCGGTCTATGTCCGCCATGAGATCGTCCACAACAAATATGTGGTGGACAGCCTGAAGGCGAAGGGCGCGATCTTTGTCGAGGAACTGGACCAGGTGCCAGATGGCGTACCGGTGGTCTTTTCCGCCCATGGCGTGCCCAAGGCCGTTCCCGCCAAGGCGGTGGAGCGTGGCCTGTCCTATCTCGACGCCACCTGCCCCTTGGTCAGCAAGGTGCATCGCCAGGCCGAACGGCAGGTCGAGCTTGGCCGCCACATCCTCTTCATCGGGCATAAGGGGCATCCCGAAGTCATCGGCACGTTCGGCCAGGTGCCCGACGGATCGATGACGCTCATCGAAACGGTCGAGGACGCAGAAGCGTTCGCGCCCACCGATGCCGACAATCTGGCGTTCCTGACGCAAACGACGCTGTCGGTGGACGATACCGCCGCGATCGTCGCCGTGCTGCAACGTCGCTTTCCCGACATCGCCGCGCCCAAGGGCGAGGATATCTGCTACGCCACGTCCAACCGCCAGACATCGGTCAAGGCGATCGCCCCTCGCTGCGATGCGCTCTATGTGATCGGCGCACCCAATAGTTCCAACTCGCTGCGACTGGTGGAGGTCGCCGAGCGCGAAGGCACCCGCGCCCGGCTGATCCAGCGCGCCGATGAAATCGACTTCGACTGGCTTGATGGGGTGACGACCTTGGGACTGACCGCTGGGGCGTCCGCACCCGAAATATTGGTCCGCGAAGTCGTGAATGGCCTTGCGGCGCGCTATGACGTGACGGAGGAAATTGTCGAAACCGCGCGCGAAAGCATCGCTTTCAAGCTACCGCGCGGGCTGGAGGCCGTCTGATCCATGGCCGTCTATACCCAGGTTCCGGCCGAAGAAATCGACGCCTTCCTCACCCGCTATGACGCTGGTCGCCTCGTTTCCGCCAAGGGGATCGCCGAAGGGGTCGAAAACAGTAATTATCTGCTCGAAACCACCGGCGCGGATGGTTCGGGCCATCGCTACATCCTCACCCTCTATGAAAAGCGGGTGGATGAAGCCGACCTGCCCTTTTTCATGGACCTGCTCGACCATCTGGGCGCGCGCGGCTGCCTTGTCCCCCGCTTCATCGCCGATCGCAGCGGCCAGCGATTGCAGCAGTTGGCGGGACGCCCGGCCTGCCTGATCGAGTTCCTGACCGGCATTTCCGTGACCGAGCCGACCCCGGCGCAATCGCGCGCGGCGGGCCAGGCGCTCGGCGAACTGCATCGCGCGGCCGACGGCTTTGCGAGCGAACGCCCCAACGCGCTCGACAAGGCGGGCTGGCATGATCTGGCGCGCAAATGCGGCGCGGATTTCGACCAGATCGCCCCCGGCCTCGCCGCACGGGTCGTTGATGAACTGGCTTTTCTCGACGCCCACTGGCCAGCCGACCTGCCGCGAAGCGTCATCCATGCCGACCTGTTCCCCGACAATGTGCTGATGCTGGGCGACCGGGTGACCGGCCTCATCGACTTCTATTTCAGCTGCACCGATGTCCGTGCCTATGACCTGGCCATCACCCATAGCGCCTGGACGTTCAGCCATGACGGCGCGACCTTCTTTGGCGATCGGGCCGTGGCGCTGGGTGCGGGCTATGCCCAGGCGCATGGGCTGACCGATGCGGAACGCGCCGCCTTCCCGATCCTGTGCCGCGGCGCGGCGCTGCGGTTCCTGCTGACCCGCGCCTATGATTGGATCAACACGCCGGCCGACGCGCTGGTGACGCGCAAAGACCCGCTCGCCTATTTGCGCCGGCTCGACTTCTACGCCAACGCCGACGCAGCCGACCTGCTCGGCGCATAACCCATGATCCGGTCGCCTCTTTCGATGCGATCGGAGGAGACAGCATGACCGACCTGCCCACCGTAGAGATTTTCACCGATGGCGCGTGCAAGGGCAATCCCGGCCCCGGCGGCTGGGGCGCGGTGCTGCGCTTTGGCGCGAAGGAAAAGGAAATATCGGGCGGCGAGGCGCAGACCACTAATAACCGGATGGAGATGATGGCCGCGGTCGAGGCGCTCAATGCGCTAAGCAAACCCTGCCGCGTGACGCTCTATACCGACAGCAAATATGTGATGGACGGCATCACCAAATGGATTTTCGGCTGGCAGAAAAATGGCTGGAAAACCGCTGACCGCAAGCCGGTGAAGAATGCCGAGGTCTGGCAGCTATTGGTGCAGGCCACCGCCCGGCATCAAGTGACCTGGCAATGGGTCAAAGGCCATGCCGGTCACCCGGAAAATGAGCGCGCCGACCAACTCGCCTGCGCCGCGGCGGAGAGCTTCCGCCGCTGACGCCTGCCTCGCGTCAGATATCCTGCGCGATCCGCCAATATAGCTCCGGCCGCCGGTCGCGGAAGAAGCCCATCCCTGCGCGATGGGTACGCGCCTGCGCCAGGTCCAGCGTCGCCACCAGCGCACCAAAATCCTTGGCATCGCCATCAGCGATCAGGTCGCCCCATTCGTCGCTGATGAAGCTGTGGCCGTAGAAACGCTGGCCATCCTCCTCGCCGATGCGGTTGGCGGCGATCACTGGCATGCAATTGCTGACCGCATGGCCGATCATCGCCCGCCGCCACATGCGGCTGGTGTCGAGGTCCGCATCATAGGGTTCCGATCCGATCGCGGTCGGGTAAAACAGCATCTCCGCGCCCATCAGCGCCATCACCCGCGCACATTCGGGATACCATTGGTCCCAGCAGATGCCGACGCCGATCGTGCCATATTTGGTCGGCCACACCTTGAAGCCGGTATTGCCGGGGCGGAAATAATATTTCTCCTCATAGCCCGGCCCGTCAGGAATATGGCTTTTGCGGTACACGCCCATAATCTCGCCCTGGTCATCGATCATCGCGAGCGAGTTATAATGATGCTGGCCGTCGCGCTCGAAATAGCTGGTCGGGATATAAACGCCCAGATCCTTGGCCAGCTTGCGCATCTCCTGCACCGCCGGATGGCTGTCGGTCGGCTGCGCCAGCGCGAACAGCGCTTCGTCCTCGACGCGGCAGAAATAGGGGCCTTCGAACAATTCGGGCGGCAGGATGATCTTCGCCCCGCGCGCGGCGGCCTTGGTCACATGCTCGGCCACCTTGGCGATATTCTCGCCCATATCGTCCGAAAAGCTGAGCTGGAGCGCGGCAACGGTTACTTTGGTCATGTCGTCTATTTCTCCGTTCGCCCTGAGCCTGTCGAAGGGCTCCACCGAGCGATAGCGAGGTGCCTTCGCTTGCGCTCAGGCGCGGGCTTCGACTTCGCTCAGCCCGAACGGTTGATGTTAAACACTTGGCATTTGCTGGCTGCAGCAATGAAAACTGCCGCCGCCTGACAATATGGCATCGCTGCGCAGCCCGACAATATCCCGCCCCGGAAAGAAGGGTGCCAGCGCGTCGAGCGCCGCCTGATCATTGGGCTGGCCATAGATGGGCACGATGACGGCCGCGTTGCCGACATAGAAATTCATGTAGCTGGCTGGAATGGCCTCGCCATCGACCATCACCCGCCCCGGCGACGGCATGTCCACCACGGTAACGCCATGGGCGCTCGCCCGCGCGCGTGCGTCGGCGTAGATCGCCGCATTGGGATCATCCTCCGTCGTCGCGATCGGCAGTGCCAGCAGCCCTTCGCCCACGAACCGCGCCAGATTATCGACATGGCCATCGGTATGGTCGTTCAGCAATCCGTCACCCAGCCAGAGCATGTCGGAGAGGCCGAGGCTCCCGGCCAGCAGCGTTTCGATCTTGCCCCGGTCGAGGTCCGGGTTGCGATTGGGATGGAGCAGGCATTGTTCGGTGGTCACGAACAGGCCAGTGCCATCGGTATCGACCGCGCCGCCCTCGAACACCCAATGCTGCGTCGATGTGGGCAAGCCGGTGGTCGCCGCCAGCCGTGCGCCGATATCTTCGTCGCCCGCCATCTGATATTTGCCGCCCCAGCCGTTGAAGCCGAAATCGACCAAAGCCCGCGCATGGCCGTTCAGCACGGCGATCGGCGCGGTATCGCGTAGCCAGACGTCTCCCAACTGCTGCACGACGATCGACACGCCGGGCGCGACCAAGGCCCGCGCGGCATCGGCATCACCCTCGTTCGCCACGACCAGCCGCACCTCTTCGCCGCGTCCATCCGCATGGAGTGCACTGGCAAAGGCGGCGATCTGCGTCCGGGCGGCATCGAATGCGCCGGGCCATTCAGCGGGGTTGGTCGGAAAGCCGATCCAGGTCCAGTCGTGCGGTGCCCATTCGGCAGGCATACGGAAAGTCATGCAATGTCGTCCTTACTCGGCGTAAAGGCCGATCCGTGATAGCGGGCGTTAGGCGCGCTCCATAGCGTGCCGGATCGGGTCTGGACAGAGGGCGGAAGCCATGAAGAGAAGAGTTTCGACGATCATAGCGGCGCTGTTGCTGGCGCTGCCCGTCCACGGCAGCGCAGGCGAATTGCCCGATTGGCTGACCGGGGAATGGGTGCAGAAGCGCGACGATCGCTGGAGCGAGGAAGTGTGGACGCTGCCACGCGGCGGCGTGATGATCGGCGTGGGGCGCACCGGGCGCGGCGAAAAACTGCAGTCCTGGGAAGTGATGCGCATCGTCCGCGCAGCCGACGGATCGCTCGCCTTTCACGGCGCCCCCGAAGGCGGCCTGGCGACCATTTTCCCAGCGATAGCCGAAGGGGTGCGGGACATCAGCTTCGCCAATCCCACCCATGATTATCCGCAACGCATCCGCTATTGGCGGGAGGGGCGCCTGCTCATGGCCGAAACGGCGAATATGGATGGCAGCCGGGCGCAGAATTGGACCTATGCCCCGGCCGGTGAGTGACGCACAAAATCGCCGTTCGCTTCGAGCGAAGTCGAGAAGCGGAAGCGCGGTGCCAGCGTTTCTCGACTTCGCGCGAAACGAACATAGCTTTGTTGACTGACTATTTCCCTGCCCGGTCCTTGTCACGGATGGCGCGAAATTCGTCACCGTCCACCCAGTTGGGCCAGTCGGTCGTATTCGCCAGATCGCGGCCGACCGTATAATAGAGTTTCAGGTCGGCCAGCACCCCGGTCCAATCCCAATTGGGATCATATTCATCCTTTGGCCCATGATAGCGGTTCTTGGTATAATCCTCTGCAGCGGCCATACCCGCCGCCGTGCCGCCATTGACCAGATCCTCGCCACCTTCGAAATAGAGCATCGGCAGGCCGTGCTTGGCGAAGCTGAAATGGTCAGAGCGATAATAATAGCCCTTCTCCGGCGTCGGCTCCACCGTCGCGACCCGATCCTGCGCGGCCAAGGCGCTGTCGAGATAGGCATCAAGCTGCGACTTGCCCTTGCCGATCACCACCACATTCTTGGCGCGCCCCGCGACCGACAGCGCATCCATGTTCACGCCACCAACGGTCTGGTTGAACGGGACCACCGGATTGCTGCCATAATAGGCCGACCCCAATAGCCCCGATTCCTCCGCCGTCACCGCCAGGAACACTTGGCTGCGATCGGTCGGCCCCGCCTTCACATTGGCCTCCGCCAGCGCCACCAGCGCCGCAGTGCCAGTCGCATTGTCGACCGCGCCGTTGCAAATATCGTCGCCATCGGGCGCGGCCTGGCACCGGCCCAGATGGTCCCAATGTGCGCTGTAGAGGACATATTCATCGGGGTGCGTCTTGCCGGGCAGCAGCGCGACGACATTCTTCGAACTATGTTTGCGCAGGTCATTGTCGAACGACACCGACGCCTTGACCGCGCCCAGCGGCACCGCCTTGAACCCGGCCTGCTTGGCGGCTGCCATCTGCGCGGTCAGGTCCAGCCCGGCGCTGGCGAACAGGACCGCCGCCTTGTCCTTTTGAATCCAGCCGATCGCCGAAGATTGCTTGGCATTGCCATCCGCACTGTCGGCGACATGCTGCGCGCCAGTCCAGCTCGATTGCACGACGTTCCAGCCATAGGCGGCGGGCACCGTATCATGCACGATGATCGCGGCAGCCGCGCCCTGTCGCGCCGCTTCCTCATATTTATAGGTCCAGCGGCCATAATAAGTCATCGCCCGGCCATTGAACGGCCCGGTCAGGCCCGTCGCCTCATAGTCGGGATCATTGACCAGGATGATGACGGTCTTGCCCTTCACATCGACGCCGGCATAGTCGTTCCAGCCCTTTTCGGGCGCATTGATGCCATAGCCCACGAAGACGACCGGGCTGTCCTTGATCGCGATCTTCGGCTGGGTCGTGCGATAGGTGCCGACCACCATTTCGGGGCCATAGCTGGCGCTGACCGCACTCTTGCCACCCGTGAAAGTCAGCGGCGACACATTCTTGGCATTGATCTCGACCAGCGGGACATCCTGAAACCAGCTGCCCTTATTGCCTGGCTTCAGCCCCAGCTTGCTGAACTCCGCCACCAGCAGCGCCAACGTCTTCTCCTCGCCCGCAGAGCCAGGCGCGCGGCCCTCATAGGCGTCGGACGACATTTCCTGCACCAGCCGCTTCATCGTGTCGATCGATGGCTCGGCACCATTGGGCGCCGCAGCGACCGACGCGGGCGGCGCATCCATGCCATCGGTGGCGCAGGCGGAAAGGGCGAGAACGGCGGCAATCGCCGCGATGGAGCTACGCATGAAAGGCACCCTTTATTCTTGTGATAGCAGGGTGATGCCACTGTGCGGGACACAGGGCAAGCAAGGCCGTTGCCAAGTCTGCAGCGCTCGCCTAGCCATTTGTTACTGGGGCAATGGGGGAGTGAATGGGCATGATCGGATATCGCAAGGCAGTGATCATGGCGGCGCTGGCCACCGGAACCGCGCCGGTCGCGCTGGCGCAAACCCCGCCCGATGCCCTCGCCAAGGCCTTTGGCGCGCGCGAAACCGTGATTTCCGCCAGCATTTCGCCCGATGGCCAGAAAATCGCGCTGATCGCAGCGGGGCCAGGACGAACGAGCCGCGCCTATGTGTTGGAGGCCAAGGAAGGTGCGGAGTTGACGGTGGCGGCCACGACCACCGGTAAACCGGAATATCTCTCCAGCTGCGATTGGGTCGCGACCGATCGCCTAGCTTGCCAGATTTATGGCGAAAGCCGCTATGCCGACGACGTCTATGGCTTCAGCAACATTTTCGCGGTGGATGCATCCGGCGGCAACGCCAAACTGCTGAGCCAGCGGCGGGGCCAAAATGCGTTGCATGCCGATTTTCGCGGGGGTGACATCGTCGATCTGCTGCCTGGCGAAGACGGCGCGATATTGATGACCCGATCCTATGTCCCTGAAGCCAAGATCGGCAGCCTTGTGGAAAAGCGACTGGAGGGGCTCGGCGTCGATCGCATCGACACCCGCAGTGGCAGCGGGAAACGGGTTGAAACACCGGCCAAATTGGCAGTCGATTATATTTCGGACGGCGTCGGTACAGTTCGGATCATGGGACTGCAGGAGATCAAGGGAACCGGCTATTCCAAGGGAACCTATAAATTCCTCTATCGCCCACAAGGCAAGTCGGGCTGGGACGACCTTTCGACCTACGACGTGCGCGACAATAGCGGCTTCTATCCCCTCGCCGTCGATCCGCAGCAGAATATCGCCTATGGCTTTGAAAAGACAAACGGTCGCGACGCGCTGGTCTCGATCGCGCTTGACCCCGGCCAGGAAAAGAAAGTCGTCTTCGCCCATCCGCAAGTCGACGTGACCGGATTGATCCGGGTCGGCCGCGACCGCCGGGTCGTGGGCGTCAGCTATGTGCTGGAGCATCGCGAAGCCGTGTATTTCGACAAAGACGCAGCTTCTCTTGTTACCTCATTGGGTAAGGCGCTGGGTGGCAAGGCTGTTCACATCGGCGACATGAGCAGCGATGGGCAGCGGGTGCTGGTATGGGCCGGCAGCGACATCGATCCGGGCCAATATTATCTGTTCGACCGGACGGCGCGCAAATTGTCGCCCCTGATGCCGGATCGTCCCGAACTAGCGGGCCGCCAGCTCGCCACGATGCAATCGACGAGCTTCAAGGCGAGTGATGGGGTAACGATCCCAGCCTATCTGACGCTGCCGCCCGGCAAAGAAAGCGCCAAGGGTCTGCCCGCCATCGTCCTGCCCCATGGCGGCCCGGAGTCGCGGGACGAATGGGGTTTCGACTGGTTGGTGCAATATTATGCGGCGCGAGGCTTCGCCGTAATCCAGCCGCAGTTTCGCGGTTCCTATGGTTTTGGCGAACAATGGCTGATGCAAAATGGCTATCGATCCTGGCGCAAGGCGATCGGCGACGTCGTGGACGCCGGACGCTGGCTGGTGGCACAGGGCATTGCCGACCCGGCGAAGCTGACCATCGCGGGCTGGTCCTATGGCGGCTATGCGGCGCTGCAGGCGCAGGTCATCGACCCCGATCTGTTCAAGGCGGTGGTCGCCATCGCGCCCGTCACGGATTTCGGCGATCGATTGCGCCGCGCGCAATATGACAGCAGTTACCTCGTTCAGCAGCAGCGCATGGGCACTGGCCCGGAGGCCGAAGACGCTTCGCCATCAAGCCATGCCGCGCAATTCCGCGCCCCGGTCCTGATGTTTCACGGCACAAACGACGGCAATGTCGACATCAGCCAGGCAAAAATCATGCAAGGCAAACTTGAAGGCGCAGGCAAGCGCAGCCGCTTGGTCATCTATGACGGGCTGGCGCACAGTCTGAACGACAGCGATGCGCGCGCCGACATGCTCCAGCAGAGCGCCGACTTCCTGCTCGCGGCGGGGAAATAGCCCCCCATAAGAAAAGGGCGGCTCCTTGCGGAACCGCCCTTTTTCGTGGAGCCTGTCGGAAAACCGATTAGCGCGAATAGAATTCGACGACCAGGTTCGGTTCCATCTTCACCGGATAAGGCACTTCGTCCAGCGTCGGCACGCGGACATAGCTGACCTTGGCGGCACCGTCGGGGGCGACATAGTCGGGGATGTCGCGCTCGGCCAGGGCCTGTGCTTCCATCACCAGCGCCATTTCCTGCGCCTTCTTACCCAGCGTGATCTCGTCGCCCGGCTTCACCAGACGCGACGCGATGTTGCACTTGACGCCGTTCACATAAATGTGGCCGTGCGAAACGATCTGGCGGGCCGAAAAGATGGTCGGCGCGAACTTGGCGCGATAGACGACGGCGTCCAGGCGGCGCTCCAGCAGACCGATAAGGTTCTGGCCGGTGTCGCCCTTCATGCGGCTCGCTTCGAAATAGTTCTTCTTGAACTGCTTCTCGGTGATGTCGCCATAATAGCCCTTGAGCTTCTGCTTGGCGCGCAGCTGGATGCCGTAGTCGGACACCTTGCCCTTGCGGCGCTGACCATGCTGACCCGGACCATATTCGCGCTTGTTGACAGGCGACTTGGGACGGCCCCAGATGTTCTCGCCCATGCGACGGTCGAGTTTATACTTGGCGCTGGTGCGCTTCGTCATGATAATTCCTTCGATATGCTAACAACGTTACCCCGGTATCGCCTACGTCCGTATTGCGTCGAAACGCTCAGGGGCAGGGCCACCGCTTCACCGGGATGCGGGACCAATCGCGAAGGCGCGCCTATGGAGAGAAGGGCCGGGCATGTCAACCCTCGACAGGGCTGGACGCGCGGCCTAGTCCGGCACTCATGAACCCTGACGACTATAGCAGCATGGCGCAGGTGCGCGTGGGCGTCGATGCGCTGGATCGCCAGCTCATCGCGCTTCTTGCCGAGCGCTTCGCGCATATGCGCGCCGCCGCCCGAATCAAGCCCGATCGCAGCGCCGTGCGCGATGAGGCCCGCAAGGCGCAGGTCATCGCCAATGCCTGCGCCGAGGCGGAGCGGCTGGGTGCGCCTGCCGACATCGTTGCCGACCTGTGGGAGCAACTGGTCGAAGCGTCGATCGCCTATGAGATGGCGACGTTCGACCGGACGCGGGGTTAAGCACCGCCCTGCGCCGCGAACCAGGGGATCATTCGCGCGATCGCGTCCTCGACCCGGTCGGTCGATACCGCAAAGCTGAAGCGGATGAAGCGATGCCCATCGACCGGATCGAAATCGATCCCCGGCGCGGTCGCCACCCCCGTCTCGCGCAACAGCCGCTGGCAAAAGCCAAGGCTGTCCTGCGTCAGATGCCCGACATCGGCATAGATATAGAAAGCGCCATCGGGCGGCGCGATCCGTGCCAGCCCCAGCGCGGGCAGCGCGTCGAGCAGCAATTGCCGATTGCGGCGATAGGTTTCGACATGCGCCTCCAACTCATCGGTGCAATCGAATGCCGCCAGCCCCGCTTGCTGCGCCAGCACCGGCGGCGTCAGGAACAAATTGCCCATTCGCGCCCGCGCCGCGTCGATCAGGGCGGGCGGCACCACGATCCAGCCCAGCCGCCACCCGGCCATGCTGAAATATTTGGAAAAACTGTTCACGATCACCGCATCGGGCGCATATTCGAGCATCGAATGGGCCGACTCGCCAAAGCTCAGTCCATGATAGATTTCGTCCGACACGATGCGGATGCCGCGATCGGCACAGACCTGCGCGATCCGAGCCAGTTCGTCGGCGGGAATTATGGTGCCGGTTGGATTGGCCGGACTGGCCAGGATCAGCCCGTCAGGCGCGGGATCAAGCGCAGCCAAAGCCGCTGCGCTGATCTGGTAGCGCTCGGCCGGGCCGCATCCGACCTCGACCGGTTCCAGATAGAGCGCCTTCAAGGTGTTGCGATAAGCGACATAGCCCGGCCGGGCCGTCGCGACCCGCGCGCCGGGCGCAAACAGGCTGGTCAGCGCCAGCACCAGACCCGGCGACGCGCCACAGGTGAGCAGCACCTGCTCGGCCTCCACCGAAACGCCATGCCGTTCGGTATAAAGATGCGCGATCCGCTCCTTGAGCGCTTGGCTTTCCCAATAGCCCATCGGATCGGTATCCAGCACATGATGCGCCCTGGCGATGGCGGCGGCAGGCGCGCCGGTCGATGGCTGGCCGAATTCCATATGCAGGATGGAACGGCCCTGCGCTTCGAGGGCATGGGCTTCGCGGCTGATGGCGATGGCGTGGAACGGGTCGATGCTGGCGATCATGCGCGCCTGCCTAGGCCGCTGCCTACCTGATCGCAACCATGGCGCTGGCCCGGCGTTCAAAGATCCATGTCCGACACCATCCTCACTGCCCTGCAATATTATGGCGCGGGCGCCGCCACGTTGGCGGCCTTGATCGTCTCACTGAACCTTGGCCGACGGATCACCGGCTGGGCCTTCGTGCTGTTCGTCACCAGCTCGATCGCGTTGATCGCTTGGGGCTTTCTGGCCGAGGATAGCGAGGGGATTGGCTGGCAGAATGTCGCGCTGCTCGTCATCAACGCCGTGGGCGTGTGGCGCTATTTGATTTCAAAGCACAAGCCGCGCGATTGACGATCGAAACCTGGCCGGATCATAGGTGGCAGCATCGATCGCCGCGAGAGGGTCTGGTGGCGCAACGCCCCGGATCAGGCTGGCCGCCAACATCGCAGCAGCCGGTGCCGTCTGGATGCCGAAACCGCCCTGCCCCGCAAACCAGAAAAAGCCCGGCGTGTCGGGATCGAAGCCATAGACCGGCGCGCGATCGGGCGCGAAACTGCGCAAGCCGGCCCAGCGATGCTCGATGCCCGCGACGGGCCATTCAACCACCGCCTCGAACCGCGCCACCGCCTGCGCCACGGCCATCTCTTCCGGCGCAGCATCGCAGGGTGGCGAGGGCACTTCGTCATGCGGGGTCAGCCACACCCGGTCGCGCCCTTCCGGCTTGAAATAAAAGCCACCGCCAAGATCCATCACCAGCGGCAGGTCGGGCGACGGCAAGGACGGCACGCGCAATTGCGCCACCGTCCGCCGCAACGGCGTGATCCCGACCGGCGCGACACCACAGGCCTGCGCGACATCATCCGCCCAGGCGCCCGCTGCATTGACGATCAGCCCACAATCCAGCGGCCCGTCCGCTGTCTCGATCCGCCAGCCACTCCCCTCGCGCCGTGCGCTGATCAGCCGCGCGCCCAGTTGCATCGCCCCCCCGCGCCGACGCAATTGCCGCAACCATGCCTGATGCAGCGCCGCGACATCGATATCGCGGCAGCTCGCCTCCATCACGCCCAGCGTCCAGTCGGGCCTTAGTCCCGGCACATAGGCGGCCGGATCGACCGGCTGCAAATCCACCCTGCCCGCAAAATCCGCGATCAGCGCATCGCGCGCCGCTTCATCCGAAGCCCGCCCGATATGCAGGGTGCGGCGCGGCGACAGGAAGCTGCCGTCATGAAAGTCGGGATCGGGGGCCGCCAGCATTGGTCCCGATGCCGTGGTCAGCGGCTGGACCGCCGGGCCGCCATAGGTTTCTTCCCAGAAGGCCACGGACCGGCCGGTCGCATGATAGCCCGCCTGCCGCTCCATCTCCAAAACCAGCACGCGGCCATGCGCCGCCAGTTCCGCACCCAGGCTGGCCCCCGCCATCCCGCCACCGACAATCACGATATCGGGCAGGCTCACCGGGCGGCCTCATCCAGAAAAGCATCGATCCGCCCCAGCGCATCCAGACGTACCCCGTCCAGTTCGCGCAGGATTTCATGCGCCGCCTCGCGCCCATAGACATGCAGTTGCGCACCCGAAATGCGGGCCGCCGCCGCCCGGATGGCGGGCGTGGACACCAGCTGATCCACGCGCGTCGCCAATATCAACAAAGGCACGTCGATCTGCGTGAGGCCGTCGCCTTGGCTTAGCGCTTGCGTCGATTCGAGCGCCTGCGCGACCCAGTTCCAGCTTGGCGGTCCCAAGGCGATCTCGCGACTATGGTCACGCCACCATAGTTCGTCGGCATAACGTTCCGGGTCATGCGTCAGGCGCTTCTGCCGCACTCGCCGCTGCCGCTCCGAATCCTCCTTCTGCGTCCAGGCACGCAGCCGCCCCTTGCCACGCCGGATCATCCCCTGTGCGACCATCACCGCCAGCCAGCGTGGCAGCGGCGCACTGTGCAGGCCCAGCATCGGCGCGACAGCAACCGCTACATCGGGTGGCGTCATCCCCTCGGCCAGCGCCCGCAACAGCATATGCCCGCCCATGCTATGCGCCACCATCGCGCTTGGCCCGCTACCCTGCGCCCGCCAATCATCGGCCAGGGCGCGCAGGTCCGTAATATAGTCGGCGAAATCGTCGATATGCCCGCAGAGCAGGTCATCCGTCAGACGACCCGACCCGCCCTGTCCGCGCCAATCGAAACTGGTGACGGCCCAACCGCGCGCCGCCCAATGGGCGATAACTTCCAGATATTTTTCGATCATGTCGCCGCGCCCGCCCATGACGAGCATGCGCCCGCGCGCGCCGCTGCCCAATTGGTAACGGCGAATCGGCCAGCCGTCGGGCGCGGTCCAATAGTCCAGCCGCCCGCCCATCGGCCAGGCGCGCCGGTCCAGAACCGGTGTGTCGAAGGCCGGAGCCGGAGAAAGGGGCGAATCCATGAACCGCATGGTTACGGTTTGGTAAGTCATCAGGTCTAGGGAATAGTGCCCATGTTAGGGGAATATTTCCGGCTGGCGCTGATCGTCGCCCTGGGCACGCTGCTGATTGCGGCGGCGATCACCGATTTGCGCGCGCGGATCATTTCCAACCGGCTCAACTTCGTCATCGCCGCGCTCGCGCCGCTCTGGTGGATCGCCTGTGGCCTCAACCTGTGGCCCGATGTCGCGGTGCAACTGCTGGTGGGCGGCATCGTCTTCATCCTCTTTGCCGCTCTATTCTCGATGGGCATGATGGGCGGTGGCGACGTCAAGCTGCTCGCTGCTTTGGCGCTGTGGTTTCCCTGGCAAGCGGTCATCTCGCTGCTGGTACTGATGGCGCTGCTGGGCGGCCTCGTAACCCTGGTGACCGTGATCCATCACCGCATGACCCGGCGGCTGGGCCAGCCCGAAATACCTTATGGCGTGGCGATCTCACTCGCCGCTTTGTGGCTGCTACCTTGGCCAACGATATCTTAACCAATTTACGGGATGAGTAGGGCACTGGGGGCAGTGTAGCCGCTTGAGGGAGGCGAATTTCGTCATGGATGCCAAGAAGATCGTGCTGCTGGTGGGGGCGCTTATCATAGCAGTCACTACAGCCTTGCTTGCACGCAACATGTTGAGTTCTTCGAGCACGCCGCAGGCCACCGCCTCGTCGATGCCGACCGAAGCGGATCAGCCCCATGTGCTGGTTGCGACCAAGGCCTTGCCCGTCGGCACCATCCTCGATGCGGAAAGTTTCCGCTTCCAGCCCTGGCCCAAGGATCTGATCGAACAGGCCTATTATCTCAAGGGGCAGGCCGATCCGGTCAAGCTTGCAGGCAGCGTCGTACGCACCGCCATCTCCGCCGGGCAGCCCTTGACCCAGGGTGGCCTGGTCAAGCCGGGCGATCGGGGCTTCCTCGCCGCCGCGCTTGGCGCTGGCATGCGCGCCGTGACCGTGCCCGTTTCGGCACAAAGTTCGGTTGCGGGCTTCGTCTTTCCGGGTGACCGCATCGACCTCGTCCTGACGCAAAGCGTTGCGGGCGGCGGCGATGGCGAACCGCTCCGCGTGTCGGAAACCATCCTGCGCAACATCCGCGTCCTGGCCACGGACCAGCGAATGGATGCGATGGGTGAAGACGGCAAGCCGGTGGTGCAGACCTATTCCAACGTCACGATCGAAGTGACGCCCAAGATTGCCGAGAAGATCGCGGTCGCTCAGACGGTCGGCTCCTTGTCGCTGTCGCTGCGCTCGCTGGCCGACAATTCCTCCGACCTGGACGCGGCCATTGCCGGCACCGACGTCGAACTGCCCGATGGGGCCAGCCCGAACGCCGAAAAGGCACTGCTTGCCAAGCTCGCGTCGCGCCCGGTCGATCGTGGTGCCACCTATTCCACCGGCGCCGACGTCTCGCGCTATCAGCGCAGTTCCGTCCCCGCCAAGGCCGAAGCGCCTATGCCACCGATGGTCGCCGCCAATGGCGCACCGATGGGCACGGTGGCCTTCAAAGGCCCAGTCATCCGCGTGGCCCGCGGTACCAGCGTGACCGAAGTTCCGGTCGGGGGGAAGTAAGATGAAGACCATGCACAGCTTCGCACGGCGCATCGCGGTCAAGCCGCTCGCTGCCCCGGCCCTCGCCATCGGCCTTGCCATTCTGGCGACCGCCGTTCCCGGCACGGCCGTCAACGCCGCCCCGTCCAGCGCGCAGGACAATGCCATCCTGATGTCGGTCGGCGGCAGCCGGGTCGTCAATCTGGGTGCCAAGATGTCCGATGTGGTCATCGGCGATCCCAATGTGGTCGACGTGCATGTCCGCTCGCAGAACCAGCTCTATCTGATCGCCAAGAAGCCGGGGGAAACCACGGTCTTTGCCACCGCCACCAATGGCAAGGTGCTGTTTTCCGGCACGGTGCGGGTCGGCAACAATCTGACCAGCATCGACGATATGCTGCGTCTGGCGATGCCCGGCGCGCAGGTTGCGGTCAACAAGATGAACGGCATGGTCCTGTTGACCGGTACGATCCAGGCGCCCGAAGACGCCGCCGAAGCCGAACGGCTGACGCAGGCTTTCGTCGGCAAGGATGTGACCGTGGTCAGCCGCCTGCGTATGGCGACGCCGCTGCAGGTCATGCTGCAGGTCAAGATTTCCGAAGTCGCCAAGGATGTCGGGCACAAGATCGGCACGAATTTCAGCTCAATCGACAGGAGCGGCGGCAAGGTACTTGGCAGTGTCGGCGGCGGCACCAGGGACTTTGCGAGCTTCAACACCGAAACAAATAGCTGGGACTTCACGACGCCCGCTAATGGTGGCTACAGCCTGGGCGGCGTCGCTCGCATCCTGGGCATGGACATTGCCGGAGCGCTGGACCTCGCCGAATCGAGCGGCCTTGCCAGCACCTTGGCGCAGCCGAACCTGACCGCCTTGTCGGGCGAAACCGCCAGCTTCCTGGCAGGCGGCGAATATCCCTACACGATCAACAACGGTCAGCAGGGCAACAGCATCGAGTTCAAACAATATGGTGTGCAACTCGCCTTCACGCCGACCGTGCTGGCCGATGGCCGCATTTCGCTGCGGGTTCGCCCGACCGTGTCGACGCTCGACTTCACGCTGAATGCCGACGTCCCCGCGCTCAAGAGCCGCACCGCCGAAACCACGGTGGAACTGGGGTCGGGCCAGGCCTTCATGATCGCTGGCCTGCTCAACAATGAAACCAGCAACGGCATCAACAAGGTGCCCGGCATCGGCAATATCCCGATCCTGGGCAGCCTGTTCAAATCGCGCCAGTTCCAGCGCAGCGAGACCGAACTGGTCATCGTCGTCACCCCCTATCTGGTGAAACCGATGAACGCATCGGACGTGCATCTGCCGACCGATGGATTCCGCAACGCGGATGTGGGCCAGGGTCTGTTCCTGCAACAAGGGCATGACGGCGTCAGCGGCGCGCGCGCGCCGATGCCGACCCGCGCGCCCGGTAGCGGCGTGCCGACCCCCGGCCCGCAGGCGATGGCGACCCCCGCCCCGGTCGTTGCCAGCGCCGACAGCCGCAAGGCCGGGAAATCCGGCGCGGCCGCCCCTGGCTTCAGTTTCTGACGGAAGGACGAACGACATGACCTCCCCTCTCCCGACCCGTCTATCGCGCAAGTCTCTGGCTGCATTGGCCCTGATGGCTTTGCCGCTGACAGCCTGCGTGACCGATAGCCAGAACCGCAGCGTCGATTCGGTCCATCAACCGGTCGTCAGCTACGCCGCCTACACCTATGATGTTCAGGCTGGCGCTGGCGATATGCTGACGCCCGCCGAAACCCGTCGCCTGGACGACTGGTTCACCTCCATTGGCCTCAGCTATGGCGATCAGGTGGCGATCGTATCGGACGGCTATTATGGTCCCGCCCTGCATGATGGCATCGCCGACGTGGCGGCGCGCCGGGGTCTGCTGGTCGGCACAGACAGTTCAGCCGCAGCCGGTGTCGCGCCGCAGGGCATGCTGCGCCTGGTCGTGCGCCGCGCCACGGCAACCGTGCCTGGCTGTCCCGACTGGTCGGCCAAGCAGGAAGCCGAAATGAACATGGGCGCGTCGAGCAATTATGGCTGCGGCGTCAACAGCAATCTGGCGGCGATGGTCGCGAACCCAGAAGATCTCGTCCGGGGCCAGGGCACCGACAGCAATTTGCGGACGGCGACTTCCAACCGTGCCATCACCACCTATCGCGAAAAGCCGCCGACCGGTGCTGGCGAACTCAAGGAAATGCAGGCCGGAGGAGGCGAGTAACATGAACGCACCCTGGAAACCCGGCGCGGCTGGTCCACGCGATCCGTTCCACGCCTTCGTCTGCGACGATCATAGCTTTGACATGGTTCGCGCCGTGGCGGCCGAAATGGGCTGGGCGCCTGAAAAAGTGAACAAGGGTGGGATGCGCAATGCGGTCCAGAGCCTGTCGATCACCGCTTCGCCCCAGATCCTGTTCGTCGATATGTCCGAAAGCGGCGATCCGCTCAACGACATCAACAGCCTCGCCGAAGTGTGCGAACCGGGCACCGTCGTCATCGCGGCGGGCCAGGTCAACGACGTGCGCCTCTACCGCGATCTCGTCGCCAGCGGCATTCAGGATTATCTGCTTAAGCCGTTCGGCGCCGACCAGTTGCGCGATGCGCTGGCCAATGCGCAGGCGGTGTTCATGGCGCCGCGCGATGCGACGCCGGACCGACCGCATATGGCCGTCGCGGTCATCGGCACGCGCGGCGGCGTCGGCGCGTCCAGTCTGGCGACTTCGCTCGCCTGGATGCTGTCGGACAAGAAGAAGCGCCAGACCGCGTTGCTCGACCTCGACGTGCATTTCGGCACCGACGCGCTCGCCCTAGATCTGGAACCGGGCCGTGGCCTGACCGACGCGATCGAAAATCCGAGCCGGATCGACGGCCTGTTCATCGAGCGCGCCATGGTCCGCGCCAGCGACACGCTAGCGATTCTGTCGGCCGAAGCGCCGATCAGCCAGCCGATGCTGACCGATGGCGGTGCCTTCTACCAATTGCTGGAGGAGTTCCGCTCGGTCTTCGAATGCAGCGTGGTCGATCTTCCACGCAACATGCTGATCCAGCACCCCCATTTGATCAGCGACATGCAGGTCACGATGGTCGTGACCGAACTCACGCTCGCGTCGGCGCGCGACACGATCCGCATTCTGTCCTGGCTCAAGACGAACGCGCCCAACAGCCGCGTCGTCGTGGTCGCCAACCGCGTCCACCCTGGATCGCCGGAGATCAGCCGCAAGGATTTCGAACAGTCGATCGAGCGCAAGGTCGATGTCCTCATCCCCTTCGACCTGCGCGTGGCATCACAGGCGGCCAAGCTCGGCAAGACGCTGGCCGAAACCGCCAAGGGCAGCAAGATCGGGGCAGCCTGCTCCAGCCTGCTCGAAGAGATATTGGGTGCAGCGGAGGTGGACCCTGCCCAATCGGGTGGAAAATCTGCCGCGAAAAAGGGCGACTCCCTGCTCGGCAAGATCGACTTCAGGGCCATGATGCCGTCGCGACGCAAGGACAAGGCCGCCGCGCTGGAAGATTGACGACGCAGGTCGCCCGGTGGCGACGGCAGCCCATGAAGGACGGGGTAGATAATGGACGGCAATTTCATCCTGATCATGGTGTTGATGGCGACCCTCATGGGCCTGGCCGTCGTCGCCTTTGCCGGGCCATCACCGGAAAAGGCGCGCAAGCGCCGCGTCGCGATGATCCGCGGCCGTCACAGCGATTCGGCCGAAGCATTGCTGGAAGCGCGCATGCGCAAGGCGATTTCCAACCGCTCCACCACCATCGAAACCAAGATGCTGGTCTCGCTCATCCCCAACCCGGAAAATCTGACCAAGCGGATCGTGATGACCGGCAAGAAGTGGACGCTCAGCCAATATATGACGGCCAGCGCATTCATCTTCCTGGGGCTTGCCGCCTTGCTGATGCTGCGCGGCTTTCCACCGCTGATGGCGCTGATGTTCGGTCTCGCCGCGGGCCTTGGCCTGCCGCACTGGTGGGTCGGTCGCCTGATCACCAAGCGGGTCAATCAATTCACCGCCAAATTCCCCGATGCCCTGGAACTGCTGACGCGCGGCCTGCGCTCTGGCCTGCCGATCGCGGAAACATTGGGCATCGTGTCGAGCGAAGTGCCCGGACCAGTGGGCGAAGAGTTCAAGCTCATCACCGAACGGATCAAGATCGGCCGGTCGATGGAACAGGCGTTGCAGGAAACCGCCGATCGCCTGGGCACGCCTGAATTTCAATTCTTCGTCATCACCTTGTCGATCCAGCGGGAAACCGGCGGCAACCTGGCCGAAACCTTGTCCAATCTGGCGACGGTCCTGCGCCAGCGCGCGCAGATGAAGCTCAAGATCCGCGCCATGTCGTCGGAATCCAAGGCGTCGGCCTATATCATCGGCGCGCTGCCTTTTCTGGTGTTCGGGATGATCTGCTACATCAACTTCGACTATATGAGCCCTTTCTTCACACCAGACCCGGCGGGCCTCTTTGGCCTTTCGCTGATGCAGGTCGTGGGCATAGGTGGCTTCTGCTGGATGGGCATCGGCGCGTTCATCATGGCGCAAATGGTCAATTTCGAAATCTGATCGGGACGGGAGAAAAGATATGGACGCCCCTGCCCCAGTCGGCACCTTGTTTGGCCTGACGGCCACTGACGTCGGCACCCTGCTGGCCGCGCTGGCGACGCTCGCCATGCTCTTTGCCCTTTATGCGGTGATGACCGTGCGCGATCCGATGGCCAAGCGGGTCAAGGCGCTCAACGAACGGCGCGAACAGTTGAAGGCGGGCATCACCGCCTCCACCGGCAAGCGCCGCGCCAGTCTGGTCAAGAAGAACCAGACGACCGACAATATGCGCTCCTTCCTGTCGAGCCTGAAGGTCTTGCAGGACGACCAGCTCAAGGACGCCCAGATCCGCCTGGCCCAGGCCGGGATCCGGTCCAAGGATCTCGCTGTCGCCGTGATCTTCGGCCGCATGTTCATGCCGATCATCATCGGCGGACTGGCCGTCACCCTGCTCTATGTCGTCGGCATCCAGCCGGAATGGGGACCGTTGAAGCGCTTCTT
This sequence comes from Sphingobium sp. RAC03, assembly GCF_001713415.1. Taxonomy (GTDB): domain Bacteria; phylum Pseudomonadota; class Alphaproteobacteria; order Sphingomonadales; family Sphingomonadaceae; genus Sphingobium. Next base: position 2,443,751 of record NZ_CP016456.1, on the reverse strand, counting down.
CGCCTTCGCCATCACCCTGATACTCGCTTATAAGGCGCCCGATCTCTACATCGACAACAAGGTGACCAAGCGTTCGGCCGCCATCCGCAAGGGACTGCCCGATGCGCTCGACCTGCTGGTCATCTGCGCCGAGGCGGGGCTGACCGTCGATGCCGCCTTCAACCGGGTCGCACGCGAACTGGGCAAGGCTTATCCCGAACTGGGCGACGAATTTCAGCTGACCGCGATCGAACTGTCGTTCCTCACCGAACGGCGCATGGCGTTTGAAAATCTCGCGACGCGCGTCAAGCTGGATGCAGTCAAGGGCGTGGTGACGACCATGATCCAGACCGAAAAATATGGCACCCCGCTTGCCTCCGCGCTGCGCGTCCTCTCCGCCGAATTCCGCCATGATCGCATGATGCGCGCGGAAGAAAAGGCGGCACGCCTGCCCGCGATCATGACCGTGCCGCTCATCCTCTTCATCCTGCCGACCCTGTTCGTCGTCATCCTGGGTCCGGCGGCCTGCTCGATCAGCGAGGCCTTCTAAAAATTGCGGCCACGCGCTGCGCGATGCCGTAGCGTTTCGCGCCAAACTGCCTGCTTCCGCCATAAATGGCGGTGGCGGGCACCGCGCATCCCGCCTATCTCTGGTCCCAAGACCAAGAGAGAGGATCGCATGAAGAGCATCGCATTCACCATCGCCACATTGGCCGCTGCCTCGGCCCTGCCCGCCCAGGCCGCTCAGCCCGTGACCGGCCGCTGGACCACCGTCGATGGCAAGGCGATCGTCCACATCGCACCGTGCGGCAAAAGCCTGTGCGGCAAGATCGAAAAGATCCTCAAACCCACCCCCGGCCGTCCGCACACCGACGCGGAAAACAGCGATCCTGCGCTACGCTCGCGCCCGCTGGTGGGCCTGCCCTTGTTGACCGGCTTTTCCGACGCGGGCGACATCTGGAAAGGGACGATCTACGATCCCGAAAGCGGCAAAAGCTACAAGTCCAAGATCAACCGCAACCCCAATGGCACCTTGAAGGTCCAGGGTTGCATCGCGTTCCTTTGCAAAACCCAGACCTGGACGCCGACGCGGTGAGCCGAAACGGGCGAGTCGGAACGATCGTTGACAAGTTTCCGACCAGCGTGAAGAAGGCCAAGGGCCAGAGCCGCAAGGCTGACCTATCAGCAGCAGGGTAGATTTCTATGTTCGCCAGTTCCGTAGCCGGCCGGTTGGATCGTCATAATTTCGCTGATAGACTGGTACAAGCGAACGGCGGATCCTGGCCAGATATGGAAGGATTGATCCGAGATCTTTATGTCGCCCATGCTCGGCCGGGCGATACGATGCTGGATGTCGGGGTCAATCATGGCGGTCATTTCATACAGATGGGCGAGGCCGTGGGCGAGGCCGGTCAAGTCGTAGGTTTCGAAGCAGCACCGGAACTTGCCCGGCGCACGATGGCAACGGTAGATCTCCATTATTCCCATCTTCGGCCGCGACTGACCCTCCATCAATGCGCCGTGTCCAATGAACCCGGCGAAGCCACCTTCTATTTCAGCAAAGCAAATGACTCTGGCCTTAGCGGCTTGGCGAACCGGGCCATTCTCGCCAGTGGTGAAGTCGAAGAAATAAAGGTAAAAATGCATACCATCGATAGCATGGTCGATGATTATTTTGTGGCCCTGTTACGCTTTGCCAAATTCGACATTGAGGGTGCGGAATATCATGCATTTTTAGGCGCTAAAAAAATATTCGACAGCCAACCTATCGTTACGTTCGAATGGGATTCGAGTGCGCCAGGCTATTTCAAATATCAGCCCGAAGATCTATTTGGCTTCATTGCTAACCGCGGCTATCGTATATTTGACCTATTTGGCTATGAATATTCCAGTGTAGCCGAGTTCGTCGGAGCGCGCGTTTGGAACTTCGTAGCAGTCCCCCTTGGGCTTGACCCGGCCCACATCCTGTCGCCCAGTCTTGACACCATGACAAAGGCATTCCCGGACATTTTCCGCTGACCAAGCGGCAGGGCACCGGACCTTGCCTTACCCCCCCAGGATAAAATCCACGCCTGCCATCGCGTGAATGCTGGTGCAGTCGTAGATCGGCAAGACATTGGCCTTCACGTCGACGATCAGTTCCAGCTCGGTACAGGCCAGCACCACCGCCTGCACATCCTGCTTGGCGATGTCGGTCAGCGCGCTTTTCATGAAGCGCTGCGAATCCTTGTTGATCCGCCCCGCCGACAATTCCTCATACATGATGTGATTGATCCGGTCGGCCAGTGCAGGATCGGGCGGCAGAAGCGACATGCCATGGCCCACCAGCCGCTGGCGATAGAATTTCTCCATCATCACATTGCGCGTACCGAGCAGCGCGGCGGTGGTGATACCGTCCCGCTTCATCGCCTGCCCCACCACGTCGGCGATATGGATGACCGGAATGGATACAGCCGCCTGCACCCGGTCATGGACGCGATGCATCGAATTGGCGCAGATCAGCAGCGCCTGCGCCTCGGCCGCCTCCAGCCGCCGCGCCGCCGTCACCAGCGGGACGGACGCGCAATCCCAATCGTCGTCCGACACGCATTGCGCCACCGCCGCGAAGTCCAGGCTTTCGATCGCCAGTGGCGCACTGTGCAGCCCGCCCTGGGTCCGCTGCACCGCTTCGTTGATGATCTGATAATAGCGCGCCGTGGACGCCCAGCTCATTCCCCCGATCAGGCCGATCTTGCGCATCTGATGTTCTTGCCCCGCAATGAAAAAGGGACGGCCGAGCGGTCGCCCGGCCGTCCCCATGATGGTTAGGGGAAGCCCGGCTTAGTGGGCAAGCCCCTTGACGATTTCTTCGACCATCTTCTTGGCATCGGCGAGCAGCATCATGGTGTTGTCCATATAGAACACTTCATTATCGACGCCGGCATAGCCCGCCCCGCCCATGGAACGCTTGACGAACAGCACCGACTTGGCGTTGGCGACGTCCAAGATCGGCATGCCATAGATGGGCGAAGTCTTGTCGGTCTTGGCCGCCGGATTGGTGACGTCGTTCGCGCCGATGACGAAGGCGACGTCGCACTGGCCGAACTCGCTGTTGATGTCCTCCAACTCGAACACTTCGTCATAGGATACGTTCGCTTCGGCCAGCAGCACGTTCATATGCCCCGGCATCCGGCCCGCGACGGGATGGATCGCATATTTGACGCTGACGCCTTCCTTCTTGAGCAGGTCGCCCATTTCGCGCAGCGCATGCTGGGCCTGGCTCACCGCCATGCCATAGCCCGGCACGATGATGACGCTGTCGGCCTGCTTCATCAGGAAGGCGGCGTCCTCGGCCGAGCCACGCTTGTAGGGACGGTCGATGACCGGCCCACCTGCGCCCGAAGGCCCGGACTCCGCGCCGAAGCCTCCCGCGATCACGCTGATGAAGCTGCGATTCATCGCCTTGCACATGATGTAGGACAGGATCGCGCCCGACGATCCCACCAGCGCGCCGGTGATGATCATCGCGCTGTTGCCCAGCGTAAAGCCCATCGCGGCGGCCGCCCAGCCCGAATAGCTGTTGAGCATCGACACCACGACCGGCATGTCCGCCCCACCGATCGGTATGATCAGCAGGAAGCCGATGATGAAGCTGAGCGCCGTCACGGTCCAGAATATCCAGGGGCTCTGGTCGGTCACGAAATAGGCGATCAGGCCCAATATCGCGGCCAGGGTGCCCAGGTTGATGACATGCCGCCCCGGCAGCATGATCGGCTTGCCCGACATATTGCCGTTGAGTTTCAGGAAGGCGATAACCGAACCGGAGAAGGTGATCGCGCCGATCGCCACGCCCAGACCCATTTCGATGCGGCTGGCACCATGGATTTCACCCGTCACGGCATCCAAAATCCCGAACGCACCGGGGTTGAGGAACGCCGCTGCGCCCACCAGCACGGCGGCCATGCCGACGAGCGAGTGAAAGGCCGCGACAAGCTGCGGCATGTCCGTCATCGCGATCCGTCGCGCGATGATGAAGCTGATGCCGCCGCCGATGACGATGGCACCAATGATTTCAGGCAGGCTCACCACGTCATGGGTATAGAGCGTGGTGGCGACGGCGATGGCCATACCCACCATGCCCATGCGGTTGCCGCGACGGCTGGTGGCCGGGCTGGACAGGCCACGAAGGGCCAGGATGAACAGGACGCCCGCGACCAGATAAGCGAGGCTCACGCCCCATGGGATCTGTGCGATCTCATGCATCACTTGCGCTCCTTCTTCTTGTACATCGCCAGCATCCGTTCCGTGACGGCAAAGCCGCCGAAGATGTTGACCGATGCAAAGACCACCGCGAGCAGCCCCAGATATTTGGCCGCCGCACTCCCCGCCTCCGCCGACGCGACCAGCGCGCCGACGATGATGACGGATGAAATGGCGTTAGTGACCGCCATCAACGGCGTATGCAGCGCGGGCGTCACCGACCACACCACATAATAGCCGACGAAACACGCCAGCACGAAAACCGACAGGATGGAAATAAAGTCCATTCTAGTCCTCCCCTATTCTCTCTTTGGCCATCGCCTTTACCCCGGCGACGACTGTGTCCAGATCGTTCAATATTGCGATGGCGGGTATGCGAAGGACATGAATGCCGCGTTCCGCAAACCAAGCATCGCGAATTGCATCGCTTTGTGGCGCATCGCCGCGATTATGGGCTTCGCCGTCCACTTCAACGATCATCCGGGCCTGATGGCAGTAAAAGTCTGCCACATAAGGACCAGATGGATGCTGTCTGCGAAATTTCAGGCCATTAGTTTGATCGCGTAACGCATTCCACAGCAACACTTCGGGTAGCGACATGGCCTGCCTGAGAGACTTGGCCCTCAACATGCCGACATCGCCGCCTTGCAGCACCTATATTCCTCCCCTGTAAGGGGAGGTGGCACGCGCAGCGTGACGGAGGGGTGTCACCCTATCGATAGGGTGACACCCCTCCGTCAGGGCTTCGCCCTGCCACCTCCCCCCATGGGGGAGGATTATAGGGGCAAAATCCGCCATCAACTCGCCAACAACCGCTCGTTCACGACCTTGCCGCCCTGCGTCAGGCGGATGGCGTTGCCGATTTCCTCGTCCAGCACCGGCGCTCCCTTGTCCTTGTCCCAGAAGGCTGACAGGAAGTTGAACAGGTTGCGCGAGAACAAAGCGGACGTGTCCGCCGCCAGTCGCGACGGCACGTTGCGGTGGCCCACGATCTTGACGCCGTGGCGCAGGGCCACTTCGCCGGGCACCGCGCCTTCGACATTGCCGCCCTGCTCGACCGCCAGATCGACGATCACGCTGCCCGGCTTCATCGTCGCGATCTGCGCGTCACTGATCAGGCGCGGCGCGGGCCGCCCCGGAATGAGCGCGGTGGTAATGACGATGTCCTGCTTGGCGATATGCGCTGACACGAGTTCGGCCTGCGCGGCCTTATATTCGTCGGACATTTCGGTGGCATAGCCGCCCGATCCTTCGCCCTCGATGCCCGCGACCTTCTCGACGAAGATCGCCTTGGCGCCCAGCGACTCGATCTGCTCCTTGGTCGCGGCGCGCACGTCCGTCGCGCTGACCTGCGCACCCAGCCGCTTGGCGGTAGCGATCGCCTGCAGGCCTGCCACGCCCACGCCCATGATGAAGACGCGCGCGGCCGACACAGTGCCCGCCGCCGTCATCATCATCGGAAAGGCCCTGCCATATTCAGCGGCAGCATCCAGCACAGCCTTGTAACCCGACAGGTTCGACTGGGACGACAGGATATCCATCGACTGCGCGCGCGTGATGCGCGGCATGAACTCCATTGCCAGCGCTTCATAGCCTGCCGCCGCATAGGCATCGACCCGTGCCCGGTCGCCGAACGGATTGAGCCCCGCCACGATCCAGGCACCCGGATTCACGCCCGACAGGCTGGCCACGTCCGGCCCCTGCACGCCCAGCACGATGTCCGCGCCTGCGACCGTCGCGGCTCGATCGGCGACGGTCGCACCCGCCGCCGCATAATCGGCATCGGCGATCGACGCGGTCAGCCCGGCCCCCGCCTCGACGGCGACCTGCGCGCCAAGGCCGATAAATTTCTTCACCGTTTCCGGCGTCGCGGCAACACGGGCTTCGCCCGCTGCCTGTTCTTTCACCACTGCTATTTTCATTATTATGGCATCCCCTCCCTGTACGTCGCGCCGTGCTTAGCTGGAGATCAGCAGCACCACGATCGCGGCCACCGCCACCGAGGCGATCGTGCCCCACTTCATCAGCCCCACAAACCCCGAATAGGTCTGGGTCGCATCCTTGATATTTCCGTCCGTGGCCATGCTGGGTCTCCCTATTGTGGTAAAATCAGGCCAACCTCTTATCCGCAACCTGCCCCCCCCTTCAACCCGCCCAAGGCCAAGAAAATCTTTCGCAGTTAAGCGCGCCTTTACCCCGCGTCCCTATCGTCGGTCGCCTGTTGCAATTGAGGGGTGCGAATGGCGCGCGACGGCATACCAATGCTGATGTTGATCGACGACGAACCGGCGCAAAGGCGGCTGGTATCGGCACTCGCGGCGCGTGCGGGCTGGCGCACGATCTTTGCAGGCGACAATGAAACCGCCATCGCGATGCTCGGCACGCAGGACGGGATGCAACTCGACGCGATCATCCTCGACCAATGGAGCCCCGATTATGAGCCAGCCGGCCTGGTCGGCGAGATTCGTGCCCGTCGCCCGGCGCTGCCGATCCTGATCCTCACCGCCCATAATAATGTCGCCGTCGCGGTCGATGCCATGCGGGCCGGGGCCACCGACTATCTGTCCAAGCCGATCGCGCCCGAACGCCTGCTCGCCGCACTCAACGCCACGCTGACCGATGGCAGCGATGGCGAACTGCGCCCGCTGACCGAAAAAATCACCGCTCCCCTCTCCTTCGAGGATGTCGTCGGTTCCGCGCCGCAATTCCGCGCGGCCCTCGCCATCGCGGCCAAGGCAGCCCGCGCCCGCGTGCCCGTCCTGATCGAAGGCGAAAGCGGCGTCGGCAAGGATGTGATCGCACGCGCGATCCACGCTGCGTCGCCACGCCACAAGCAGGCGATGGTCACCGTCAATTGCGGTGCCATCCCCACCAACCTCGTCGAATCGGAACTGTTCGGCCATGAGCGGGGTGCCTTCACTGGTGCCTTCGACCGGCATGTCGGCAAATTCGCCAGCGCCGACATGGGCACGCTCTTCCTCGATGAAGTCAGCGAAATGCCTATGGATGCGCAGGTCAAATTACTACGCGTGCTGCAGGATGGCGAAGTCCAGCCGATCGGCGCGCGCCGTCCGATCCATGTCGATGTGCGCGTCATCGCTGCCACCAACAAAAAGCTCGCCGAAGAGATTGAGGCGGGGCGCTTTCGCGAAGATCTTTATTATCGCCTCAACGTGGTCCAGCTTACCATTCCCCCGTTGCGCGAACGCATGGGCGACATTCCGGCTTTGTGCCGCCACCTGCTGACGCGGATCGCCGCGCAGCCGGGCCTGCGCGGCCTCGGCCTCACCGACGATGCGCTTGCGCTGCTAATGCAGCATGGCTGGCCCGGCAATGTCCGCCAGCTTCAGAACGCCCTGTTCCGCGCGGCTGTACTGTGCGAAGGCGATGCCCTGACGCCGCAGGATTTCCCGCAGATCGCTGCTCAGATCAAGGCGAGCGACCCGCTCGATCGCCTGTCCATCCGCCCGCGCGCCGCCAATCAGCCGCATCGTGACGGCGCGGGCATCACCCTGTTCGAAGGCGACGGCCATGTCCGCCAGCTTGCGGACATCGAAGCGGACGTCATTCGCCTTGCTATCGGCCATTATCGCGGGCGCATGACGGAGGTCGCCCGACGCCTGGGAATCGGCCGATCGACCCTCTACCGCAAACTGGCCGAACTAGGCATCGACAGCGCCGCCTGACCGGTGAACATGACGTCCTGTCGCCTCCTTTCGGGCAATGTCGTTGAATTATCGCCGCGCCTATGCTTTGGATCGCGCATGAACCGTTTTCCCCTTACCGCTTGCCTGCCCTTCCTGTTGCTCGCCGCCTGCGGCCGCACCGAACCGGTCGCCGATATGCCGAGCCAAGAGGAATTGGCCGCCGCCGCCAATGCCGCCGCGGCAGAAGCACTCGCCACGCAGCAGAGCGACGAAGGCCTGGAATCGCTCGATTATGTAAATGCCGCGCGCGGCTTTTCCGTCACGCTCCCCGAAGGCTGGGTGAAGGATGAAAGCGCCAGCAATGCCGATGGCGTGGTCTATGAAGATCCCGGTGCCGGCGCGGACGTGCGCGTCTTCTGGCAGAAGAATGACGGCGACCAGACATTGCAACAGATTGTCGAGGCGGTCAGCGACGGGGCCGAAGGCGTCGATGGCGATTTCATCGGCGACAATGAATATCGCGGTACCGCCAATGACGGCGAAGGCAATAATGTCGCCGTGCGCCTGCTGCGCCAGCCGGACGGATCGATCGTGACCGCGACCTTCGTCTATCCCGAAATGCTGAGTGAACAATATCAGAGTATTTCGGACGCGCTGTTGCGGAGCCTGCGACTATTGCCCGCCGCGACACCGGCCGCCGCGCCGGAAGCCGCCGCCAATGCGGCGAGCGCGCCCAAGCCTTAAAGCCGCGCGCCTTAGCCCCTCCGCCGCCCGATGCTGTGCGCGCCCCATGCGAGCGCCGCCACGACGATCGCGCCGACCGCCTGATGCAGCACGGCGAGCGGCAGCGCGATACCGCTCATCACCGTGGCTATCCCCAGCAGGATTTGCGTACCTACGCTGGCATTGATCGCGATCGACGCACCGCGCTGTCCAGCCCGCTTGGCCCGGCGCGCCAGCATCACGGCCAGGATGGCGGCACCCCAGGCCCACCAGCGATGGATGAAATGGACGAGATAAGGGTCGCTTGACAGCGTCGCCCATAGCGACTCCATCCAGGCCATGCCGTCCGGCACGAAACGGTCATTCATCAGCGGCCAGGTGTTGGCGACATAGCCCGCATTCAGTCCGGCGGTGAATGCCCCGAACAGCAATTGCACGAACAGCCCAATCAGCACGACCAACGCGAAGGGCCGCAGCGTCGCCGGGCGCGCATTCCGGTCCCGCGCCAACATCAACAAGTCGAGCGCGGTCCACACCAACCCACCGATGATCAGCAGCGCATTGAGCAAATGCACGGCCAGCCGATAATGGCTGACGTCGGTGCGTTCCGAAAGGCCCGATTGCACCATCCACCAGCCGATCGCGCCTTGCAATCCGCCCAGCGCCAGCAGCGCCACCAGCCGCCAGCCATAGCCCTGCGGAATGGCGCGCTTCCACGCGAACCACAGCAAGGGCAGAGCAAAGGCCAATCCGATCAGCCGCCCCAGCAACCGATGCGCCCATTCCCAGAAGAAGATGAACTGGAAATCATCGAGGCTCATGCCCCGGTTGATCTGCTGATATTCGGGGATCTGCTGGTAGAGGCGAAACGCCTCCATCCATTGTTCATGGGTCAGCGGGGGAATGGCCCCGGTGATCGGCTTCCATTGCGTGATCGACAGGCCGGATTCGGTCAGGCGCGTGATCCCGCCGACCACGACCATGAGGAACACAAGCGCTGCTACTGATAGCAGCCAGCGGGCAATGGCGCGCGGCGCAGGCGCGGCGGACGATCGGGGGAAGGTCGCGGTCATGGCCGGTCCATGCGCCGATGCCTGGCGTGTTTCAAGAGCGCATGCGCTGGACAAATGGGCAGGCCAGCCGCCGGGTCGGGTACGCAAGCGGCGATGGGCACCCCGGATCGACGCCAAATTTGCCGCATCGGTCGCATGCACGCTTGAAACTGTATTTGTATGAGTATATCGGAATGGCGAGCGCGCAAAAAGCGCCATGCCTTATTCTCGTCAGGATGCCCCAATGAGCGATTCGTCCAACTCCGCCCCCAAACTGCGTAGCCGCGCCTGGTTCGACAACCCCGACAATATCGACATGACGGCGCTCTATCTGGAGCGCTATCTCAATTTCGGCCTCAGCCTGAACGAACTGCGCAGCGGCAAGCCGATCATCGGCATCGCCCAGACCGGCAGCGACCTGTCGCCCTGCAACCGCCATCATATGGTGCTGGCCGAACGGATGCGCGACGGTATTCGCGAAATGGGCGGCATCGCGCTCGAATTTCCGGTCCATCCGATCCAGGAAACCGGCAAGCGCCCGACCGCCGGCCTTGACCGCAACCTTGCCTATCTCGGCCTGGTCGAGGCCATGTACGGTTATCCGCTCGATGGCGTGATCCTGACCACCGGCTGCGACAAGACCACACCGGCGCTGCTGATGGCCGCCGCCACCGTCAACATCCCCGCCATTGCGCTGTCGGTCGGCCCGATGCTGAACGGCTGGTTCAAGGGCGAGCGCACCGGTTCGGGCACGATCGTCTGGAAAGCACGCCAATTGCTCGCGGCGGGCAAGATCGACGATGAAGGCTTTATCAAGCTGGTCGCCTCCTCCGCCCCGTCCACCGGCTATTGCAACACGATGGGCACCGCCTCCACCATGAACTCGCTCGCCGAAGCGCTGGGCATGATGCTGCCCGGATCGGCCGCGATCCCGGCCCCCTATCGCGATCGCCAGGAAGTCGCTTATCTGACCGGCAAGCGCATCGTCGAGATGGTGGCGGAGGATCTGAAGCCCTCCGACATCCTGACCCGCGATGCCTTCCACAATGCGATCATGGTCAACAGCGCCATCGGCGGATCGACCAACGCCCCCATCCATCTCGCTGCGATCGCCCGCCATATCGGCGTCGATCTGCCGCTCAAGGATTGGGAGACGGTCGGTCACAAAATCCCGCTGCTGGTCAACCTTCAGCCTGCGGGCGAATATCTGGGCGAGGATTATTATCGCGCCGGTGGCGTCCCCGCCGTGGTGGCGCAGTTGATCGCGCAGGGTTTGATCCACGAGGATGTGATGACCGTCAATGGCAAGACCATGGGCGACAATTGCCGCGGCGTGGAGATTGAAGACGAAAAGGTCATCCGCCCCTTCGACCAGCCTTTGGTCGAGGATGCAGGCTTCCTGGTCCTGTCGGGCAATCTGTTCGACGCCGCCGTCATGAAGACCAGCGTCATCAGCCCGGAATTCCGCGACCGCTATCTGTCGAACCCCGAAGACCCGAACGCCTTTGAAGGCCCGGCGGTCGTGTTCGACGGGCCGGAAGATTATCATCACCGCATCGACGATCCCTCGGTCGGCATCACGGATCAGACCTTGCTCTTCATGCGCGGCGCGGGGCCGATCGGCTATCCGGGCGCAGCCGAAGTTGTAAATATGCGTCCCCCTGCCTATCTCATCACCGAAGGCGTCTCCGCCCTGCCCTGCATCGGCGATGGTCGCCAATCGGGCACGTCGGGCAGCCCGTCGATCCTCAACGCCTCGCCCGAAGCGGCGGCCATGGGCGGCCTCGCTCTGCTCGAAACCGGCGACCGGGTGCGGATGGATCTCAACACCGGCACGGTCAACGTGCTGATTTCGGACGAGGAACTGGCGGAACGCCGCGCGAAGCTGGAGGCCGCTGGCGGCTTCAAATATCCCGCTTCGCAAACGCCGTGGCAGGAAATCCAGCGGTCGGTCGTTGGCCAGATGGACACCGGCGCGATCCTCGAAGGCGCAGAAAAATATCAGCGCATTGCCCAGACCATGGGCCTGCCGCGCGACAATCACTGACCCCTTCCCTGTTCCCCGGCCCACGCCGGGGAACAGCATCATGAACCCATTTCAGGAGAATCCCATGTTCAACGGAGCCATCCTCATCGGCGCAAACGAGCGCCAGGGCGGAGAGACTTTCTACGCCATCAATCCGGCGACCGGCGAAAAGGGCGACATCGCCTTCTCCAGCGCCATGCCCGCCGAAGTCGAAGAAGCCACCAAGCTGGCCGATGCCGCATTCGACAGCTTTTCGACCCTGGCACCCGACGCCCGCGCGACCTTCCTCGAAACCGTCGCGGACAATATCGTCGCCATCGGCGACCTGCTGATCGAAACCGCCATGGCCGAATCCGGCCTGCCGCGCGCCCGTCTGGAAGGCGAGCGGGGCCGCACAGTCGGCCAGTTGCGCTTGTTCGCCAGCTATGTCCGCCTTGGTGACTGGTTCGATGCCACGATCGACCCCGCCATGCCCGACCGCGCGCCGATGCCCCGCGCAGACCTGCGCCGCGTCAACCATTCGGTCGGCCCGGTCGCCGTGTTCGGCGCGTCCAACTTCCCGCTCGCCTTCTCGGTCGCGGGCGGTGACACCGCATCGGCCTTCGCCGCTGGTTCGCCTGTCATCGTCAAGGGCCATAGCGCCCATCCCGGCACCGGCGAACTGGTCGCCCGCGCCATTCAGGCAGCGGTCAAGGCCTGTGGCCTGCACGAAGGCGTCTTCTCCTACCTGCCCGGCGCCAACCGCGCGCTGGGTGGCGCCCTGGTCGCTGATCCCCGCGTCAAGGCGGTCGGCTTCACCGGATCGCGCGGTGGTGGCGTTGCGCTCATGAAGATCGCGGCGGAACGCAACGAACCGATCCCGGTCTATGCCGAAATGTCGAGCATCAACCCGGTCGTCCTGCTCCCCGGCGCTCTCGCCGAACGGGCCGAAGCCATGGGCACGGCGTTCGTCGGCTCGCTGACCATGGGGTCGGGCCAGTTCTGCACCAACCCCGGCCTCGTCATCGCGCTTGACGGCCCGGACCTCGACAAGTTCGTTGCAGCCGCAGCCCAGGCCATGTCGGGTGCCCAGCCACAAGTCATGCTGACGCCCGGCATCCACGAAGCCTATGAAAAGGGCGTCGCTGCCCTGTCCGGCGCGGATGGCGTCACCACCGTCGCCCGCGGCACCGAAGCGGAAGGCTGCAACCGTGGCCAGGCCGCCTTCTTCGCGACCGACTCGGCAACCTTCGGGGCCAACCCGCTTCTAGCCGAAGAAGTGTTCGGTTCGTCGTCCGTTTTGATCAAATGCAGCAGCATCGAGGAAGTCATCGCGACCATCGCCGGTCTCGAAGGCCAGCTGACCGCGACGCTCCAACTGACCGAAGCCGACAATGCCGACGCCGCCAAGCTGCTGCCCGTGCTGTCGCGCAAGGTCGGCCGCATCCTGACCAACGGCTGGCCCACTGGCGTCGAAGTGACCCATGCGATGGTGCATGGTGGTCCCTTCCCGTCGACCGCCGATGGCCGCTCGACCTCGGTCGGCACGCTGGCGATGATGCGCTTCCTGCGTCCCGTCTGCTATCAGGACGTGCCTGACGCCCTGTTGCCAGCCGCCCTGCAGGACGCCAACCCGCTCGGCCTGACGCGCCGCGTCGATGGCAAGCTGGTCGCCGCTGCATGAGCATCCGGGCAGGTCTGGTAGGGCTGGGTAAAATCGCGCGCGACCAGCACCTGCCCGCGATTGAAAAGACCGACGGCATCGACCTGGTCGCCGTCGCCAGCCGCAACGCGCGGGGGGAAGGGGTGAATAATTACCCCGACCTCGGCGCGATGCTGGCGGGCGAACCGGACCTCGACGCCGTGATTCTGTGTCAGCCGCCCCAGGCCCGCTATCATGCGGCGCGGCAGGCGTTGCTGGCGGGGAAACATGTTTTCCTCGAAAAGCCGCCCGGCGCGACCGTCTCCGAAGTCGAGGCGCTGATCGCGCTGGCAAAGGCGCAGAATGTCACCCTCTACGCCAGCTGGCACAGCCGCTACGCCGCCGCCGTGGCGCAAGCCAAGGCCTGGATTGCACAGCGCAAGATCGAACGCATTTCGATCCAGTGGCGCGAGGATGTGCGCCATTGGCACCCCGGCCAGCCCTGGATCTGGGAAGCGGGCGGCTTTGGCGTCTTCGATCCGGGCATCAACGCCCTGTCGATCCTGACCGAAATCGTCCCCGAACCCGTCACCGTGCTGTCCGCCAATCTGGAAGTGCCCTCCAACAAGGACGCCCCGATCGGCGCGACGCTCGCCATGGCGACCGCGTCGGGCGCACCGATCGATACCGTGTTCGATTGGCGCCAAACCGGGCCGCAGACCTGGGACATCGCCGTCGATACCGATAATGGCGGCCTGCTGCTGTCCGAAGGCGGCAACACGCTGCGGCTGGACGGTGAAGTTCAACTCAAGGCCCCGGACGAGGAATATCCTGCCATGTATCGCCGTTTCGTCGCTCTGGTGGCTGACCGGGCGATCGACGCCGATATTGCGCCGCTCCGTCTTGTCGCCGATGCCTTCCTTTGCGGCCGACATTGTCCTACGGCTGTGTTCGAGGACTGATAAGGGAGCAAGGTTTTGGGCAGCGGGCGCAAGTTCGGATCGGACGAAAGCACGCTCCGCATCCATCAGACGATCGCCCGCGACCTGGGCACGGCCATCCTGACCGGCAAGCACAGACCGGGGGAATTGTTCGAGGGCGAGATAGAGGCGTCCGATCGCCTCGGCGTGTCGCGCACGGCTTATCGCGAAGCTGTCCGCATCCTGATCGCCAAGGGGATGCTGGAAAGCCGCCCCAAGGCGGGCACCCGCGTCCTGCCGCGCAATCGCTGGAACGTGCTCGACCCTGAAATGCTTGCCTGGATGTTCGCGGGCGAGCCGGATGCCAATTTCATCCGCGACCTGTTCGAACTGCGCGGCGTCATCGAACCGGCAGCCGCGGAGTTCGCCGCGCGCCGCCGCACCGACGAGCAATTGGCGGTGATGGAAGCGGCGCTCGCGGAAATGGGCCGCTATGGCCTGTCCACTCCCGAAGGCCGCGCCGCCGACCAGCGCTTCCACAATATGATTCTGGCGGCGACGCATAATGATGCGCTGGAGGCTTTGGCCAGTTCGGTCGGCGCAGCGGTCAGCTGGACCACCACCTTCAAGCATCGCAAGAAATTGCTCCCCCGCGATCCCCTGCCCGACCACCGCGCCGTCTATCAGGCCATCGCGTCCCGCGACACGGCGGCTGCCCGCGCGGGCATGGCCGAACTGCTGCGCCTGGCGCTTGCCGACATGGACATCGCCCTGGCGGAACCGGGCGGGTGATCATCCTCCCCGATCCTTTATCGTCATCCCCGCGCAGGCGGGGATCCATCTCCGCCGCTATCCACTGGTGCAAAGTCGGGAGATAGATTCCCGCCTGCGCGGGAATGACGGAGTTTTATAGGCTTGCGCTAAATCTGCACCAAATGCGCGACATCCTTCGCGCTTTCGTCGGCGATCGCGCCCTGCCTGATGATCCGCCCATTCTGCATCGCGCAATAGCGGTCGGCAAAGCGCCACACGAAGTCCAGATATTGTTCCACCACCAGCACCGTCATGCCCAGTTCGTCGCGCACATGGACCAGCGCGGCTTCGATCTGCTGCACGACATTGGGCTGGATGCCCTCGGTCGGTTCGTCGAGCAGCAACAGGCTCGGCTCCCCGGCCAGCGCCCGGCCGATCGCCAATTGCTGCTGCTCGCCCCCCGACAGGAAGCCAGCCGCCCGCCCGCGAATATCCCACAGCTTGGGGAAGAGGTCGAAAATATGCTGCGGCACCTGGGCACCGCGCTTACCGCGCCCGGCCAGCGCCGACAGCCCGGTTTCCAGATTTTCCATGACGGTGAGTTGGGGAAACACATGCCGTCCCTGCGGCACGAAGCCGATCCCCGCCCGCGCCCGGCTATGCGCGGGCATGGCGGTCATGTCGCGCCCGTCGAAATGCAGCGTTCCGCCGGTCACCGGCCGCGTGCCCATGATCGTGTGCAGCAACGTCGTCTTGCCCACCCCGTTGCGCCCGATCAGCGCCATTACCTGCCCGCGCGCCAATGTCAGGTCCACGTCCCACAAGACCCGGCTCTGACCATAAGCGCTCGACAGGCCCGCAATCTCCAGCAGCCGGCTCATGCCGTATGGCCCAGATAGACGGCGGCCACTTGCGGGTCGGCGCGCACTTCGGCGACGCTGCCTTGCTTCAAGAACTTGCCCTGATGCATCACCGTCACCGGCGCGGCCAATTGCTCGACGAAGCTCATATCATGGTCGATCACCAGCACGGTGCGGCTATCCCCCAGCCCCAAGATCAGTTGCGCGGTGCGGCTCGTTTCGGCCGGTCCCATGCCCGCCGTCGGCTCGTCCAGCAGCAGCAGTTCCGCGCCAGTTGCCATCACCATGGCGATTTCCAGCCATTGCTTCTCGCCATGGGCCAGAGTCCCTGCCTCCACATCGGCGCGGTGGGTCAGCGCCACCGCCTCCAGCGCCTCTTCGACCGCGGCCCGCTCTTCCACCGGAATGCCGAAGCCCAGGCTTTTCCACCAGCGCCGGTCGCGCCGTGCCGCCAGCGCCAGATTGTCGCGCACGCTCAAGGTCGGCAACACGCCGGGCGCCTGGAACTTGCGGCAAATCCCGCGCCCGACGATCGCCTGTTCGGGCAGGGTCTGGATTTCCTCGCCCTTGAAGACGATCCGCCCCTGGCTCGGCCGCACCCGACCGATGATCGTATCGCACAGCGTCGATTTGCCTGCGCCATTGGGACCGATCACGACCCGCGTCTCGCCCCGGTTCAGCGTCATCGAAAAACCATCGAGCGCCTTGAACCCGCTATAATCGACGGTGACGCCATCGACGCTAAGCAGCAACTCGGACACCGCAGACCCGCTCATGCCGCCTTCCCCTTGGCCAGACCCGCCAGCCCGCGCGGCAACAGGGTCACGACGAAGATGAACAGCGCGCCCATCAGATAGAGCCACAATTCGGGGAAAGCGCTCGACACGGCATCGCGCGCCAGATTGACCAGCAGCGCGCCGACGATCGCACCCGCCAGGCTGTAGCGTCCGCCGATCGCCACCCACACCACCATCTCGATCGAGGGGACGACGCCGATCAGCGCGGGCGACACGACGCCCGCATGCAGCGTGAACAATGCGCCGCCAATCCCCGCCAGCATTGCGGCAATGGCAAAGGCCGCCACTTTGAAGGGCGTAGGGTTATAGCCCAGGAACCGCACCCTGTTCTCGCCATCGCGCGAGGCCCGCAGCAATATGCCAAAGCGCGATGCCAGCAGCCAGCGCAGCGCGATGAACGCGACGCACAGAACCGCCAGCGTGACCCAGTAGAGCGCTGATCCCGTGCCGGGACTGGCCAGCCCCACGCCGAAGATCGAATAAAAATCGGTGAGGCCATTAAAGCCCCCCGTCACATCCTGCCGACTGATGATCAGCGTCGCGAAGGCGAGGCTGAGCGCCTGCGTGATCAGCGCGAAATAAGTGCCGCCCACCCGGCGATGAAACACCGCCCAGGAGAATAGCGCCCCGGCCAGCGTTGGGATGATGACGATCGCGGCCAGCGTGAAGAGCGGGCTGGTGAACGGCTCCCACCACAGCGGCAGGCTTTCCCGCCCGCTCCACACCATGAAGTCCGGTATCTCACCGTCCGGCAGATCAGCCAGTTTCATGTGGATGGCGATGGCATAGCCGCCAAGGCCGAAAAACACCCCCTGCCCCAGGCTCAATATCCCGCCATGGCCCCAGATGAGGACGAGGCCCAGCGCCAATATCCCCATCGCCATGAAGCGAGCGAGCAGGTTGAGGTCGTAGCTCGACAGCGCGAACGGCGCGACGAGGGCCAGCGCAAGCAGCAGCCAGGGCAGTAGCGGCTTGACCGGCGCGAAGCGCGCGGTGAGGGCGGATAGATCAGGCATCGAGTTGGCGGGTCTTTACGGCGACGACGCCTTGCGGGCGCACCTGGATGAAAAGGATGACGAAGACGAGCAGCAACATCTGCGCGACGCTGACATCGACGAAAATCTGCGCCAGCGCGGCGAACAGCCCCAGGATGATCGCCGATGCGGTCGTGCCGACGATGCTGCCAAGCCCGCCCATCACAACGACCAGAAAGGCAGGGATGATATAGCTTTGCCCGACATTGGGCGTAACCGGGCCAAGCAGCGCGAGCATCACACCCGCAAGGCCCGCTACGCCTGAACCCAGGCAGAAGACGGTAAGGTCCACCCGCCGCACATCGATGCCGGTTGCCGACGCCATCATTCGGTCCTGATTGACCGCCCGCACCAGCAACCCGATGCGGGTCTTGAGCAGCACCAGCGCCAGCGCGCCCAGCACCAGCGCGGCGATCGCGATGATGAACAGCCGTGCCGATGGCAGCGTCACGCCGAACGCCACGAAGCTGCCCGTCAGCCATTCGGGCGCGCGCACTTCGACACCGACCGCACCGAACAGGTCGCGCGCGCCCTGTTGCAGGATCAGGCTGACGCCCCAGGTCGCCAGCAGCGTATCGAGCGGCCGTGCCGACAGGCGGCGGATCAACGTCGACTGGATCAACCCGCCCATGGCCGCCGCGCCGATGAAGGCGACCGGAATGGCGAGGATGATCCCCATCGCCCCCGGCACCACCAGCAGGGTCATCCAGGCGAGATAGCCCCCCAGCATCAGCATTTCGCCATGCGCCATGTTGATGACGCGCATCAGCCCGAAGGAGAGCGCCAGGCCAAGCGCCGCGAGCAGGTACAGCGACGCGAGCGACGCGCCATTGAACAACTGGTTGAGGAAGAGGGCGTCCATTATGCTGCGCGTCTCGCGATCAGAAGAGGCTGGGGCATATCATCACCCTTCGTCATTCCCGCGAAGGCGGGAACCCATCTCCCAACCTTTTGTCTTTCGATAGGGCCGGAGATGGATCCCCGCCTTCGCGGGGATGACGGCGTTGTTAGGCATCTTCAAAGCTTGCAAGTCTTGCCGGGGAAGGCCAGCGCATCATAGGGTTCCGGCGCAATGTCCTTGCCGCTGTCGGCGATGATCTCGAACTGGCCGTCAGCCTTGAGCTTGCCGATATAGGCCTTCTGCACCAAGCTCTGGTTCGCGGCGAAACTGACCGTGCCCATGGGCGTCGCAAAGCCGCCCAGCGACGCCGCCGCCTTGCGCACCGCATCCGGCTCGAAGCTCTTGGCCTTCTCGACCGCCGCCTTCCACGCATAGACGTCCAGATAGCCATGGACCATCGGATCGGTGATCGCCGCGTCCTTGCCGAACTTCGCCTTATAGGCGGCGATGAACTTGGCGTTCGCCTCGCCCGTCAGGCTCTGGAAATAATTCCAGGCGGCATAGCTGCCCTCGACCAGACCCGCGCCCATCGCCTGCGCTTCCTGCTCGCCGATCGAGAAGGACATGACCGGCATCGTCTTGGGGCTGATCCCGGCGGCCTGCATCTGCTTGAAGAAGGCGACATTGCTGTCGCCGTTCAGCGTGTTGATGATGATGGCGGGCTTGGCCTGCGCGATCTTGGCGATCACGCCCGAAAAATCGGTGCCGCCCAAGGGCACATAGGCTTCGCCCAGCACCTGCATCCCGCCCTTTTCGATATGTTTTTTCAGGATCAGATTGGCGGTGCGGGGATAGACATAGTCGGACCCGACCAGGAAGAAGCTCTTATAGCCCTGCGCCACCGCCCATTCGAGCGCGGGCAATGCCTGCTGATTGGGCTGTGCGCCCGAATACATGATGTTGGGCGAACATTCGTTGCCCTCGAACTGTACCGGATACCAGAGCAGGTTCTTGGTCCGCTCGAACACCGGCAGCATCGCCTTGCGGCTGGCCGAGGTCCAGCCGCCGAATACGGTCGACACGCCATCGCTTTCGATCAGCTTCGATGCCTTCTGTGCGAATGTGGACGGGTCCGACGCGCCATCCTCGACCAGGGCGTTGATCTGCTTGCCCAGCACGCCGCCGGTCGCGTTAATCTCCTCGATCGCCAGCATCTCGGCATTTTTCACCGTGATCTCGCTGATCGCCATCGTGCCGGTCAGCGACTGGAGCACGCCCACCGACACGCTGTCGCCCGCAGGCGCGCTCGCATTGTCGCCGCCGCCGGAACAGGAGGCCAGCGCCAGCGCGCAGGCGGAAGTGGCAAGCATAAGCAGCCTGGAACGGATCATGATGTGTAGGTCTCCCCCTGGCAGGCCGGTGGTGGCGCTGCGGCACTTTGGATGGGATCAAGGCTATGGAATGCGGCCTATCCCCCGTATGCGTCATTTGACGTAGGCAGGGCGAAGCGCTTGCGCCTAGAGTTGGGACCATGGCGGGCAGGGCAGAGAGTATGGGGATCGACAGCGACGGCGCGGAGGCGGCGCCCAGCCACGCATGGCGCCCTATGCGCAGCCGGGTCGGCAAAGCCATGCGCGATCCGCTCTTTGCTTTCCTGGTCGTGGGCGTCGCCCTGTTCGGCGGCTATCAGATCATCGAACGCGCGCAAAAGCCGCCGGTCGTCTTCACGCCCCAGGTCGAGCAGGCGATGGTCGAGGACTATGAGATGCTCGTCGGCCGCCCTGCCACCGCCGCCGACAAGGCGCGGATCAAGCGCGACTATCTGGCCGAGGAACTGTTGTTCCGCGAAGCGATCAACCGCAACATGCACCTCACTGACGGGGAAACCCGTAAGCGGCTGGTCGACAAGGTCCGCTACCTGATCGCGGGCGCCCCGCCCGAACCGACCGACGAACAGTTGGTCAATCATTATGCCGACAATCTGGCGCAGTATCGCGCCGAACCCCGCACCAGCTTCACCCAGGTTTACCGGGCGCAAAAGCCCGCCGACGCGGCGCTGCTGCTGGCGCAGCTCAATGCCGGGGAGACGATCCCCGGCGATGATTTCTGGCTGGGTCGCGCCTTCCCACGCTATGGCGATTCGATGGTGCGCGGCATTTTCGGCCAGCCCTTCGTCGCCACGCTCAAGACCGCCCCGGACGGGCGCTGGTTCGGCCCGGTCCAGTCGCCACGCGGCTGGCATTTCGTGCGCAAGAGCGAGAGCATCCCCGCCGCAATGATCCCCTTCCCCGCGATCAAGGACCAGGTGCGGCAGGATTATATGATTGCCCATAGCGAAGCCGCCATCGACAAGGCGCTGGCGGGCCTCAAGGAGAAATATGATGTGGAAGAATAGTCTGGCCGCCCTCCTGCTCGCGTTGGCGGCGTTGCTGCCGGGCACGGCGATGGCCGACATCTTCCTGTCCGCCGATTTCGCGTTGACGCGAGGCGATGACGCGAACAGCTATGAATTCACCGCCGCCGTGCCCGAAACAGTCGGCCAGCCCGCGCCGATCGTTTGGCCGCAGGGCTGTCGCCAGACCGCGATGACGCGCCAGACGAGCGCCGGCCGGGCGCAATATGCCTATGAATTCGCCTGCGAACGCCCTTTCGGCGCGGGCGACGTCATCCAGACGCCGTGGAAGGCCGATGGCGGTCGCTTCGTCACCAATGTCATGGGCAGCCAAGTCGATCGCAGCCTGACCGGCGACGCGAAAGGCATTGCCGTTCCAGTGGGCGAAACAGCCGTCGGCGAACGCGCCCTGACGCAGATCGCGCCGGAATTTCTGGCCCAGGGCGTCTGGCATATCTGGCTGGGCTGGGACCATCTGGCGTTCGTTCTCTGCCTCGCCCTGCTGGCGCGCGGGCGGGACTTGCTCTGGCTGGTCAGCGCCTTCACCGCCGGGCATTCCATCTCGCTGGCCGTCGCCTTTTTCGAACTGGTCCATGTTCCCGTTCCCCCGGTCGAAGCCGCCATCGCCCTGTCGATCGCCTTCATGGCGCATGAGGCGCTGCTGGTCGGGAAGGGTGAACAGGCCTTCGCCTTCCGCCGTCAGCTGACCGTCGTGTCGCTGTTCGGCTTGCTCCACGGCCTGGGCTTCGCCACCGCACTGGGCGAACTAGGCGTGCAGGCCGGCGAGAAACTGCCCGCGCTCATCTTCTTCAACATCGGCGTGGAAGCAGGACAATTGCTGTTCGTCGGGGCTATCATGGCGACGCTGGCGGGCCTGCGCGCTATCTCGCTCGCCGCGCCGGTGCGGGTCGCGGCACTCTACGCGGTCGGTGCGATCGGCTGCTTCTGGATGGTCGAGCGGGTTGCAGGGTTTGGCATCGCCTGATCGTCCAAACGGTCCCGCGCGACGATCCCGCTGACATTGGCTACCGCGAAACTTACGCCATAGAGGTTGCGCCGTTGCTCCACGCCGGGGATCGGGCGGGGATGGCCGGAGGCATGGGCGATCCCGTCCCGCACATCATAGGTTTCGCGCGGGCAGTCCCAGTCCAGGGCGACGCCCAACACCCCATCCAGACTGCCCGGATAGCATTGCTGCCCTTCGGTATCGTGCGCGGCCACGATCAGCACGCCTGCCGCTGCCGCTCGTTCCACCGCCGCCGCGAAGGCCGCAGCGTGCGCCGGGTTGACGGTGCCAAGGCTGAGGTTGATCATATCGACCCGCGCTTCCACTGCCAGGTCGATCGCGCGCACCAGCGCCCGCGCGCTGGCCCGCAGCCCATCGTGAAACACCCGGATCGGCAGGCATAGCGCAGCGGGGGTCTGCTCCATGATCGCCGCCGTCACCGCCGTTCCATGCCCCAGCCGGTCGAGCGTATCGTTCTCCGTTACCGCACCATCGCGCGCCACGGCAAAGCCGGACAATAGCCGCGCCGCATCGATATGCGGATGGTCGGGATGGACGCCGCTATCGATGATGGCGACGCGAACCGGATCAGGCATCGACCATTTCGCCGCGCTGCTCGACCCGCGCATGACCGTCGGCCAGGGTGACGACCATATCCGCCATCCGCGCCATGGCGGGCTTGTGGGTGATGATGATGATCGTTGCATCGGGCAGCGCGCCGCGTAGCCGCCCGGCAATCAATTGCTCGGTCTCGCCATCCAGCGCCGAGGTCGGCTCGTCCAATATCAAGATGCTGGGCGAGCGCAGCAAGGCCCGCGCCAGCACGATCCGCTGCCGCTCGCCCGCCGACAGCGCCATGCCCCGCTCCCCGGCGCGCGTCGCATAGCCGAGCGGCAGCTTGGCGATGAAGCCATCCAGCCCCGCCGCATGCGCCGCCGCCTCGATCTGCTCGCGCTTCACGTCGGGCAAGGCAAAACCGATATTCGCCGCAATCGTATCATTGAACAGATAGGGCGACTGATCGACCAGGATGATCTCGCGCCGGACATCGTCGAGCCGATAGGCGCGCAGGTCGCGGCCGTTGACCAGCACCTGCCCGGCATCGGGATCGAGATAGCGCACCATCAGGTCCGCCATGGTCGATTTGCCCACGCCGCTGGGGCCGAGAATGGCGCACAGGCTGCCAGCGGGAATCGTCAGGTCGATGTCGCGCAACACCGCATCGCGATCATAGCGCATCGCCACCTGTTCGAACCGCATCGCCCCTGCCCGGTCCAGCGCGACCGCATCATCCCGTTCGACCACTTCCGCCTTCGTATCGAACAGTTCGAAAATCCGCCCCAGCGACACCCGCGCCGATGCGAGGCCCGACGTCAGCCCCATCAGCGTCTGGATCGGCGAGAGCAGTCGCATATGATAGGTCATGAAGGCGACCAGCGTGCCGATGCTCATCCCATCCTCGATGATGCGCCAGCCGCCATAGAGGATCACCGCCGATGTCGCCGCCGTCATCAGCGTGCCGGGCAGTGCGCCGGTCATGAAGGAGGCAACCTGCATCCTGAGCATGGCGCCGACAAAGGCATCGTTGCGCCCCTTGAACCGCTCCACCTCATGCTCGCCCGCGCGCAGGGACGCGACGACGCGCATCCCCATCACCGTATCGACCAGCAGGCTGCCGAGGTCCGCGCCCTTTTCGCGCATGTCGCGGGTCAGCGCGGTCAGGCGGCGCTGATAATAAGCGAAGGTCGCAAGGCTGGCCGGCACCAGCACGACGCTTACCAGAAAGAGTTTCCAGTCGAGCCATAGCATCATAGCGACGCAGCCGACGAAGAACAGCAGATTGCTGACCACCGAGAGCAAGGTGTCGGACGCGATCCGCTGTACGTCGCTCACATCGCTGTTCATCCGCGACACCAGATCGCCCAGCCGGAAGCTGCCATAAAAGCGCGGTGAGAGCGTCTGGAGATGGCGCAGCAGCGCCGCGCGAATGTCGTAGAGCATCGCCGCCGACAGCGCGACATAGCGATAGCTGGCGAGGATATTGATCGCGAACCCGGCGATGGTGACCGCGATCATGATCGCCGCGATCTTCACCAGCGCGCCCATGTCCCGGCGCAACAACGCTTCGTCGATCATGAGTTTCGAGAGATAAGGTTGCGCCAGCCCAAGCATGGTCGATACAAGGCTGATCGCCAGCACGACGACCAGCGCCCCGCGATAGGGTTTCAGAAAAGGGGTCAGCCGCTTATAGGCGCCCCAATCGGCAACCGGCGCGCGCGTCCCGTCGCTCATGCCGCCCGCTGCCGGGGCACGAGCCGCGTTCCTTCCAGCAGAAAGCCCGGCTCCGGCCTCTTCGCGAGAAGCCCGGTACACCAGCGATGCCCCTCCAACAGCGCATCCTGCTGTGACCGCCACCAATCCCCCGTGCCGCCGGTCGTGTAGAATTGCGCGCACAGCAACAGGTGCCGCCGCATCGCCGCGATCAGCATGGATTGATAGTGAGTCAGAAGCGCGGTGGCGTCCTGCCCTTCGGCGATGCCGGTCACCACTGCGGCGGCAAGGATCGCCTCGCGCACCGACTGCGCCGTTCCGTCCCCGCAGATCGGGTCGAAGCCCAGCGCCGCCGTGCCGCAGGCGAGCCAGTCCTCGCCGCACAAGGGCAAGTGCAGGCGCGGTGCGGCGAGGAACGGCGTCGATACGGCCGCCACCGCATCGACCACCGGCGCGATGAGCTGACTGTCAGCGAGCAGATCATCCAGCGATCCGCCGACCCCCAGCAACCAGCCCTCCCCCGCGTCGGCCGGGACCAGGAACAGCCAGCCGCTGGCCACCGCCTCGACTCGGCCTTCCTCGCTGCACGACGGATCGCGCAGCCCGACTTTGGCTGCAACGGCCCGCCGGTCGCCGAAGACATGCGTCTCCCCACACGGCATTGGCGGCGCGGCGTGGATGGTGAAATTCACGGGGCCATCGTGTGGCACAGGCTGGTCCTGCGCCAACACGGCCTGCACCTGATCCTCGGACGCCAGCGCCGCGCCATGCGGCACAACGACGGGTGCGCCGCCCCCCCAGGCGACCACCCGGCGCTTGATCCGGGGACTGTCCGCGAACAGGTCAGGCCGCTCGAACAGGTCGCGCAGCAGCGCCAGTGCTGCATCGCTCAACATGATCGTGGGGACGGGAGGACGATGAACCACCTTGGTTGCGACCCGGAGGCCCGCTGCCTTGAGCAAATACGCGCATGTCGTCGCGGCAATCCCGCTGCCCCTTATCCCGACGATCATGCGCCTGTCGGTCATTCCACCGCAACCATGCCCGCGCCGGTGGTGTCATAGCCAAGGTCCAGCGTCGTCTCATGCTTGAGCGTCCTGGCGTCATAGACCTCCAGGTCATAGCTCGCGCCGTAGATGTAGAGCTTCGCCCCATCGATCGACATGCCCAGCCGGAAGCGCGAGCGGCAAGGAAACTCCGCCTTATCGACCACGGCATTGGTGGCCATGTCCATATGCCAGAATTCGCAACGCTTATTGCCGAGCTTGCCGTTCGTCACCACGGTATAGGCGTGTTTGCCGTCGGGCGTGACTTGCAATCCCGCCATGGCATCGGGCGCGGGGCCAATCGGGGTAAAATCGAACTGCCGGGTGGACAGGTCGAAGCGCGCCATGCCGAACATCTTGTTATGCACATAGGGGTCGGCGGCATTGAACAGGGCGACCAACTGCCCGGACGAGCGCACGGCATCGAGCGTGCCGCCAAAGCCGATATTCTCCATCCCCATGCCTTCGGGTTTGGCGAGGTCAATGCGATCGGCGACCTTCAATGTCGCCAGATCGACGATCACGATCTTCTCGCCGAAGGAATAGAGATATTTGCCATCCGGCGAGACTTTATAGCCGCCGCGTCCCCCGGCCCGTTCTTCCTCTTTTTCCAGCGCGGCGGTGCGGACGACCTTCTGCAGCTTTAGGTCGATGACGCCGTACATCGGCTTGCTGACGGTATAGCGATCGATGCCCTTCTCGAACTTCGAGAGGACGGTGTAGAAATAGCGCCCGGTCGGATCAGGCACCCCGCCCCAAAAGCGATAGCGAGTGGTGCCGTCGTTCAGGCTGAACTTGTTGATCACCTTGCGCGTCGCGGTGTCGATCACCTCGATCCCGCTGGTGGTGATGGTGGTCACATAGATGCGCTTGCCATCGTCGGACAATTGCATCGACGTGGGCAGGCCCGTGTCCAACTTGATCGTGCCGGTGACCGCCCCCTTCCCCTCTTCGAACACCAGCAGGCGGTCAGGATAGGAGCCCATGAACAGCGTCGCGGCGGACGCGGGTATGGCGCTCAACAGGGCCAGGCCAGCGCCCAGCATCAGACGATATTTCTGCATCGCGCGCCTCATGGAAAAACGAGATCGAGACTGCGCCAGTCCTTCGTGGCGGTGGCGCAGTTGCTGGCCCAGTCGGGGGAGTAGTTGACATGGTCGGGCACCTGCACCGGCCAGAAGCAGGTGACATAACAGTCGTAAATGTCGCGCTCGACCGGCTGGCAAAGCCCCGCCGTGCCGCCGCCCGCATCGACTTCCCAGCCCGGCGAGAAGGAGAGCGAACAGCCCATCGGCACATGCGGGCGCGGGGCCTGCTGGAGGGCGACGACATCCTCCTCCAGATCGGCGCCGGGCGATGCCGCTGCCTCCATCTGCGTCACGGCCTCGTCGATCCGCTGCGCCTTTTTATTGATGGCACGAAGATGCTTCATGACAGCCCCTTTCTTTCGGCAAAGCGTTCGAGGAAGCCTGGATTACGCACCGACAGCACGCCGTAAATGCGCAGGCACGTGTCGGTCCACTGGCGTATCCAGTCGCAATAATGGAGGTTGGCGTGGCCCGTGTCGCCATAGCGCACGAACGCCTCATGATGGCACCCGCCCGCGCAGAGCGGCCGCGCCCAGCAGCTTTGGCAATCATATTTCGCCTCGACATGCCCCTTGGCCAGGAACTCGCCTTGCTTGGCCCGGTCGATGCCGCTGGAGACATGGCCCATGCTATGCGTGTCGGCGTCGGTGAAGCGATGGCAGGGTGACAGGTCGCCCGATGGGCTAACCCCCATCAGGCCCAGCCCAGCGCCGCAGGGATGCGATTTGTTGACGCCCGAAATAAGCTCGCTGATCGTTTCGCTGACATTGGTGAAGCCATGGGACTCACCGCGCAGGGCATATTCAAGCCATTCTTCGGCCAGCAGGTTGAACTGCGCCAACACGCTGTCCATGCCGTTGCCGTCGAGCGAATAGGCGCGTTCCTCCCCCGTCGTCACTGGCGCGAAGCCGACTTCGTGGAAGCCCAGATCATCCTTCAGGTGGCGGAAGATGCGGACCACGTCTGTCACGCCCTCGGTCAGCGTCACGCGCGCGGTGATGGCGCGGGTCTTGTGATGCGCGATCAGCGTGCGTAGCCGCGGTTCGATCACCGCATAGCTGCCCTTGCCATTTTTATAGACGCGATGCTTGTCCTGCAATTCCGGCGGGCCGTCCATGCTGACGGTCACGCCGACCCGGTTGTCGGACAGGAAGGTGACGATCTCCGGCGTCAGCAGCGTCGCATTGGTGGTCAGGCTATAGGTGATCGCTTTCCCCGCCGCTGCGGTCGCTGCATTGGCATAGTCCACCACATCGCGCAGCAGCTTGAAGTTCATCAGCGTTTCGCCGCCGAAGAAGGTGATATGCACCGCCTTGCGCCCGACCGCCTCGGCGATCAGTAGGTCGACCGACGCCTTCGCCGTGTCCAGCGTCATATATTTGGGCTTGCCCGCGGGCGTCGCGATCTTGTCCGCGCCGAATTCATAGCAATAGGTGCAGGCGAGGTTGCACTGGTTGGTGACGTTGAGAACCAGCGCCTGCAGCGGGAAGTCGGCGGGCGGTGCCTGCGGCACTTCCGCGACCGGCATCCCATGGCCGAGATGAATGAGCCGCGCCTGCCGCAACTCGCGCACCAGCCCGTCGGCTTCCTCCTGTGCCCGCCCTTCGCTCACCAGTTCGCGCACCAGCATGGCGTGGGTGAGTTCCTGCCCATCCAGCCGGTCGAGCACCGCGCGGACATCTGCGTCGATTTCGAAGATCGCGCCAGCGCTCACCAGATAGACAAAGTCGCTGCCGCCAGCATCGAAGCCATGATATTCCGCCCGGCGATAGGTTGGTGCCTGCATCACGGTCATTGCGACACCTCCGGTTGATCCCATTTTTGATAGGCGGGCACGGTCACCACCATATAGGCGCGCGCGCTGAGCGGCTTGCCGAACTTGTCCTTCTCGCTCTTGGCCGTCGCGACGACCCAGACGTCGCCATAATTGTTGCGACCAAAGCGGCGTTCGGGGTTCGGCCCTTCGACATTGGGGGTGAACAAAGCGGCGGGACTGAGCGCGCCGACATATTTGGCGTCGTCGTCATAATAGACGGCGAGGAACTCCTGCGTCGACCAGGTGACATCGACCGGTCCGACCGCAATGTCATCCGCTGTCCCCTGCTTGCCATCCATGCCGTTTTCGAAGCCGATCGCCTCGAACTGGGCATAGCCCTTGGGGAATTTGATCCCGCCGAGGCGCGACACGGCGGTTTCGGGTGTCACCTTGATATAGTCGATCTTGCTGTAGACCGGATAGGCCTTTTCCAGCACCGCGCCACCGATCGCGACGTCCCGCTGCCCCGATGGCGCGTTCGCGGCGACATCGGCGGTCACGACCAATTCCTCTGGCCTCGCCGAAACGATCTTCGTCGCGGTGACGCCAGCACCCAGGTCGATGTCGGAAGCGGACAGCGAAACGGACATGTTATGGCCTATTATGCGGAACTGCGCGCCCTTGGTTCCGACCTTGACCGGCCCCGGCACGACCGCCAGCACAGCGGGCGCGGCGGTGGCGCGGATCAGTTTCACATCCAGCCCGAACTCCTGATAATCGCCCCAATACCAGCGACCTTGTGCGCTTTGCTGATCGGGTGCGAACCACATGGTTTCGCGCGCGGCGCTGGCGAGATCGTCGGGCTTGCCTGCGGCGGCCGCGCCCTTGGATGAGCCGCGCCAGCTATAGCCGGCATAGACGATGCCAGCGCCGCTGCGGCTCACAGTGCTGCCGTCGGTCAGCGACTTGAGGGTGCTGCTGGTCACGAACTCGTCGGCACTCTTGCCCGGCTTGACGCTGAACGCGCCGACGAAACGCCCCTGCCCCGGTGCGGACGCCACGACCAGCCATTCGCCCGCCAGGCGCGGCACGCTCTGGCGCGATCGCCAGGCGGCCCACTCAGGCGTGTGCAGCGGCGCGGCCTTGGCCATGTAACCTAGTGCATATTCGCCGCGCAGCATCTTGTCTTTGGGGTCACGGCCCTCAGGCTGTTCGCTATCCTCGGCCGGGCGGCGATATTGCGCATCCGCCTGCGAATACATGGCGACGTGCAGATCCTGCAGCGACTTCCATTCCGTCTTGGACCGACGCCAGGACAGCGGCTGGGCGAAGCTGTGGCAGACGGCGCAGGCGCCGCGCATCGTTTCGTTGGGGATGTTGGTTTCGTCGATTGTACGCTTTTCGGCGAGATACATGACCGGCAACGCCTCTTGCGGTGCGAGGCCATGCGAGGCGGACAGCGATTTGACCACGGCGCGGGATTCTTCGGGTGTGATCGGCAGGCCGTTGAGGCGCACCATCCGCTTGATCACCTGCGCCCAGCCTTCGGGCGTGGTCCGCACCCAGCTGATCCGCGACATATTCCCCTTGGCATCGAGCGCGTGGCAGGCGCCGCATTTCTCCTGAACCAGCGGGTCAGTGACCGGAATGCCCGGATCGCTTTCCTTCATCGCCACGCCGTCCGGCCCGCCATCCGCCTGGGCAAAGACGACCGACGCGGAGAACAGGGCCAGCAAGCCGAATTTCGAGACCGTTGTCCGCTTCACCCTATGTCCCCCTTTACGCGATCCCTGTCCGCGTCGACCCAGAGCCTAAGCGGGTGCCCCGGCAGCGCCATTGCCCAAATGACGTATGGCCCGATGACAATCCGCCATATCAAACTGGACGACCGTCAAGATTTTTCAGCTTTTCTTCTTCGGCCCGTAATATTCGTCCTGGCCATGTTCGACCGACACCGGGTTGAAATAGCCGGGCGGCAGGCCTTTCTTGCGCATCGCAATGCCCGCCAGACAGGCGTTCAGCAGATAATTGCTGTTGAGCGCGGTCTTGTAGCTGGTGTCGAGATAGGGCGCGACTTCGACGATATCGATGCCGGCAATGTCATTCTCGGCGCACAGCCGCCGCATGATCGGCTGCGCCTCGCGCATGGTCAGGCCACCGGGGACCGGCGTCCCGGTGCCGGGCATGAAGGCGGGGTCCAGCACATCGACATCGAACGATATCCACAGCTTCTTGGTGTTGGTCCGCGCCTCCTTGAGCGCGCGTTCCATCACCTTTTCCCAGCCCCATTTCTCGACTTCGACCATCGTGTGGTATTTCATGCCCTTATTGCGCATCCACCCGAATGTTTCGAGGTCCGGCCCGCGTGCGCGCAGCCCCACCTGGACATAATCCTGCGGGCGGACATGGCCTTCATGCAGCACGCGATAGACCGGCGATCCATGGGTGATCCAATGGACGCCGTTACGGCCGACATCATAATGGCTGTCGAAATGGACGACGCCGACATTGCCCTTGCCATGGACATCGGCGGCGGCGGCGACATTGGGATATTCCAGGCTATGATCGCCGCCGATGACGATCGGGATCGCGCCTGTCTGCGCGATTTCGCGCACCATCTCGCGGACATGGGCGACCGATCGCTCCGTGCTGTTCTGGTCGATCGCGATATCGCCATAATCGACAATCTCCAGCACCGAGCTGGGGTTGATCATCGAATACATATCGTTGCCGCCCGCCCCGCCGGTCATCCGCAGCGCGCGCGGCCCGTCGATCGCGTTGCGCCAGCCTGAACCCATGTCGAGCGGTGCGCCGACGATCGCGACATCGACCTTGCCTGCGCGCAGATCTTCGGGCGTCATTGCGACGGGCGCCCCCGCGAAGGTCGCAAAGCCGCCGCGCCGCCCGCCGATATAGCGCCCCAGGTCCATCGGTCCCGGATCGCGCTTGGGGTCCATCACCAGCGGCCGCTTGGCCTTCCATGCATTGAACCAGGCTGATCGGGTGTCGAGCGGAATTGTCTTGGCGTCGCGCCCTTCCTTATATTCGACCTGCTCATGCAGCGCCGCGATCGCATCGATATAGGTGACCAGTTCGGCGGCGGGCAGCGTGCGGATGCGGTCGAACAGCACGTCCTTTTCGACGTAACGCCCTGTGCGCCCCTGCTTGATGAGCGCGACCTTTTCCGGCGCAATGCCGGTCAGCTTTGCCGCGACATCGGCGGGAAGCTCCACAGGCTTGGGCTCGCCCATAATATCTTCCTGCGGGATCGGCGGTGGCGGGTTGGGCGTGTCGAACGCATCCCCCGCCAGCACGGAGGTCGCCGCAGCGGCCGCCGCCATGCTCCATCCGGTTATGGCGTTGATCGACGGCATCGCTTCTTCTCCCTCAACGCTTGGCGGTCTGGACCGACATGCCCGTCTTGCGCATCGCGATGCCCGACAGGCAGGCATGCAAGATGTAATTGGCGCTCATCCGGCTGACATAGGTCGGGTCCAGGATCGGCGCGGCGTCGAGCAGGTCGAAGCCGACCACCTTTGTCTGGGCGCAGAGCTGACGCACCATTGGGATCGCTTCCCGCATGGAAATGCCGCCCGGCACCGGTCGCCCGGACGCGGGCGCATCGCCCGGATCAAGCACGCTCATGTCGAACGAGATGAAGATGTTTTCCGGCCCGCTTTTGAGGCCGGAGAGGATATCGTTGGTCACCGCCTGCCAGCCGCGCTCCGTCACGGCGGCGGTGGACAGGATGCGCACGCCGCTGTCGGTCAATCGCTTTTGCGTGGCGACATCCGCGCCGCGCCCGCGCAAGCCCACCAGCGTCACGTCGCTGCCGCGCAACAGATTCTGTTCCATCAGCCGGGTCAGCGTCTGCGTGTCGGAAATCATATGCGCGTCATTCAGGTCCGCGTCGGCATGGGCATCGAACTGCACCAGCGCGACCTTGCCCGCGCCATAGGTGTCGACCATCGCCGCGACGTCGGGGAACATGACCGTATGGTCGCCGCCGACGATGAAGGGGATCGTGCCTACGCTTGCCATCTCAGCGATCATCGCGCGGATATGATCCAGCCCCCGATCAGGCGCCATATAGTCGGGCGTCAGGTCGCCATAGTCCGCGATCGACAGGATGAGGCCAGGATCGATCCCGCCATCGGCATCCGCCCCGACCAATCCGTCCATGCCACGCAGCGCCATCGGCGCATGTTTGGCATCGCGCCAACCCGACGAGAAATCGAGCGGCACGCCGACGAAGGCGACCTCCACCTTGCCCGCGACCAGATCCTCCTTGCGGATCGCGACGGGGGCGTCGGCGAAGGTCGGGATACCGCCCTTCTGGAACTGATAGCGTTTCAGGCTGAACGGCCCATCGTCACGCTTCAATTTGTCGAACAGTTTGGGGCGAACGGTGGTGCCCGCATTCCATCCGCGCGCCTGCGGGTTGAGGGCGATTTCCGACGGGTCGCGCCCGGCTTTGAACTTGCTGTCCTCGACCACCGCCATCAGCGCGGTGGCATAGGCATCGACATCGGCGGCGCTGCGCCCGGCGAGCGCAGTCTGGAGTTTCTCCGCCGTCAGGCCAAAGCGCGTAAGCACCACGGGGTCGGACAGAAAGGCCTTCTTTTCGGGCGACAAGGTGGCGAGCGGGTCGCTGGCCTGCGCATGGGCCGGACCGCACAGGGTTGCGATCGCCAGGGCAGCGACGGCGCACCGCGCCAGCAAGGGGGTGCGTGCCATCAGTTCTTCTTCCCATAATAGCTGTCGAGGCCGTGATCGACCGAGACGGGGTTGAGATAGCCGGGCTTTAAGCCCTTCTTGCGCATGGCGATCCCCGCCAGGCAGGCGTTCAGCAGGAAATTGCTGTTGAGCGCGGTCTTGTAGCTGGTGTCGAGATAGGGCGCGACTTCGACAATATCGATGCCGGCAATGTCATTCTCCGCGCACAGGTTGCGCATGATCGGCTGCGCCTCCCGCATCGTCAGGCCGCCGGGAACCGGTGTGCCGGTGCCAGGCATGAAGGCGGGGTCCAGCACGTCCACGTCGAAGCTGATCCACAATTTCTTGGTGCTGCCGCGTGCTTCGTTGAGCGCGCGGGCCATCACCTTGTCCCAGCCCCATTTCTCGACTTCGACCATCGTGTGGTATTTCATGCCCTTGTTGCGCATCCAGCCGAACGTCTCCAGATCCGGCCCGCGCGCGCGCAGGCCCACCTGGATATAGTCGCTGGCGCGGACATGGCCTTCGTTGATGACGCGATAGACCGGCTGGCCATGGTCGAGCAGATGAACGCGGCCGCGGCCAATGTCATAATGGCTGTCGAAATGGATGACGCCGACATTGCCCTTGCCATGCACATCGGCGGCAGCGGCGACATTGGGATATTCGAGGCTATGGTCGCCACCGATCACGATCGGGATCGCACCGGTGCGCGCGATCTCCGCCACCATCTGGCGGACATGATCGACGCTGCGTTCGGTGCTGTTCTGGTCGATGGCGATATCGCCATAATCGACGATCTTGAGTGCGGCGTTGGGGTTGATCATCGAATACATGTCGTTGCCCGCTGCGCCGCCGGTCATGCGCATGGCGCGCGGCCCGTCGATCGCATTGCGCCAGCCCGACCCCATGTCGAGCGGTGCGCCGACGATAGCGACATCGACCTTGCCCGCCTTCAAATCCTCCGGCGTCATCGCCACCGGCGCGCCCGCAAAAGTCGCAAAGCCACCGCCCCAGCCGCCGACATAGCGCGTCAGTTCGATCGGCCCGACGTCCCGCTTGGGGTCCATACTGTTCGGCCGCCGGGCTTTCCAGGCGTTAAACCAAGGCGAGCGGGTGTCGAGCGGGATCGCCGCGACATCGCGCCCGGCCTTGAACTCGACCTGCGCATGCAGCGCCTGCATCGCGTCGATATAGGCGCTGATTTCTTCGGGCTTGCCGGTGCGAATGCGGGCGAAGAGCGCGTCCTTTTCGACATAGCGCCCGGTCACGCCGCTCTTGAGGAAATCGACCTTCGCCTTGTCGACGCCTGCCAGTTTGGCCTCGACATCCTTGGGCAGTTCGAGCGGCTTGGGCCGCCCCATATCATCTTCGGCCGGCATTTGCGGCGCGGGTGTTCCTGCATTGGGCATTTGCAAAGGCAGGTCGCCCGCGACCGCAGCCCCGATGGCTGCGATCCCGGCCATGCTCCATCCTGTGACGGCGCTCAAAGACGGCATGTCATTCTCCGGCCCGGTCCACCGCAATCGCGCGATGCGGGCATAGGCAACAGATATGGAGCAGGTTTTCCCACCCCTCGCCCAAGGGGTAGGCGGGGACGGTGCCCAAGCCCAATGGGGCATTTGACGTAGGATAGGCCCATGGTGAGCTGGACGAACAGGGTACGTCAAATGCCCCATGTCTGACTGCCTGCGCACTCCATAGCCTCTACCCCAGATCAGAAGAAAAGGAGGCGGCAGTCCGTGCCGTCCAATGCCAGCCGTTGCCGCCGCACCAAGCGCGGAGCGGTCGATCCGGGAGGGGATCGAAAGCAGGGAAGACAATGGACAAAAAGGGGAAGACCATGTCGTATCGCGCAAAACTCAAAATGGGGCTGCTGTCCGCCACCATCATATCGGGCGCCGCCTTCGCCACGCCGGTCCTGGCACAGGAGCCGCAGGCCGCGGCCGAAGCAGAAAGCGACGTCATCGTCGTCACTGGCACCCGCCGCTCCACCACGCTGATGGAAACGCCGATCAATATTTCGGCGATCGGTGCGGCCGAACTGGCCAGCGAACGACTGGACGACGTGCGCGACCTGGGCGCTTTCACGCCGGGCATCACCGTCACCGACACCGGCCCGCGCGGCGCGGCCACCATCGTCATGCGCGGCCTGTCGGCCGATGACAGCGGCGCGACCGGGGCCAATTACGACAATGCGATCGGCACCTATCTGGGTGAAATTCCGCTCTATCTCGATTTCAAGTTCATCGATATCGAACGGATCGAAACGCTGTTGGGGCCGCAGGGCACGCTTTATGGCCTAGGCACGCTGGCGGGCGCGATCCGCTATATTCCCAACCGGCCCGATCCAACGCAGTTCAGCGGCGAAGTCCATGGCCGCGTTTATGATGTCGCGCACAGCAAGGGTGTGGGCTATGTCGGCGATGCCACGATCAACATACCGATCGTCAAGGACGTCTTGGCCTTCCGCTCGGCGACAGGCTATTATTATGACCCCGGCTTCATCGACTACCCCTATCTGGTCGCGACGCCGGGCGTGTCCATCGCCCAGCCGGGTCCGGCCAGCAATCCGCTGGGCACACAGGCGCAGCAAGACGCCAATTTCGCGGGCCGCAAGGATCTGAACTTCGAAAAGACGTTCACGACCCGCAATCAGCTCGGCCTCTCGGTGCCCGACTTCAATGCCTATCTGACCTATGCCTATCAGAAGACCAAGACGGATGGCGCGCAGGCGACCACCGACGGGATTTTGGGCGAAGGCAAATATGAATCCGCCAAGCGCTTTGCAGAACCTTCCACCCGCCGATCGACGCTGATCAGCCTGGAAATGGAAGCGCAGCTGGGCGATGTGTTCCAGGCGGTCTGGGCATCGGCCTATACCAAGACGAAGAACAACACGGTCGGCGATGTCACCGACCTGCTGCTCGACCTCGACTATGATTATGAACTCTTCCCGGCATTTGCTGGCTTTACCACCAACGACAACAGCCGCACGCAGTTCAACCAGGAAATTCGCCTGGTTTCGACCCATGGCGGACCGTTCAGCTGGGTTGTCGGTGGCTTCTACAACAGCATGAAGTTCAAGTCGGACAGCATCGAGCGCCTGCCTGGTTTCGCCGAATTCGCGGCATCGCCCACCGGCAGCGAAATCTATGGCGGCTTCTACGATGGCCTGATCCGTCCCGACGGTGCGGAATATGTCTCCTTCACCCGGTCCAAGACCGAAGAGCAGGCAGTGTTCGGCGAGCTGAGCTTCAAGCCGATCGAGCAGTGGCAGATCACGGCGGGCGGCCGTTATTTCAAATATGACACGTCGATCACGGGTGGTTCGGACACGCCGATGACGCGATCGGGCCGTCGCCGGATGCCCTATCCCAGCCTTACCGTCGATCCGTCGCGCGTGCGCAGCGGGCAGGCCAGCGACGATGGCTTTGTCTGGAAGTTCAACACCTCGTTCAACTTCACGCCCGACCTCATGGCCTATGCCACCTACAGCAAGGGTTATCGGATCGGCGGTGTGAACCGTGTCGTGCCGTGCATCCAGCCGCTTCCTCCCGGCCAGAATCTCTGCGCCCTGCCTAATGAGCTGACCTTCGGGCCGGACAAGGTGAATAATCTGGAACTGGGCGTGCGCGCGCAATTGTTCGATCGCCGCCTCAGCACCAGCGTCTCCGTCTTCCAGGTCAAGTGGGACGGCATTCAATTGGCCAGCCAGACGGTCAATGGTGCCATCGGCATCACGGCCAATGGCGGCAAGGCCAAGTCGCAGGGCGTCGATTTCAGCTTCAATGCGCGCATCACGGACCAGTTCACCGTTCGCGGCAACTATTCCTATCTGGATGCCAAGCTGACGCAGGATGTGCCGGATCTTCTATCGACCGCAGACGGTTTCGCCAGCCTGGAATCGGGTGATCGCTTGCCTGGCTCGGCCAGACATTCGGGTGCGGCGTCCGCCGTCTATACCGTCCCGATGGGGGAGAATGATCTGCGCCTGAACTGGACCGCGACCTATACCGGCAGCATCCTGACCCGTCCGGGCGCACGGGGCGGCGGCGAACGCCTGCCTGACTATATGATGCACCGAGCGGCCGCGACCTACAGTACGGACGTCTGGGAAGTCAGCCTGTTCGCCAACAACATCTTCGACAAATATGCGATCACCGGCGTTTCCAACGACCTGACCCGCCGTGGCCAGATCAATGACGGGATCATCTATCGCGGCTATGCGCAATCGGTCGCGCAACCGCGCACGATCGGCATCGAAAGCCGGGTGAAGTTCTAACGGGGCAATCTTCCCTGCGCGCCCAAGCGTCGGGAGGAACAGACATAGGGGCGGAAGGCGCAATATCGCGCTTTCCGCCCCTTTGTCATTCAGCGACCTGCGCGCCGTAGCGCCGCGCCAGCACGGCGCAGACCATCAGCTGGATCTGGTGGAACAGCATGAGCGGCAGCAGGATCGGCCCGACCGCCGCCGCGGGAAACAGCACGCCCGCGATCGGCACGCCGGTCGCCAGGCTTTTCTTCGACCCGCAAAATTGCAGCACGATCGCATCTTCGCGGCTTAGTCCGATCAACCGTCCCAGCCCGAAGGTCAGCACCAGCACGGTCGCCAGCATGATGCAGCAGACGCCCGCCAGCAGCGCCAGTTCGCTGCCCGTCACGCTCTGCCACAGCCCCTCCACGACGGCGGCCGAAAAGGCGGCATAGACGACCAGCAGGATCGAGCCGCGATCCACCCATCCGATCTTCGCCTTGTGCCGCGCCACGAACCCGCCGATCCAGGGCCGCGCCAAATGGCCGACCAGAAAGGGCAGCAGCAATTGCAGCACGATCCCCTCGATTGACGCCAGCGACACGCTTGCCCCGCCCTGCCGCATCAGCAAGGCGACCAGCAGTGGCGTCGCGACGATGCCGAGCAGATTGGAGAAGGACGCGCTGACGACCGCCGCCGCCACATTGCCCCGTGCGATCGCGGTAAAGGCGATCGACGACTGCACGGTCGAGGGCAGCAGCGTCAGGAACAGCAAGCCTGCACGCATGTCATCGGGGATGACGCCGATCTGTTGCGTCGCGAGGCCGATC
The DNA here is from genome assembly GCF_001713415.1 of Sphingobium sp. RAC03. Taxonomy (GTDB): domain Bacteria; phylum Pseudomonadota; class Alphaproteobacteria; order Sphingomonadales; family Sphingomonadaceae; genus Sphingobium. The sequence continues at coordinate 2,405,899 of NZ_CP016456.1, read as the reverse complement.
AGCGGGAAGAGGAGAAAGCTCGTCCCCAGCACCGCCAGATGCAACTTCCAGGCCCGCGTCCCGTCCCAGATCGCCGCACGCGATAATTTTGCCCCATGCAGAAAAAAAAGCAGCACGATGCCAGCGTCCGCCGCCATCCCCACGATGCCCGCCGCATCCCCCCGCGCGGGCAGGATCGACGCTAGGGCAACGGTTGCCAGCAGCAGCAACAGGAAGGGATCGAGGGCTTGGCGCAGTCGGTTTATCATGGGGCTAGGCCTTGGGCTGACAGACGGCGGGGGGATAGACGCGGCCCGCCGCTTGCGCCAACAGTTTCGCCAGAGACATGCAGACGTGGTCAGTGATCTGGATGATAGCCGGGGAACAATAGTCTCCATCGTCCGATCAATGCCCATCGGTAGTGACAGAGACATAAGGGAGAGCGCATCGTGAGCGAGTCCATCGCGATCATCGAAGATATCGCCGGCGTCATCGAAATCCATATCGACCGCCCCGACAAGAAGAACGCCCTGACCGCCCCCATGTATCATGCGATGACTGCAGCGCTGGCCGATGCGTCGGCGCGCGCGGACATTGCGGTGGTACTGTTCACCGCCAATGGCGACGCATTCTGCGCGGGCAACGACCTCAAGGATTTCATGGCCGGGCCGGAGGGCGGCGCGGCTGCCTTTGCGTTCATCCGCGCCATCGCCGCCTTCGACAAGCCGATCGTCGCCGCCGTGCAGGGATTGGCGGTGGGCGTCGGCACGACGATGCTGCTCCATTGCGACCTCATTTATGCCGCGCCCGACGCCCGTTTCATCATGCCCTTCGTCAATCTGGGGCTGGTGCCAGAAGCGGGGTCGAGCCTGCTCGCGCCTGCAACGCTGGGCCATGCCAAGGCGGCGGCGATGCTGATGCTGGGCGAGCCGATGGATGCCGAGGCGGCCGATCGCGCGGGGCTGGTCACGGCGGTCGTGCCCGCCGACGGGCTGCTGGCGCATGCGCGCGCCAAGGCCAGAATATTGGTGGCCAAACCGCCCCAGGCGCTCGCTACCACCCGCCGCCTGATGAAAGGCGATCCGGCGGTTCTCACGGCCCGGATCGAAGAAGAGGCGCGGCTGTTCCGCGACACGCTGCGATCCGCCGAAGCGCAGGAAGCCTTTGCTGCTTTCTTCGAAAAGCGCGCGCCGGTGTTCCGGCGGGATTAGGTCGAGGTTCGGTCGCGTTTCCCGAACCGCATTTCACTCACGATCATGGCGGCGAAGATGAGCAGGCCACCGGCGAGCGCCAGCGGCGGCAGGCGATCGCCCGCGATCCGCCCGATGATCCCCGCCCAGACCGGCTCGCCCGCGTAGATGAGCGTGGCGCGGGTCGGCGACACGCTGCGCTGCGCCCAGTTCATCACGAACTGGATGAGCGCCGTGACCAGCCCCAGCCCGCAGGCCGACAGGATCACGGTCCAGGACAAGGGCGGCACCGCTTCGCCGGCCGGGACCATGCAGGCGAAGGCCAGCAGCGCCGTCACGGCCAATTGCACCAGCGTCACCCGCGCGACATTGACCTGTCCTGCCCACAGGCTGATGAAGATGATCTCCAGCGCGATGGCGAGCGTGCTGATCAGCGTCAGCACCTCTCCCGTCCCCAGCGCCACTCCCTCCTGCGGCGCGGCGATCAGCATGAGGCCAGCGAACGCCAGGGCGACCCCGACCCAGCTGGCGATTCGCGGTCGCCTGCGCAGGATGATCCATTGGAGGATCGGCACCAACGGGACATAGGCAGCGGTGATGAAGGCGGACGTGCTGCTCGATATGGTTTGCAGGCCCCAGCTCTGGAGCGAATAGCCCGCAAAAATGCTAAGGCCAATCATCAGGCCAGCGCCAAGTTCCTGCCGCGTGATGCCGCGCAACAGCGGCCAGGCAAGCGGCAGAGTGACGAGCGTCGCCGTCCCGAAGCGCAATCCCACGAAGAAAAATGGTCCCGATTCGCGCATCGCATGATGGACGATCAGGAATGTCCCGCCCCACAGGATGGTAATGCCGATCAGCGCCAGTTCGGGGCGGCCGATCATCAGGCGGGTGGGAGGTGGGGCGGGCGCAGCGGACGACATATCCCTGCGCTGTCCGCAATGCAGCGCGCCGTCAAGCGCGCGCGTGAGCCACGCATAACCGCACAGTCATGCGTGGCCCATTGGCATCAGTCGTTCTTGAGGTCGCTGCCCGCTTCCTGCAGCGTATCGCCGACATCGCGCTTGGCTTCATCGGCGGTGCGGTCCGCATCTTCGGCCGCTTCGTCGGTCGCAGCACCGATCCGCGCCGCGCCATTGTCGATCGCACGGCCCGCATCATCCAGCCCGTTGTCGATCGTGTCGCCCGCGCGGTCCATCGCGCTGCTCATGTCATTGCCGATCGCCGACCCGGTATTTTCGATGCTGTCCTCGGTCTTTTCCGAACAGGCCGACAGGCTGACCGCCGAAACGACCGCCAGTGCGGCGAGAAATTTGTGACGCATGATGGCTCCTCTTGCCAATGAATGGAGTCCGATAAGCGCAGGAAGGCCGATTAGGTTGCGTTGTGTATGTCAGCGCCCACGCAGGCCGAACACCATCGAACGATCCGATTCGGGGATCAACCCTTCCAGCACGCGCCAGAATCCGGTGACTGACCCCTGCCCTGCCTGCGCATAGGCAGCCGCCATTTTTTCCCGCAACGCCCGGAACAGCTCGGCCTCTAGCGCCGCCCCTTCCGCGCTTAGCCGCAGCAATTTTTGCCGCCGGTCGCTGGCCCCCGGCCGCGTCTCGATATAGCCGCGCTCGATCAGGTCATTGAGCACCCGGCCCAGCGATTGCTTGGTAATGGACAGCAACCGCAGCAGATCCTTGACGGTGAGGTCGGGCTGGCGCGAGATGAAATAGAGCGCGCGATGATGCGCCCGCCCAAGCCCCTGCGCCGCCAGCCCCTCATCGATCGAGCGGGTCAGCGCGGAATAGCCGAAATAGAGCATTTCGATGCCGCGCCGGATTTCATCCTCGCGCAGGAAGAGCGGCGATGCAGGCGCCATCTGCGCGGATGTGGGGGAGGAGGAAGCGGACATGGTTGTGGTAATCCGGTACGAAGCCAAGAAGCGTCATAGTGCCGTCGCGAAACTGTGATGACTAGGCTTTCCTTTCGCGCCCGACGCGCTATATGGCGACCCGCGCCGACGTTGGTCGGCCTGCTGGGGCGTCGCCAAGCGGTAAGGCAGCGGCTTTTGATGCCGCCATGCGCAGGTTCGAATCCTGCCGCCCCAGCCAATCCTTCTTCTCCACGCTATCCCGCTCCGCGCCAGCTTGCCCTTCGCGTCCTGCTGTCCTAAAGCGCGGCCATGCCCGACATCACCGCCGCGCCGCTTTCGTCTGACCTCACCGGTCGGGCGCTGTTTCCGCATCGGCATTTGCTGTCGATCGCTGACTTGAAGCCTTGGGAAATCCGCTTCCTGCTGGACGAAGCCGAGCAATGGGCGACGGCCAATCGCGGCAAGGCGCGCAAGCATGACGACCGGCTGGCGGGCATGACCCAGATCAACGCTTTCTTCGAAAACAGTACGCGCACTTTGTTGTCGTTCGAGATTGCGGGCAAGCGGCTGGGGGCGGATGTCGTCAACATGCATGCGGGCCAATCGAGCGTGAAGAAGGGCGAAACGCTGATCGACACGGCGATGACGCTCAACGCCATGGCCGCTGATGTGCTGGTCATCCGCCATGCCAGTTCGGGCGCGGTCGCGCTGATCGCGGACAAGGTGGACTGTGCGGTGCTGAACGCTGGCGATGGCTGGCACCAGCATCCCACGCAAGCGCTGCTCGATGCGCTCACCATCCGGCGGCGCAAGGGCGGGTTCGAGGGGCTGATCGTCGCCATTTGCGGTGATGTGCTGCATAGCCGCGTGGCGCGATCGAACATGCTGTGCCTCGCTGCGCTGGGTGCGCAGGTGCGCGCGGTCGCCCCGCCCACGTTGATGCCGCCTGAAGTCGAGATGCTGGGGGCGACCCCCTACACCCGGCTGGACGAAGGGCTGGAGGGCGCGGATGTGGTGATGATGCTGCGGCTTCAAAATGAGCGGATGGACGGCGCGTTCATCCCTTCGGCACGCGAATATCATATGCTCTATGGGCTGACACCCGAACGGCTGGCGATCGCCAAGCCCGACGCAATCGTCATGCATCCGGGGCCGATGAACCGGGGGGTGGAAATTACCAGCAGCGTTGCCGACGATCCCGATCGGTCGGCCATCACCGAACAAGTCGAGATGGGCGTCGCCATCCGCATGGCGTGCCTGGACGTGCTGACGCGCCGGGCGCGCGGCGTGGAGGGATGGGCATGACCAAGATCGCCATCATCAACGGCCGCCTCGCCGACCCGGCGGGCGACGCGCTCGTCTCCGGCACGATTCTGATCGAGGGCGACCGCATCGTCGCGTCCGGCGATGTCGCCCTGCCCGACGACGCGCAGCGGATCGACGCTGCGGGTCTGGTCGTCGCGCCGGGCCTTGTCGATCTGGGCGTCTTCGCCACCGACAAGCCCGCCTTCCATTTTGGCGGCATCACTCGCGCGGCGCTGATGCCCGACCAATCCTCGCTGCTCGATGATGCTGCATTGATCCGGCAGGCGACGCGCGCGGGCAAGCCCGATTTCTGGGTCCACCCCATCGCCGCCGCCACGCGCGGCCTCAAAGGCACCGAACTGGCCGAGATCGGCATGATGCAGGCGGCAGGTGCCAAGGCGGTCGGCACGGGTCGCCAGTGGATCGCCGATTCGGGCGTGATGCTGCGCGTCCTGTCCTATGCGTCGGGCCTTGGCCTCACTGTCATATCCCATGCCGAAGATAGCGGGCTGACCGCGCGCGCGGTCGCGACCAGCGGCGAAACCGCCACGCGGCTTGGCCTGCCCCACGCTCCCGCCTGCGCCGAAGCGATGGCGATCGCGCGGGACGTGCTGCTCGCGCGCCACACGGGCGCGGCGATCCATTTCCGGCTGGTGACGACCAAGGCGGGCTTCGACCTCATCCGCGCGGCCAAGGCGGAAGGGCTGCGCGTCACCTGCGGCATCAGCCCCGCCTATCTGTTCCTGGCCGACAATGCCGTCACCGATTTCCGGACCTTCGCCCGCCTCTCCCCCCCGCTCCGTTCGGAGGATGACCGCAAGGCGTCGATCGCGGCGGTGGCCGACGGCACGGTGGACGTCATCACCTCCAGCCACGATCCGCGCGGGGCGGAGGACAAGCGCCTGCCCTTCGCCGACGCCGCACCGGGCATGGCCGGGGCCGAGACGCTGCTGGCGCTTTCGCTCAATCTGGTGCGCGAGGGGCATGTGAGCATTAACCGGCTGATGACCCTGCTCTGCGCCAATCCCGCCCGGATATTGGGCGTCGATGCAGGGCACTTCGCGCCAGGCAGCGCCGCCGACCTCATCTTCATCGACCCCGATGCGCCCTGGATCGTGGATTCGGCCAGGATGGCGGCGGCGGCGGGCAATACCCCGTTCGACCGCATGCCGGTACAGGGCCGCGCGCGCCGGATCATGAAGGGCGGCGTGTTTCTGTAGGGGATGGGATTGGCGGGTGGCTTTTGCGGCCGAACCAAGACGCTAAAAACATACGATAGAGTCGCGGGACAGACAAAGCGCAACGCCCGCGTTGCTTCAAAATCCTCCCCTGTAAGGGGAGGGGGACCACGAAGTGGTGGAGGGGTGTCGCCCCATCGATAGCGGGACACCCCTCCGTCAGGGCTGTGCCCTGCCACCTCCCCTGCCAGGGGAGGATGACTAAAAGCGACCATTTTTTGCCGTCTACGTGGCGTGAACGCTTGCTCGATTGCGGACATTGGTTCGTTGTGCGATCCTCAGTCAATGTTACCCCTTATAATATCCATGCTATCCTTGCTTAGCGCCCCCTCATCAATCGAAGAGGACATCGCTACCCCTAGAGATAAGAAGGAAATTCTCTCCGTTAGTGGCTACCTAGACGCGCACTGGGAATATCCGACATTTCTTCCAAAAGATATTGCCGGATACAAAGCCCTCCCGTTCGCCATTGAACCGAAAAAATGGCAAGAAAAATATATTGGGTTTGTAGCCAAAACGATGATGCAAGGCCCTATGTGTTTACGGGTCATTGGTCGTGGTTATGTCACTGACCGCCAGCCTACCTTGATGTGGCCAGCGACTAAGCAGTTCGTTTTCACGAAAGTGATGAAAATGGAAAAACTAAAATCAGACGATATGTGTATGGTGCAATAAGTCATCGGGTGCTCAACACTTATGGTCGGCTCCGATCCTTGGCACGATCCGCGACACTTGAGGCTCTGTTCCTAACCGACAGCGCACACAAGCTGTCAGTCCCCAATCCACCCATTCGCCCACATCGCTCGAAACGACCCAAGCTGCGGCGGAACCCCCTCCCCCTTCATGCGCTTGCCCTATGGAGCAGCAGGGGACGTACATGACCGAGAAGATTGCCGAGCAGGTGCATGTCGATGCGCCGTGGAAAATTCCGCCACGGGCCTGGTGGGAAATATTGAAGCGCGTCTATGCGTCGCTCGGCTCCAATAATGTCGGTCTGCTGGCCGCTGGCGTTGCCTATTATGCCTTTCTCTCGATCGCGCCGATGTTCGCCGCCGTCGTGCTGACCTATGGCCTGTTCGGCGACCCGGCGATGGTCGGACGGCATATGCAGGCGATCATCGCCGTCGTGCCCACCGACGCTGCCAAGCTCATCAACGACCAGCTTCTGGGCGTCGTCAGCACCGCCAAGCCCGCGATCGGCTTTGGCCTGCTGACCGCGCTCGCCATCGCCGTCTATGGCGCGACGCGCGCGGCGTCGGCGGTGATGCAATCGCTCAACATCGTCTATGGTCAGCTTGAGCGGCGCAATATCTTTGCCTTTTACCGCGTGTCGCTGGGCATCACCTGTTCCGCCGTGCTGGTGGTGGTGGCGGGCGTGTTCACCGCGACGGTGATCGGCCTCATCCAGAAATTCCTGACCGATTGGGGCCCTGGCGTGCTGTTCGCGATCAAGGCCGCGACATGGATTTGTGCGGGGTTGCTCGCCAGCGTCATCTTCGGCCTCATCTACCGTTTCGGCCCCAATCGCCAGCAGGCGCAGTGGCAATGGCTGACGGTCGGGTCAGTCACGGCGACCCTGTTCTGGCTGCTTGTGACGCTGGGCGTGTCCTTCTATGTCTCGACCTTCGGCAATTATAACGAGACCTATGGATCATTGGGCGCGGTCGTCGTGCTGCAGCTATGGCTGTTCGTTTCCGCTTACGTCGTCCTGCTCGGCGCGCAGATCAATGCGGAAGCGGAGCGGCAGACCAGCGTCGATACCAGCGTTGCCGCGCCCGTAACGGATGCTGCATAATCCTGCTTGCCCTACCACCCATGCCACGCTAAAGCGCCCTCCTTCGCCGGCACAGGAGTGTAGCTCAGTTGGTAGAGCGTCGGTCTCCAAAACCGAATGCCGTGGGTTCGAGTCCCTCCACTCCTGCCAAGCGCCAAGTCCGGGAAACCTTGTAGTATCAGGGTTTCGCGACTAGGTGCGCAGGCGAACATGTGTCGCGAAGCATGCGGCCGCTTCCCCCGGACGTCCCATAGGACGGGAACGGGAGGGCGGACTGTTGCTTCGCGAATTGGCGTTGGTTTTGAAGATAGAGGCAGGCGATGGCGAAGGTATCCCCCGGCGAATTCGTCAATCAGGTGAAGACCGAAGCGTCGAAGATCGTGTGGCCCACCGGCCGCGAAACGATGATGACCGGCGTGATGGTCGTCATCATGACGACGCTGCTCGGCCTGTTCTTCTTTGGCATCGACACCTTCTTCGGCGCGATCGTCCAGTGGCTGCTGGGCCTTGCGGCGGGTCAGGCTTGAGCATGACAGCCTTGGTTTTTGGGAGTTTGACACGGTAACATGGCGCGCTGGTACATCATCCACGCCTATTCGGGCTTCGAGAACAAGGTCAAGGAATCGATCCTGTCCGAAGCCGAGCGCATGGGCCTCACCCAATTGGTCGAACAGGTCGAAGTGCCCGTCGAAACCGTCACCGAAGTCAAGCGCGGCAAGAAGGTCCAGGTCGAACGCAAGTTCATGCCGGGCTATGTCCTCGCCAAGCTGGCGATGAACGACGATATTTATCACCTGGTCAAGAACACGCCCAAGGTCACCGGTTTCCTGGGATCGATGGGCAAGCCGCAGGCGATCAGCGAGACCGAGGCTGCGCGCTATTTCGGCGCCCGCAAGGAAGCCGAAGCCGCACCCAAGCACAAGGTCAGCGTCGATTACGAAATCGGCGACAGCGTCAAGGTGCTGGACGGTCCCTTCGCCAGCTTCAACGGCGTGGTCGAGGAACTGGATTTTGAAAAGAACCGGGTCAAGGTGTCGGTGTCGATCTTCGGTCGCGCAACGCCTGTGGAACTGGATTTCGAGCAGGTCGAACTGTCGAAGTAAGGATGTTTCCGTCACCCCGGACTTGATCCGGGGTCCATGAGCCTCAGCGCGGCAGAAACGGGCCAGCGTAGAGCAAATGGATCCTGACTTTCGTCAGGATGACGCAAGACAAGGTTTCTCGTCTCGCCAGCATGACTTGGCATGACGAATACGAAATTTCCGGGCAACCGGGAATGGATGCGGGAGAAGGCCTGGCCTTCGTTTGGACCGCTAAACTTGAACCGGGCGCGCCTTTGGGCACGCCCAGCAACAGAGTGAGTGACAATGGCCAAGAAGATTACGGGCTACATCAAGCTCCAGGTGCCCGCTGGAGACGCCAAACCTGCACCGCCGATCGGCCCAGCACTGGGTCAGCGCGGCGTGAACATCATGGAATTCTGCAAGGCGTTCAACGCCCAGACCGCTGGCGTCGAAAAGGGCACCCCCCTGCCGACGATCATCACCGTCTATGCCGATCGCAGCTTCACCTTCACGATGAAGCAGCCGCCTGCCACCTTCCTCATCAAGAAGGCGATGAACCTCAAGTCGGGTTCGAAGGAACCGGGCAAGATCGTCGCTGGCAAGATCACCCGTGCGCAGCTGGCGGAAATCGCCCAGGCCAAGATGGTTGACCTGAACGCGAACGACATCGACGCTGCAACGAAGATCATCGAAGGCTCCGCTCGCGCGATGGGCCTCGACGTGGTGGAGGGCTGATTATCATGGCAAAGCTGACCAAGAAGGCGAAGGCCCTGGCCACCGCGGTTGACCGCGAAAAGCTGCACGGTGTTGACGAGGCACTGGGCCTGATCAAGACCCATGCGACCGCCAAGTTTGACGAAAGCGTCGAAATCGCGATCAACCTGGGCGTTGATCCCCGTCATGCGGACCAGATGGTCCGTGGCGTCGTCACCCTGCCCGCAGGCACCGGCAAGGACGTTCGCGTCGCCGTGTTCGCCCGCAACGAAAAGGCACAAGCCGCGCTCGACGCCGGTGCCGACATCGTGGGTGCCGAAGACCTGCTGGAATCGATCCAGGCTGGCAACATCGATTTCCAGCGCGTCATCGCGACGCCGGACATGATGGGCCTGGTTGGTCGTCTGGGTAAGATCCTCGGTCCCAAGGGCCTGATGCCGAACCCCAAGCTCGGCACCGTGACCCCGAACGTCGCAGAAGCCGTGAAGGCCGCCAAGGGTGGCCAGATCGAATTCCGCGTCGAAAAGGCTGGCATCATCCATGCGGGCCTGGGCAAGTCGAGCTTCACCGCCGAAGATCTGCGCAAGAATTTCGACGCCTTCGTCGACGCGATCGTCAAGGCGAAGCCGACCGGTTCGAAGGGCAAATATGTCCGCAAGATCGCCCTGTCGTCTTCGATGGGACCGGGCGTGAAGGTCGATGTGGCAGAAGTCGCCGCCGTCTGATTTTCATGCTATAGACTAAGGACAAGCCTCTTTCCTCGAAATGGGGAAGGAGGCTTTCCTGTTTTCAAGTGATCCTCCCCTGACCGGGAGGCGGCTGGCGGAAAGCCGGACGGAGAGATGCAACGCGAACGAAAGGGGTAAACCCCTTCGCCACCAGCCATGCTGGCGGCTCCTGCCCTTGCCGGGTGGGAATGTGAAAATCAGGGTGTGTGGCCTATCACCCTGAACGTCTGCTTTGGACGTAAGGCACAGGTCTTTTTGTATCCGTCGGAAGAGGCGGGTCGCTTAACCGACGAGAAAAACTAGACATGGCATTTGATACCCTCCCCCCCATCCTCGCCCAGGCGCTGACGACCAAGGGTTATGAAACCCTGACCGAAGTGCAGGCATCCGTGATCGAACCCGAAGCGGTTGGCCGCGACATGATCGTGTCGGCTAAGACCGGATCGGGCAAGACCGTCGCCTTCGGCCTCGCCATGGCGGGCGAACTGCTGAACGAAGAAGGCCGCCTGCCCCCACCGGCCTGGCCGCTGGCGCTGGTGATCGCGCCGACGCGCGAACTGGCGCTGCAGGTCAGCCGCGAGCTGGAATGGCTTTACGCCGGTGCCCGCGCGCGCATCGCCACCTGCGTCGGTGGCATGGACGCAGCGCGCGAGCGCAAGGCGCTGGCCCAGGGCGCACATATTGTTGTCGGCACGCCCGGCCGTCTGCGCGACCATCTCGAACGCGGCGCGCTCGACCTGTCGGCGCTCAAGACCGCCGTGCTGGATGAAGCCGACGAAATGCTCGACATGGGCTTCCGCGAAGATCTGGAAGGCATTCTCGACGCCACCCCCGATGGCCGCCGCACCTTGCTGTTCTCGGCGACGATGCCCAAGCCCATCGTGGCGCTGGCCCGTCGCTACCAGAAGGACGCGCTGCAGATCGCGACCACCTCGACCGAGCGTGGCCATGGCGACATCAGCTATCAAGCGATGACCGTTGCCCCGTCCGACATTGAAAATGCCGTGGTCAACCTACTGCGCTTCCATGAGGCCGAAACGGCGATGCTGTTCTGCGCCACGCGCGACAATGTCCGCCACCTGCACGCCAGCCTGACCGAGCGGGGCTTTGCCGCCGTCGCGCTGTCGGGCGAGCATAGCCAGAATGAACGCAACCATGCGTTGCAGGCCCTGCGTGATCGCCGCGCCCGCGTCTGCGTCGCCACCGACGTTGCCGCGCGCGGTATCGATCTGCCCACGCTGACGCTCGTCGTTCACGTCGAAATTCCCCGCGATGCCGAAACCATGCAGCATCGGTCGGGTCGTACCGGCCGCGCTGGCAAGAAGGGCACCGCCGTCCTGATCGTCCCCTATCCGCGCCGTCGCCGGGTGGAAGGGATGCTCAAGGGCGCCAAGATCCCGGTCGAATGGACGTCCGCGCCCAGCAAGGAAGCCATTGCGGCGCAGGATGCCGAACGGCTGCGCACCCGCCTGCTCGAACCCATGGAACTGGAAGAGTCCGATTGGGCGCTGGGCGGCGAACTGCTCGAAGCCAAGAGCGCCAAGGAAATCGCGGCGATGCTGGTGCGTTCGGCGCGCGCTGCCCTGCCTGCGCCCGAAGAACTGCTCGACGGCAGCGATGCTCCGGCCCGCCGTGAAGGACCACGCCCCGGTTTCGAGGATACCCAGTGGTTCCGCATGAATATCGGCCGCACGCAAAATGCCGACCCGCGCTGGATCTTGCCGCTGATCTGCCGTCGCGGCCATGTGTCGCGCGGCGACATCGGCGCGATCCGCATCACCGCCACCGACACGATGTTCGAAATCCCCAAGGCGATCTCGGCCAAATTCCTGGCCGCCGTCCGCCGCACGGGCGAAGCGGGTGACGAGGGCGCGGATGTGATGTTCGATCCGATCAACGGCGCACCGCGCGAGGAAGCCCGTGGCAACCGCAAGCAGTTGCGCCCCGCCAATGGCGATCGTCCCAACCGCAGCGGCCCGCCCCGTGGCGGTCCCGGTGCCGGATCGCGCGGCGGTGCGTCGCCGCACAGCCCACGTCCCTTCAAGGGCGCTGGCGCCGGTGGCCCGCGCAAGGGTCCGCCGCGCAGCCGGGGCTAAATGTAGGATATTTCAACACCCGTTCGTGCTGAGTAGGGGCTGAGCGAAGTCGAAGTCCCGTATCGAAGCATCGCGCGCAATCCTTCGATACTTGAACGGGTGAACATGCCCCCGGCATGTTCAGAACCGTCCGGGGGACGGTTCGACCCGTTCAACTTCGACAGGCTCAGCGGCTACTCAGGACGAACGGTGTGGATGAAGGCCTGACGCCCCTTAAAGACAGGTGGGAGCCATCGGGGCCGTCGGTCATTGCAGCACGCATGACCGACGGCCCTTTCCTTATTCCCGTGCTGGGCGACCAGCTCGACCCCGACATCGTCGCGCTGCGCCACGCTGATAAAGGGCGCAGCGTGGTGCTGATGATGGAGGTGGCCGAAGAAACCACCTATGTCCGCCATCATAAGGCGAAGATCGCCTTCATCCTGTCCGCCATGCGCCATCATGCCGATCGGCTGCGCGGGCTGGGCTGGACGGTCGATTATGTAAAGCTGGACGACCCGGCCAATAGCGGCAGCTTCACCGGCGAAGTCGCCCGTGCCATCGACCGGCACAAGCCCGCCGCCATCCATGTGACCGAGGCCGGGGAATGGCGCGTCCGGGCGATGCTCGACGGCTGGGCGCTACGCTTCGGATTGCCGGTCACCATCCATGAAGACGACCGCTTCCTCTGTACCCATGCCGAATTCGATAGCTGGGCCGCCGCGCGCAAGCAGTTGCGGATGGAATTTTTCTACCGCGACATGCGGCGCAAGACCGGCCTGCTGATGACCGAGGATGGCCAGCCCGAAGGCGGCCAGTGGAATTACGACGCCGACAATCGCAAGCCACCACCCGCGCGCGACCTGCTGATGCCCCGCCCCATCCGCTTCCAGCCCGACGCGGTCACGCAGGATGTGCTGGCCATGGTCGCCACGCGCTTTGCCGACCATATCGGCAGCCTCGACCATTTCCAGTTCGCGGTGACGCATGAGGAAGCGATGCGCCAACAGCGCCATTTCCTCGATGAAGCGCTACCCCGCTTCGGCGATTATCAGGATGCGATGCTGACCGGCGAACCGTTTCTGTGGCACTCGATCCTCTCGCCCTATATCAACGCCGGGCTGCTCGATCCGCTGGCGCTGTGCCGCGCCGTCGAGGAACGCTATCGCGCGGGCAAGGTGCCGCTCAACGCCGCCGAGGGCTTCATCCGCCAGATCATCGGCTGGCGCGAATATGTACGCGGCATCTATTGGCATGAGGGGCCGGACTATGCGCAGCGCAATGCGCTGGGGGCGACCCGCGCCCTGCCCGGCTTCTATTGGACCGGGGACACGGACATGCATTGCCTGTCCCAGGCGATCGGCCAGACGATCGACCATGCCTATGCCCATCATATCCAGCGGCTGATGATCACCGGCAATTTCGCTCTGCTCGCCGGTGTCGATCCGCATCAGGTGCATATCTGGTATCTGGAAGTCTATGCCGACGCTTATGAGTGGGTCGAACTGCCCAATACGCTGGGCATGAGCCAGTTTGCCGATGGCGGCCTGCTCGGTTCCAAACCCTATGCGTCGAGCGGCGCCTATATCAACCGCATGTCCAACTATTGCGGGTCATGCCGCTATGATGTGAAGCAGCGTGTCGGCAAGGACGCCTGCCCCTTCAACGCGCTCTATTGGGACTTTCTGGCCCGCAACCAGCGCAAGCTGGCGTCCAATCCCCGCATGGCCCTGCCCTATCGCAACTGGGACAAGATGCCGGACGATGACCGCGCCGCCATTCGGGAACAGGCGGCACGGTTCCTCGACTCCCTCGATTAGGTCGCGCCGCACAGCGTCAGCATCCGCCCGGCCAGTTCCCGCTCGCCCATGACGATGTGCCGCACGCCGAGTGTTTCGAGATGCGCGACCTCCGCATCCGAATGGGCGCGAGCGATCACTTCCAGCTTGGGGTTGAGGTGGCGGGCATGTTCGTGGATCGCCCCGCCCTCAAACCCTTCGGGCACCGCGATCAGCAGATGATGGGCTTCGGTAATCCCGGCGCTGAGCAGCGCCTTGTCTTCCAACGCATTGCCGCGCACGACGGATAGCCCGGCCTCCTGCGCTTCCTCCACCTTCTCGGCATCATCCTCAATGACCGTGAAGGGCATCTGCCGCTCGGTCAGCCGATCGGCGATCAGCTTGCCGACCCGACCATAGCCGACCAGGATGATATGCCCGATCGCGGGTCGCGCCGCCGCGACGCGCGCCGCTTCCGCCACCACCTCTTCCTGCTTGCGGCCGCGCACGGCCAGCGAGAAGAGAATGGGATTGAGGAAGATCGACACGATCGCGCCCGCCAGGATCAGGTCGCGCGCTTCGGCGGGGAGGACGCCAAGCCCTGTCCCAAGCGTCGCCAGGATGAAGGAAAATTCGCCGATCTGCGCCAGACTGACCGCGATGGTCATCGCCGTGTCGCCGGGCTTGCCGAACAAACGGACGATGGCGTAGGCGGCGATCGATTTGCCGACGATGATGATCGCTACGGTCGCCAGCAATGGCAGCGGCTGTTCCCAAAGCACGGCCGGATTGAACAACATGCCGACCGATACGAAGAACAGCACCGCAAAGGCATCGCGCAGCGGCAGCGTCTCCTCCGTCGCCCGCCTGCTGAGCGGCGTTTCGCCCAGGATCATGCCCGCGAAGAAGGCACCCAGCGCGAAGGATACGTCGAACGCATAAGCCGCGCCGAACGCGACGCCCAGCGCGATCGCCAGGACCGCGAGGCGGAACAGCTCGCGCGAACCGGTATGCACGACCCAATGCAGCGTCCAGGGAATGACCCGCCGCCCCACGATCATCATCAGCGCGACGAAGCCCGCCACCTTGAGCAGCGTGCCGACCAGCGGCGCGATCAGCGCGCTCGCCCCCGCCCCGGAGTCCGCGTCGCTTATGACGGCGGCAAGGGCAGGCAGCAGGACGAGTGCCAGCACCATCACCAGATCTTCGACGATCAGCCAGCCGACCGCGATCCGCCCCCGTCGCGTCTCGACCAGATCAGCCCCTTGCAAGGCCCGCAGCAACACCACCGTACTGGCGACCGACAGGGCCAGGCCAAAGACGATGCCGCCCATCAGCGGCCATCCCATGAGGGCGGACAGCCCCATGCCAAGGCCGGTCGCCACGCCGATCTGCACCAGCGCACCCGGCACGGCGATATGTTTGACCGACATCAGATCCTTGAAGGAGAAATGCAGCCCCACGCCGAACATCAGCAGGATGACGCCGATTTCGGCAAGTTCATTGGCCAGTCCGCTATCGGCGACGAAACCGGGCGTGAAGGGACCGACCATGATCCCTGCGACGAGATAGCCCACAAGGGGCGACATGCGGAGCCTATGGGCGATGGCGCCCATGATGAAGGCGACGACGAGGCCGGCAACAATGGTGCCGATCAGGGGCGTGTGATGGGGCATGCAAGCCTTTCGATGCGAATCACGCTATATCAGAACGTCAGGGGATGGAGCAGCATCGCCAGCAACAGGGCGGCCGCGGCCAGACCTGTCATGATAGCGGGCATGAACCACCAGGGCGGACGGCGACGCTTGCCGCTGCGCTTGGGCCTATCGGACATCTTCATGGTCATCCTTTCGACGATGCCCGTCGCAACGGGCCATTCAGATCGTCAGAAGGCGGCAGGTGGGGCGCGCGCGCGATGAGCGCCAGACAATAGAAGTGGTGCCGCACCAATCTGCAGCCGCGAACGGAAAATTCGTCCGCGGCCTACGGAGGCGACGAGCGCCAACGTCGCGATGATGCAGAAAAGAAGGACAGGCGGCGTGTCATCGCCATCCACGCGCGCGGCCTGCGCGACCTGCGGCGGCATGGGAGCGCGCGCCTTGATCACCACATCGCTCGTCGCGGGATTGAAGGCAGAGCCGGTCGGGCGGCTAAGCGGCGGGCCGATCGGGGCCAGAGCGGACAGGAGCGTCACCACGATCAGCATCCACAAGGCGACGAATAGGGTGTAGCGGCGACGCTGCCGAACGCCCTTTCCTGTCTCGCCTGTTATATGCCGCATCGCTCGCTTCTGTCCTTTCGCGCACAAGATAGGGCCTGTGCGAACCGAAAACCACCCCCGTTCCGCGCCGCCATCGGTTGACACCCGCGAGTCATTCCACTAACGGGCCACATTCCCGCGCGGGTCGGCAAGGCGTCATGTCTTTGGTGATTTGCGTAAAGCAGATTTGAACGAGAAGAGACAAGCCATGTTCGCTATCGTGCGCACAGGCGGCAAGCAGTATCGCGTCGCCGCCGGAGACAAGATCGTCGTCGAAAAGATGGCCGGTGAAGCCGGTGACAAGATTACGCTGGACGACGTCCTGCTGGCCGGTGAAGGCGGCGATCTGAAGGATGTGGCCGGTCTGACCGTCGCAGCCGAGATCATCGCGCAGGCGAAGGGCGAGAAGGTCATCGTCTTCAAGAAGCGCCGTCGCCACAATTATCGCCGCAAGAACGGCCATCGTCAGCGCCACACGATCCTGCGCATCGTCGCAATCGGTGCCGAAGACAAGAAGGCCGCCAAGGCCGAGGCCAAGACCCAAGACGCAGCTCCGGCTGCTGCCGAAGCCTGATCGCTTCGCGCCTGATATTCTAGGAGTTTAGACAATGGCACATAAGAAAGCTGGCGGTTCGTCGCGCAACGGTCGTGATTCGGAATCGAAGCGCCTTGGCGTCAAGAAGTTCGGCGGTCAGGAAGTGATCGGCGGCAACATCATTATCCGTCAGCGCGGCACGCGCGTCTATCCCGGCCGTAATGTCGGCATGGGCAAGGACCACACGCTGTTCGCGCTGGGTGAAGGCCGCGTGGTATTCCATGCTGGCAAGCTCGGCCGCAAATATGTGTCGGTCGACGCGATGGCCGAAGCGGCAGAATAACGGACGACGAATGACGGGTCGTCCTTCAAGGGGCGATCCTTTCGTTACGCGAACCTTTAGGTTCAAGTGACGATGTTCGAGGGATAAAAGGGCGCTCCTTCCATCAGAGGGGCGCCCTTTTTCCGTTGGGCGAAACATCCTCTTAAATTCCCTCAACCCACTGGAACTCCACGCCTTCTCACGCGTCATGCAGGCGGGGAACATGCCAGACATCGACCGTCGTCAAGCCGTCATCATTGGCGGCTATGGGCACGCCCAAGAGGAGAGAAAAGAATGTTCGCCCGCACCCCCCGCCTGCTGCTGCGTCCAGGCTGGATGGAAGACGCGCCCGCGCTGGCTCATGCGATCGGCGATCCGGCCATCCTGCGCAACCTGACCCACGCCCCTGCCCCTTATGCGCTGGAGGATGCGCAGGCCTTCCTGTCGCTGCCCCATGATTCGCGCCTGCCCCGCCTGCTCGCCTTCACCCGCACGCGCGGCGCGCCCCGCCTCGTGGGCGGTTGCGCTATTCATCTGGATGAACATGGCACGCCGGAACTGGGCTATTGGATAGCGCGGCCCTATTGGGGTCTGGGCTTTGCCACCGAGGCTGCCCGCGCGGTTTTGAGCATGGCGCGCGCCCATGGTGTCCAGGGCGTTCGTGCAGCGCATTTCCTCGACAATCCCGCGTCAGGCAATGTCCTGCGCAAGATCGGCTTCCGCTTCACCGGCCGGGTCGAACAACGCTATAGCCTCGCCCGCCAGACGATGGTCGATTCGCTACTGTTCGAAGAAGGCGAAACCCACGGCATGCACCCGGACCCGGCCATGGACCTGTATCGCGACGCCACGCAGGCGATGGCGGCCTGATAGAGCGGGCGGGGGAGGTTTTCCCCGCCCGTCATGCCGAGTGCGGCCGCCGGGGCCGGTCGAACACGCGCGTCGGCTTGTCACCCAACATGCTATCCGCCAGCGCGACGAAGCCCAGTTTCTCGGCGACCCTAATCGACGCGCCATGGTCCGGCGCGATGATGCAGCGCAGCGAGGGCGCATCGAGATGGGCGTCGGCCCAGCGCACCACCGCATCCATCGCTTCACTGGCCACGCCCCTGCCCCACGCCTGCGGCCCCAGCACCCAGCCCGCCTCCGGCACGCCCTCCAATTCGGGCAGGCCGCGCGCGGCGCTCAGCAGGCCGCCCTCGCCCAGAAACGCGCCAATCGTCCGATCCTCGATCACCCACATGCCATAGCCGAGCAGCGACCACATGCCGGCATAGCGGAGCAGACGAAACCACACCGCCTGCGCGTCGAGCGGCACGCCACCGACATGGCGCACGACTTGCGGGTCCGCCCATAAGGCGCGGCACGCCGGATAATCGGCGATGCCGTGCGGGCGCAGGATCAGGCGGTCGGTGTGGAGCGTGGGCGCATCGGTCATCGCCCGATAAGATCGCGCGCCACCCCGCCCGTCAAGCCGCGGACGGCAGCGGCCCGGTCATCCGCGCATCGGCATAGTCGCTGTCCACCAGCGCGATCAACGCCCGGTCATCGACCGACCAGGGATGAAAGCCCGGCTTGAAATAGCTGAGCCACGGCCCCGCCACCCGGCGCAAGATGCCCGGCCGCACCAGCGCATAGCGCAACAACCCCCCCCAGGCGCGCACGCCCGTCACGCCATCCTGACGCAACAAATCCATCATGCCGCGCGCCCGATGATGCAGGAAATGTTTGGTGGCGATCAGCATCATCACCGATCGCAGCCGCCAGCGCGCAAAGCTGCTCCACTCCCGCGTCGCATGGACCCATGTGTCATGCGCCACGCCCTTATGCTCGATCTCCTCCACCGCATGCCAGCGCCACAGCGCCGCAATCTCCGGGTCCGCCCCATCGAGCAGGCGCGGGTCGCGCAACAGTTCATGGGCGAGGATCGCGGTGAAATGTTCCAGCGCCATGGTCGCGGCCAGGCTGACGATCGGCGGACGCCGCTTCGCCAGGTCCAGCACCCGCACCACATCGGCGTCGAGCCGCGACAGCTCATAACCATGATCCGCCACCTGCCGGTTGAAGGCCAGATGCTCGCGGCTATGCACCACCTCCTGTTTGATGAAGGCCGCAATCTCGCCCGCCAGCCGGTCCGGCGCGCCGTCGCGAAAGGCGCGGACACTCTCAATGAAATAGGCTTCGCCGCGTGGAAAGGTAACGGACAGGGCGTTGAAGAAAGCCGTGGCGATCGGATCGCCATTCAGCCAATGTCGGGCCGCAGCGCGGTCCCGCCCGAAACGACGGTCGCGCGGCGTGATAGTGAGGTCGGTCGGGGTCATCTCGCACTCCTTACTTACATTGATGTAAATAAGAGTTACTGACACCTATGTCAATAAAACGTGTCCGCCTCAGCCCGGATGAAAGCCGCCTCGCCGCGCTGGAGGCTGCGCGCATCCTGTTGATCGAAGCTGGCCCGCAGGCCGTGACCCTGAAAGCTGTCGCCGCGCAGATCGGCCGCACCCATGCCAATCTGCTTCACCATTTCGGATCGGCGGCGGGGCTGCACAAAGCGCTCGCCGCTTATCTTGGCGACACCATCACCGCCACTATCGGCGAGGCGGTGGACGCCGCGCGACGCGGCAAGGTCAGCCCGCGCACGATCGTCGACATGACGTTCGACGCCTTTGACCGCGAAGGCGCAGGCGCGCTGGCGAGCTGGATGCTGGCGCTCGGCAATGAAGACGCGCTCGACCCGGTGGTGGAGGCGATCCACCGTCTGGTCGACAAGCTGACCGCCACCGCGCTGACCCCGCATCTCGCCGACCTCATCCGCGACAATACGCTGATGCTCGTCCTGCTGGCGCTGGGTGATTCGCAAATGGGTGGGCCGATGGCGGGCGCGTTGGGGCTTCCCCGTGAAAAGGCGCGCGAAATGGCCACGCGCAGCCTGACCTTTGCCCTGATGCAGGAGGCCGCGACGCTTGCCGCGCAGGCCGAGGTTTAACTTTTCGCGCGATGGCGCTATGGGCCGCCCATGCATTTTCTCGATCAAGCCAAAATCTTCATCAAATCCGGCTGGGGCGGCCCCGGCGCGGTCAGTTTCCGACGCGAAAAATATGAGGAATATGGCGGCCCCGACGGCGGCAACGGCGGCAAGGGTGGCGACATTATTTTCGAAGCGGTCCAGGGCCTCAACACCCTGATCGACTTTCGCTACACCCAGCATTTCAAGGCGCAGCGCGGCACGCCCGGCATGGGCAAGAATCGCTATGGCGCAGGCGGCAAAGATCTGATCATCCAGGTGCCCGTCGGCACCCAGATCCTGTCCGATCCCAAACCGATCGAAGGCAGCGAGGACGAAGACGGCATCCCCGATTATGAGGATCAGGACATCCTCGCCGATTTCACCGAAGTCGGCCAGCGCGTCACTTTCCTGCGCGGCGGCGATGGCGGCCGCGGCAACATGTCCTACAAGACCAGCACCAACCGCGCCCCGCGTCAGCATGGCACGGGCTGGCCGGGCCAGGAAATGTGGGTGTGGCTGCGGCTCAAACTGCTGGCCGATGTCGGCCTGGTCGGCATGCCCAATGCGGGCAAATCGACGCTGATCAATCAGGTGACCAATACCAAGGCGAAGGTCGGTGCCTATGCCTTCACCACCACCAAGCCGCAATTGGGCGTGGTGCTGCACAAGGATCGCGAATTCGTGCTGGCCGACATTCCCGGCCTGATCGCGGGCGCGGCCGAAGGCGTCGGCATTGGCGACCGGTTCCTGGGCCATATCGAACGCTGCCGCGTATTGCTCCACCTGATCGACGCCACTGTCGATGATCCGGTCGAAGCGTTCCAGATCGTCAGCGACGAACTCGCCGCCTATGGCGAGGGGCTGGACGAAAAGCCGCAGATTGTCGCGCTCAACAAGGGTGACCTGTTGGGGCCGGAACTGATGGAGGACATTGCCGAGCAACTGCGCGATCAGGTCGGCGTGGAGGATGTGTTCATCATCTCCGGCGCGACCGGCGATGGCGTGGGCAAATTGCTCGACGCCATATTGCCGATCCTGGGCGAAGCCCGCGCCGCCGCGCGGCAGGAAGCGCAGGACAACGAAGACGGGACATGGTCGCCGCTATAAGCGACCTGCATGACACCCGTTCGCTTCGAGCGAAGTCGAGAAGCGGGTGCATGGCGGTTCTCGACTTCGCTCGAACCGAACGGACCATTTGCCTGTGACTCCTTCCCTCTCCGGCTTCCCCCCCGCCCTGATCCGCCGCCTGGTCATCAAGATCGGCTCGGCCCTACTTGTGGATCCGGCGGGCAATGTGCGGATCGACTGGTTGCGCACGCTGGTCGCAGACGTCGCAGCGCGGACGCAGGCGGGGCAACAGATCATCATCGTCTCGTCCGGCGCAATCGCACTGGGCGCGCGCCGCCTCAAATTGCCCAAGGGCGGGCGCGGCAGCCTGGAGGATGCACAGGCCGCCGCCGCCACCGGGCAGATCGCGCTGTCCCAATGCTGGGCCAGCCTGCTCGACGAGCGCGGCATCACCGCCGCGCAAATGCTGGTGACGCTCGACGACCTTGAAAATCGCCGCCGCTATTTGAACGCCTCGGCGACGCTCGAACGGCTGATGGCCTTGCATGTCGTGCCGGTGGTCAATGAGAATGACAGCGTGGCCACCGCCGAAATCCGCTTTGGTGATAATGACCGGTTGGCGGCGCGTATCGGACAGGCGGCACGGGCTGACGCGGTTGTGCTGCTTTCCGATGTCGATGGGCTTTACACCGCCAACCCGCACGTCGATGCGAACGCCATGCTGATCGAAACCATAGACCGCATCGACGCGCGAATCGCGGCCATGGCCGACGGTGGCTCCGCCTCCGGCATGGGATCGGGCGGCATGACGTCCAAGATCGAAGCCGCCCGGATCGCCACCGGCGCGGGCGCGCATCTCGCCATCATCTCCGGCAAGGTCGATGCGCCGCTGTCGCACTGGACCCAGGGCGGCAAGGGCTCGATCTTCCTCGCGGCCCAAGGTAAAGGCGCGCGCAAGGGCTGGCTGGCTGGCCGCCTCACCGTGCGCGGCCGCATCATCGTGGACGCGGGCGCGGAAACGGCGCTGTCCAAGGGCAACAGCCTGCTCCCCGCCGGTGTCGCCGCTGTCGAAGGCGTATTCGCGCGCGGCGATGTGGTCGATATCGTGGCGCAGGACGGCCGGGTGATCGCGCGCGGGCTGATCGAATATGATAGCGATGCGGCTGCCAAGATTGCGGGCCGCCGCAGCGAGGATATTGCCGCGCTGCTGGGCGAAATGCCGCGATCGGTGCTGGTCCATCGCGACCATATGGCGATGGTCTGACACGCATGTCCCTCCGCATTGCCATGACCGGCGCGACGGGTTTCGTCGGCGCTGAAACCTTGGATCAGGCGCTGAGCGTCGGGCACCATGTCACCGCGCTGACCCGCCGGGCGCAGCCGCCCCGCGCGCGCCTCAAATGGGTGCCGGGCTCGCTCGACCAGGCGGCGGGCCTCGATACGCTGGTGCGCGACGCCGATGTCGTGATCCATATCGCGGGCGTGGTGAACGCACCCGATCGCGACGGCTTTGAAATGGGCAATGCGCGCGGCACGATGGCGTTGGTGGACGCCATGCGCAAACGCGGGGTCCGGCGGCTGATCCACATTTCCTCGCTCGCCGCGCGCGAGCCGGGCCTGTCCGACTATGGCTGGTCGAAGGACTTGGCCGAACGCCATGTGAGGGCCAGCGGCCTCGACTGGACCATCGTCCGCCCGCCCGCCATCTATGGCCCCAATGATCGCGAAATGCTCGAACTCTTCCGCATGGCCAAACGCGGCATCATGCTGCTGCCACCGGGCGGACGGCTGTCGGTGATCCATGTCGCCGACCTCGCCCAGTTGCTGCTGGCGCTGGCCGACGATCGCGATCTCAGCCTCGCCCAGACCTACGAGCCCGATGACAGCACGCCCACCGGCTGGGACCATAAGGATTTCGGTTCCGCCATCGGCCGGGCGGTCGGTCGATCGGTACGGACCTTGGCGACTCCGGCCTGGCTGCTGGGCGTCGCCGCGCGCACCGATCGGCTGTTTCGCGGCAATGGGGCCAAGCTGACCCCCGACCGTGTCGATTATTTCTGTCACCCCGACTGGGTCGCCGCAGCTGACGCGCATGTTCCCAAGCAGCTATGGATGCCACAGATCCCGACCGAAGAGGGATTGAAGGCGACAGCGCAGGCCTATCGCACCAAAGGCTGGATTTAGGCGGCACCCATCGCCCAGTTCCGTTCGGTTCGAGCGTGTCGAGAACAAGGTCGTTCTCGACACGCTCGAACCGAACGGAGGCTAGTCGGCCTCGACCGGCTTCTTCGCCCGCTGCTCCGCCAGAAACTCGCTGACCGCCTGCCCGCTGGCATTGAGCAGCGGGAAGGTCCGTGCGTCCGACAGCCAGTCGGGACGTCGCGCGCCGCTGCCATACATGGTGTCATAGACCAGGCTGAACGCCAGGAAGGCCAGCGTCGCGCCAATCAGTCCCTTGACCGCGCCGAAGCCACCGCCCAGCACTCGATCGACCGGCCCCAGCACCGACTGACGGGTGCGCCGACCGATCGCATGGGCGACCATCTTGCCGACGCCGAAGGTAACACCGAACACCAGCACCAACGCCAGGATCGCTGCGCCGCTCGCCGTGCCAACGAAGGGCGTCAGCAGATCGGCCACCGAGGCATGAAAGAGCCGGATGCAGAAGATCGCCAGCACCCACGCCATCAGCGACAGGGTTTCCAGCACGAACCCGCGGAGCAGGCCCAATATGGCGCTGCCGCCAATGGCGAGCAGGACGATGATGTCGATGGCGTTCATCGCCCGCGTGGCTATCCCCTGCCCAGCATCTGGTCAACCAGTTGCGCAAGCGTGCGAAAGCCGCTGACCGCTATCCCCTTCACCCCGTCCGTCGCCGACGCGGGGATGAAGGCGCGGTTGAACCCCAGCTTTGCCGCCTCGCGCAACCGCAGCGGCGCATGCGCCACGGGGCGGATCTCGCTCGACAGCGCGATCTCGCCGAACAGCACGACATCCGATGGCAAGGGCTTTTCCGACAGCGCCGATACCAAAGCCGCCGCCACCGCCAGGTCCGCCGCCGGGTCCGACAGCCGATACCCGCCCGCCACGTTCAGATAGACTTCGCAGGTCGAAAAGCTGAGGCCACAACGCGCCTCCAGCACCGCCAGCACCATCGCCAGCCGCCCATTATCCCAGCCGACCACCGCGCGCCGCGGCGTCGCCCCGCTCGACAGCCGCACCACCAGCGCCTGGATCTCCACCAGCACCGGCCGCGTCCCTTCCAGCGCAGGGAACACCGTCGCGCCCGTCACCGTCTCGTCGCGATGGGTCAGGAACAGGGCGGACGGGTTGGCGACCTCCTCCAGCCCTTCGGACACCATCGCGAACACGCCGATCTCGTCAGTGCCGCCAAAGCGGTTCTTGATCGCGCGCAGGATGCGATATTGATGGCTGCGCTCGCCCTCGAACGCCAGCACGGTATCGACCATATGTTCCAGCACGCGCGGCCCGGCGATGCTGCCATCCTTGGTCACATGCCCGACCAGGATCAGCGCGGTGCCCCGCTGCTTGGCGAATTTGATCAATTCCTGCGACGAGGCGCGTACCTGGCTGACCGTGCCCGGTGCGCCTTCGATCAGGTCGCTATGCATCGTCTGGATCGAATCGATCACCAGCAAGGCCGGCGGCTCGCCCTGGCTCAGCGTCGTCAAAATGTCGCGCACCGATGTCGCGCTCGCCAGCATGACCGGCGCATTGCCCAGCCCCAGCCGCTGCGCGCGCAACCGCACTTGGTCGGCCGCTTCCTCGCCGCTGATATAGGCCACCGACAGCCCACGCGCCGCGACCCGCGCCGCCGCCTGCAGCAATAAGGTTGATTTGCCGATGCCCGGATCGCCACCGATCAGCGTTGCCGATCCTGCGACAATGCCCCCGCCCAGCGCCCGGTCGAACTCGGCAATGCCGGTGCTGGTGCGCGGCGGCAATTCGACCTGCGTGTCCAGCCCGACGAGCGTGATCGCGCGCCCGCCCGTGTGCAGGTCATGCCGCGCGGAAAAGGCGGTTTGCGGCGCTTCTTCGACGATGCTGTTCCATTCGCCGCAATCCTCGCACTGCCCCTGCCACCGGGCCGCGACGGTGCCGCATTGCTGACAGACGAATTTGCGCTTTGTCTTGGCCATGGCCCGGATATGCCGTTGAGACGCGAACATTGCAAGAACATCCGTTCGCCACTGGAAACATGCCTGCGCCTTGGGCATTGGTGCTCCATGAAGACATTACGCGTTGCCAGCTATAATATCCACAAGGCCGTCGGCACCGACCGCCGTCGTATGCCGGAGCGGGTGCTGGAGGTGCTGGGCGAGATCGACGCAGACATCGTCGCCTTGCAGGAGGCCGACATGCGCTTCGGCGTCCGCTCCGCCGCCATTCCCCCCCGGATGCTTGAAAGCCACAGCGGTTATAAGGCTGTACCACTGGACGTGCAGGCCGATTCGATGGGCTGGCACGGCAATGCCATCCTAGTGCGCAAGGATGCCGAGATCAGCGCGCATGACGTCCTCCATATCCCCTATCTGGAGCCACGCGGCGCAACCATGGCGCAAGTGACGATGGGCGGCACCAGCGTCCGCGTGTTCGGCATGCATCTCGACCTGTCGGGCCTGTGGCGCAGGCGGCAGGCGGCCGCCGTGATCAACGCCGCGGCCCAGGGCGAGGCCATGCCCACCATATTGATGGGTGACCTCAACGAATGGAGTGCGGGTCGCGGCTGCCTCGCCGACTTTGCCCGCCATTACAGCTTCGCGCCGTGCGGCCGCAGCTTCCATGCCCGTGCGCCTGTGGCCCAACTCGACCGGATCATGCATTGCGATCGCCTCACCCTGGTCGAATGCGGCGTCCATATGAGCGCGGCGGCGCGCAAGGCGTCGGACCATCTGCCGATCTGGGCCGAATTCCGCCTTTGATCCGCCTCTCGACAATATTCCTTCCCTCTGCGATCCATGGGGCATGAAGGAGCGGGAACTCAGGCTAGCGCTGGTCTGCTATGGCGGCATCAGCCTGGCGATCTACATGCATGGCATCACCAAGGAAGTGTGGCGGCTCGCCCGCGCCAGCCGCGCCTTTCACGACGGCGCGCCTCCTTCGAGCGGCAGCGAAGCCGTCTATCGGCAGATGTTGGAAGAGATAGAGGCCAAGGCCGGCATCCGCCTGCGCGTCATGCCCGACATCATCGCGGGGGCGAGCGCAGGCGGCATCAATGGCATTTTCCTGGCCCAGGCGATCGAAACCGGCCAGTCGCTCGATCCGCTGACCGACATGTGGCTCGACAATGCCGACGTCGATCGGCTGCTTGACCCCGACGCCCGCCCCGCCCGCGCGCTCACCAAATTCTGGGCCACCCCGCTCGTGTGGATGGCGGCGCGCCGCCCCGGCGACGCGATCGAGCGCACTGTCGCGCCCGATACGCGCGAGGAGGTGCGGCACAAACTCTCCCGCTTCATCCGCTCGCGCTGGTTCGAGCCGCCCTTTGGCGGGGAGATTTTCTCTGGCATGCTGATGGATGCGTTCGATGCGATGGCGGCGGCGGAGCGCGGCCCGCCCTTGCTCCCCGCCGGGCATCCGCTCGACCTGTTCGTCACCGTCACCGATTTCGAGGGCCATCCGCAAAGCCTCAACCTCAACAGCCCGCCCCAGGTGATCGAGACCGAACATCGCCTGTCGATCGGCTTTCGCGCGCGCGGCCGGGCAGCCAATGGCGATCCGCGCGCCTTTGCCGATGCCGCCGAACTGGTCTTCGCCGCGCGGGCAACCGCCAGCTTTCCCGGTGCCTTCCCGCCCTTCACCGTGCGCGAACTCGACCGCGTCCTCAAACGCCGCCATCGCGCCTGGCCGACGCGCGACGCCTTCCTCCACCGCGCTTTGCCGCGCCATGCGGCGCGCGGCACGGCGGAGGATGCCGTGCTGATCGACGGCTCCGTGCTGGCCAACGCCCCCTTCGCCCAGGCGATCGGCGCGTTGCGCAACCGCCCCTCGCGCCGGGAAGTCGACCGCCGCTTCGTCTATATCGACCCCAAGCCCGGCCACCGCTCGATCCGGCTCAACCGTCATGGCGACGCGGAGGATGCGCCGACCGGCGCGGACGCCCCGCTGCCCGGCTTTTTCCGCACCATCTTCGGCGCGCTGTCCGACATTCCGCGCGAACAGCCGATCCGCGACAATCTGGAGGTGATCGACCGCCATTCGGCGCATATCCGCCGCATGCGCCGTATCCTCGACACGCTGCGTCCGGGCATGGAGGCGGAGGTCGAAAGCGCGATCGGGCGTATGCTCTTTCTCGATCGGCCAACGCCCGCCCGCCTCTCCGCCTGGCGCGCCAAGGCACAGCAACGCGCCGCCGGATCGGCGGGCTTCGCTTTCCCCGCTTATGGCCACCTCAAATTATCGGGCATCGTCGAGGCGCTTTCAACCCTGTTGTTTCGTCTGTCAGGGGAAGACAGCGCAATGATGCGCGAAACCTATCGCCGGGCGATCTGGGCGCAGGTGCGCGCGAGCGGCGCGGACCAACTGGCTGACCATGGCGGTTCCGCCTCCGCCCCGGTCACCTTCTTCCGCACCCACGACCTCGCCTTCCGCATTCGCCGCCTGCGCTTCCTCGCGCGCCGTCTCGCCGAAACGCTGGAGCGCGAGAGCGCGGTGGAAGCGGTCGAGGTGCAGGGGATGCACGATGCGATCTACGCCGCCCTCGCCCTCTATGCCGAATGCGAGGATGCCGACTTTCATGGCCCCGCCGTCATCGCCGCCGCGCGCCAGGTGCCGACCGACGCCGCCGCTGCGCTGGAGGCCGTCGCACAAGCCCGCAACCTTCAGGCGCGCGATGATTCGGCCGACAATCTGCTCGCCGAAGCCTTCGCCGCGCTGCCCAAGCCGGCCCGGCGCACCATGTTGCTCGCCTATCTCGGCTTTCCCTTCACCGATATCGCCACCTTACCGTTGCTCCAGGGTGACACTCTGGACGAATATGATCCGGTCAAGGTCGATCGGATTTCGCCCGAGGACTGTTCCGCCATCCGCGCAGGCGGCGCGCAGGCGACGCTGAAAGGCATAGAATTCAACAATTTCGGCGCTTTTTTCAGCCGCGCCTATCGGGAGAATGACTATCTCTGGGGTCGCCTCCACGGGGTCGAGCGGCCGCTGGACATCGTGAATTCGGCCATACCCACCGCAAGCCGCCTTTCGCCCGACAGGGTCCACGCCTATAGGCGATCTGCGTTTCTGGCGATCCTGGACGAGGAAGAATCGCGCTTGCCGCATGTCGCGGAATTGATCGCCAGCTTGCGGGAGGAAATCGGGTGAGCAGGCCTGTTGTGCTGGTGCCGATTATCATGTTGCTGGCGCTGGTCGCTGGCTGCCGCGCGTCGGATGATACGGCGCAGGCGGACAATGGCGTTGTCCCGACCGCCGTGGCGCAAGTCGCCGACAATGCGACCCCGCCGCCACCCGAACCCGTAGCCGCGCCGACGCCGCCACCCGCCGCACCGGCGCGGGTTTCGCCGACCGTGACAGTCCGCGCCCAGCCCGCGCCCTATTTCCCGCTCGACCTGCCCCCTTCGGACGTCGCCGCCAGCGCCGCGCCCTTCCCGCGCGAAGTCACCGAGTTCATGGTGTCGCGCGACAGTTGCGACCATTTCCGGGGCGAAGAGCCCTATGACGCCGAACGCCGCGCCTATATCGCGGAAAATATCGCCGCTTTGTGTCGCGGCACCGATACCAAGCTTGCGCTGCTGCGCCAGCGCTACGCCGCCGATCCGTCCGTCACCGCTGCCCTGCGCAGCTATGAGGATCAGATCGAAAAGCGCATGCCGAAACAGGCTGGGCTATACTAACAACCCGTCGACCGCCCGCGCTAGGTCGATGTCGCGCTGCGACAGGCCACCGGCGTCGTGCGTGGTCAGAACAATGTCCACCCGGTTATAAACGTTCGACCATTCGGGATGATGGTCGGCCTTCTCTGCCACTATCGCCACCCGCGTCATGAAACCGAACGCCGCGACGAAATCGCGGAAGACGAAGCGGCGGCTGATGCCGTCCGGCTCGGCCACCACCGTCCATTCCGGCAGTTCGGCCAAGGCTGCGGCGCGCTGTTCTTGCGTCAATGTGGCAATCATGTCCCTATCCTCTTAATATGCTTTGGCTTATGTGGCAGCCATGTCGCATCATGGTCAACCGCCCCGCTTTGCCCCCACGATCCAGGAGATCGAGACGCTGGCGCTTGGCGCGCTGGCGCGCCTGCCTGAAACCTTCCGCGATCATTTGTCCGACGTCGTGCTGTTCGTCGAGGAATTTGCCGATCCGGCGATCCTCAAAGAGATGGAGATCGGCGATCCCTATGGCCTGACCGGCCTCTATACCGGCCGCCCGGTGGGGCATGAGCCGCAGACGGGCGACACCCCGCCGACCGTCCATCTTTATCGCCGCCCGCTGCTCGACGAATGGGTCGAAACCGGCGTCCCGCTCGACGCGCTGATCACCCATGTCGTGGTGCATGAAATCGGCCATCATTTCGGCTTGTCGGACCTCGACATGCATGTGCTGGAGGATATGGTCGGGTCATGAGCGATGCGGCCTTGCGGCTGACCGATGTCGCCTGCCTGCGCGGCGGACGGATGCTGTTTCGCGGCGTCAGCCTGACGCTGGGACCAGGCGAAAGTGCGCTACTGACCGGCCCCAATGGCGTCGGCAAATCCAGCCTCCTGCGCCTGTGCGCTGGGCTGCTCCCCGCCTTTGCCGGCACGGTCGATCGGCGCGGTGGCATCGCGCTGACCGATGAACGGCTGGCGCTGGACATGGACCTGCCCCTCGCGATGGCGCTCGCCTTTTGGGCACAACTTGACAGGGCCGGGCCGGAGGCGGTGTCGGCCGCACTCGACGCAATGGCGCTGAGCCGCCTCGCCGACGTGCCCGTCCGCATGCTCTCCACCGGCCAGCGCAAGCGCGCGATGCTGGCGCGGGTGATCGCCAGCAATGCGCCCATCTGGCTGCTCGACGAACCGGGCAACGGGCTGGACAGCGCCTCGACCGACCTGCTCGGCAGAGCGGTGGCCACGCATCTGGCGAGCGGCGGCATCGTCGTCGCCGCCTCGCACCAGCCGCTGCCGATGACCACGCCCCAGGCGTTTTCGCTGGCCGACTATCTGCCCGACGCCATGGAAGATAGCCCATGAGGCTGCTCTGGCTCCTTGCGAGGCGCGATCTGGCGCAAGCCTGGGCATCGGGTGGCTTGTGGCTCCCCGTCGCCTTCCTCCTGCTCGTCGCCAGCCTCTATCCCTTCGCGGTCGGCCCGGACGCCGCGCTGCTGGCGCGGACGGGTGGCGGCATGCTGTGGATCGCCGCGCTGCTCGCCAGCCTGTTGCCCGTCGATCGCCTGATCGCGCCGGACCGGGACGCCGGGATATTGGACCAGATCGCCCTGCGCGGCATCGGCGAGGAGATGGTCGTCCTAGCCCGCCTGATCGCCCATTGGCTGGGCTTCGGCCCACCCCTGCTGATTGCGACCCTGCCCGCCGCTGCGCTGCTGAAGCTCGACGCTGGCACAATCTGGGTGCTGGAACTCGGCCTGCTGGTCGGCACGCCTGCACTTGCCGCGCTCGGCCTGCTGGTCGCCACGCTGACCGCTGGCCTCCGATCGAGCGGCGCGCTGGCAGGCCTGCTCGCCTTGCCGCTCGCCGTGCCGCTGCTGATCTTCGGCGCAGGCACGCTCGGCGACGGCAGCGGCGCAGCCCTCAAATTCCTCGCCGCCGCCTCGCTCCTGCTGGTAGCCCTAACTCCCTTCGCCGGGGGCGCAGCGATCCGCGCGGGACGGGAATAGGGGCCATCGCTAAGGCGGCGATGCAACTCTTTGCCCATCGGCCGGGTTTGCCTGACGATACCGCCATGACGACACGAAGGAAATGACAGCATGATGCGCCAGCTCCGCCCCCTTTCCGTTGCTGTCGCCTTTGCGATCGCCGCCTGTGGCTCCGGCGCGCAGTCGGCGTCCAACTGCGCCGTGATCAGCCCGCAATCCGGTTCCAACACCGTAACCGTGGGTGAAACCTGGGCGGGCGTCAGTACAGGCGCCGGGTCAGCTACCACCCGCGATGGCCGCCTCGTCGTCGCTTATTATGATCCCGACCGCTATCTGACCGTCGCGACCTATGATCCGCGCTCCGGCAAACGGTGCAGCCAAAGGCTGGAGTCGCGCTTCGCTGGCTGGGACGCGCATAATGCGCTGGTCGTCGCCATCGACCGCAACGACCAGATTCATGTGTCGGGCAACATGCATGACAGCGCGCTCGTCTATGCGCGTGGCCCGGTCAACGACCTTGGCAAGCTGCGGCTTCTGCCCATGACCGGCCGGAACGAAAAGGCGGTTACCTATCCGCGTTTCATGCAGGATAGCCGGGGCAATCTCCTCTTTCTCTATCGCGACGGCAGTTCGGGCAACGGCATATGGCGGTTGAACCGATGGCAGGACGGGCAGTGGCAACATATCGGTGCGCTCTTCGCCAACCGGGACGAAAAAGGCCCGGTAAGCGCCTATCCCAGCGATTTCGTCCAAGATTCAAACGGCCGGTTCCATGTCGCGGTGGTCTGGCGCCGAACGTCGGACGTGGCCACTAACTTTGCGGTGACCTACGCCTCTACCACCGATTTCCGGTCCTGGTGGGTCGGCAGCGGGGGCAAAAGCGCGACGGGGCCGTTGGCACCCGGCACCATGCAGCGCGTCGATGCCCCAGGTGAAGGCAAAGGCCTGGTCAACAACGCCAAGATCGCGATTGCGCCATCGGGCCAGCCCCTCATCCTCTACACCAAATATGGCGAAGGGGGCCGTAATGCCGTGTTCGTAGCCCGCTATGACGGGCGCGGCTGGGTGTCGAAATCGATTGCGACGGCCAGCAAGCGAAACGAAATCAAGGGTGGAGGATCCATCCCCGACATGCCGACTGCGGCATTCCTCGACGAGGAAGTCCGTGGCGGCGCTATGCGGGTATGGGCGCTGCCTTCGCGACAGGATCGTAAAGACCTGATCCTTGACCCCGTCAGCTTGAAGACGGCACCGTGGCGTTATGCCGCCAAGGACACGGTCTATACGCCAGCCAGGCCGCCGGCGATCGCCATCCCAACGGGTCTGGATGATGCCACGAGGGTCTCGACAACCGTTCGCCAGAATGGCGTAAGCGGCCCCGCGCAGGGGCAACTCTATTGGTATGCGCAAAAATCGAACCGGGATCGCGCCCGCACCTGCACGCCCAAGGCGCCGCGTGCCTGCAACCCGCCGCCATCGCCCCTGATCTGGATGCCCCAGACCGGCCGATAGTCCCCGTCGCCATTATCGCGTTGGAGGAAAATGGACGACTTAGGGCGCGCCCGTTTCCGGCCTGCCCTCGCTCGACATTATCCTGCCGTTGCGCCAAAGGCGCGTGATGTTCGCGCTCGCCGCCTCGATCCTGTTCGTCCTCATCTGGTCCACCGGCTTCATCGTCGCGCGTGCCGTCGTGCCGCATGGTGCGCCCGAACTGGTGCTGGCGATCCGCCTCACCCTCACGACCCTGCTGCTCGGCGGCGCAGCGCTCTACGCGCGGCAGGCGTTGCCGCACGGGCGGCGGCTCGCCCTGCATCTCGGCGCTGGCGCGATGTTGCATGGCGTCTACCTGACAGTCAGTTGGTGGGCGGTCAGCCATGGCATGCCCGCAGGCGTCATGTCGCTGCTCGGTTCGCTCCAGCCGTTGATGGTCGCGGTCGCCAGCGTCGCGCTGTTGGGCGACCGGTTGCCTGCCCGCGCATGGTCCGGCCTTGCCATCGCCATCGCCGGGGTCGCCTGCGTCCTCCTGCCCATCATCCTGCGCAGCGGCGCGGGATCGGTCAGCCTGATCCCGGCGGTCGCGGGAATCGTCGCTGTCATCGGCATGACCGGCGGCACGCTCATCCAGCGCGGCGCGATCGCGGGCGACCCGATCCTGATTTCGGGCACAGTCCAGAATGCGGGCGGCGCGCTGGTCGCCATCGCCGCGACGCTGATCGTGGGCGAATGGCGTTGGGACAATGACCCGGTCCTGTGGCTCGGCCTTGGCTGGTCGATCTTCGGCCTGTCCGCCGCGGGCCTCAGCCTGCTCGTCTGGCTGGTGCGGCATCAGGGACCGACCGCCATGTCGATGCTGCTGCTGCTCGTGCCCCCGCTCGCCGCGATCGAAGCCTGGCTGCTGTTCAATGAACGGCTCGGCCCGATCCAGTTGGTCGGCTTCGCCCTCGCGCTCGGCGGCGTCCTGCTCGGCCGTTCTCAACGACCTAAGGCTGTTCCCGCCGAACCGGCCTGATCAGCCGTCCCGCAACTGCTCATGATGGCGGATCACTTCGTCGATAATGAAGCGCAGGAATTTCTCGGTGAAATCGGGGTCCAGCTTCGCATCGAGCGCCAGTTGCCGCAGCCGGGCAACCTGCCGCTCCTCCCGCCCCGGATCGGCGGGGGGCAGCGCATGGGTCGCCTTATATTCGCCCACCGCCTGGGTCACCTTGAACCGTTCGGCCAGCATGAACACCAACGCCGCGTCGATATTGTCGATGCTTTCGCGATAGCGTTGCAGCATGTCGGTCACGGGATGCTCCTTTGGTTCCACTCGCGGGCTTTTTGCGCCATATGGCCCTACAGGCAAGCTATTCCCGCTTGCCTTTAGCTTTTTGCACCGCCACATGGCGCTTGTCATGACAGCACCCGCCCCCGGTAACGTCCACCCGATCGGCCGCGCCAAGAGCGCGCCATCGTTGGCCCCCATCATGAATCTGGTTGCCGACGGCATGAACCAGGTCAACGCCGTGATTCTGGACCGGATGCTATCGCGCATTCCGCTGATCCCGGAACTGGCAGGGCATCTGATCGCAGGCGGCGGCAAAAGGCTGCGCCCGATGCTGACGCTCGCCTGCGCCGACCTGGTCGGCTATGCTGGCAGCCGTCATTACAAGCTCGCGGCGGCGGTCGAATTCATCCACACTGCCACCCTGCTGCACGATGATGTCGTCGATGGCTCTGGCCTGCGCCGGGGCCGCAAGACCGCCAACATCATCTGGGGCAACAGCGCCAGCGTGCTGGTGGGCGACTTCCTCTTCTCCCGCTCGTTCGAATTGATGGTCGAAGCGGAATCGCTTAAGGTGTTGAAGATCCTCGCCAATGCCTCGGCCGTGATCGCGGAGGGCGAAGTCAACCAACTGACCGCCCAGCGCAACATCGACACCAGCGAAGACCATTATCTCGACATCATCGGTGCCAAGACCGCCGCGCTCTTCGCCGCCGCCTGCCGCATCTCCGCCGTGGTCGCCGACCGCGATGACAAGGAGGAGCATGCGCTCGACGTCTATGGCCGCAACTTAGGGATAGCCTTCCAGCTGATCGACGACGCGATCGACTATGAATCGGACGGCGCGACCATGGGCAAGGATGCGGGCGACGACTTCCGCGATGGCAAGGTGACGCTGCCCGTCATCCTCGCTTATGCGCGCGGCGGCGACGAGGATCGCGCCTTCTGGAAGGCCGCGATCGCGGGCCATAAGATCAGCGACGATGATCTCGCCCACGCCACCGGCCTGCTCCGCCGCACCGGTGCGATCGCCGACACTCTCGCCCGCGCGCGCCATTATGGCCAGCGCGCGATCGATGCGCTCGGCATGTTCGACAATGGCAAGGCCAAAGCCGCGCTGACCGAAGCGGTGGAGTTCGCGACCCTGCGCGCCTATTGAGGGTTCGGGCCTGTATTTCGTCCAACCCAACACACCCCGTTCGCCCTGAGCTTGTCGAAGGGCCTTCTTTGAGAAAGTACAGGGCTTCGACAGGCTCATCCCGAACGGGATGAGGCGGACAAGCCAAGCAGCCGATGATCTTGACCCCCGAAACCATCGCTTTCCTCATGGCCGCCGCGCTGATGGCGGGCTGTATCGACGCGATGGCGGGGGGCGGGGCCTCATCACCCTGCCAGCGCTCATGGCGGCGGGCATTCCCCCGGTCCAGGCGGTCGCGACCAACAAGCTGCAAAGCTGTTTCGGCACCTTCGGCGCCTGCCTTGCCTATGCCCGGCGCGGCCATATGGACCTCAAAACCTATAAAGGCCCGGTGATCGCCGCCTTTATCGGCTCGGTCGGCGGCGCGTGGCTGCTGCAACGGGTCGATCCCTCGATCCTGGCGGGGCTCATGCCCGCGCTGCTGATCATCATCGCCGCCTATTTCACCTTCTCGCCCAAGCTCGGCGACGCAGACCGGCACGCCCGCGTTGGCATCTGGGCGCTCAGCGGCCTTGTCGGCGTCATCGGCTTTTATGACGGCTTCTTCGGGCCGGGTGCGGGCGCCTTCTACACCACCATCTTCCTCGCGCTGGGTGGCCTGTCGATCCTGCGCGCCACCGCGCAGACGAAAGCCGCCAATTTCGCCAGCAATGTCGCGGGCCTGCTCACCATGGTCGCGGGCGGCCATGTGCTGTGGATCGCGGGCCTCACCATGGCGATCGGCAGCATCATCGGCGGCCAGATCGGCTCACACCTCGCGATGCGCTTCGGCTCCACGCTCATCAAGCCGTTGCTGATCATCATGTCGCTCGCGCTGACCACCAAGATGCTGATCGACCCCAAAAACCCGATCCACATCTACCTGTTCACTTGATCTTGCCCACAGCGCCAAATGGCCCGATGGAACGGCCATGACCGCCCTGCCGATCCACGATGTCTTGCCCGACCTGCTGGCTGCGCTCCGCACCGGCAGCAACGCCGTGCTGGTCGCGCCGCCCGGCGCGGGCAAGACGACGGCGGTGGCTCCCGCCCTGCTCGACCAACCCTGGTGCAGCGGACAGATACTCTTGCTCTCCCCCCGCCGCCTCGCCGCCCGCGCCGCGGCCGAGCGGATTGCCGAAATGCTGGGCGAACAGCCCGGCGGCACGGTCGGCTATGCGACGCGGATGGACAGCAAGCAATCGGCCCGCACCCGCCTGCTCGTGTTGACCGAGGGCATCTTCGTCCGGCGCATTCAGGACGACCCCGAACTGGCGGGCATATCCGCAGTCCTGTTCGACGAGGTCCATGAACGCAGCCTCGACAGCGATTTCGGCCTCGCCCTCGCGCTCGACGCGCAGGAAGCCTTGCGCCCCGATCTGCGCATCCTGCCCATGTCCGCCACGCTCGACGGCGCGCGATTCGCCGCCCTGCTGGGCGACGCGCCAGTGATCGAGAGCGAGGGCCGCATCCAGCCGCTGGACCTGCGCCATATCGGTCGCAACGCCGAAAAGCGGATCGAGGATGAAATGGCCGCCGCCATCCGCCGCGCGATCAGCGAGGAAGCCGAAGGCGACCTGCTCGCCTTCCTGCCCGGCGTGCGCGAAATCGAACGGACCGCGGAGCGGATCGACGGCGGCCCGTTCGACGTCCATCTGCTGCACGGCTCGCTCGATCCGGCAGCCCAGCGCGCCGCGATCCGCCCGTCCCGTTCCGGCACGCGGAAGGTCATTCTCGCCACGTCCATCGCCGAAACCAGCCTGACCATCGACGGGGTGCGGATCGTGGTCGACAGCGGCCTTGCCCGTCGTCCCCGCTATGATCGGGCCGCAGGCGTAACCCGCCTCGTCACCGAACGCGCGAGCCAAGCGTCGGCCACGCAGCGCGCTGGCCGCGCCGCGCGCCAGCGGCCCGGCGTCGCCTATCGCCTGTGGGAAGCCGCCGCGAGCGCGGGGATGCCCCCCTTCGATCCGCCGGAAATAGTGGAAAGCGACCTCTCCAGCCTATTGCTCGACTGCGCGCTCTGGGGCGTGAGCGATCCCGCGACGCTACGCTGGCTCGATCCCCCGCCACCCGCCGCCCTGTCCGAAGCCCGCACCCGCCTGACAGCGCTCGAAGCGCTCGACGCCGACGGCCGCATCACCCCCCATGGCAAGGCGCTGGCGAAACTGCCGCTCAGCCCGCGCATAGCGCATATGCTGGTGCGCGCGGCAGAAATGGGCCTCGCCCAGACCGCCGCAGAGATCGCCGTCCTGCTCGGCGAACGCGGCATCGGCGGCCAGGACACTGACCTCACCCAGCGCCTCCAGCGCTGGCGCCGCGAAACCGGCAAACGCGCGGACGCGGGACGCGCCTTGGCAAAGAGATGGGCTAACCTTCTTAAGCCCCTCCCTTCAAAGGGAGGGGTTGGGGTGGGTGCTACTTCTATCGACCACCATGTCGGCCTCTGCCTCGCCCTCGCCTTCCCCGATCGCGTATCGAAACGGCGCTCCGCCGATGGCGCGGACTGGACCAGCGTCGGCGGGCGCGGCTTCCGGCTCGATCCGCTCTCGCCCCTCGCCCGCGAACCATGGCTGGCCGTGGGCGAAGTGCAGGGCAGCGCGGCGGGCGCGCGCATCCTGTCCGCCGCGCCGATCAGCGAAGAATCTGTGCTGGCCCTCTTCCCCGATCGGATCGCCACCACCCGCACCGTCCGCTTTCGTGCCGCCAATGGCGGGGTCGAAGCGTTGCGCGAACGCCGCCTGGGCGCGGTGCGTCTCTCCTCCGGCTCCGACGACAGCCCCGATCCCGACGCCGTCGTCGCCGCGCTGATCGATGGCGTCCGACAAGGCGGCCTTGCCCTCCTCCCCTGGTCGGAAGCCGCCCGGTCGCTGCGGATGCGCGCCGATTTCGCCGGGATCGCAGAACTATCCGACGAAGCGCTGCTCGCCAGCCTCGACGACTGGCTCCCCCCGCTCCTGGCGGGCAAGCGCCGCCTGTCCGACATCGACCGCGCGCATCTGTCCGCCGTGCTGGAAGGCCTGATCGGCTGGGATGGCAAGCAACAGCTCGACCGCCTCGCCCCACCCGATTTCCGCTCACCCGCAGGCAGCACACATGCGATTGACTATGCGGCCGAAGGCGGCCCGCGCGTCGAACTGCGGGTCCAGGCACTCTACGGCCTCGCCGATCATCCCACCGTCGGCAATCAGCGCATCCCGCTTGTCCTCTCGCTCACCTCGCCTGCCGGTCGCCCGATTCAGACCACCCGCGACCTGCCGGGCTTCTGGGCGGGCAACTGGCGCGACGTCGCCAAGGAAATGCGCGGCCGCTACCCGCGTCACCCCTGGCCCGACGATCCCACCGCCGCCAGCGCCACATTGCGCACCAAAAATGCAGATGCCCGCCGCAAGTCTTGACTTGCGCGCGCTCCGTGGTGCAACGCAGCAGGACGATTTACCGGAGTCCTTCGCGATGAACGCGCGCATCTATCAGATCCAGAAAAATGCCATGCAGTCGGGCAAGGCGCTGACCCATAAATGGGTGCTGGACTATGCGCCCGCGCAAGCCAAGACGCCCGATCCGTTGACCGGATGGGCAGGATCAGGCGACACGCAGCAGCAATTGAAGCTCAGCTTCCCTTCGCAGGAAGCCGCCATCGCCTATGCCCAAAAGCAGGGCATCGCCTACACCGTCATCCCCACCCCGCCCAAGACGCTGAAATTGCAGGCTTACGCCGACAATTTCCGCTAAGCGCCGCGCGCTTCGCGCAATTTCCGGGCGCGATGCTGCCCGATTGCCGCCTTATTCCCTTGCCAAAGAGCGGTCACGGGCGGCAAAAGCCGTGCTTTCACGGAAAGAATGACCAGAATGACGGATCGCACCGAAATTTTCGACAGCGTCGCGGCGCAGATCGCTCCCTTCAACAAGAAGGGCGTGGACCTCACCGAAACCACCAGCTTTGCAGGCGACCTGGAATGGGACAGCCTGACCGTGATGGATTTCGTCGCCGCCATCGAGGATGAATTCGACATCCTCATCACCATGAACATGCAGGCGGAGATCGAAACGGTCGGCCAGCTGGTGGATGCGGTAGCGAAGCTGAAGGGCTAAGCGCCCTCCCCTCCCTCCGTTCGGTTCGAGCTTGTCGAGAACAAGGCACCTCGTTCTCGACACGCTCGAACCGAGCGGAGGTTTGACCAAGACGGATTTTAATCATGACCGACGCCGCAACGCTCACCCCCACGCGCGACCTGTTTTCCAAATTCGATCCCCTGATCGCGGAGCGCGAAGCGCTGCTCGCGACCGGCGTGCGCGATCCCTTCTCGATCGTGATGGACCAGGTGCTCTCGCCCACCCGCGCGATCATCAAGGGCAAGGAAACCATCCTGCTCGGCACCTATAATTATATGGGCATGACGTTCGACCCCGACGTGGTCGCCGCCGGCAAGAAGGCGCTCGACGAATTTGGCGCTGGCACAACCGGCAGCCGCGTCCTCAACGGCACCTATCAGGGCCATGCGGAAGTCGAGAACGCGCTCAAGGAGTTCTACGGCACATCGTCGGCCATGGTGTTTTCGACCGGCTATCAGGCCAATCTCGGCATCATTTCGACGCTGGCGGGCAAGGGCGACTATGTCATCCTCGACGCCGACAGCCATGCCTCCATCTATGATGGCTGCTTCCTGGGCGATGCCGAAATCGTCCGTTTCCGCCACAACAGCGTCGAGGATCTGGCCAAGCGCCTCGCCCGCCTGCCCGCCGATGCGTTGAAGCTCGTGGTGCTGGAGGGCGTCTATTCGATGCTCGGCGACATCGCCCCGCTGCCTGAGATGGTCGCCGCGATCCGCCAGCATCCCAATTGCATGATCCTGGTCGATGAAGCCCATGGCATGGGCTTTTTCGGTCCCAACGGCCGGGGCGTCTATGAAGAACAGGGCGTCGAGGACGATATTGATTTCGTTGTCGGCACCTTCTCCAAATCGGTCGGCACGGTCGGCGGCTTCTGTGTCTCCAACCATCCCAAGTTCGAGATCATGCGCCTCGTCTGCCGCCCCTATGTCTTCACCGCCTCGCTGCCACCCAGCGTCGTCGCCACCGCCGCGACCAGCATCCGCAAACTTATGCATGCGAGCGACAAGCGCGCGCATCTGTGGAAGAACAGCAAGCGGCTGCACCAGGGCCTGACCGATCTCGGCTTCACGCTGGGCACCAAGACCCCGCAATCGGCGATCATCGCGGTCATCCTGACCGATCAGGCGCAGGCCGTGGCCATCTGGCAATCGCTGCTGGAACTCGGCCTCTACGTCAACATGGCGCGCCCTCCGGCGACCCCGACCGGCACCTTCCTGCTGCGCTGTTCGCTGTGCGCCGAGCATAGCGACGAGCAGGTCGAACAGATCATCAAGATGTTCGAAGTCGCCGGCAAGGCGACGGGGGCCATCGCCTGATCATTGCGCTAGGTTGTTTCGCTGGCGGAGCGGTTGGGCTAGTGTGAAAATCTATGGCACAGGGCGACTTCACCGATACAGAGCGTAGCGGCGCGCGCGGCAT
Organism: Sphingobium sp. RAC03; assembly: GCF_001713415.1. Lineage (GTDB taxonomy): Bacteria > Pseudomonadota > Alphaproteobacteria > Sphingomonadales > Sphingomonadaceae > Sphingobium. Next base: position 2,365,702 of record NZ_CP016456.1, on the reverse strand, counting down.
GGCCCGCCGCGCCCTGCCGCTGCTGCTCGTCCTGCTGCTGATCGGTTCGCTCGGCGCGCTCATCTATAGCGCCAGCAACGCCACGCGCGATCATCAGCAGGCATTGGTGGAGCAGCGGCGCAGTTTCGACATCATCGCCCTCGCCCGCGCGTTTGAAGCGCGCACCGCCCGCGCCGAAGTGACGCTGGCGCGCTATGTCATCAGCCTGGACACCGACACCGGCCGCCTGTTTCAGGACCAATGGCGCGGCGCAGCCAGCCAGCTCAAGGCGCTGAACTATGCCACGCGCCATAGCGGTTGGCAGCGCGGCAATGTGCAGGCGCTGCAACGGGCCTTTGACGACCGCACCAAGACGCTGAACGAAATCGCCCTGCGCACGACCTATGGGCAGAAGATCGGCGCGCTCGGCCGCTTTCATCAGGCCGGCAGTTCGCGTGACCTCAAGCGCATCACCGCCCTGCTCGACATCGTCATCAAGGCCGAAAATGCCCGCCTGCGCGAACGCAGCCTGGCGGTGACGCTGGCGGGTGACCGCACCGAAACCATGGGTCGCACGTCCGGCCTGCTGGGCCTCGCCCTGCTGGTCTGCGTCCTCTTTGCCGCCTGGTTTGCCAATAATGCGCTGACCGACCGGCGCAATGCGCGCCGTCTCGCCGAAGCGGAAAGCGAACGCGCCGACCGGCTCGACACCGCCGTCCGCGCGCGCACCGCCGAACTGACCGAAGCCTATGAACGATTGAAGCAGGAATCGACCGAACGCGAAGCGGCCGAGGACCATTTGCGGCAAATGCAGAAAATGGATGCGGTGGGCCAGCTGACTGGCGGCATCGCCCATGACTTCAACAATATGCTGGCGGTCGTGGTCGGCGGACTGGAACTCGCCAAGCGCAAGATGCGGGTGCAGCCGGAAGAAGCCGGTCGCCATCTCGACAATGCGATGGAGGGCGCGAGCCGCGCCTCCGCACTCACCCGCCGCCTGCTCGCCTTCGCCCGCGCCGAACCGCTGCTGCCCAGCGCGGTCGATCCCGATTCGCTGCTGTCGGGCATGGCTGATCTGATCGACCGCACCATCGGCGATCAGATCCGCGTCAGCTTCACGCAAAATGCGCAGGGGTGGCGCATCTTCGTCGATCAGCATCAGATGGAAAATGCGATCCTGAACCTGTGCGTCAATGCGCGCGACGCGATGGACGGACGCGGCCAACTGACCCTGTCCACCGGCCGCGCGACGCTGGCCGCAGACGAGATCGGCGAGTGCCCAGCGGGCGATTATGTGACGCTGACCGTCACCGACGATGGCTGCGGCATGAGCGCTGACGTGCTGACGCGCGTCTTCGAACCCTTTTTCACGACCAAGCCCGTCGGCAAGGGCACCGGCCTTGGCCTCAGCCAGATTTTCGGTTTCGTGCGCCAGTGCGAGGGCGAAATCCGCATCGACTCGCAACCGGGCGAAGGCACCAGCGTCCATCTCTACATGCCCCGCCGCACCGGCGACGCCGCCGATGCGCTCGGCCAGCAGGCGCAAACCGCCCAAACTGCCGTCGAACATCCGCCGACCCGCATCCTCGTGGTGGAGGATGACCCGCGCGTCCTCAACCAGACGATGGCGGCGCTCGGCGAACTTGGCCATCTGCCGATCGCCTGCGATCATCCGTCGAAGGCCGCCCGGCTGCTATCCCATAATAGCGACATCGGCCTCATCATCAGCGACGTGCTGATGCCCGACCTCACCGGGCCGGAAATGGTCAAAGCGCTGCCGGCCGCCTATGCCCATATCCCCGTGCTGTTTGTGACAGGCTATGCTGGCGACATGACCGAAAGCGCCGATTTCGCGGGCCATGCCGTGCTGCGCAAACCCTATACGCTGATGGCGCTAGGCCAGGCGCTGGGCCAAGCGCTCAGCGGATCGCCCCGGAACGGAACAGCGCAGGCAGCAGAGTGACCGCGCCCAGCAGCGGCCAGCGTCGCTGCCACGGCTTGATGGTAATCGCCGTCCCGGCATGGCGGTTGATCTTCCAGGCAAGATAATCGATCCCGCCCGCATAGGTGAAGCTCGCTTTGGCCAGGCGCACCACCGAAAGCCGTTTGCCGCGCCGCTGCAACGCGCGCCAGCGCCCCGGCGCATCGGCGGGCGACGGCGGCAGGCCCTGCGCCAGCGCCGCCTCCCCCAATCGCCGGTAGCGATCAGGATCGGCATCAACGATCGAGAGCGACCGCCCCTTACGCTCCGCGCGCAATTCGGCTCCGTAGGTCAGGGTGAAGCCGCAGCGCCACAAGTCCAGCACCTCATCGCCCCCCTCCGCCATCGGCCGGGCCAGCGACAACAAAGTCGGCGCGGCCTGCGCCACCGCGACGATCGCCCGCTGCCGCGCCAGATCGTCGGCCGCCCACAACAGCCGCGCAGGCTGGGCAAAGCGCGCCCAGACCGAGACATTGTCCGCCGCCACACTGTTCAGCCGGGCAAAGTCCGCTTCCGACAGGACGGCATATTTGGCGATCAACCCCTGATGTTCGAACGGAAAGACATTGGGCGGGATCAGCGCATTGGCGCGCGCCAACCAGCTTTTGCCATAGGCCGTCGGATAGTCCGACATGATCAGGTAGAAATCGAGCATCAGCCCGTCGAGATTGGCTTCGCGCAGGCAGGAGCCATAGAACAGCACCGCCCGCGACGCCTGCGGGTAGCGCGCCGCGATGGCGCCCGCCATCGCCGCCGCGCGCGGATCGGCAGGCTGGAGCAATTCGGCGCGGACAAGATCGACAAGAGAACTGGGCATCGGCCCGCCCTTAGAGCGGATCGCGCGCGAAATGAAGAGGGGCAATCAGTCCCAGCGCAAGGGCAGCGCGGTGCAGGCACCGACATTGCCGCCCTTCATCGTCACCGGACGGTCGGGATCGAGCCGAACGGTCGGCATCCGGCCCAGCCATTCGCGCAGGAACACGATCACCTCCATCCGCGCCAGCCCCGCCCCCACGCAGCGATGCGCGCCAACGCCCATCGTCGTATGCCGCGTCGCATTGAGCTTGCGGTCGAACCGCACGGCTTCGGGCGCATCGAAACTCGCCGGGTCCAGATTATGGAGGACGCTCGGCAGATAGATGATATCCCCCGCCTTCAGCGTCACGCCATCCACCTCGACATCGGTGACGAGATTGCGGCTGACCGAAACGGTCGGATAACGGCGCATCAATTCATCGGCGGCATCGGGGATCAGGTCCGGCCGATCACGCAGCAAGGCCTGGTCCTGCGGATGGCGCGCCAGATGCAGCGCGACCATGCCGACCATCGCCACCACCGTATCCAGTCCGCCGAACAGCAGGTTGCGACACATGCGCCGCGCCTCATCCTCGCTCCATGCCCGGCCCTCGACTGGTTCGGACAGGATACGGCTGAACAGGTCGGTGCCCGGATTGGCCATGCGCGCGGCGATATAGGGGGCGAGATAGTCATCCGCCGCATCGCGCAATTGCTCGACCGTCATCGACCCATCCGGCCGCGTCAGTTGCGAGCCCAACGCCCGCAAGCGCGGCCGGTCGGACAAGGGCACATCAATCAGCGTCAGGAAGATGTGCAGCGGCAATATCTCGGCGAAATCCGCCACGAAGTCGCACGACCCCCGGTCGATCAACCCGTCGATCAATTCGCGCGCGACCTGCGTCACCTGCGGCTCCATCGCGACGACGAAGCGCGACGCAAAGCCCTTCATCACCGCCATGCGAAAGGGCTGATGCTCCGGCGGGTCTTGTTGCAGCGGAATGAAGCGCATCACCTCGCCAAGCCCCGACGTCACCGCCAGCACTTCGCTCGACAGCCGGACATTGTCCGCCCACAGCGCCCGGACAATCTCGCCGCGCGTCGCGATCCAGTGGCCGCCATTGGCGCTGGTCCATACGACGCCGGGACCATCCTCCCGCACCAGCGATTGCCACGCCGCGAAATAATCCTGTTCGACACCGGGCGGCGCGAAAATATCGAAATCGACGATCCGATCTGCCGGAACATGGGCCGGCCGCACCATCATGCTCTGCATTAACCCTGCCTCCCCTTGCCCTCTTTATCGGGCGAGAAGCTATCGCAGGGCCACGCGCTGACAAGCTGTGACTAGCGGCAGGTCAGGAGCGGCGAAAGATCAGCGTCAGATTGTTCGCGGGCATCGCCTGAACGCGATCGAGCGCGAAACCCTGCGCCGTCGCCAGCGCAGCCACATCCTCCAACGCCCTTATCCCCCAACGCGGATCGCGCGCGCGCAAGCTGGCATCGAACTCCACATTGCTCGGCGCAGGCGCGACATCGGCCTGAAAATAGGGACCGTAGAGGATGAGCGGTGCGTCCGCCGGCAAAAGCCGCGCGCCTTGCGTGAACAACCCCACCGTCGCTTCCCACGGGCTGATATGCACCATATTGATGCACAGGATCGCATCCGCCCGGTCGATCGGCCAGTCCGCCGCTGCATCCAGCAGGATCGGCACACGCAGATTGGGCAGGCCCGCCTCCCCGCGCCACGCCTCGATCGACGCCAGCGCTACGAGATCAGGATCGCTCGGCTGCCAGTCGAGCGCGGGCAACGCAGCGGCGAAATGCACCGCATGTTCGCCGCTACCGCTCGCCACTTCCAGCACCAGACCGGATGCTGGCAACGCTTCCCGCAGCACCGCCAATATCGCGTCCCGGTTCCGCAGCGTCGCGGGGGCGTAACGTTTGTACGCTTCGCCGTCCGCTTCGCTCGGAATCCAGACCGTCATTCCGCCGCCTGCGCCATCACCGGCGCTTCCCAGGTCAGCACCGGCTTGCGCGCCGCCAGCGTCTCGTCCAGGCGACGACGCGGCGCATGATAGGGCGCGCCCTTCAACGCCTCGTCCCCCGCCTTGGCCCGTTCGGCCAGGCTGCGCAGCGCCATAATGAACTGGTCGAGCGCCGCCTTGCTCTCCGTCTCGGTCGGCTCGATCAGCATCGCGCCATGGACGACCAGCGGGAAATACATGGTCATCGGGTGGAAGCCTTCGTCGATCAGCCCCTTGGCGATGTCGAGCGTGGTGAAACCCTCGGCCAGCCCCTTATCGCTGAACAGCGCCTCATGCATGCACGGCCCGCTGGTGCCGAACGGCGCGTCCAGCACATCGTCCAGGCTGCGCAGGATATAATTGGCGTTGAGGACCGCATCCTCCGCCACCTGCCGCAACCCGTCCGCGCCATGGCTCATGATATAGGCGAGCGCACGGGTGAACATGCCCATCTGCCCGTGGAAGGCGACCATCCGGCCAAAGGTGCCGCCATGATGGTCCTGCGCGGATTCCTCCTCGATCAGCACAAACTGGTCGCCCTGCTTCTCGACAAAGGGCAGCGGCGCATAGGGCGCCAACGCTTCCGACAACACCACTGGCCCGGAGCCGGGACCACCGCCGCCATGCGGTGTCGAGAAGGTCTTGTGCAGGTTGATATGCATCGCATCGACGCCCAGATCGCCCGGCCGCACCCGCCCGACGATGGCGTTGAAATTGGCGCCATCGCAGTAGACGAACGCACCCACCGCATGGACGGCATCGGAAATCGTCTTGAGGTCGCGCTCGAACAGGCCGCACGTATTGGGGTTGGTGATCATCACCGCCGCCACATCGGGGCCAAGCCGTGCCGTCAGCGCTGCCAGATCGACGCGACCTTCGGGCGTCGCGGGAATATCCTCAACCTGATAGCCGCAGAAGGCCGCCGTGGCCGGATTGGTGCCATGCGCGCTTTCCGGCACCAGCACGACCGAGCGGGCATCGCCCCGCGCTTGCAATGCCGCACGGATCGCCAACAGGCCGCACAATTCGCCATGCGCGCCCGCCTTGGGGCTCATCGCCACGCTATGCATCCCCGTCAGCGTCACCAGCCATGCGGCAAGTTCATGGATCACCGCCAACGCGCCCTGCACGGTCGATTGCGGGGCCAGCGGATGCAGGTCCGCAAAACCGGGCATCCGCGCGACCTTTTCATTCAAACGCGGATTATGCTTCATCGTGCAGGAACCGAGCGGAAACAGGCCGAGGTCGATCGCATAATTCTGCCGCGACAGCCGCGTATAATGACGCACCGTTTCCTGTTCCGACAGGCCCGGCAGGCCGATCGCCTTGCGCTCCAGCCCGCCAAGACGGCTCGTAACATTGGGCGCGGGCGCGAAATCGACGCCGGTCGTCTCGGTCGATCCGATCTCGAAGATCAGCGCCTCGTCCAGCATCAGCGCGCGATTACCCGTCACCGTCGCCGGAGCCATATGCGCGTCCGCAACCGCGACCGGCGTGGTGGGACGGCCTTCCTTGAGCATGGTCATCTCAGACATCCTTCCCGCAAATATTCCGTTCGCCTTGAGCGAAGTCGAAGGGCATCGCCGAACGCAGTGAGGTGCCTTCGCTTCGCTCAGGCGAGGGCTTCGACAAGCTCAGCCCGAACGGCAGGAGAGAGTTGCTCATGCCACTTCCTCCTCAAGCGCCATGGCCAGTGCCTCAATATCCTCTGCCGTCACCGTTTCGGTCACTGCGACGACCAGCCCCTTGCCGATCGCAGGTGCATCGGGGAACAGCCGCCCCAGCGACACGCCCCCCAGCACGCCCTTGTCGGCCAGGCTGCGCACCACGTCGCGCGCGTCCTTGGTCAGGACCAGGGTGAACTCATTGAAAAAACTGTCGTTGAGCAAGGTCACGCCCGGCACCTGCGCCAGCCGATCGGCGGCCTGCACGGCCAGCCCGTGGTTCAGGCTCGCCATATCCCGCAAGCCGCGTTCCCCCAGCAACGTCATATGAATGCTGAACGCCAGCGCGCACAGCCCTGAATTGGTGCAGATGTTCGACGTCGCCTTCTCGCGGCGGATATGCTGCTCGCGGGTGGACAGCGTCAGCACGAAGCCGCGCTTGCCCGCCGCGTCCACCGTCTCGCCGCACAAGCGGCCCGGCATCTGCCGCACATATTTCTGCTTGCACGCGAACAGGCCGAGATAGGGACCGCCAAATTGCAGGCCGACGCCGATCGACTGGCCCTCGCCCACGACGATGTCCGCGCCCATCTCGCCCGGCGGCACCAGTGCGCCCAGCGCCACCGGCTCCGTCACCACCGCCACCAGCAGCGCACCGGCCGCATGCGCCGCATCGGCGAGCGGCGTCAGGTCGGCGATCCTCCCCAAAATGTCAGGATATTGCACCACGACGCAGCTCGTGTCCTTGTCGATCGCGGCGATCAACGCGTCGATGTCCGTCTGCGCCGTCAGCGTGGGTGCCTCATGCGCCAGCACGTCGCCGGTGAACTTCGCCATCGTCCGCGCGACCGACACATAATGGGGGTGCAGGCCCGACGACAGGATCGCCTTGCCCCGCTTGGTGATGCGCCGCGCCATGCCGATCGCTTCCCAGCAGGCGGTCGAGCCATCATACATGGACGCATTGGCCACGTCGCAGCCCAGCAGCCGCGCGACCTGCGTCTGGAACTCAAACAAGACCTGCAACGTCCCCTGCGCGATTTCCGGCTGATAGGGGGTGTAGGCGGTCAGGAACTCGCCGCGCTGGATCAGATGATCGACGCTGGCGGGCACATGATGCTTGTAAGCGCCCGCGCCCAGGAAAAAGGGCGCCTCCCCCGCCGACAAATTCTGCCGCGCTAGCTTGCTCATATGCCGCTCGACCGCCAATTCGCTGGCATGATCAGGCAGGCCTTCGATCTGGCCCGAAAGCCGGGCCTCGGCAGGCACATCCACGAACAGATCATCGATCGACGCCGCGCCGATAGTGGCAAGCATCGCCTGCCGGTCAGTGTCGGTAAGGGGTAGGTAGCGCATGATATTTTCCTGCGGCGTCATTCCCGCGTAGGCGGGAACCCATCTCCCAACGGTGCGCCAATACGAACGTGGCGGAGATGGATCCCCGCTTCCGCGGGGATGACGGTGATAAGATTACAAAGCAGCGACGAACGTCTTATACGCCGCTTCGGTCATCAGCCCTTCCAGCTCGCTCATGTCGGTGATGCGCAGCTTGAAGAACCAGCCATCCTCTTCGGCATCGCTGTTCACCAGCGCAGGCTCGTCTTCCAGCGCGCCATTGGCCTCGACCACTTCGCCCGAAATCGGCGCATAGACGTCGGATGCGGCCTTCACTGATTCCACGACGGCGGCGTCGTCACCCTTGTCGAAGGTCGCACCTTCGACCGGCAGTTCGACGAACACGATGTCGCCCAATTGCTCCTGCGCAAAGTCGGTGATGCCGACCGTGGCGATCTCACCCTCGACGTCGATCCATTCATGTTCTTCGGTAAAATAACGGCTCATGATGATACTCCCGGAGTGATTTGCTTGAAAATCATGATCACAAAAAGTCGGAACGAAAAATCAGGCGGCGGTCGCGCGGCGATAGCGATGCGGCACGAACGGCATCGGCACCACCGTCGCGCTGATGCGCTTGCCGCGCACGTCGATCTCCAGCGCGGTGTCGAGCGCGCTATGCGGCAGGCTGACCCAGCCCATGGCGATCGGCGCGCCCAGGCTCGGCGCAAAACCGCCCGACGTCACTTCCCCGACCAGATTGTCACCGACAAAGATTTGCGCGCCCTCCCGCGCGGGCAAACGCCCCTCGATCTTCAAGCCCACGCGCTTCGTGCCGGGGCCATCGGCCAGTTCCTTCATCACCCGACCATGGCCGATAAAGCCGCCCTCCGCGCGCCGACGCTTGCCGATCGCAAAACCCAGATCGGCGCCGATCGTGCTGACCGCCGGCGTCAGGTCGTGCCCATAAAGCGGCAGGCCAGCTTCGAGCCGCAGCGAATCCCGCGCGCCAAGGCCGATCGGCTTGACCTGGCGGAGCGCGCACAGCGCATCGGCAAAGCCCTCGGCGGCGTCCGCGGGCAGGCTGATCTCGAACCCGTCCTCGCCGGTATAGCCCGACCGGCTGATCCACAGCGCCACGCCGTTCCAGTCGAACGCCCCGCACTGCATGAAGGTCAGGTCCGCCGTCCCCGGCACCAGCGCGGCCATCGCCTCGCCTGCCTCCGGTCCCTGCAACGCCAACAGCGCCTGCTCGTCCATATGGTTCATCACGACCTCGTCGGGCAGATGCTCGATCATCCAGGCCATGTCGTCATATTTGGTTGCGCCGTTGACGACCATATAGATCGCCGCGCCATCGAACGCGCCATCGGCCGGGCGCGCGACCATCAGGTCGTCGAGAATGCCGCCATCCTGATCCAGCAGCATCGAATAGCGCTGGCGACCGGGTTTCAGCCCCTTGATGTCGCACGGCAACAGCATTTCCAGCGCTTCGTCCACGCCCTCGCCGGAAAAGCCAATCTGCCCCATATGGCTGACATCGAACAGCCCGGCATGTTCACGCGTCCAGCTATGTTCGGCCATGATGCCATCATAGTGGATCGGCATATGATAGCCCGCAAAGCCGACCATGCGCGCGCCCTGCGCACGGTGCCAGGCGTCGAGCGGCAGCGCTTCAAGCGGCAGGGCCTCTTCCAGCGTGGCGATATCATCGTTCGAGTCAGAGTGGGCGGTCATCGGACGGCCTTTCCGTGAGAGGGTTGCAGCGACGTTCAGCCCGGCCCGCACCGGACCGCTTCTGTTCGTCACCCCCTCTGTCACGGGAACCTGAGAGCTTTGACCAGCGGCCTTGCGGCCACATGGCTTACCCCTTCGGTGGGACGAGATAGCCCGTCCGCTTTCCAGAGTGCCTTGCGCGCGATGCGGTCCATTGGCCTGAGAGATTCCGGGGCGGTTGCTCCTTCGGCGACGGGGACGACCTCAAAGGCCACCCATGCTCTCCCGCATCATGCCCAGCGCCGAATCCTCGACACCGGAGACATCTAAGGCATTGCGACAAAGGACAGGACACGTCAATCGCCTATGCACACCCTCGCCTTACAGGCACGGCTATCGCATATAGCACCAACACCACCCCGTTCGGGCTGAGCCTGTCGAAGCCCCCTTCCTTTCTTCAAGAAATGCCCTTCGACAAGCTCAGGGCGAACGGAAGAAGGATGAGCCGTCCCCTAACCTACCCGAAAATCTCCGCATGTCGCTTCTCGGCATAGCGGTCCGTCATCCCGGCGATGAAGTCCGTAATGTGACGACTACGCGCCGGTTCGGCCAACACACATTCGTCGCGCCATTCAGGCGGCATCAGGCCCGGTTCTTCCTGATAGGCGCGGAACAGATCGGTCACGACCACTCGCGCCCGGTCCGCCGCCGCCATTTGCTCTGGATGATGATAGAGGGTGGCATACATGAAGCGCTTGAGGTCGCGCTCCTGCGCCGCCAGCTCCGGCGAGAAGCCGACCAGCGTGCGCCCCAACGCGCGCACATCCTCGACCGTTTCGACCCGCGATTCCGCGATATTCGCCCGCGTCGCCGCCAGCAGGTCATTGGCCATCACGCCGATCTGCTCGCGCACCAGTTCGCGCAGCAGGCCGTCCTGCGGAACGTCGGGATAGCGGGTCCGCACCCGGTCCCAGCAGGACGCGACGAACGGCACCTCCAGCAATTGTTCCAGCGTCAGCAGCCCGGCGCGCAACCCATCGTCAATGTCGTGATTGTCATAGGCGATATCATCCGAAATCGCCGCCAGTTGCGCCTCCAGCGAGGCATGGCTCGTCAGGTCGAGTGGAAACAGCGCATCCAGTTCACGCATCGCCCAGCCGGGATGCGCGATCGGCCCATTATGCTTGGCCAGCCCCTCCAGCATTTCCCAGCTGAGGTTCAGCCCCTTGAAGCGCGGATAGGGACTTTCGAGCAGCATCAGCGTGCGCAGCGTATGAGCATTATGGTCGAACCCGCCATGATCCTCCATCGCTACCTCCAGCGCATCCTCGCCCGCATGGCCGAAGGGCGGATGGCCGATATCATGCGCCAGGCACAGCGCCTCGGTCAGATCCTCGTTCAGCCCCAGCGTGCGCGCGGTGGTGCGGCCGATCTGCGCAACCTCCAGGCTGTGGGTCAGGCGGACGCGGAAATGATCGCCATCGGGCGACACGAACACCTGCGTCTTGTGGCGCAACCGGCGAAAGGCGATCGAATGGATGATGCGGTCGCGGTCGCGCTGGAACATGTCACGCGGCCCGCGCACCTCCCCGCCCGGCTCGGCATGGAGCCGACCCCGGCTGGCGGCGGGGTGGCAGGCATAGGAAGCAAGGATCGTCATGGGACGTCCTCTTACTGACCGCCCAGCCTTTCGACCACCTCTCCCGCGCTGCTTTTCCACGCAAAGGCATCGCCACCGGCGGCCTTGATCTTGTCCTCCAGCGCCTTGGCGCGCGCAAAGTTGGGGAATGGCCCGACCAGCAAGCGGTTGGTCTGGCCCCAGCTCGCGCTCCAGCCATCCTGCGCGGACAGGCTGTCATATTTTTTGCGCAGCGCATTGAGCGTGAAGGCGAGGCCCGACTTGCTCGCACCGATGCCGATCTGCAACCAATTGCGCGAAGGATTATCGGCCAGCTTCTTCTTTTCTTCGGCTTCCTTCTTCGCCTTGGCGTCGGCTTCCGTCTTGGCCAGCGCCGCCTTCTTCACCTTGTCGGCGGCGGCCTGCCGCTCGGCGCGGCGCGCGGCCTGCAGCGCGGCGATCTCCTCCAGATCGACGGCAGCGATGCGCGCTTGCCGTTCGGCTTCGGGCACGTCGATCGCGCGGATGATGTCGGCGAGCGTCCGCGTCGCCTCCGGGTCCGGCCGCGGCGGCGCAGCGGGCACGGATTGAACCATGGCCGGTTGAGGCGCGGTCTGCGGCGCAGGCGCAGGCGCGACGGTGCCAACCGATTCGAAGCCCGGCGCAGGCGGCCCCTGCACCGCCGTCGCAGGCGCATTCGCCTGCCGCACCGGCGGCGGCGTTTGCTCCGGGGTCGGCGCGCTTGCCTGCACCGATGGCACAATGGCAGCCGGTGGCGTCTGCGCTGGCGCAGGACTTGGAGTCGGCTGAACCATCGGGGACGGCGCTGGCGCAGGCGTAGGCTGGACCATCGGCGTGGGCGTGGACGCAGGCGTGGGCGTGGGCGTGGGCGTGGGCGTGGGCGTGGGCTGAACCGCCGGCATCGCCTGACGTTGCGTCTGCGCCCGTGCCATCGCCACGCGAGCAGGTGTTTCAGAACGGGCCAAGCGCGCAGCCTCGCGCCGCTGGCGTTGCTGTTCGGCCCGGCGCGCCCGCGCGCTTTGTGGCCGACTGGTCGGCGCGGCGGCGACCGCCACCGGTGCGGCTGGCACCACGACCTGCGGCGTGCCCGGTGCTGGCGGGGTCGGCGTGATCGCCGCGATGCGGGTGCCGGTCTGCGCTGGGAACTGCCCGAAATGCACCGCCGCCGCCTTTTGCTGCGCGGTCAGATAGGGCATTTTCTGCATATAGGGGACGATCGCCGCCGCGAGTTGCGCGGGCATGGTCTGGTCGGCCACCTTGCGCGCTTCGGCCTGCTGGTTGTTCATCGCCAGAATGAACGCGCGATAGCGCCATGCCGCCCGGTCGCTCTTGTAGAGCAAAGGCTCCAAAGCCCGCTCCGCTGCCGCTACCTGCCCGGAAATGCCCAGCGACGCGGCATAGCGGCGGATCAGTTCGGCGTCATTGGGCGTCCGCTGCAACGCCGCCTGATAGTCGCGCTGCGCTCCGGCCTGGTCGCCGGTCATGTCGCGCGCCAGCCCGCGATCCGCCAGGATCGTCGCGTCGGCAAAGCCCAGCCGCCCCGCCTGATCGAACAGCCGCACCGCTTCCGCCGGGTTCTGCAGCTTCAGATTGACCCGCGCCAGCCCGACCTTGATCCGGCCATTGCCGCTGGTGATCGTATCGGCACGCGCAAAGAAACCCGCCGCCGCGCGCGGATCGTCCAGCGCCAGCGCCGCCTCCCCTGCCCCGATCAACGCATCCACGTCGCGCGGATTGGCCGACAGGCGCGCCAGATTGCTGTTGAGGTCGGCGGCGCCAAGGGGACGGACCAGTTGGGCCTGGTCGGTTTGCGCCTGGGCGGTTCCGGCCATCAGCAGGCCGCCAAGAATCCATGAAAGATATTGTGTCACATCCGGGCTCTAGCGGATCAAGGCGCGAATAGGAAATCGCCCAAACAAAAAAGCGCGCCGTGCTGCCCCATAGGACAGACGGCGCGCTGCATAACCGGCGCGGCGCGAACCGCGCGCGATGATCTTACTGGTTGTTCTGGCGGTTCAGGAAGCGGGGAATGTCGACACCGGCGGCGTCATCGCCACCCGGCACCTTGTCCGCGCCACGGGTCAGGCCCGCCATCCGCTCGAACAACGTCCCACCGCTGGCAACGCGCGGCGCTGCAGGTTGCGCAGGCGCTGCAGCTGGCGCGGCATTGTCCGCACCCAGCACCAGTTCGTCCTGGTCCGGCCCTTCGTCGGAAAACACGGCCGCAGGCTTGGGCGCAGCGAAGGGCGCGGGGGCCGCTTCGACCGGTGCAGGCGCAGGCGGCGCCGGGACGTCCAGTTCCAGTGTTTCAGGTTCGGGCGCGGGTGCTGCGGCTGGCGCAGGCTGCGGCGCGGGCGTCGCGGCCTTGGGCGCGCCACCCTGCTGCGGCACCGAGACGGCGGGACGGCTGGCAAAGCTGAACGGCTGCGTCAACGGCGCGGCATGGTTGCCGATCTCATTGTCGATGCCGGTGGCGACCACCGACACGCGGATCTTGCCGTTGAGATTGTCGTTGAACGCGCTGCCCCAGATGATGTTCGCGTCCGGATCCACCAGCTCGCGGATATGGTTGGCGGCTTCGTCCACTTCCATCAGGCGCATATCTTCGCCACCGACGATGGAGACGATCACGCCCTTCGCGCCGCGCATCGACACGCCGTCGAGCAGCGGGTTGGCGATCGCCTTCTCCGCCGCCTGCAAAGCGCGGCCGTCGCCTTCCGCTTCGCCGGTGCCCATCATCGCCTTGCCCATTTCGCCCATCACCGACCGCACATCGGCAAAGTCGAGGTTGATGAGACCAGGCATGATCATCAGGTCGGTGATGCTGCGCACGCCCTGCTGCAACACTTCGTCCGCCATCTGGAACGCTTCCTTGAAGGTCGTGTTCGGGTTGGCGATCAGGAACAGATTCTGGTTCGGGATGACGATCAGCGTGTCGACATGCTTCTGCAGCTCGTCGATGCCGCTTTCCGCCGACTTCATGCGGCGATTGCCCTCGAAGGTGAAGGGCTTGGTCACGACGCCAACGGTCAGGATGCCGCGCTCACGCGCTGCCTTGGCAATGACCGGGGCCGCGCCGGTGCCGGTGCCGCCGCCCATGCCAGCGGTGATGAAGCACATATGCGCGCCTTCCAGCGCGGCTTCGACCATGGCGATGGTTTCTTCCGCCGCCGCCTTGCCGATTTCGGGACGCGATCCTGCGCCCAGACCCTCGGTGATCTGCGGACCAAGCTGGATACGGCGTTCGGCCGGCGAGCTGTTCAATGCCTGCGCGTCGGTATTGGCGACGATGAAATCGACGCCCTCGACATTGGCGGCGATCATGTTCGCGATGGCATTGCCGCCCGCGCCGCCGACGCCGATCACCGCGATCCGCGGCTTCAGTTCGTCCACATGCGGTGGGCTGATCTCAATGCTCATATATTCTGCTCCCTCAGCTTCCTCGTCAGGAAGCGAAACCGTCATTTATTGTTAACACCAGAAAATAGGGGATTTCACCAGCTATTTTCGTTTCATTCCAAATTCGGTCAATAGTTTGTCTTCATGGCGCGCATCATCCGCTGCCACCAGAGCGGAGTTCCGAGACGATGCACCGTCTGCGGCGACGGCGCCATCGTTCGGAGATCAACCGGGTTGGAAGCACCGTAAAGCGCCAGACCCGCCAAAGTTGCAAAGGCGGGGCCACTATGCGCTTCGGGCATGGCGGACAAGCCCCTTGGCCGCCCGATCCGCACGGCGCGGCCCAGCGCGCCCTGCGCATAATCGGCAATGCCCTTCATTTCCGCGCCGCCGCCGGTCAGCACCACCTGCCGCCCGGTCGGCGTGTTGAAGCCCATGCCCGCCAGCGCCGTATTCACTTCGGCCATGATCTGGTTCAACCGTTCGCAGATGACGCCGACCAGCGCCGCGCGGGTGATCTTGCCACCCTCCGCATTCGGCCCGGCCGCCTGCCCCGCCGCCGCACTTTCGCCATGGGGCGCGGCAATCTCGATCATCTCGCGGAAATCGCGCGGATTCTGCATCGCCGAACCATAGAAGCATTTGATCCGCTCCGCCTGGCTGCGCCGAATGCCGAAGGCCGACGCGATATCGTCGGTAATATCCGCCGCGCCGATCGGGATGCTATGCAGCCCGACCAACATGCCGCCCGCATAGAGCGAGACATTGGTCACCCCCGCCCCGATCTCGACCAACGCCACGCCCAGGTCGCGCTCCTCTTCGGACAGGCAGGCAAGCCCGGTCGCGATCGGCGCAGCGACGATCGAATTGACGTTGAGATAGGCTCCCCGCACGCACAGGTCGAGATTGGCGAGCGGCGCGCCATCGGCCAGCACGACATGAATATCCACGCCCAATAGGTCCGCATGCATCCCCAGGGGCTTTTTCACCGGCACCCGGCCATTGATGGTGAAGCAAGTCGGCTGCGCATGCAGCACGACCCGGCCATCGGGGTCGATGCCTTGCTGTCCGGTGGTCAGCAGATCATCGATATCCGCCTGCTCGATGCGATAGCCCGCCATGTCGCGCTCGACCGTGACGACATCGCTGACCAGGCTGCCGCCCGAAAAGCTGACCCACACATCCTCGATATTGGTGCCCGCAACCCGCTCGGCCTGCTCAATCGTTTCGCGCACGGCGAGTTCGGTGCGCTCCATATCGGCGATGAAACCCCGCCGCACGCCCCGGCTTTCGCGCTGGCCCGTGCCCAATATCGCCAGCTCGCCCGTGTCGGTCCGCCCCGCGATCAAGGCGGAGACCTTCCACGATCCGATATCGATCGCGGTGATCAGCTTTTCGACCTTGGGCTGTGCCATCCGACTTAGCCCTCTTCCTCCGCGGGCGCAGCGCTCGCGGTCTTGCCGTCGGTGGCCATCGGCTTGTCCTCGACCTTGCCCTGGGGCAGGCGCAGGACGAAACGATCGGGATCACGCATGTCGAACTTGACGATCCCGCGCCCCAGCAGGCGGTTGACGCCATCCATCCGCGCGAAATTCACCAAGGCCGCCGCGCTGCCCTTGTCGCCTTCGGGCAGCGACAGGGTTTCGCCCGACTGGAACCGCAGATCCCAGCGGCGATTGCCGACCCAGGTCGCGCCCGCCAGCATCGGCTTCAACGCCGGCGCATTGTCCATCAGCGCGTTCAGCCCCGCCGTCTGCCGATTGGCGTCCGGCCCCACCACCAGCGGCAGGTCAGGCATCGCATTGGCCGACACAGGCTGCAGCACCACGCCCGTCACGTCGATCAGGTGCAGCCGCCCGCCATGCTGCCACACCGCCACCGGATCGCGCTCGACGATGTCCACCACCAGCGTATCGGGCAGGCGACGGGAAATGCGCGCATCCTTGATCCAGCCGAGTTTCAGCATCTCACTGCGCACCTTGGGCAGGTCGAGCGACAGCATCGACCGATCGACCTGGCCCAGCGCGATATTATAGACCGGCAGCTCGTCCATCCGCTCGACGCCGCGCACCTCGACCTTGTCGACCTCGAACCCGGCGCGCGCGGCCAGCAGCGCCGCCTGCTTATGCGCCATGGCGGGCACGCCGAAGAACATCGCGACGCCGACCACGCCCGCGCCGAAAATGCCGACGATCGCCCAGCTTGCCATGCGTTGCAGCGTCGCTTCGCTGACCGGCAGCGCCTCGATCACCCGGTCCAGCGTCGATTGCCGCTTGAGCGTGCGGCCGCGCCGACCCTTGGCCGCGGTATCGCGCGCGCTGCTCAATCGCGTGGAGCCGCCCCGTCTGATGCGTGTCTCAGCCATGTTCCGTCCCCCCGGCGCGCGACAGCGCTTGCTCGACAATAGTCTCTACCAACGTGGCATAGTCAATGCCCAGCTTCGCCGCCTGTTCAGGCACGAGGCTCAAGGGCGTCATGCCCGGCTGGGTGTTGACCTCCAGCAGATAGAGCCCCTCAATCCCCTGTTCATCGTCCCAGCGGAAATCGGCGCGCGACGCTCCCTGGCAGCCCAGCAATTGATGCGCACGCAGCGCGATCGTCTTGCAGGCTTCGGTGATGTCGGGCGGAATATCGGCGGGGCAGACATGCTCGGTCATGCCATCGGTATATTTGGCATCGAAATCGTAAAAGCCGCTCTTAGGGCGCAATTCCGTCACCAGCAGCGCTTCATTGCCCAGCACGGCCGTCGTCAGTTCGCGCCCGCGAATATAGGGTTCGGCCAGCAATTCGGGGAAATCCTGCCACGGGCCGACACTGTCGCGACCGATGGGATGGCCATAATTGCCCTCCGCCGTGACGATCGCCACGCCGACCGAACTGCCTTCATTGACCGGCTTCAACACATAGGGACGCGGCAACGGATCGCCCGCAAACAGGCTCTCGCTCGCCACGATCTTGCCGCCGGGCATGGGAATGCCATGCGGCACCAGCGCCTGCTTGGTCAGCTGCTTGTCGATCGCGATGACCGACGTCGCCAGGCCCGAATGGGTGTAGATCAGGCCCATCAGGTCCATCATCCCCTGCACCGTGCCATCCTCGCCCGGAACGCCGTGCAGCGCGTTGAACACGACATCGGCCTTGGCCTCGGCGAGACGCGCCGCGACATCACGATCCATGTCGATCCGCGTGACCCTATGCCCCCGCGATTCGAGCGCCTTGGCAACGCCCTCCCCACTCATGAGGGAAACCGGCCGCTCCGCCGACCAGCCACCCATCAGGACGGCGACATGCCACGGACCACGGGTCATCGCATTCCTCCCCGGCACGGTTCGGCAGAGTCACGTGCCTCTGCCGAAGGGGACCGCTGGCGAAGCCAGTGGTGGAGGGGGCGTGCAGCGGGGCGAGCCCCCTCCGTCAGGCCTTCGGCCTGCCACCTCCCCGTACCGGGGAGGAATTGGCTGTCCATCATCACTTCACCATACCCACCCGCTGAATTTCCCATTCCAGTTCCACGCCGCTCTTGTCCTTCACCCGCCGCCGCACTTCTTCGCCCAGCGCTTCGATATCCGCGCTGGTGGCGTCGCCCAGGTTGAGCAGAAAATTGGTGTGCTTCTCGCTCACCTGCGCGCCGCCCAGTTGCAGCCCGCGACAGCCCGCCTCATCCACCAGCGCCCAGGCCTTGTGCCCATCGGGGTTTTTGAAGGTCGATCCGCCGGTCTTGCTGCGCAGCGGCTGGCTGGCTTCGCGCGCGGCGGCGATCCGGTCCATTTCCGCCTGGATCGCGGCCGGTTCACCGGGAACGCCGCGAAAGGTCGCGCTGACCACGACAGCCCCCTCCGGCAGGGTCGAGTGGCGATAGCTATAGCCCAGTTCATCCCTGGAAAGCGTCACCCGCTCGCCCGACCGCAGCACCACGTCGCACGACAGCAAAATGTCGCATGTCTCGCGACCATAAGCACCGCCATTCATCCGCACGAACCCGCCGACCGTGCCGGGAATGGAGCGCAGAAATTCCAGACCCGCTATCCCCTTGTCCCGCGCGGTCGAGGAGACGAGGATGCCCGATGTCCCGCCGCCGCAGACCAGGGTGGTCGCGTCCAGCGCCTCGACGGTGGCAAAGGGCTTGCCCAGCCGCACCACCACGCCCGGCACGCCGCCATCGCGTATGATCAGGTTGGAACCAAGGCCGATCGCCATCACCGGCACCGCCGGATCGAGCGCGGACAGCAAATCGGACAAGTCCTGCGCATCCTTCGGCTCGAACAGCCATTGCGCCGCACCGCCCGCCTTGAACCAGACGAGCGGGGCCAGCGGCGCATCGGGCTTGATCGTGCCACGGACAGCAGGAAGGGCCAGGCTCAACCGCGCACTCCCCACATATTCATCCATTTTTTCATGGACTTAATGCCAGCCTCTTGCGGCTGGGTCGCGGCCATGCCTGCCTGTACGTTTTGCTGTGCGGCATCGATCATGTCGCGCGCGGCTTCGACGCCCTGCATCTGCACGTCGATCATCCGCTTCTGCATTTCCAGGCCAACGGCGAACAGTTCGAACATCAGACCGCTTCCTTGACCTTGGCGGACACCGCCGCCGCAAGGCCCGCCGCCCATTTGGTGATGTCGCCCGCGCCCAGGCAGACGATCATGTCGTCCGGCTGGATGTCAGCGGCGATCGCATCCACCAGTTCGTCCATATCCGCCACGGTGGAGGCATGGCGATGCCCCCGACGCTTGAGCCCCGCGACCAGCGCCGCGCTGTCCACGCCCTCGATCGGCTGCTCGCCAGCGGTATAGACGGGCGTTGCGTAAACCATGTCCGCATCGTTGAACGCTTGCTGGAAGTCATCCATCAAATCGCGCAGTCGCGTGAAGCGATGCGGCTGGACCACGGCGATCACGCGACCCTGCGCGCCTTCGCGCGCCGCCGCCAGCACGGCCTTGATCTCGACCGGATGGTGGCCATAATCGTCGATCACGATGGCACTGCCATCCCCGATCGCAATCTCGCCTACCTTGGTGAAGCGCCGCTTGACCCCGCCAAACTTGGCAAAGCCCGTCTGGATCGTCGCATCGTCGATCCCCATGTGCAGCGCCACGCCGATCGCCGCCATCGCGTTCAGCACATTATGGCGCCCCGGCATCGGCATTTCGATCCCCTCGATCTTCCGCGTCGATCCATCGCGCTCGCGCACCTGGATATCGAAGCGGTTGCCGCCGGGGAAGCTCACCACATTGTCGCCGCGAATATCGGCCTGCGCCGAAAAGCCATAGGTCACGATCCGCCGGTCCTGCACGCGCGGCAAGATCGCCTGTACTTCGGGATGGTCGAGACACAGCAGCGCCGCGCCATAGAAAGGCACATTGCCGACAAATTCGACAAAGGCGTCCTTCACCCGGTCGAAATCGCCATAATGGTCGAGATGTTCGGGGTCGATATTGGTGACGACGGCGATGGTGCCGTCCAGCCGCAGGAAGCTGCCGTCGCTCTCATCGGCCTCCACCACCATCCAGTCGCTATTGCCGAGCCGCGCGTTGGAGCCATAGCTGTTGATGATGCCGCCATTGATGACCGTAGGGTCCACCCCGCCAGCATCGAGCAACGCCGCGACCATCGACGTCGTCGTGGTCTTGCCATGCGTTCCCGCGACGGCAACGGTGGATTTGAGGCGCATCAACTCGGCCAGCATCTCCGCCCGGCGGATAACCGGCACGCGCGTTTCCAGCGCCAGCTCGACCTCCGGGTTGCCGCGCTTGATCGCGGTCGATGTCACCACCACCGCAGCATCGCCCAGATTTTCCGCCTTATGGCCGATCATCACGCGAATGCCCTTGGCCCGCAATCCTTCGACCACATAGCCTTCGGCCACGTCCGATCCCTGAACGTCATAGCCCAGATTGTGCATCACCTCGGCAATCCCCGACATGCCGATGCCGCCAATGCCGATGAAATGGATCGTGCCGATGTCCGTGCCGACACCCTTCATGAGCGAGATTCCTTCAGGTTCATCATGTTGTGATCCTCCCCTGGCAGGGGAGGTGGCAGGGCGAAGCCCTGACGGAGGGGTGTCGCCCCATCGATAGGGTGACACCCCTCCACCGGCTCCGCCGGTCCCCCTCCCCTTACAGGGGAGGATGCATGGGTCGGGATCTGGCTCACGCCGGAACCCCCGCCAGATTGAGCGTCGTCGGCATCGGCCCGACCCGCACCGGATCATTGACGATCGGCGCATGGCCGATGCTTTCCAGCAGGTCGGCCATGTCGCGCGCGGCATTCGGACGGCCGCAGCCCCATGCGCGCTTCGCAGCGTTCTGCAGCGCGCCCGGCTCCATCGCCATCTTCTGCATCTGCTTGGCCAGTTCGACGGCGGTAAAGCGCGCCTGCGTAATGGTGCGCGCGCCGCCTGCCTCGGTCATCTCGCGCGCATTGGCGGTCTGGTGATCGTCCATCGCACTCGGCAAGGGGATCAGGATCGCGGGCCGCCCGGCGCACGTCAGTTCCGCCAGCGTCGAAGCCCCCGCCCGCGCGATCACCAGATGCGCCCAGCCCAATTTCTCCGGCACATCGTTGAAATAGGTGGCGAGGTCGGCGGGGATTTCCATCTCCGCATAGGTTTTGCGCACGCGATCAATATCCTCGGCGCGGCATTGCTGCGTGACCTGCAACCGGCGGCGCAGCGCGACCGGCAGCATCGACAGGCCTTCGGGCACGACGCTCGACAGGATGGACGCCCCCTGGCTGCCGCCGATCACCAGCACCCGGAACACGCTTTCGTCGGTCAGCGCCGGGAAATCCTCCTCACGCAAGGCCTTGACCTCCTCGCGCACCGGATTGCCGATCAGATGGACCTTCGCATCATATTTGGGCTTGAGCCGCTCGACCCCCGGATAGGCCGTCGCGATCGCATCGACCCGCCCGGCGAGCAGGCGGTTGACCCGGCCCAGCACCGCATTTTGTTCATGGATCGCGGTGGGGATGCCATCGGCCAGGGCACCCAGCAAGGCGGGCATGGCGGGATAGCCGCCAAAGCCGACGACCGCCGTGGGCCGAAACGTCTCGTTCAATCGCCGCGACATGGCGCGCCCCGCGAGGATCGCCTTCAACGCCCCCGGCCAGCTTGCCGGGTTCTTCGTCATGCGGCCCGCCGGCATGATATGCACTTGCGCCCGGTCGAAGATGCCGGGGATCTTCGCGCCGCGCTCATCCGTGATCAACGCGACATGATGGCCGCGCGCCATCAGCTCTTCGGCGACCGCGTGCGCGGGAATCATATGACCCCCCGTCCCGCCAGCGGCCAGGACGAAGTGACGGGAAATGCTCATCGACCACTCCATTTGACGACCGTATGCCGACCCATGAAGGGGTTGCGTCGCGTGAAGGCGAGCAACAGGCCGACGCCGATGCAAAGCGCGAGCATAGAGGAGCCGCCATAGCTGATAAAGGGCAGCGTCATGCCCTTGGACGGAAATATCTGCGCATTGACGCCCATATTGATGATCGCCTGCAATCCGAACTGGGTGGTGAGGCCTGCGGCGGCCAAAATAGTAAACACATCCTCCTCGTCCAGCAGGCGCAACAGCACCCGCACGATGATGGCGAGATAGACGCAGGCGATGGCGATGCAGGCGAGCAGCCCGAACTCCTCGCCAATCACCGAAAAGATATAATCGGTATGCGCTTCGGGCAGGCGAAACTTATGCTGCCCCCCGCCAGGCCCGACGCCGGTAAAGCCGCCATGGGTGATGGTGCGGAAGGCAAGGTCGGTCTGGTCCGGCCCCGCACTCTCGTCCACGCCGATGCCCAGGAAGTCGTTGAAACGCTGACGGCCATTTTCATAGAACATATAGACCGCGACCAACCCCGCGAGGCCTGCGCCGATCAGCGCGCCGATCGCCCGCATCGACACGCCCGACAACAGCAGCAACACGCCCCAGCAGGCGCAGAAGATCACCGTCTGGCCGAAATCGGGCTGGCGCATCAGGACGAGCGCGATCAGCGCCGTGGTCACGCCGGTCAGCGGGATGACCGGCAAAGTCTGGTCCTTGCCGCGCAGCGACAGCAACCAGGCCAGCGTCACCACATAAGCGGGCTTCAGAAACTCCGACGGCTGGAAACGGAAGCCCGGCAAGTCGATCCACCGCTTCGCCCCGTTCACCGTACTGCCCAGCAGCGGCACCACCAGCAGCATCACGAAGAAGAACATAGCCATGAAGGTCGCCAGCCGCCGCGCCTGCGGCCGGGGCAGCATGGAAATGACCAGCATGATGGGGAGACCAAGCAGGACGAAGAAGAGCTGGCGATAGAAATAGACGAGCGGATTGACCGCAATCTGCGCCGTCGACCGATCGATCGCGGCCACCGGCGAGGCAGCGGCCACCGCCACCAGCCCGATCGCCATCAGCGCGACGATCAGCGACAGGAGGACGCGGTCGATCTCCCAGAACCAGATGGCGAGCGCGGTGCGTTCGCGCGGCACGGTGCGGGTGCGAAACCCCTTCACCAGGTCGCCAGCTCTAGACATGCGCGTCGTCCCTTCCCTGTTCATGCCCTGCCGCCGATGCCATCTAGTCGAGCGCCGCGACGGCGGCGACGAACGCATCGCCGCGCGCCTCGAAATCGCGAAACTGGTCGAAACTGGCACAGGCGGGCGAGAGCAATATCACGTCGCCGGGCTGCGCGATGCGCGCGGCGCGGCGGACGGCGGCGCTTAGCATCTCGCTATCGTCCACCGCCATAGAGGGGCGCAGCAGGTCAGCGAACATATGCCCCGCTTCGCCGATCGTATAGGCATGGGCGACATTGCCGAAATGGGGCACGCACTCGTCCAGATTGTCGGACTTGGCGACGCCGCCGAGTATCCAGTGGATGCGGGGCTTACCGTCCTTCGCGGGCCAGGCGGCGAGCGCAGGCGCGGTCGAGGCAGCGTTGGTCGCCTTGCTGTCGTTCACGTAAAGAACGCCGTTTCGGGTCGCCACCGCCTGCATCCGGTGCGGGAGACTGGCATAGCTGACAAGCGCATTGGCCAGCGTCGCGTCATCGATGTCGAGCGCCTTGGCAACGGCGATCGCGACAGCCGCATTCTGCGCGTTGTGCGGCCCTTGCAAAGCGGGCCAGCCCAGTTGGGTATCGGGATCGATGTCTCTGACCCCAACCTCAATCACGTCATCCCAGCGAACGCTGGGATCTCTCTTTTCGTCCGTTGCCGAAGAAGAAGAAGTGGGATTCCAACCTGCGCTGGAATGACGGAGTTTTTCAGCGATGGATCGGCTCGGTTCATCCTCAGTCGCGATCACCGCGACATGGCCCGCCGACTGCATCGCGAACAACCGCGCCTTGCTCGCCACATAACCTTCGAAGCCGTTATAGCGGTCGAGATGATCCGGCGTGATGTTGAGCAGCACCGCGACATCGCAGTCCAGACTATAGGTCAGGTCGATCTGATAGCTGGACAGTTCCAGCACATAGACGCCCACCCCTTGCAGGTTCGGCTC
This sequence comes from Sphingobium sp. RAC03, assembly GCF_001713415.1. Lineage (GTDB taxonomy): Bacteria > Pseudomonadota > Alphaproteobacteria > Sphingomonadales > Sphingomonadaceae > Sphingobium. The sequence continues at coordinate 2,341,679 of NZ_CP016456.1, read as the reverse complement.
CAGCGGCGGCTGGCCCAGCACAGGCAGGCCGATATTGCCGCCCATGACCGTCGGATAGCCCGCCTGTTCGATGATATGGTGGATCAGCGCCGTCGTGGTCGACTTGCCGTTGGTGCCGGTGATGCCGACGACCTTGTGCGGCGGTAGCGTCGGGCGGGCGAGCGCGAACAATTCGATGTCGCCGATGATCGGCACACCGGCGATCTTCGCGCGCATGGCGATCGGATGCCGGTTCAGCGGCACGCCCGGCGACACGACGATCCCATCGAAGCCGGTCAGGTCGATCTCCATCGGATCGCCCAATTCGGCCCGACCTTCCACCTGCGCCCGCGCCATTTCCTGGCTATCCCACGCCACGACCCGCGCCCCGCTGGCCAGCAGCGTTTCGACCGTGGCAAGCCCGGACCGCGCCAGCCCCAGCACCGCATAGGTTTTGCCTGCAAAGACGTCCGAGACGATCATCGCAGCTTCAACGTCGCAAGACCGGCGAGCGCCAGCACGAAGGCGATGATCCAGAAGCGGATCACCACGGTCGGCTCGGCCCAGCCCAGTTGCTCGAAATGATGATGGATCGGCGCCATCTTGAACACGCGCTTGCCGGTGCGTTTGTAGAAGAAGACCTGGATGATGACGCTCATCGCTTCGACCACGAACAGGCCGCCGATGATGCCCAGCACGATCTCATGATGCGCCGTCACCGCAATCACGCCGATCGTTCCACCCAGCGCCAGCGATCCGGTATCGCCCATGAACACGGCGGCGGGCGGCGCGTTGAACCACAGGAAGGCGAGGCCCGCCCCGATGATCGCACCGCACAATATCGTCAGGTTGCCCGCCCCCGGCACATGCGGAATGCCCAGATAGTCGGCGAAGTCGGCGCGCCCGACCAGATAGACGATCAGCATGAAGGCGAGGCAGGCGATGATGACCGGCATCGTCGCCAGCCCGTCCAGCCCGTCGGTCAGGTTCACCGCATTGCCGAACGCCACGATCACGAAGGCGGCAAAGCAGAAATAGAAGGGCCCAAGCTCGATCGCCGGGCCGTTATAGAATGGCACGTAGAGCGCGGTATTGCCATGGCTGTTGACGATCATCCATGCCGCGACGCCCGCGATCAGGAACTCGAACGCCAGCCGCATCTTGCCCGACAGCCCCTTGTGGCTGGCCTTGGTCACCTTGTCATAATCGTCCAAGAAACCGATCGCGCCAAAGCCCAGCGTCACGAACAGACAGGCCCAGACATAGGTGGACGACAGGTCCATCCACAGCAGCACCGAAATGATCATGGAGGTCAGGATCATCAGCCCGCCCATGGTCGGCGTGCCCCGCTTGGCCAGATGCGTCTGCGGGCCGTCATCGCGAATGGGTTGGCCCTTGCCCTGGCGGACGCGCAGCCAGCCGATGAATTTGGGGCCGATCACCAGACCGATGATGAGCGCGGTGAAGATCGCCGCGCCCGCGCGAAAGGACAAATAGCGGATGAGGTTGAAAATACCCTCGAAATCCATCGTCTGGGCAAGCCAGTACAGCATCAGTCTTGTTCTCCGTCGGCAAGGGCCGCGACCAGCCGGGACAGGCCGATGCCGTTCGATCCCTTGACCAGCAGCGCGTCGCCCGCGCGCAGTTCAGTTTGGATAAGGGGGATGGCGCTCGCCGTATCGGTGACATGCGCGAAGGGCAGCACGCCGTCCAGCGCATCGGCGAGCGGCTGCATTTTCGTGCCGACCAGGATGACGTAATCGATCCCATTGTCGCGCAGCACGGGCGCGATGTAGGCATGGAGTTCCGCGCTGCGACTGCCCAGTTCGCGCATCCCGCCCAGCACCGCCAGGCGACGGTCGGCTGTCTCCCGGCCGAGTTGCCGCAACGTCGCCGCCATCGACAGCGGATTGGCATTATAGCTTTCGTCGATCAGCAACGCCGTGCCACCGCCAACCGAGACGGTCCGCCGCTCGCCCCGGCCCGGCAGGCCCGGCATCTCGGCCAGCGCCAGCCCCGCCGCCGCCAGATCACCGCCGACTGCGTCGACCGCCGCCAGCACCGCCAGCGCATTGGACACCCAATGATCGCCCGGCGCGGCGACCGTGAAGCACAATTCGGCATCGGGCAGCTTGGCCGTGACCAGCGTGCCACCACCCGGCGCGGGCACCGTTTCGCGCGCATGGACATCGGCCTGCGGACTGGTGCCGAAGGTCAGGATGCGCCCGGCATGACGCTCCGCCTTGTTATAAAGCAAAGCCACATGCGGGCTGTCATAGGGGATGATCGCGGTGCCGCCCGGCTCCAGCCCCTCGAAAATCTCGGCCTTGGCCTCGGCGATCGCCGCCTCGGTGCCGAAAAATTCGATATGGGCGGGCGCGATGGCGGTGACGATCGCGACATGGGGCCGCACCTGCCGGGTCAGCGCGGCCAGTTCGCCCGCATGGTTCATGCCCATTTCGAATACGCCGAACGCCGTGTCACCCGCCATCCGCGACAGGCTGAGCGGTACGCCGACATGATTGTTGTAGCTTTTGACTGAGCGGTGAACTTGCCCCGGATGCGCGCGATCCAGCGCCTGGAACAGCGCCTCCTTGGTCCCGGTCTTGCCGACCGATCCAGTGACGCCGATCACCTTGCCACTCATGCGCTTGCGCGACGCGCGGCCCAACGCTTCGAGCGCGGCGGCGCTATCGGGGACCAAGATATGGGGATGATCCACCGGCTCGCTGACGATCGCCCCGGCCGCGCCCTGGGCAAAGGCCTTGTCGAGGAACTTATGCCCGTCGGTCGCCTCGCCCTTCATCGCGACGAACAGGTCGCCATCCGTCACTTCGCGGCTGTCAAACGCCACGCCCGAAACGGCAAACGGCGCCGACGCGGCGCCGCCCGTTGCCTGAGCGATATCTGCGGAGGTCCACAATGGCCCCGTCACGCGCCCTCCTCCCCGTTCGCTTCGAGCAGCTTCGAGCGAAGTCGAGAAGCGTCCGTCGAGAAGGCAGCGCATAGTTCTCGACAAGCTCGAACCGAACGGAGGACGGATGGCAGGCTCACTCCGCGCACTCCCGCGCCACGGTCACATCGTCAAAGGGCAGCACCCGGTCGCCGATGATCTGGCCCTGCTCATGCCCCTTGCCCGCCAGCAGCACGATGTCATCCTTGCCCGCCTGCGCGATCGCGGCAGCAATCGCTGCGCGACGCCCGCCAATTTCCTCGGCTCCTCGCGCGCCCGCCATGACGGCGGCGCGGATCGCAGACGGCTCTTCGGAACGCGGATTATCATCCGTCACGATCACATGATCGGCCAATTCCGCCGCCACCTGCCCCATCAATGGCCGCTTGCCCGCGTCCCGGTCCCCGCCCGCGCCGAACAGCGCGATCAGTCGCCCCTTGGTATGCGGGCGCAGCGCCTCGATCGCGGCTTTCAGGCCATCGGGCGTATGCGCATAATCGACATAGACCGGCGCGCCCGTCTTGCTGATGACCGCCCGTTCCAGCCGCCCGCGCACGGGCTGCACCCGGCCCAGCAATTCCAGCACCTTGGCCACGTCCCCGCCGGTCGCGATGACTAGCCCCGCCGCCGTCAGCGCATTGGCCGCCTGATAGGCGCCGATCAGCGGCAAGTTGACGGTATAGCTTTTGCCCTCGACCTCGATCGCCAGCAATTGCCCCAATTGCGTCGGCGTGCGCGAGACAAGGCGCAGCGCCTCCCCCTTCTCACCGACCGACAGCAGCTTGAGGCCACGCGCCGCGACCCGCGCAATCACCTTGTCCGACCAGGCGTCATCGGCCCACACCACCGCCGCGCCATCGGCCGCGACCACTTCATCGAACAGCCGCATCTTGGCGTCGAAATAGCGGTCCATATCGCCATGATAATCGAGATGGTCGCGCGACAGGTTGGTGAAGGCGCCCGCGACGACCGGCAATCCTTCGGTCCGATATTGGTCCAGCCCATGGCTCGACGCCTCGAACGCGGCATGGCTGACGCCCTCGCGGCGCAGACCCGACATGTTGGCGAGGAAGGTAACGATGTCGGGCGTCGTGAGACCCGTGGAAACCTGGTCGACCGACGTCGTCACGCCCAGCGTGCCGATGGAAGCCGCATGATGCCCCATCATCCGCCACAATTGCCGCGCCAGTTCAACCGTCGACGTCTTGCCGTTGGTGCCGGTCACGGCCACGGTCACATCAGGGAAAGGCGCAAAATAACGCGCGGCCAGCTGCGCGAACAGGCGACGCGGATTGGCGTGCGCAATATGGATCGCGCCCTCGACCACCGCTTCCGGCCGGGCGACGACGGCAATCGCGCCTGCCTTCACCGCATCAGCAATATAATCCTCGCCATTGACGCGCAGCCCCTGGAACGCGCCGAACACCGTGCCGCGCGCAACCTTGCGATTGTCGATCGCAAAGCCAGTGATGTTCTGATCAAGGTCAGCGTCCGCCCCGACATGGGCGTCCAGACCGTCGATCAGGGAACCCAGCCGTGTCATTCGCTCTCTCCCTTGGCCTTCCACAGCAGCGGCATCAGGTCCGAAATATCCACGTCGCGGCGCTCATCGGGCATCACGCCGAGCATCGGCCCGACCCGTTCGACCACGCGCTTGACCACGGGCGACGCGGTCCAGGCGGCGGTGCGCAGGCCGAATGTCTCCGCATTGCCCTTGGGCTCGTCCATCATCGCCAGGACGACATAGCGGGGATTATCCATCGGAAAGGCAGAGGCGAACGTCGTCACCAGCGAACTCTTGTTATAGCGACCTTCTTCGGGCTTCTCGGCGGAGCCCGTCTTGCCACCCACCCGGAAACCCTTGGCGTCGGCGCTGCGTCCTGTACCCTCCGACACGATCATCCGCAACAGCTGGCGCATCCGCGCGCTCGTGGCGGCGGTGAAAACGCGGCGGCCTTGCGGCACATCGTCCCCATCCAGCTTGCGCAACGTCGCGGGCCGCCACATCCCGCCATTGACGAGCGCAGCATAGGCACTGGCCAAGTGCAGCGGCGTCACCGCGATGCCATGGCCATAGGACACGGTCATCGTCGTGATCCGTCCCCAATTGGCGGGCCACAGCGTCCCGGCGCGCTCTTTCAGCTCGATCGGCGCGCGCTGGTCGAAATGCAGGGCGCGGAACAAGTCCTGCAACGGGGCCGCCCCCAGTTCGTCGGCGATGCGCGCGGTTGCGATGTTGGAACTATGGACCAATGTTTCCGGCACGTTGATCCACCGCCCCATGGCGTGATCGTCCTTGATGCGGAACCCAGCGATGGCGATCGGCGCGGTCGCATCATAGCGCTTGCTCATCGACGTTACGACGCCCTTGTCCATGGCGGCGGCGATCGACAGCGGCTTGAAGGTCGACCCCAGCTCGTAGCGCGCCTGCACGATCTGGTTGCACAGCGGCGACTGGCTGCAGCTCTTGCCCGCATAATTTTGCAGCTTGTTGGGATCGAACACCGGGATCGAGGCCATGGCGATCACTTCGCCGGTGTTGACGTCCAATATGATCCCGCCCGCACCACGCGCGCGCTGCGCCACCATCTGCGCATAAAGCTCGCTTTCCAGCGCGCCCTGCACTCGGCTGTCGATCGAAATGGCGAAGGGCTGGCCGCGCAGCGTCGCGTCGGTCAGCCGATCGTTGAAGGCTGACTCGACGCCCATCCCGCCGACGCCATTGCTATCAGGGGCAAAGCCCAGAACATGCGCCGCCAGCGTCCGCTGCGGATAGAGACGTTCCTTCTCACGCGGAAATTCGATGCCGATTTCGCCCAGCGCATTTACCGCCGCCACCTGTTCGGGCAGCGCGCGGCGGCGCAGATAGGCCCAGCCTTTGCCGGTCAGCTTCTTGTAGAAGACTGCCTCGGCTTCGTCGGGGAAGATTTCGTGCAGCTTGCGCGCCAGTTCAGCCGGTTCGCCGATCAGCTTGGACGGGCGCACCGCCACTGAATAGGCATCCATCGTCCGCGCCAGCGGCACCCCGTTACGATCGACAATATCGGCGCGCGCGGGCAAAAAGGCCGACAGCGCATCATCGCCCTGCCCGCTCTGCGTGAAGATACCGACCCAGAATAGCCGCCCGATCACGATCAACGTGATGAGCATGAACAGGATCAGCAACAGCATCAGCCGGTTATGCGCGACGGCGGTCAGGCTGACGCGCTGCCGCCCGACACGGGCATGGCCGGGCTGAACGATGATCGTGGCCATCAGCGCGCCCCTTTCTTGCGTTCGCGCGCTGCCTTGGCGCTCAAGTCGCCCAGCGTGCTGTCATCCAGCAGCTTGGCATCGAGCATCGCCATCCGCTCGGCCTTGCGCGCGACCGGATTGGGCTTCGACACATCGGCATCGACCTTGGCCTGTACTGCGGGCGTGCGCGGCGGCGTGGCCTTGGCCAGCTTCTCGACATTGTCGGCAGCATGGGCTTCGCGAATGACGGCGATGTCGCTGCGAATCTGGGTCGCGGCGGGACTGGCGGGCGCGGCCTGCGGCGCGGACGGCAGGTCGGCGGGGGTTTCGACCATCGCCACCATCACGGGCGGCGCGACATAGTCGGGGCCATTGGGCTGCACCCCGTCCAGTTGCGCCAGTGCGCGCTCACCCGCCAGATATTGTCCGGCGGTCGGCGTGCCATACATGAAATCATGCTGGTTCCAGCTTTCCAGCTGCCGCATCGAGGCGCGCGCGCTGAATTCCGTTTCCAGATAACGGATCTCACCCTGGGTCCGCGCAATCTGCGCACGCACCCGCATCAGTTCGTTGCGCTCGGTCGCGACCTTGAGCGACACCATATAGGCCCCCAGCGCGCCAAGCGCGACCAGGATCACCCAGATCAGGCTCTGCAACCTCTTGACGGCGATCATGGACGGGCACTCCGGGCGGACGGGACAACAGGGGATTGGGCAACGGGGGCAGCGGTACGGACGGCGCTGCGCAAAGTGGCGGATCGGGCGCGGGGGTTGCGCGCCAGTTCCGCTTCACCGGCCCGCACCGCCTTGGCCGGCTTGGCGAAGGTCGGCGCGGCGCTCGCCTGCTTTTCGGGCATATGGCGCGATCCGCCCCCATCGCCCCCGCTGCGATTGCGCAGGAACTGTTTGACGATGCGGTCCTCCAGGCTGTGGAAGGTGACGATCGCCAGGCGACCGCCCTCCTCCAGCAGCGCTTCGGCCGATTCCAGCCCGCGCTCCAGTTCCTCCAATTCGCGATTCACATGAATGCGGATCGCCTGGAAGGTACGGGTGGCGGGGTCTTTCTTGTCATGCGGCTTGTGGCCCAGCGCGCGGCGCACGACGCTGGCAAGCTGCGCCGTCCGCTCCAGCGGACGCGCCATCACGATCGCGCGGGCGACCCGGCGCGACCGTGGCTCGTCGCCATAGCGATAGATGACGTCGGCAATCTCTTCTTCGGCCGCTTCGTTCAGGAAATCGGCGGCGTTCATGCCCGCCTGGCTCATCGTCATGTCGAGCGGGCCGTCAGCCTGAAAGGAAAAGCCGCGATCGGCCCGGTCGAGCTGCATCGAGGATACGCCGATATCGAGCGTCAGGCCCGACACCGACTCGATGCCCTGTTCGGCCAGCAATTCGCGCATCCGCGAAAACTCGCCCGCGATCAGCAATATGTCGTTCGCCGCGGCGACGGCCTGGCCTTCGCGGATCGCATCGGGGTCGCGATCGAAGGCAATGACACGCGCGCCCTTCGCCGCCATGGCGCACGAATAGCCGCCCGCGCCGAAGGTGCCATCGACATGGATTTCGCCCGGCGCAATGGCCAGGGCTTCCAGCACTTCATCCAGCAGTACGGGGATATGCGGAACGGTCTCGGTCACTTGCCGCCCTCTGCCGCGCGCGCATCGAGCCAGCGCTTTGCCTTGTTGCGGATGACTGCCGGACGATCGGGGCTGGCGACCAGCGCCTTGGGATCCCAGAGCTGGAAATAGAGGCCTACGCCCAGAAATACGACCGCGTCGGTGATGCCCACTTCTTCCTTGATATCGGGGTGCAGGAAGAAGCGGCCGCCATCGTCGAAATTCACGTCTTCGATCATGCTCAGGCGGTTTTCGCGCTCCAGATCGCCGTTGAAGGGGCGGTTCGCCTCACGCGCCAGCCGTTCCAGTTCGGCGACTTCATCATACAGGAACTGCTTGTATGACAGGCCAAAGCCGGTGGCGCAGCCATTGGCCATGTGGATCGACAGGCACAGCCGGTTCTCGCCGCCGCTGGCCTGCTTGACCTGCTTGCGCATCTCCAGAGGCAGCACGAACCGGCCTTTGCCGTCCGCGACGCTGATTGCGTTGCCTGAATAGAGAATTGCGTCCGACACGGCGACTAGCGGCCCCTTTCCCATGGGGCACAGATTTCCTGCCCACGGAACCGCGATCGCGAATCCCGATGCACAGGACTGATCAACGCCTGATGAACCCCAATGCGAGATTACCTATCAAGCATAGGCTGGGCTGCAAAGGGAATTTTCGGGATTTACCGGGAAAACCCGGTCAAAAATGGGATCAACCGCTTTTCGGCGCTTCTCCTTCGGGATATACCTTCTTTGTTCTCGCGCCGCCGCCCGGCCTGACCCTGTGCGACAGCCCCGCACCCATCACGGCCCAGCCCAGCCCAGCCAGAATCGCCCAGCGCAGCGCAGCGACCACGTCCGCCCCTTCGCGCATCCAGCGTCGGTGGCCGGGGATCGCTGCGCCCAGCCATTGAACGACGCGCGCGGGCGTGTCGGCGCTCCAGACGCGAGGATCGAGCGGACGGGCGGGATCGGCGAGCCACAGCCGATCATCGATCAGGTCCGCATCGCCCAGCAGCACGACCTCACCCCGGCCGATCCGCTTGCGCTGCACCAGGCCCCCGCCCCCCGCCATCTGCGCCCCCGACAGGGTGAGCAGGGCGCCGTCCGGCAGGAACCAGCGCCGTTCCCCGTCCTCGATACGGTCGAACGCAAAGCCCCAATGGCCCAGCAACGGCTCCAACAAGCTGGTGGCGGGCGCGCGGCGACGGTCGCCCATCGGCAGGTCGGACGGCCAGCGCAGCAGCGGATCGGCCAGCACCACCGCCCTGCCCCCGCCCCGCACCCAGCGATCGACCGCCACCAAGGCTTCAGGCGTCATCGCGCGCGGCTGGGCGAGCAGCAGCAGGCGCGCCCGCGACGGGTCCAATCGCCGTGCATCATCGATCGGCTGGAGGGTGAAACGGGTGCGCAGCACGGTGACGATCGCCGCATCGGCCCGTCCCTGCTGATCCCAGAACAAAGGCAAGGCGGTGATGACCGCCAGGGCCGGGCGATCGGCGACGGGTTGGATCGGTTGTGCCGGGCCGCGCCACGCCAACAGGGCCGCCAGAGCCAGCAAGGCAATGCCACCGGCCATGCGTTTTGCGCGATGTGGAAAAGCATCCCGAACCAACGCAGCGCCGAAAACCGCTGATAATGCAACCAGAATCAACCCGATCGTCGCTACAGGATCAGGCCACCGCCCCGCCGCAAACCCGCAGAAGAGCAACGCCGACACGACGCCACCCATGGTCCAGGCCAGCAACGGCCATCCCTGCCTTGCCAGCAACAGCCCCATCGCCGCCATCACCGCCAGCGCGGGCCAGGCCCAATCCCACAGGTCGGTCTGGCCAGTCACAAAAGCGCGCTGCAGCCCGGCGAGCAAGATCGCCAGGCCCGGCAGCCACAGGATCAGGACTCGCTTCAGCGCCGCCATCATGGGCGGCTTCTCCTGATCCTGGTCATCAGCGTCAGCGCGACGGCTGCGCGGGGTCGCGATCCATGGGATTACGCAAATTGGGGTCCGGCTCAAGGTCAGGGACCAAAGGCGCCTGCTCCGGCGCGGGCTGCACCCCCAGTTCGGCAAGCGGGTCTCTGGGCGACACGGCCGCATTGCTGGCCATCGTCGGCACCGCTGGCGGCGGCAGCGCCGCATCGTCCACCCGCGCCTTTTCGATCACGATATTGGCAAGGCCCACCAGCAACACGACGCCCGCCAGTCCGGTCAGGCCGATCTGGACGCGCTGCAACCCTTCCACGCGGCGGGGTGTCTCAGCCATGAACTTGCTCATTTTCTTGTCGCCGCGACCCGTGTCGGCGCATCAACCATTGTGCGCGAGCCAAGGGAAGACCGTCAACCCCTTCGCTTCGAGCCACTGGCGATTATAGAGCGTCGAGAGATAGCGGAAACCCGTGTCGCACAATATGGTGACGATCCGCTTGCCCGGCCCCAATTGCCGCGCCAGCGCCACCGCGCCCGCGACATTGATGCCCGACGAGAGGCCGAGGCACAGCCCTTCCTCGCTCAGCAAGCGGCGGACCCATTCCAGCCCTTCCTCGTCCGAGATGCGGAACTGGGTGTCGATCGGCGCGCCTTCCAGATTGGCGGTGATCCGGCCCTGCCCGATCCCTTCGGCGACCGATGACCCTTCGGCCTTCAATTCGCCATGGGCATAATAGTTGAACAGCGCCGCGCCGTGCGGATCGCTGAGCGCGATGGTGATGCCCTCATCCTTGGCCTTGAGGCCGAGGCCAACGCCCGCGATCGTCCCGCCGGTCCCCGCCGCACAGGTGAAGCCGTCGATCCGCCCTTCCATCTGGGTCCAGATCTCTTCCGTCGTGCCGACGATATGCGCTTTGCGATTGGCGATATTGTCGAACTGGTTGGCCCAGATCGCGCCTTCCGTCTCTTCCGCCATGCGGCGCGAGGTGTGGACGAAATGGCCGGGGTTGGAATAGGGCGCAGCCGGCACGGTCACCAATTCGGCGCCGAGCGCGCGCAGCGTATCCATCTTCTCGCGGCTCTGGGTTTCGGGCATGACGATGATCGACTTATAGCCCTTGGCATTGGCGACCAGCGCCAGGCCAATGCCGGTATTGCCCGCCGTCCCCTCGACGATCGTCCCGCCCGGCTTCAACAGCCCGCGTTCTTCGGCATCATTGACGATAAACAGCGCGGCACGGTCCTTGACCGACGCGCCGGGGTTGGCGAATTCGCACTTGGCGAAGATGTCGCAGCCCGTTTCCTGGGAAGGGCCGGTGAGGCGCACCATCGGCGTGTTGCCAATCAGCGCGAGACTATTGTTCTGGAGCAGCATGGCATGACGCATAGCGGACGCAACGCGCCTTTGCCAAGCAAGGGAATGATGGCCCGGTGAAAGAGCCGATTGTTAACGCAGCCGCTGGTTAACGTCCCATCGCGGCACAGCGCAAAATCCGGCAGGCAATTTTTAGCTTTTTGCCTTATGGGGCAGCGCAGGCAGCCCGTGGCTGCGGCGATAAGGTCTTGAAATGCAGCGGCTCGAACGGTTCAGCGGATGGAAGGGACGCAGCGCGGTCATAGGACTTGCGCTCTTGGCGCTGGCCGCGCCGCGCTTCATCACCGCCGCACCGCTCGACATGCTCGATGGCGATCAGGGCCGTGCGTCGGCCGACCCCGCCGAAGAATCGGCGGCCAATTTCCCCGGCTCGGCCTTTTTCTTCGCACAAGGCGCGTTCGATCCCGTGCCGGGCGTCGAAACCGTGCAGAGCCAGCATGTGCTGGGCCTCGATGCGGTCAAGGCCGCCCCCGCCACCATCTTTCGCGGCCTCACCCCGCTCGACAGCTATCGCGCGGTCAACTGTCTGACCTCGGCCATCTATTATGAAGCCGGAAACGAGCCGGAGGATGGCCAGCGCGCCGTCGCGCAAGTGGTGCTCAACCGGGTGCGTAGCCAGCTCTGGCCCGATACGGTGTGCGGCGTCGTCTATGAAGGGTCCGAACGCACCGACTATCGCTGCCAGTTCACCTTCAGCTGCGACGGCGCGATGGCGCGGCTGCCTGCGGCCGCTTCGTGGAACCGCGCCCGCCGCGTCGCGCAGGAGGCGCTGAACGGCACCGTCTATGCGCCGGTCGGCCTCGCCACCCATTATCACACGCTCGCCGTCCGCCCGGACTGGTCGTCCCGCCTGCATGCCGTGGCGGTCATCGGCGCGCATATCTTCTATCGCAATCCCGGCTTCAACGGCACGCCCGCTGCCTTTCGCGCGGTCTATCTGGGCCGGGAAACCCAGTCCGGCCCGGCGCGCCGCGTCTGGCCGACCCGCCCAGTGGCTCCCGTCGAACTGCTCGCACCCGCCTATAGCGCCCCAGCGCCAGCAAAAGCGGTACCTGCAATCGGCTGGACGCCGCCTGCGCCCCAGGCCGATGACAGCCTGCCGGAATCGACGATCCGCCCGGAATATCGCAATAGCGGCCGGCCGCTGATCTGACTTTTGATGATGGCCGGCACCCTATTTTAATCTTAACGGCCTGTTGACCATCAAAGTCCTTGAAAAGACGCACGATAAAAAGTGCAAATTTTTGACGCCGGTTTGGAACCAGATTTCGGCCTTGTGGGTTCTATATTCAGGACAGCAAATCTTTTGCCCCCCGCTCTTGCTGTCCAATATTATGAGCCCGGAATGCTTCCCCCCCCGACGCGTTCCGGGCTCAACCTTTTTCCGGGCAAGATAATATTTGAAATCATTATATTTTTCACCGCCGGAACGCTTTATCGGGCGGCGGGTTCTGATCTGCGTCACCGGCATGGCGCAAACCAACCGGTCGCGAAGTTTCTCAAGGAGACGGTCTATGACGAAGAAGATTTTCGCAGCCCTGCTGCTCACCGGTTCGCTGATGGTCGCCGCCTGCAACACCGTCGAAGGCGCTGGCCGCGACGTACAGAGCGCCGGCGAAGCGGTCGAACGCGCTGTCGACTGACCTGCACGATTTTCTGATTTGCCTCCCAGGCATCAATGAGGTCTGCCCCCAAGGGGCAGGCCTCTTTTTTTGCGGGTTCAGGCCGCCGCCTCTTCCGCCTCTTCACCCTTGGCCTTGCGCCGATCGGTGAACCAGATCGCCATGATCGTGATCTCGTAGAGCAGTAGCAGCGGGATCGCGAGCATCAGTTGGGATACGACATCGGGCGGCGTCAACACAGCCGCGACAATGAAGGCCGCCACGATCATATAGCGGCGCAGGCCGATCAACTGCGCCCGGCTGACAAAGCCCGCGCGGTTCAGCAGCATCAACAGCACCGGCATCAGGAAGCTGATTCCGAACGCCAGGATGAATTGCATCACCAGCCCCAGATACGCGTCCGCGCTCGGCAGCGCCTCGACCTGCAAGCCGCTGCTATTGCCCTGAAACTCCAGAAAGAAGTGGAACGCCGTCGGCATCACCACGAAATAGGCGAGGCTCGCGCCCATCCCGAACAGGAAGGGCGTGGCCAGGATGAAGGGCAGCAGCGCCTTCTTTTCCTTGGCATAGAGCCCCGGCGCCACGAACGCCCAAAGCTGATTGGCGATGATCGGGAAGGACAGGCAGAAGGCCCCGAAAAAGGCGATCTTCACCTGCACGAAAAAGGCTTCGTAGAGCTTGGTATAGACGAGCTTCCCGCCGCCATCGCCAAAGGCTTCCTTGAGCGGATGCACCAGGATCGCGAAAAGCTGTTCGGAAAAATAGAAGCATAGCGCCCCGGTCAGGGCCAACGCGTAGACGCATTTGAGCAGGCGACCGCGCAGTTCGATCAGATGGTCGAGCAAGGGGGCCTTGCTCTCGTCTATATCGCCGATCATGCCGCCGCGTCTCCCTTGGGCGTCGCGGATGCTTCGGCGACATAGGGTGGCCCATCAGGCGCAGCGGCTGGCATCGGCGCGACAGGCGCGGATTCGGCCACGAACGGCGGCACTTCCACTAGCACAGGCACGGCCGACTGCGCGACATAGGGTGGATGCTCGTCAGCCGCCGCTGGCGCGTCCAGCGCTTCCATAGCAGGGGCGGCGCTTTCGGGCGGATGCTCGGCCATGATCCGCTTATTCTGGTCGGCCCATTTCTTTTCCAGTTCTTCCAGTTCGACTTCGCGCACCATCGCGTCCAGGCCCGTGCGGAAATGGCGGGCCATGCCCTGCGCCTTGCCGATCAACTGCCCCACCTTGTAGAGCGCGCGTGGCAAGTCCTTTGGCCCGATCACGATCACCGCAATGATCACGATCACCAGAAACTCGGTGGAATCGATGCCGAACATGGGACTGGTCTACCAGATTGTGCGAATCAGACCTTGGTCTTGTCTTCCGTGGTCACGCTCGCATCCTGTTCGGACACGCGCTGCCCCTCGATACGGCTGGCAGGCTTGGTCGGCGTGGCGTCATCATCGTCGGCCATGCCCTTCTTGAAGCTCTTGATACCCTTGGCGACGTCACCCATCAGGCCGGAAATCCGACCGCCACCGAACAGCAGCATGACGACCAGGAGTACAATGACCCAGTGCATCAGCGAAAAGGAACCCATTTTCAATACTCCAGCAAGCAGACCTATCTAGGCCACATCATCGTCAGTTTCCAGAACGGATTGGCCGCCCAGACCCTCCAGCGCCAAATCCACCGGATCGAGCAGCCCGGCCGCGCGCAGATCGTCCACGCCCGGCAGGTCACGGCGGCTGCTAAGCCCGAAATGTGACAGGAAGTCTACGGTCGTCGCATAGATGAGCGGACGGCCCGGCACTTCGCGCCGCCCGGCGGGCCGCACCCAGCCCGCTTCCATGAGCACGTCGAGCGTCCCCTTGGCCACCTGTACGCCCCGGATCGCCTCGATCTCGGCGCGGCTGACCGGCTCATGGTAAGCGATGATCGCCAGCGTCTCCATCGCCGCACGCGACAATTTGCGCGGCTCATCCTTTTCACGGCGCAGGATATGCGCCAGGTCCGGCGCGGTCTGGAAATGCCAGCGCCCGCCGCGCTCGACCAGATTGACGCCGCGCCCGGCATAGTCATCCGCTAATCCCGCCAGCGCCGCCGTCAGGTCGCCCTCGCCGACATGCAGCTTGAGGTCGGCAGGCGTCATCGGCGCTTCCGCCACGAATAGGGCCGCCTCCACCGCACGCCGGAAATCGTCGGGTTCTTCATTCATGCCCCTGCCCCCGGTGTCGCCGCGCGCAGATAGAGCGGCTGGAAAATCCCGTCCTGCTGCAATTCCACCCGCCCCTGCCGCGCCAGTTCCAGCGCCGCGACGAAACTGCTCGCCAGCGCCGACTTCGCCTTGGGACCGTCCATATCTTCGGGCAAAAACGACTCCAGCCGCGTCCAGTCAATCGCCGTGCCGACCAGCCCGCCGACGCGCTGGATCGCTTCGTCCAGCGTCATCACGGGTCTCCGCGCGATGGTGTGAACGACCGGCCGCGTACGCGCGCGAATCTGGCCATAGGTCTGAATAAGGTCATAGAGGCTGGCGCGCCATTGCGTCTTGCGCACCAGCCGCAGCCCTTCGGGCTTGCGCCGCACGAACACGTCGCGGCCGATCCGATCCCGCGCCATCAGCCGCGCGGCGGCATCGCGCATCGCGTTCAGGCGCTGCAACCGCAATTGCAGGCGCAGCGCCATTTCTTCGGGGCTGGGGTCGGGCTGTTCCTGCCGGGGCAGCAGCAGCGACGATTTCAGATAGGCGAGCCACGCCGCCATCACCAGATAATCGGCCGCCAGTTCCAGCTTCAATTGCCGCGCGCCATCGATGAAGGCGAGATATTGCTCGGTCAGTTCCAGGATCGAAATTTCGCGCAAGTCGACCTTCTGCCCCCGCGCCAGCGTCAGCAACAGGTCGAGCGGCCCTTCCCAATGGTCGAAGCTGACGGTCAATATGTCCGGGCCGGGGATGACCGGCGACGCGAACATATCCTCGCTCACTCCACCGTCACCGACTTGGCGAGGTTACGCGGCTGATCGACATCCGTGCCCTTGGCCACCGCGACATGATAGGCCAGCAACTGCACCGGCACCGCATAGACGAGCGGCGCGATCAGCGGATGCACTTTGGGCATCTCGATCGTCGCCATGCAGCCTTCACCGGCCAGCGCAATACCTTCCGCATCGGAAATCAGCACCACCTTGCCGCCGCGCGCCTGCACTTCCTGCATGTTGCTGACGGTCTTTTCGAACAAAGGCCCACTCGGCGCGATGACGATCACTGGCACCAATTCGTCGATCAGCGCGATCGGCCCATGTTTCATCTCGCCAGCCGCATAGCCCTCGGCATGGATATAGCTGATTTCCTTGAGCTTGAGCGCCCCTTCCAGCGCCATCGGATAATCCGGGCCACGACCCAGATACAGCACGTCGCGCGCCGGCGCGATCAGATGCGCCATCGCCTCGATCTGGCCGTCGCGGCTCAGCGCCTCGTTGAGCGCAGCGGGTGCCTCGGACAGGTGCCAGACGATCTCGGCCTCCTCCTCAGGGCTCAACTTTCCCTTGGCCCGCGCCAGATTGGCCGCCAGCGCCGCCAGCACCGCCAACTGGCAGGTAAAGGCCTTGGTAGAGGCGACACCGATCTCCGGCCCGGCATGGGTGGGCAGCAACAGATCGGCCTCACGCGCCATCGAACTGGTGGGGACATTGACCACCACCGCGATGATCTGCCCCTCCGCCCTCGCATGGCGCAGCGCCGCCAGCGTGTCCGCCGTCTCGCCCGACTGGCTGATGAACAGCGCCAGCCCGCCCGGCTCCAGCACCGGGTCGCGATAGCGGAACTCGCTCGCCACATCGATATCGACGGCGACGCGGGCGAATTTCTCGAACCAATATTTGGCCACCAGACCTGCATAGTAGCTGGTGCCGCAGGCGACGATGGTGATGCGCTTCACCGACCCTAAGTCGAAATCCATGTCGGGCATGGCGACCTCATTCTCCATCCGGCGAAGATAAGCGCGCAGCGTCTGGGCGACGACGACGGGCTGCTCGAAAATCTCCTTCTGCATGAAGTGGCGATGATTGCCCTTGTCGATCATCGCCCCCGACACGCCGGACAGCGTCACCGGCCGTTCGACCGGCTGATTATCCTTGTCGAAAATCTCCGCACCTTGAGCCGTGATGACGACCCTGTCGCCCTCTTCCAGATAGGCGATCTTCTGCGTCAACGGCGCCAGCGCCAGCGCATCGGACCCCAAATAGGTCTCGCCATCGCCATAGCCCACGACCAGCGGCGACCCCAGCCGCGCGCCGATCAGCATGTCGGGATGGCTGCGGAACAATATGGCCAGCGCGAACGCGCCATGCAGGCGCGGCAAGACCTGCGCGACGGCATCGCGCGGCGACACGCCCTGCTCCACCAGTTCGCTCACCAGATGCGCGACCACCTCGGTATCGGTCTGGCTGTCGAAAATCCGCCCACGCGCCATCAACTCGGCGCGCAGCGGCTTGAAATTCTCGATAATGCCATTGTGGACCAGCGCCACTTCGCGCGTCGCATGCGGGTGCGCGTTACTGGTCGTCGGCGCGCCGTGCGTCGCCCAGCGGGTATGAGCGATGCCGGTGGTGCCGGGCAGCGGTTCGTCGCGCAATTCGGTCACCAGATTGGCGAGTTTCCCCTCGGCCCGCCGCCGCTCGATCGCGCCGTCATGGACGGTAGCAACACCCGCGCTGTCATAGCCGCGATATTCCAGCCGCTTCAATCCATCGACCAGCCGCTCCGCCACGTCGTCCCTGCCGATGATACCGATAATGCCGCACATGTGCCGGAGAGCCTTTCAGAGGATATAGGGAACGCGAATGCCCGGCATCTCTGCCGGAAAATCCTTAATATTGCGGGTCACCAATACGCGGCCACGCAATTGGGCGGTGGCCAGGATGATGGCGTCCATCGCTTTGAGCCGACCGCGTTCGCGGCGCAAGGCCGCCGCGCGTCGGCCGACTTCCGCATCGATCTCATCGACCCCGAAACCGGACAACAAAGTTTCGGCCCGCCACAGCCCGTCGCCGACGCCCTTCGACATCACTTCGATCCAGACCGCCCGGCTGATCCATGCCCGCGCGCCAAAATCGGTCGCGCGATCAATCTCCGCGCGCGCCGGTGGGAAGCCCGCCAGCGCATCGATGATGATGTTGGTATCGAAACTAAATCCGCTCACCGCGACGTCGGCTTTTGAGAGCCCGGATAGTTACCCGCCACCATATCGAGATAGATTTGGCGCTGGCGATCATCCTCCGCGTCGAACAGGTCGGGGAACTCCGCCTTGGTGTCTTCATAGTCGTCGTCCCAGGGCCGGGTCGTCGATGCGCGCTCCCGCCGCTGCCACGCGACCGCGTCGCCTATATCAACGCTATCTTTCCACGCGCCAAAGCCGATATCGAGCCATTTCTTGCTGGTCACGGATTCCGCTTCCACGCGGTAATCCCGCACCGCCTCCCGCAACACCGCCGCGCGCGACTTACCCTGCTCGCGGGCCAGCTGGTCGAGCCATTTGACGTCTTCGTCGGGAATGTCAGCCAGGAAACGCATGATGATAGATTGATATCATATCATGATATCATGTCAACAGGGCTCTCACTGTGGCCGGACAGTGATCAGCCAGATGTCCGGCGGTGCCAGCAGGCGAATCGGCAATCCGCTGGTGCCGACCCCGCCCGCCACGATCATCGTCCGCGCGCCGTAGCGATACAGGCCGCAGGCATAGCGCGTGCCATATTTCGATGGCACATAGACGATCCCCGCAAAGGGCAACGCCACCTGCCCGCAATGGGTGTGCCCCACCAGCGTCAGCGACGGCGCATCGGGCAAAGCCGGAAACACATCCGGCCCGTGCGACAGGATCAGCGGCGCACCGCCCACCCGCGCCATCGCCGCCAGCGTCGCGGGCAAGTCGATCCTGCGCGTATAGACATCCTGCAACCCGCCGATCGCCAGCGGCCCCCGCCGCACCGCGCCATCCTGCAACAAAGTGATGCCCATGCGCGCAAAGGCCGCCTGCCAGTCCGCACCGCTCAGCGCGCGGCGGTTCTTCTTACTGCGGCTGTCATGATTGCCCAGCACCGCGACGACACCCAGAGGCGCGCGCAGCCCCGCAAAGGGCGCGATGCTCGCCCGCGCATCATAGGTCGCGCCACCTTTGGCATCGCCGATATAATCGCCGCCCAGCAGGATGAGGTCAGGCTTGAGCGCATTGATCTGCGCCACGATCCGCGCCATCCGCGCCGGGCTATTGTCCGGCCCCGACAAATGCGTGTCGGTCAGCAAGGCGACCGTGACCGGGCTACGCGGCGCATCGGCGGGAAAGGGCAACACTACCTCCGCACGCCGCACCACCGGCATGGTGCGCGCATTGAGGATGAGCCAGAGAGCGAGCCAGCCCGCAAGCAGAACCAGCGCAAGCAGCGTCCAAAGAATTTTACGGCGCATGCTCAAAGAACGACGTGCTCCTGCGAAAGCAGGAGCCCAGGGTCGATCGGATTGCCCTGCACACTAGGCTCCTGCTTGCGCAGGAGCACCAACATCACCTTCACTTCGCCGCCTTCTTCGCCACCATCCGCTCGCGAAAGGCCGCCGCCCAGCCGGGCTTTGCAACCTGCGCGGGCCGGACCAGGCACAGCGCATCATCGCCCACCGGCTGCGTCACCACGCTACCCGCCGCCACGATCGCGCCATCGCCGATCCTGACCGGCGCGACCAGCGCGCTGTTCGATCCGATGAACGCCCCCGCGCCGATTTCCGTGCGATATTTGAAGAAACCGTCATAATTGCAGGTGATCGTCCCCGCACCGATATTGGCCCCCGCGCCCACGCCCGCATCGCCGATATAGGACAGGTGATTGACCTTCGCCCCCTCGCCCAGCCGTGCCTTCTTGATCTCGACGAAATTGCCGACCTTGGCCTTGACCCCGATCTCCGCGCCGGGCCGTAGCCGCGCATAGGGACCAATCGTAGCGCCCCGCTCGATGCGCGCGCCTTCCAGATGGGAAAAGGCGTGGATGACGACATCGTCGGCTACCGTCACGCCCGGCCCGAACACGACGTTCGGCTCCACCACCACGTCGCGGCCCAGCACCGTATCATGGGCAAAGAACACCGTCTCCGGCGCCACCAAGGTCACGCCCTCGCGCATCGCCTCGATCCGGCGGCGCGCCTGCCACATCGCTTCCACGCCCGCCAGTTCGACCCGGCTGTTGACCCCCGCCACTTCCCAGGCTTCCGTCTCAATGACGGCGCTCTGCGCGCCCGGCAGCATGATGATGTCGGGCAGATAATATTCGCCAGCGGCATTGTCGTTGCCGATCTGGTCGAGCAGCACGAACAGGTCGGTCGATCGCACCGCCATCAGCCCGCTATTGCACAAAGTCACCGCGCGCTCGGCCTCGCTTGCATCCTTATATTCGACCATCTTGCCGATCATGCCCTGCCCGTCGGCGATGATCCGGCCATAGGCGGCGGCATCGTCGGGGCGGAAGCCCAGCACCACCGCGCGCGGATCGTCACCCCGGTTCAGCCGGTCGAGCATCGCCCGCATCGTCTCCGCGCTCACCAGCGGGACATCGCCATACAGGATCAGCACATCGCCCGCGAATCCGGCCAGCGCCTCATGCGCCTGCGCGACGGCATGGCCGGTGCCCAACTGCTTGTCCTGCACCGCGATCACAGCGCCAGTGCCCGCTACCGCCGCTTCCACCTGCTCCCGGCCTGCGCCGACCACCACCACCTGCCGCTCCGGCTCCAGCGCGGCGACGCTGGCCAGCAGGTGCAGCAGCATCGGCCGCCCGGCGACCGGGTGCAAAACCTTGTGCAGCGCGGATTTCATGCGCGTACCTTGGCCTGCGGCAAGGATGATGACGGCGAGAGGACGGGCGGCAGTCACGATGGCTTTGTCCCTGATAAGTGCATTGGATCATGCGGCTCTGCCATGTTTGGCTTGCCTTTGCCACCGCCCACGCGGCATGGCGCGGCCATGGCCCATATTCCTTTCGCTATCGTCGGCTTCGACCTTGACGGCACCTTGATCGACACCAGCGGCGATCTCGCCGCAGCGGTCAACCACGCCATCGGCACGGTCGGCCTCGCCCCCTTCCCCGTCGCGGATATTCGCCCCTTCGTCGGCCAGGGGGCCAGGGTCATGCTCGACCGCGCGCTGGCGGCGTCAGACGCGCAGGACGATGCCTTGCTCGCGCAATTGCTCCCGGTGCTACTCGACTATTATCAGGCGAATCTCAGCGCCCATTCCGTCCCCTATCCCGGCCTGCTCGACGCGATGGATGCGCTGACCGCAGCGGGCGTCACGCTCGCCATCTGCACCAACAAGGCGGAGCGTTTTGCCCTGCCGCTGATGGATCAACCTCGGCCTGTCACACCGTTTCGCCAGCATCGTCGGCGGCGATACGGTCGGCGTCGGCAAGCCCGATCCCGCACCGATCCAAGCCATGATCGAGCGGGCAGGCGGCGGCCATACCATCTTCATCGGCGACACGATCAACGACATAGCGGGCGCGCGCAATGCGGGCATCCCAAGCGTCGCGGTCAGCTTCGGCTTCCTCGACGGCCCAGTCGAAGAGTTGCAGGCCGATGCCATCATCCACCATTTCGACGAATTGCTGCCCCTGCTCCAAGGCTGGCCGCAATGACCCTGCGGCTGGAGCGCGACGCCCCGGTCGCCCGGCTGCTGATCGACCGCCCGGCCCGGCGCAACGCCATGACGCAGGCGATGTGGGAAACACTGCCTGTCTTGGTAGGCGAAGCCATGGCAGACGACGCCATCCGCGTCCTGATCCTCGCCTCCGCCACCCCCGGCCTGTTCTGCGCCGGGGCGGATATCGATGAATTTGCGACTTGCTCCGGCGACCCCGACTGGCGCGTCGCGAACCAGGCAGCGATCCGTAATACCCAATATGCACTCGTCCATGCCGACAAGCCGGTCATCGCCGCGATCGACGGCGATTGCGTCGGCGGCGGCTGCGGCCTCGCCATCGCCTGCGACCTGCGCATCGCCGCCCCCGCCGCGCGGCTGGGCATCACGCCGGCCAAGCTCGGCATCGTCTATTCGCTGTTCGACACCAAATTGCTGGTCGATCTTGTCGGTCCGGCCCGCGCCAAGCGCATCCTCTTCACCGGCGCGCTGCACGATGCGGACACCGCGCTCGCCATTGGCCTCATAGACCAGATCGCCGCCGATCCGCTGGCGGAAGCGGACGCCCTTGCCCGCACCATCGCCGCCAACGCCCAGCATAGCGTCCGATCGTCCAAGGCGATCATCCGCCGCATCCTGGATGGCCAAGCCGATGATGACGAACGGACGCTCGCGCTCTTCCGCGACGCCTTCACCCTGCCCGATTTCGCCGAAGGGGTTGCCGCCTTCCGCGCCAAACGCAAACCCGATTTCGGCGGCTAAGGCCTTAAGGCTGCGCAGCCTCGAAATAGGATGCGACCCAATCGCGTAGCCCCGCATCGGACGCGACCGCCGCACCCAAATCCGGCTGCCCCGGCCAGCCCGCATCGCGCACCGTCAGCCCGCCGCCGCTGCGCTCGCCCTCATAGCGGGGCAGGACGTGGAAATGGACATAAGGGTCGACCATCATCAGCATCAGATAGTTGATCTTCTGATAGCCGACCGCCGCCTGCAACGCCGCTTCGATCGCCCCGGTCACGGCCTTGAGTTCGGCATGCGCTTCGGCCGGCAAATCCCCGAACGCGGTCGCGTCGCTCTTCGCCGCCAGCACCAGCGACCCCAGCGTCGGCTGCGCCGGGCGTAGCAGCACCACCCAATGTTCATAGTCAGCGATCAGGCTGGCAGGCCAGCCGAACTTCTTTATCGTCTCGTTCATGCCGCCGCCTCATCCATCCAACTGACGATCGGCCGTCCCGACCGCTTCACGCCATAGGCCTGCGCCAGCCGCACCGCATGGACGACGAGCGAGATCACCGTCCACCAGGCAAGCGCCACCAGCCCGATGTCCGGCCGCCCCAACAGCAGCGCCACGAACAAGATCACCATATTCGGATTGCGCCGCGCCGTCACCAGCCGAAACTGGCTGTCGAACGGCCGCCAGACATGAATGTCCATGCCGAAATCCTTGAGGAACGCCCCCTCGATCAACCGCTGCAGCACATAGCCGACGACCACCGCCGCCATCACCAGGATGAACGCCTGCCCCGTCAGCGACAGGCCCCAGGCGGCCAACCCCGTTCCCCAAAAGTACCACCAGAAGGGCGGGTGAACCAGATCGACGCCATGGTCGATCACATTGCCCCATTTGGACGAGGTGATGGTGCAGCGCGCCAGCTTCCCGTCCACCGTATCCAGCACCATGAAGATGAAACCGCACAGGAAGCCGGTCCAGTACATCCCTTCTGAAAACAGGAAGGTCGCGATCAGGCACAGCGTCACCCCGATCACCGACACCATATTGGGCGTCATCTTGAGCTGCGCCGCGATCCGCGTCAGTATCAGCGCCAATTCGGGCCACAGATATTTGGTCAGCACGTCCGTCACGCCCTTATAGGCGCCGAAATAGCTGTGCCGCTCGATCGCGCGCCGGGTCGCGGGGGTCAATTCGCGCACCATCGGCTGCTCCAGCTTGCGCAACTGCCGGTTATAGAGTTTGCGCCCGTCCGACAGGTCGATCACGGTCGCCTGCATCGGATCATGTCCCTGCGGCACCTGCCCCACGACCGGCACGCCACCCCAGGCAAAAACCGTCCCCGGCGTTTCCAGCACCAACCGCAGCAACAGCGGATCGAACGCATAGGTCAGGTTGAAGACCAGTTCATGCCCTGGTGCCAGCGCGCTGCCATTCTTCGCCGCGCTCTCCGCCATCCGGCGGTTCCGTTCGGCATTGGTCATGCCCCAGATCGGCGTGGCATTCTGCCCCAGCATGCGAATGGGGCCAAGGGCAGTGGTCATCGTCTCAGTCATGCAGGCGCTTTCGCGAAGGTCATTATGATGTCGGCCTGCCGCCGCGACGCGGGAATCGGCGACAGGTCGATGGATTGCTCCATGGCCGCTTCCTGCGCAGCAACGAAGCCGGGTTGCAAGTCGTTCGCACGACCAAGCGCGAACGAAAGCGCGTCCGGCGTCTCGATCACCTGCCCCAGCCGCCAATGCGCAAAGGCGTCACTACTGGCATCGCGCCGGTCGAGATTGAGGAAAATGCACGGTCGCGGTTGGATCAAAAACTCATATACCTGGCTCGATACATCGCCCAGATAGACGTCGGCGCTCATCGTATAGCTCATGTCGATCGCATGGCGGCTGCCCATGTCGACGCGGATATGCGGCGCGGCGCTGACGATCGGCGCCACCGCCTGCGCCAGCTTGGTATGCGGCGCGATGATGACATTCCACCCCTTGAGCGACTCTAGCGCCGCTAGCATCGCCGGGCCATGCCGCACCCAGGAGGACAAGTCCGGGTCGAAATGCGGATTGTAGAGCAGCACAGGCCTGTCGTCGGCGAAGAATCGCTGCCGCGCCGCCTTCAATTCGAACTTGGCATAGCCGCCGACCAAGACCTTATCCGCCGCGCACAGCCCCCGTTCGATCATCCGGCGGCGGTCTTTCTCACCTGCCACCAGCGTCAGGTCGAAATCGGCATGGCGCTTCTTATAGCCCCCCTCCCGGTCGCCCGCGCCATGTTTGATCAAGACCAGCCGGGACTTGAAACCCGGCACCCGCCGTAACCAGGCAGTGGAAATCTCCGTCGTCACCAGCAGCGGAAAAGCCGCGATCGTGCGGTAATTGCCGAGCAGCGTCATGATCCGCGACGGCTGACGAAATAGCGAGTCGGCTTGGCGCGAAAAGCGCCGCAGCCGTACCGGCTGCAACAGTCCGTCGCTGTCATACCCCGCCACCAGATCCAGTATCGCATCCGATGGCGACAGCACATGCACCCGCACCCCCGGACGCCGCGCCAGTTCCAGCGCGGCGGGCAGCCAGTGATAAAGCTGCTGCGCTTCGGCAATGGCGAGAAAGGCGATGTCCATGCGCGAAAGCCACTCCAGACGGGCTGGAGGCCTAGCGGCGATATAGGGGCTTTTGCAAGGGCGCGCGTCGCATTCCCTTTTGTAGGTGCTGGACCTTTGCCCATATTTTGGTATGCGGGCCGCAACCGAACGACACTCTGAAAGAGGCTCGACGAGCGATGGCCGAATTTGCGTTGCCCAAGAACAGCAAGATCAGCGGTAAGGGTGTGACCCACCCCGCCCCCGCAGGCGCAACCAATGTGCGCAGCTTCAAAGTCTATCGCTATGATCCCGACTCCGGGCAAAACCCGCGTTACGACACGTTCGAGGTCGACCTCGACCAGTGCGGACCGATGGTTCTGGACGCGCTGATCAAGATCAAGAATGAATATGACACCACGCTGACCTTCCGCCGCTCTTGCCGCGAAGGCATTTGCGGTTCCTGTTCGATGAACATGAACGGCAAGAACGGCCTCGCTTGCACCACCGCGATCGACGAATGTTCGGGCAAGGACGTGAAGATCACGCCGCTGCCGCATATGGACGTGATCAAGGATCTGGTGCCCGATTTCACGCATTTCTACGCCCAGTACAACTCGATCCAGCCCTGGCTCAAGACCGTGTCGCCCCCGCCATCGGGCAAGGAGCGACTCCAGTCGCCCGCCGACCGCGAAAAGCTTGACGGCCTTTATGAGTGCATCCTGTGCGCCTGCTGCTCGACCAGCTGCCCCTCCTATTGGTGGAACAGCGACAAGTTCCTGGGTCCGGCGATCCTGCTTCAGGCCTATCGCTGGCTGGCCGACAGCCGCGACGAATATACCGGGGACCGCCTCGACGAGCTGGAAGATCCCTTCCGCCTCTATCGCTGCCACACCATCATGAACTGCGCCAATGTCTGCCCCAAGGGTCTGTCGCCGGCCAAGGCGATCGCCGAGACCAAGAAGATGATGGTCGAACGGCAGCTTTGATCTTGAACAGTGATGGTGTCGCCGGGGGTCAGCCACTGACGGACGGGCAATGGGCGGGCTGGATCGCATGGTCCGATCCGCACCCCGATACGTTTTTGCAGGCTATTGGCCGTGGCTATATGCGCGAACTCTCGCCCGGCCGGGCGGAAGTCGCGCTGGAAACCCGCTCCAGCCATCGCAACCGGCTCGATACGCTCCATGGCGGCTTCCTCGCCGCCTTTGCCGACCATGCCTATTTCGGTGCGCTCTGGGCGATGGGGCATACGGATCAGATCCACGGTGTGACCATCGACCTGTCGATGCAATATCTGGGTGCCGGGCGCGTCGGCCCGCTGCTGCTGGCGCAAGTCGACCTGCTGCGCGAAACCGGCCGCCTATTGTTCTTGCGCATGCTGATGACGCAGGATGGCGAACCCGTCGCCGCCTCTACCGCTACCATCCGTAAGGCCCCGCCCGCGAAATGACCGGTGTTCTTGCTCGCTACGAAGCGTTGATCGCTGCCGGAGAATTGCGCGCCGATCCCGATCAGCGGGCTGCCGCCGTGCGGCTCGACACCCTGCAACAGCAGTTGGAAGCCGCGCCCGAACGCGGCTCGACGCTGTGGCGGCTGTTGCGCAAGGCGCCCGAACCGCCGCGCGGCCTCTATATGTGGGGCGGCGTCGGGCGCGGCAAATCCATGTTGATGGACCTGTTCTTCGACACGGTAAAAATCCCGCGCAAGGCCCGCGCCCATTTCCACGAGTTCATGCTCGACGTCCACGCCCGCTTGGCCGAGGCGCGCAAGTCCGAAACCGGCGATCCCATCCCCCCGGTGGTAGAGGCGCTGGCCGAGAATGCGCGGCTGCTATGCTTCGACGAAATGGTGGTCAATAATATGGCCGACGCCGCGATCATGTCGCGGCTGTTTACCGGACTGCTCGAAAAGCGCGTGACGATCGTCACCACCTCCAACCGCGTGCCCAACGATCTCTACAAGGACGGCCTCAACCGCCAGTTGTTCCTGCCCTTCATCGACCTGATCAAGGATCGGCTCGATGTGCAGACATTGAACGGCCCGACCGACTATCGCCGCGACCGGCTGGGCGATGCGACGCTATGGCACTGCCCCAATGGCGACGAAGCCACGGCGGCGCTCAGCACTGCCTTCTTCCGCCTGACCGACTATCCGCCGTCCGACCGCGCCCATGTCCCGTCCGAAGATATCCCCGTGCAGGGCGGCCGCACCCTGCATGTGCCCAAAAGCCTCAAGGGCGTCGCGGTCTTCTCGTTCAAGCGCCTGTGCGCCGAAGCGCGCGGCGCGCCCGACTATCTGGCGATCGCGCGCAAATATCATAGCGTCATCATCGTCGGCATCCCGGTGCTGGGGCCGGAAAACCGCAACGAGGCCGCGCGCTTCGTCACGCTGATCGACTCGCTCTACGAATATAAGGTCAAATTGCTGGCCTCGGCCGATGCGGAACCCGCGCAACTCTATCCACAGGGCGATGGCGCGTTCGAATTTGAACGCACCGTCTCGCGCCTCATGGAAATGCAGTCGGACGACTATCTCGCGCTCGGCCACGGCCCCAAATAGCATCCTCCCCTGGCAGGGGGTCGTTGCGAAATGCGCATCGCTTACCAATCACCGTCATTCCCGCGAAGGCGGGAACCCATCTCCCCCCTTATCGTCTTGGCTTTCGGTTCGGAGATGGATCCCCGCCTTCGCGGGGATGACATAAAGACCTATGGGTAACTGCCTGTTGCGCAGCACGTTATAGCGCGCAGCGCCGTCATCACGGCGCAATCTTCTTGTCCAAATCCTGCGAAAAATAGACCGGATGCCTTCCGTCGGGAAGGCATCCGGCAGGGTAGCGCTGCAGGGAAGGCTCACCGGCCAGGGTAGGAGCCGGCAGCGACAGCGTGTGAATCGCCTTTAATGCAACTGCGAATGAATTGCAAAGATAAATCCGACTTCCCACCTTTGACAGGTTGAAACCCCCGGTCGAAGGGCGTAGGCGAGGCATCAATTCCAGTAGTCAAGACTTGGAGGATGACAGATATATGGCCCGTAAGAAGATCGCGCTCATCGGCGCTGGCAATATTGGTGGCACGCTGGCGCATCTCGCCGCTCTGAAGGGCCTTGGCGACATCGTCCTGTTCGACGTCGTCGAAGGCATCCCCCAGGGCAAGGCGCTCGACCTGTCGCAGTGCGGCGCGGTCGAAGGCTTCGATGCCAAGATCACCGGCTCCAACGATTATGCCGACATTGCAGGCGCGGACGTCATCATCGTCACCGCTGGCGTCGCCCGCAAGCCGGGCATGAGCCGCGACGATCTGCTCGGCATCAACCTCAAGGTCATGAAGGCCGTGGGCGAAGGCATCGCCGCCAACGCCCCCGACGCTTTCGTCATCTGCATCACCAACCCGCTCGACGCGATGGTGTGGGCACTGCGCGAATTTTCCGGCCTCCCCCCACAATAAGGTCGTCGGCATGGCGGGCGTCCTCGACAGCTCTCGCGCTTCAATCACTTCCTCGCCGAGGAATTCCAGGTGTCGGCCAAGGACGTCACCAGCTTCGTGCTGGGTGGCCATGGCGACACGATGGTCCCGGTCATCGAATATTCGACCGTGGCGGGCATCCCCGTCCCCGACCTCATCAAGCAGGGCCGTTCGACGCAGGAGCGTATCGACGCCATCGTGCAGCGCACCCGTTCGGGTGGCGGCGAAATCGTCGCCCTGCTCAAGACCGGCTCGGCCTTCTATGCGCCCCGCCACCAGCGCGATCGCCATGGCCGAAGCCTATCTTGGCGACAAAGAAGCGCCTGCTGCCCTGCGCCGCCAACCTCACCGGCCAATATGGCGTCGACAATCTCTATGTCGGCGTCCCCGTGATCATCGGCAAGGACGGCGTCGAGCAGGTCATCGAGGTCGAACTGAACGAGGAAGCCAAGGGCAACCTCCAGGTGTCGGTCGACGCGGTCAAGGAACTGCTGGACGCTTGCAAGGCGATCGATCCTTCGCTGGCCTAACGTTTAACTGTTCCCCGGCGAAGGCCGGGGTCCAGTCCCACAACTCATCTAGCCCTCAGCCACCGCCTGGGCGCGAATTTTAAGGACAGAGGCCGTCTATGAGCATTCTCGTCAACAAGAATACCAAGGTCATCACGCAAGGGATGACCGGTGCCACCGGCACTTTCCATACCGAACAGGCGCTGGCCTATGGCACGCAGATGGTGGCCGGCGTCACGCCGGGCAAAGGGGGCCAGACCCATATCGGCCTGCCCATGTTCGACACCGTGCTGGAAGCCAAGACCAAGACCGGCGCCGATGCGTCGGTGGTCTATGTGCCGCCACCATTTGCTGCGGACTCGATCCTCGAAGCGATCGACGCGGAAATCCCGCTGATCATCTGCATCACCGAAGGCATCCCCGTCCTCGACATGGTGCGCGTCAAGCGCGCGCTGTCGGGCAGCAAGTCGCGCCTCATCGGCCCCAACTGCCCCGGCGTCCTGACCCCCGACGAGTGCAAGATCGGCATCATGCCCGGTTCCATCTTCAAGGCGGGCAGCGTCGGCGTCGTCTCGCGCTCCGGCACGCTGACCTATGAAGCGGTGTTCCAGACCTCGAACGCGGGCCTCGGCCAGACCACGGCGGTCGGCATCGGCGGCGATCCGGTCAACGGCACCAACTTCATCGACGTGCTGGAATTGTTCCTGGCCGACGACGCGACCGAATCGATCATCATGATCGGTGAAATCGGCGGCGATGCGGAAGAACAGGCCGCCCAGTTCCTGATGGATGAGGCCAAACGTGGCCGCAAGAAGCCGATGGCCGGCTTCATCGCAGGCCGCACCGCCCCTCCGGGCCGTCGCATGGGCCATGCCGGCGCGATCGTGTCGGGTGGCAAGGGCGACGCGGAAAGCAAGATCGCGGCGATGGAAGCGGCCGGGATCAAGGTCGCCGCCAGCCCTTCGGAACTCGGCACGACTCTGCTCGAAGTGCTGAACGGCTAAAAAGCGACTATATATAGAGGCGGCCGGGCTGCACCCTGGCCGCTCACTTCCCGCACCGCGACTGCACGCGGCACGGATCGGACAAGATATTATGGGTTACGAAAACCAGGATTTCGAGATCGAGCAAGGCCCTAGCTGGGCACGCTCCAACTGGCCGTTGTCGGACACTGACGACCTCACCGGGGCGCTTGACCCCACGCAGATGCAGGTCGCGGTCAAGGCCGCTGCCAAAGCTGCGGGCAAGGCGGTGTCGGATGCGGACATAGCGCAGGCCGCCGAAGATTCCATCCGCGCGATGATGCTGATCCGCACCTATCGCGTGCGCGGTCATTTGGCCGCCAATCTCGATCCGCTGGGCCTGACCCATCGCGATCTGCCGGCTGACCTGACGCCGGAATTTCACGGCCTGACCGACCTCAACAAGAAAATCTATCTCGGCGGCACGCTCGGCCTGCAATTTGCCAGCGTCAGCGAGATCGTCGCGATTCTGCGCGCCAATTATTGCGGCAATGTCGGCCTCGAATATATGCATATCGCCGATGTGGAGGAGCGCCGCTTCCTGCAAGACCGGATGGAAGGCAAGGACAAGGAAATCATCTTCACGCCGGAAGGCAAGAAGGCGATCCTGGCCAAGGTCATCCAGGGCGAGCAATATGAGAAGTTCCTGGGCCGCAAATATGTCGGCACCAAGCGCTTCGGCCTCGACGGTGGCGAATCCATGATCCCCGCGCTCGAAGCCGTCATCAAATATGGTGGCCAGTCGGGCGTGCGCGAAATCGTCTATGGCATGGCCCATCGCGGCCGTTTGAACGTCCTTGCCAATGTGATGGCCAAGGGCTTCCGCGTCATCTTCCACGAATTTTCCGGCGGCACCGCCAACCCCGAAGATGTCGGCGGTTCGGGCGACGTGAAATATCATCTGGGCACCTCCACCGATCGCGAGTTCGACGGGATCAAGGTCCATATGTCGCTGGTCCCCAACCCCTCGCATCTCGAAACGGTTGATCCCGTCGTTTTGGGCAAGGTCCGCGCGCAGCAGACCTTCCGCGACGACCTCGACAAGCATGAGCAGGTTCTGCCCGTGCTGATCCATGGCGACGCGGCGTTCGCGGGTCAGGGCATCGTCTGGGAATGCCTCGGCTTCTCTGGCGTGTCGGGCTACAATACCGGCGGCTGCATCCACTTCATCGTCAACAACCAGGTCGGCTTCACCACCAGCCCGCAATTCTCGCGCGGCTCGCCCTATCCGTCCGACGTGGCGAAGGGCGTTCAGGCGCCGATCCTGCACGTCAATGGCGACGATCCCGAAGCGGTGACCTTCGCCTGCAAGCTGGCGGTCGAATATCGCCAGACCTTCCACCGCGACATCGTCATCGACATGTGGTGCTATCGCCGCTTTGGCCATAATGAAGGCGACGAACCTTCGTTCACCCAGCCGCTGATGTACGCGAAGATCCGCCAGCATCCGCCGGTCAGCGACGTCTATGCCTCGCGCCTCAAGGAACAGGGCGTGATCGGCGACGATTTCGTGGCCAGCGCGACCAACGAATTCGTGACCCATCTGGAAGACGAGTTCGAAGCGTCGAAGAGCTACAAGGCCAACAAGGCCGACTGGTTCGCCGGTCGCTGGTCGGGCCTGCACAAGCCGGCCGACGCGGAAACCACACGCCGCAGCGTCGAATCCGCCATCGCGCCCAAGCTGATGGAAAGCCTGGGCAAGACGCTGACCACCGTTCCCGAAGGCCATGCCGTCCACAAGACGCTCCAGCGCGTGCTGGATGCCAAGGCGGAGATGTTCAAGACCGGCGCGAATTTCGATTGGGCAACCGGCGAGGCGCTGGCCTTCGGCTCGCTCCTGTCGGAAGGCTATGGCGTGCGCCTGTCGGGCCAGGACTCAGGGCGCGGCACGTTCAGCCAGCGTCACTCGGTCTGGGTCGATCAGAATACGGAAAAGAAATATATCCCGCTCTCCACCGTCCGTCATGGCCGGTTCGAGGTTCTCGATAGCCCCTTGTCCGAATATGGCGTCCTTGGTTTCGAATATGGTTATGCCCTGGCCGACCCCAAGAGCCTGGTCCTGTGGGAAGCGCAGTTCGGCGATTTCGCCAACGGTGCGCAGATCATCTTCGACCAGTATATCGCCTCGTCGGAAAGCAAGTGGCTGCGCGCCAACGGCCTCGTCTGCCTGTTGCCGCACGGCTATGAAGGACAGGGACCGGAACATAGTTCGGCGCGTCTGGAACGCTTCCTTCAGCTCTGCGCCGAAGGGAATATCCAGGTCGCCAACATCACGACCCCGGCCAATTATTTCCACGTCCTGCGCCGTCAGATGCTGCGTCCCTTCCGCAAACCATTGATCATCATGACGCCCAAGTCGCTGCTGCGGCACAAGCTGGCGGTGAGCAAGGCCGAGGATTTCCAGGGCGACACCCACTTCATGCGCATCCTGTCGGACATGAATCCGGCACCCGATGCGGAAACGAAGCGGCTGGTGCTGTGTTCGGGCAAAGTCGCCTACGACCTGATGGAAGCGCGCGATGCGGCCGGGGACAAGAACACCCAGATCGTCCGCATCGAACAACTCTATCCCTTCCCCACCGAAGCACTCGCCATCCGCATGGAACGTATGCCCAAGCTGGAGGAAGTGATCTGGTGCCAGGAAGAGCCACGCAATAATGGCGCGTGGTTCCATGTGGAGCCCTATATCGAGGAAGCCCTGGCGGACGTCGGCAAAGCGCCGATGCGCGCCCGCTATGCCGGTCGCAAGGCATCGGCGTCGCCCGCAACGGGCCTCGCCAAACGCCATGTCGCCGAACAGGGCGCCCTCGTCGCCGATGCGCTGGGTCACAGCGTCCGTGAAGAAATCCGACGCCAGAAGAAAGGCTGAACAAGCTCATGGCTACCGAAGTCAAAGTCCCTACCCTGGGCGAATCCGTTACCGAAGCAACCGTGGGCCAGTGGCTCAAAAAGCCCGGTGAAGCCGTCGCGCTCGACGAACCCATCGTCAGCCTGGAAACCGACAAGGTCGCGGTCGACGTGCCCTCGCCGGTCGCCGGTACGCTGGGCGACATCATCGCCAAGGAAGGCGACACCGTGAATGTCGGCGCGCTGCTGGCGATGGTCAACGAAGGCGCAGCCGCTGCCGCTGCCCCTGCTGCGTCGGCTGCCCCCGCTGCCAAGGCGGAGGCCGCTGCCCCCGCACCTGCCGCATCGGCCCCCGCGCCAGCCGCGTCGGACGAGGATGAAGGCGGCAATCTGACGCTCTCCCCCGCCGTGCGCCGCCTGGTGCTGGAGCATGGCCTTGATCCCTCCAAGATCAAGGGCACCGGCAAGGATGGCCGCCTGACCAAGGACGACGTCACCGCCGCCGTCGCCGCTGGCACCGCCAAGGCCGCCGCGTCCGCGCCTGCCTCGGCCCCTGCCGCCGATGCCCCTACCGCTGGCCCCACCCGCGCGCAGGAACGGGTGAAGATGACCCGCCTGCGCCAGACGGTCGCCAAGCGGTTGAAGGAAGCGCAGAATACGGCCGCGATGCTGACCACGTATAACGACGTGGACATGACCAACATCATCGAGGCGCGCGCCAAATATAAAGACCTGTTCGAAAAGAAGCATGGCGTCCGTCTGGGCTTCATGGGCTTCTTTACCAAGGCGGTCTGCATGGCGCTCCGCGACATTCCGGGCGTCAATGCGCAGATTGAAGGCGACGAGATCGTCTACAATAATTTCTGCGACATCTCGGTCGCGGTGTCGGCCCCCACTGGCCTCGTCGTTCCGGTCATCCGCAACGCGGAATCGCTCAGCGTTGCCGAGATCGA
This sequence comes from Sphingobium sp. RAC03, assembly GCF_001713415.1. Classification (GTDB taxonomy): domain Bacteria; phylum Pseudomonadota; class Alphaproteobacteria; order Sphingomonadales; family Sphingomonadaceae; genus Sphingobium. The sequence goes on along the minus strand of NZ_CP016456.1, from coordinate 2,308,210 downwards.
AAAGACCATCGGCGGCTTTGGCAAGAAGGCCAAGGAAGGCAAGCTGACCATGGAAGATATGAAGGGCGGCACCTTCACCATCTCCAATGGCGGCGTGTTCGGCTCGCTGCTGTCCAGCCCGATCATCAACCCGCCCCAGTCGGGCGTGCTGGGCCTGCACCGGATCGAAGACCGCCCGGTCGTTCGCGACGGTCAGATCGTGATCCGTCCGATGATGTATCTGGCGCTCAGCTACGATCATCGCATGGTCGACGGTCGCGAAGCGGTAACCTTCCTCGTCGCGGTCAAGAACGCGATCGAAGACCCGACCCGCCTGCTGATCGACCTGTAAACTAAGCCAACAGTGCTCCTGCGAAAGCAGGAGCCCAGGGCGGAGACGTGCAACGAAAGCCGGATATGTCTACCTGATGGCCAACAGGCGCAACGGAACGCTCTATGTGGGCGTTACGAGCGACTTGGCCAGCAGGGCATATCAACATCGCAACAAGCTGGTGGATGGCTTTACGAAACAGCATGGCTGCACCATGTTGGTATGGTTCGCTGCTTATGACGATCTGCAGGAAGCGAGGCTCCGCGAAGTGCAGATCAAAAGATGGAAACGCGCCTGGAAGATGGAGTTGATCGAACGGGAAAATCCGCAATGGCGCGATTTGTTCGAGACGCTTTTCTGACGACGCCCTGGGCTCCTGCGTGCGCAGGAGCACTAAGAGGAAGGTGACACATGTCCGATTTCGACTATGACGTTCTGGTAATCGGTTCCGGCCCCGGCGGTTATGTCGCCGCGATCCGCGCCGCGCAGCTGGGCCTCAAGACCGCCTGCGCCGAAAGCCGCGATACGCTGGGCGGCACCTGCCTCAATGTCGGCTGCATCCCATCCAAGGCGATGCTGCACGCCTCCGAACTTTATGACGAAGCGGCCAATGGCACGCTCGCCAAGCTCGGCGTCAAGATCGACAAGATGAGCCTCGATCTCACGACCATGCAGGGCCAGCGCGCCGATGCGGTCAAGGGTCTGACCGGCGGCATCGAATTTCTGTTCAAGAAGAACAAGGTGACCTGGCTCAAGGGCCTGGCCAGCTTCACCGGTGCCAACACGGTCGAGATCAATGGCGAAAAGGTCACGGCGAAGAATATCGTCATCGCGACCGGCTCGTCGGTCACCCCGCTGCCCGGCGTCGAAGTCGACAATGACGGCGGCAAGATCGTCGATTCGACCGGCGCGCTGGTGCTGGACAAGGTGCCGGGCCATCTGGTGGTCGTCGGCGGCGGCGTCATCGGCCTGGAAATGGGCAGCGTATGGCGTCGCCTGGGCGCAAAGGTCACGGTCGTCGAATATCTCGACCAGATCCTGCCCGGCATGGACGGCGAAGTCCGCAAGGAAGCCAACAAGATCTTCAAGAAGCAGGGCTTCGACTATAAGCTCGGCACCAAGGTCACCGGCGCAAAGGCGCATGACAAGGGCGTGACCCTGACCGTCGAGCCCGCCGCTGGCGGGGACGCCGAAACGATCGAAGCCGATGTTGTGCTGGTATCGATCGGCCGTCGTCCCAACACCAATGGCCTTGGTCTCGACAAGATTGGCCTGGAGCTGAACGCGCGCGGCCAGATCGAAACCGATCATGAATTCGGCACGAAGGTGCCCGGCGTCTGGGCGATCGGCGACGTCATTCCCGGCCCGATGCTCGCGCACAAGGCCGAAGATGAAGGCATTGCGGTCGCGGAAAATATCGCGGGCCTGACCGGCATCGTGAACCACGACCTGATCCCATCGGTCGTCTACACCAAGCCCGAAATCGCGGGCGTCGGCCTGACCGAGGAAGCCGCCAAGGAAAAGGGCGCGATCAAGGTCGGCAAATTCCCGATGATGGCCAACAGCCGCGCCAAGACCAACCACGAACCCGAAGGCTTCGTGAAGATCATCGCCGACGCCGAAACCGACAAGGTGCTGGGCGTCTGGATCATCGCCACGCCCGCCGGCACGATGATCGCGCAGGCGGCACAGGCGATGGAGTTCGGCGCATCGAGCGAAGACATTGCCTACACCTGCCACGCCCACCCCACGCACAGCGAAGCGATCAAGGAAGCCGCCATGGCGGTGACCGGCAAACCGATCCACATGTGATCGCTGCCACCTCGCGCAAATGAAAAAGGCCTCCGCAAAACGGAGGCCTTTTTCATGTGAGCGCCTGCACCTGCGCCGGACCGGCCAACGCGGCCTGCCTCTGTCCTACAAGCGGCAACAATGCTACAATCCGACATGCCAATAAGTTTGTAATAAAAAATCGAGACCGAGAAATTAAATGTCGAAATCTACGGGAAAAGTGCGAAGTTAAGCCCTATCGCCGATAGCGCCCCTCATCGACCCACCGCGCCGTCAGCGCCGCCGCCGCTTCCACATCTTGCGGGAAATCGACCTCCTGCCACGGCAGACCGTCGATCGACACGGTCCCGACCCGGTTCCCCTTGGCGATGATGTCGATCGCGCGCAGATACCAGCGTTCCACCCCTTCGGGCGTCCGCATCATCTGGTTGATCTGGTTGCGGAAGATCGCCGGGCCTTCGCCGGTGAAGGCCAGCATGCCGATCGATTCGGCATTGGTGTCGGGCGGCAGCAACCGCTTGCCGATATGGTGCAGGCGGCCGCTCTCGTCGCGGTTCACCTTCATGTCGTCATCATCATAATCGCCATCGGGCTTCACATCGACGGTGACGGTGATCGCGTCGGTCGCCCCGGCGATCAGCTTGGCGACGATCTCGTCCGACACGATGGTATCGCCGTTCAGGATGATGAAGTCGCGGTCCATCTCTTCCCGCACGATCCAGCAAGTGCCGAGATTGTCCGCGACCTGGAAGAAAGGATTGAACACCGTGCGGATCCGCGCGCCCGTCTCGCGATAGAGCTGTAGCGCATGATCCTCGACCCGCTCGGTGCGAAAGCCCGTCACCACCACGATGTCGGTCACGCCATTGGCGACCAAAGCGGCGACCTGCCAACTGATGAGGGTACGCCCGTTAAATTCGATCATGCATTTGGGCACGTCGCGGGTCAGCGGCAACAGGCGTGAGCCTTGCCCGGCGGAAAGGATGATGGCTTTGCTGATCGTCATAGCGCGCGGCCTTAAACCGCAATTTGGCCGAAAAAAAGGCGGGGTTTGCACGACGGCCCGAACCCCCTAGACAGGCGCACGCCGGATGACCGGCATCCGGGGGAAAGGCCAGGGCAGACGTGAAGGTCAAACGCGGATCGGGGCAGGCAGGCGACGGCTTTTCGCGCATCCTGGCCAATACCGGCTGGCTGCTGGGCGGCAAGGGCGTCGGCGCGATCCTCAGCATCGCCTATCTCGCCATCGTCACCCGCACGCTTGGCGTCGCCGATTTCGGCCGCTTCGCCCTGGTGCTGAGCGCCGCGCAGGTCATCAAGACGCTGGTGTCGTTCGATAGCTGGCAGATCGTCGTCCGCTATGGCCAGCCGCATCTGACCGCGGGCCATGGCGACGCCCTCAACCGGGTGCTGCGCTTCTGCATCCTCATCGACCTCGCATCGGCGGTCGCGGGCGGACTGATTGCGGCCGCCATCTTGCTCCTGTTCGCTGACCTGCTGGAAGTCGGGCCGCATATGGCCTGGCAGGTCTGGCTCTTCTGCATGGTGATGATGATCACGATCCGCTCCAGCCCGACCGGCCTGTTGCGCCTGTTCGACCGGTTCGACAGCGCCGCGCTCGCCGAAACCATGATCCCGGTGGGGCGGATGATCGGCGCCGGGGCGGCGCTGCTGTGGATGCCCGACATTACCGGCTTCCTCATCGCCTGGGCCTTTGCCGAACTGCTCTGCGCGCTCAGCTATTGGGGACTGGCATTGCGTGTCGGCCACGGCCGCATCGGCCATTGGCGCGCCGGACGGGCGATTGATGCGCGCCGCGAAAATCCCGGCATCATCGGCTTCCTGACCGCCACCAACCTCCAGACCAGCCTCACCTCGATCGGCCAGCAGGTCGCGGTACTGATCGTCGGCGCCTTCGTCGGCCCGGTGGGCGCAGGCCTCTACCGCCTCGCCAACCAGCTCGCCAATTCACTGACCAAGATCAGCAGTCTCTTGTCGCGCAGCATCTTCGTCGAACTGTCGCGCACCAGCAGCCATGGCAAGGAAGCGCTCGGCGCGCTGTTCCGCCGCACCAACCGGCTGGCGCTGATCGCAGGCGCGGTCATCATCGCGCTCATCGCGACCATCGGCCGTCCATTGCTGGGCTTCATCGCCGGGCCGGACTTCCTGCCCGCCTATCCGCTGCTGCTGCTGCTCGGCATCGCCGCCTGCATCGAACTGATCGGCGTCAGCTACCGCCCGCTGCTGATGGCGACCGACCGCGCGGGCCTGTCGCTCCGCATCACCTTCGTCGCGACCCTGCTGCTGCTTGGCCTGCAGGCCGCATTGCTACCGCTCTACGGCACCATCGGCGCAGCGGTCGCCAATATCGTCGCTGCGCTGGCCGGTTTCGCGATGATGGGCTGGGCCAGTCGTCGGGCCGTGGCGGCCGACGCCTAATCCACCCAACCGCCGTTCGTTTCGAGCGTAGTCGAGAAACCTGTGCGAAGGTTTCTCGACTACGCTCGAAACGAACGGAACCAGGAATAGCGCCTACCGACCCGCCAATATCGCCTCGATCAAATCCACATCCGCCTGCTTGTCCGCATCGATGCACGCTTCGGGCTGCGCCATCGCCACCAGCCGCGCCACCAGACCAAAACGCCGCCCGACCCGCGCCATGCCACCGCGCAGCGTCGAAATCCGCAACAGCGCGCCCAGCAACGCCAGCGGCCCGAAGGCGGACAGGATCTTCCAGCCCTTCTTGCGGTCCTGCTCCACCTCCTGCCACAGCGCGATGACCGGCCGAGCCTTGCTGCTGCCGAACCAGAAGATATTGGCACCCGACCAGCCGCCATCGCGAAACTTGAGCCAGGTCCGCCGCGATTGCGGATAGCGCGCCAGCAGCGTCGCGCGCTCGACCATGGCCACCGCAATGTCCGCGCCTGTCGCCTCGGCAATGAACTGGTCCAGCATCGCCCGATCGAGCAGCACATGATCAGCCGTGGTCAGCAACAAAGGAAAGGGCAAGTCGCCCTCCTCCATCAACGCCAGCAGCGACGACGCAATCCCCGCCCCACCCCGTTCGAACTGCACGCGCGGATGCGCGCCCAGCCATGCCGTCGCCGGATCAGCGGCAAAGGCATCGGCCCGCTGCGTCAGGACGATCACCTGCCCGATCGCGGGATGATCGAGCAGCGCGCGCGCCGGGCGATTGATCATCGGCTCGCCCGCGACCGGCGCGAGCGGCTTGACCGGCACGCCTGCGGCAATCGCCAACGGATCGGGAATGGGCCGCGCACCCGCAAGCAGGATGGCGGTGACGGAAGCCGGAGCGGAAGCAATCATCCCCGCTCGTTACCCAAGCGGCGTCCGCGCGGGAAGCGGCTTATTTCCCGCTAGCAACCGGCGCGGCGGATGGTGCCTCGGCAAAGGCCTGGCGCTGGCCCACAGCCAGCCCCTTGTAGCGTGCCAGTTGCGCGCGGAACGCCCGCAAATCATTGCCCGCCAGTTGCGCCGTCGTGGTGAACTTCACCGACAGCGGATTGACCGTCGCGCCACCGCGATAGAGTTCATAATGGAGATGCGGCCCGGTCGACAGGCCGGTCGAGCCGACATAGCCGATCACTTGGCCTCGGCGGACGCGCTGGCCCGGCGCGGCGGCGATACGGCTCATATGCGCATAGCCCGTCGCGATACCGCCGCCATGCTGGATGCGCACATAATTGCCATGCCCGCCATGCCGCCCGGCATAGGATATCACGCCATCGGTCACCGCATAGATGGGCGAGCCGTAACGCGCCGCGAAATCGATGCCCGCATGCATCCGGCTATAGCCCAAAATCGGGTGCCGCCGCATGCCATAGCTGGACGACATGCGCCCGGCGACCGGGGCCGACAGCACGCCGCGCCGCTCGCCCACGCCCGACGCTTCGAACCATTCCGTGCGGCCATTGCTGGTCCATTTGAGCATATCGACCGACTTGCCGCGCGCGCGCTGCAACCCGGCATAGAGCAGCTCGCCCACTTCGATATCGCCCGTCTCCGCGCGGCGATATTCGGTCACGATGTCGTAGCGATCGCCCGCGCCGATCCCGCCCAGATCGACCTGCCCGGCAATCACCCGCAGGAAGGCCTGCACCGCCTTGGGCGGGGCACCGGCGGCACGGGCCGAGCGATAGATGCTGTCGCCCACCACGCCCTGAATGCGCAACGGCGTATTATCGACGCGGATCGGGATGCGCCGCACCGACAGCACGCCACCCGCCCGCTCCAGTTCCAGCGCCAGGTCAAGCCGCGCGCGGAACGCCAGCCGATCGAGCGGCCGGGGCCGGTCGCGGCTGGCCCGGCGGCCCAATATGATGTCGAGCCGCGTGCCCGGCTTCACCCCGTCGCTGATGTCCGCGCCGACCAGCGCATTGATCGTCGCCACGTCGCCGCTGCTGACCCCCGCGCGCGACAAGGCCCGCGCCAGCGTGTCGCTGCTGCCGACCTGGGCATTGAGTTCGATCTGCGGTCGTTCGGGCGTCTGGCGCAATGGCTGCACCGCATCGGTCGCGCCCATCCGCCGCCCGCTATCCGCGCCCAGCGCCAGCGGCGTGATCATCTGGCTGCGCACTTCGTCATACTGCGCTTCGGCCATCGTCCGGCCGGGCAGCCCCGGAATCGGCTTGAAACCGGGCGAGAGATACAGCGCCGTCGCGCACAGCCCGAAACAGGTGGCCAGCCCCCGGAACCAGGTCGGGCTGCCGATCCGCTGGGCAAGGTCGGGGACCAGCTCCACCTCATCCGCCCATTCGCGCAGCCGCATCCGCCAGTCGCGCGGCGGCACCGGCGCAGGCTGACGCAGCGAGTCGGCCAGCCATAGCGACATGGTGGCGCCGCCCTGCTGCGATCCGAACTGGCTATCCTGAAACAAACCGCGACCCCCAGGGGCATGATAGCATTGCTTGGCGACGCAACGACCCCCGCGCCATGCGTCGGGCCAGACCCTTGTGAAGCGACAGGGTTAAAGTCAATTTAAGACGCACCAATGACGCACCTGCCTGCGACGACCCGTGCCACGGACCCGATAGGAATGCACCAAGGTAGGGAACCCGCGAATCTCCTTGCTCCATCGCCCCCCATGCTCGACAGAGGGCCACCATGGTTGCCTTTGCCCGATCGCCCGTCACCGCCGTCCTGGGGCCAACCAATACCGGCAAGACCCATCTCGCGGTCGAACGCATGTGCGGGCACAGCAGCGGCATGATGGGCTTCCCCCTCCGCCTGCTCGCCCGCGAAGTCTATGACCGGGTGGTCGCGATCAAAGGCCCGGCGCAGGTCGCGCTGATCACCGGCGAGGAAAAGATCGTCCCGCCCCACGCCCGCTATTTCCTCTGCACCGCCGAATCCATGCCGATCACCGGCGATTATGCCTTCGTCGCGCTGGACGAAGCGCAACTGGGCGCAGACCCAGAACGCGGCCATATCTTCACCGACCGGCTGCTCCGCGCGCGCGGGCGCGAGGAAACCATGATCCTGGGGTCCGCCAGCATCGCCCGCACCGTCAAGGCGCTGGTCAAGGATGTCGAGATCATCGGCCGCCCGCGCTTCTCCACGCTTTCCTATGCGGGCGCAAAGAAGCTCTCGCGCCTGCCCAAACGCTCCGCCATCGTCGCCTTCTCGGCCGAGGAAGTCTATGCCGTCGCCGAAATGCTGCGGCGGTTCCGGGGCGGTGCCGCCGTGGTGATGGGCGCGCTGTCCCCCCGCACCCGCAATGCGCAGGTGCAGATGTTCCTCAATGGCGAGGTCGATTATCTCGTCGCCACTGACGCGATCGGCATGGGGCTGAACCTCGACGTCGCCCATGTCGCCTTCGCCTCGCTGCGCAAGTTCGATGGCCGCCGCACCCGCCGCCTGACCGTCAGCGAAATGGCGCAGATCGCCGGGCGCGCCGGGCGGCATCACAAGGATGGCACATTCGGATCGCTGGGCGGCGAAGATAGCGACGCTGCCTTCACCCCCGAAGAGATCGAAGCGATCGAGGCGCATCGCTTCCCGCCGGTGGACCATCTTTTCTGGCGCGACGGCACCCCGCGCACCGACCGGCTCGACCATCTGATCGCCGATCTGGAGGAGCGGCCCGACCGCCCCGAACTGCGCGCCGCGCCGCAGGCGGTCGATCTCTCCGTCCTCAAGCGACTGGCCGACGACCCCCTCGTCATCGACCGCGCGCGTGGCCAGCGGCAGGTCGAGCGGCTCTGGGCCGCGTGCAGCCTCCCCGATTTCCAGAAGCTCGGCACCGACCATCATGGCCGCGCCGTCGCGCGGATCTGGCGCTTCCTGTCCGAAGGCAATGGCCACATCCCCCGCGACTGGTTCGCGCAGGCGATCGCCCGGCTCGATTCGGTGCAGGGCGATATCGACACGCTGGCAGGGAGGATCGCCGCCGCCCGCACCTGGTCCTACATCGCCCATCGCGCCGACTGGCTCGCCGATCCCGCCGAAATGGCCGAACGCACCCGCGCGCTGGAGGAAAAGCTGTCCGATGCGCTCCACGCCGCCTTGACGCAGCGTTTCGTGGACCGGCGCACCACCGTCCTGTTGCGCGATCTCGGCCAAAATGCCAGCACCCTGCCGGTCACCGTCGAACCGGACGGCAGCGTGAGCGTCGATGGAGAATCGATCGGGCGACTTGACGGATTTCGTTTCTCGGTCGATCCCGCTACGCGGCATCAGGACAGGAAGATGCTGTTGGCGGCGGCGGAAAGGCGCCTTGGAAAGGTATTGCGTGTGAAGGCAGATGAATTGGTTGCGGCGGCGGATGCGGATTTTGCCCTGCTGGACGAAGCGGGACAGATGCCGAGCATCGCTTGGGGACAGGCGACGGTCGCGACCCTGCTGGCGGGGCCGACCCTGCTGACGCCCGAAATCCGGCTGGACCGCGCCTTGCTCGAACTGGCGCCCGATCTGCAGAAGCAGGTCGCCACGCGCCTCGCCGCCTGGCTCGACGCGCAAAAGCAGAAGCATCTGTTACCGCTCGTAAAAATGGCCGAAAGCGCCGCCGATCCGGCCGTCCCCGCCGTGGTGCGCGCGGTCTTCGCGCAGCTTGCCGATGGCGGCGGCGTGATGGCGCGGGTCGATCTCGACGCCGCGCTCGGCCATCTCGACAAGGACCAGCGCCATTTGCTGCGCCGCGCGGGCATCGATATCGGCGTGCTCGACATCTATCATCCCGGCCTGCTCAAGCCCGGCGCGGCGCGCTGGCGCTCGGCCTTGCTGGCGGCGCGACTCGGCAAGCCCTGCCTGCCGCTGCCACTGCCCGGCCTCACCCTGCTGCCGGTTGGCGACAAATTCGCGCAGATGGGCGCGCGAATCGCTGGCTTTCGTGGCTTTGGCGACCAGATGCTGCGCATCGACATGGCCGAACGCATGGCCCGCGCCGCGCATGAGGCGATCGCCAAGGGCGAAGCCTTCACCCCCGTCAGCCCGCAGATCGTCTCGCTCGGCCTGCTCGAACCTGCTTTCCTGCAACTCATGCGCGCGGCCGGCTTCCGCCCGGTCGAAGCGCCCACCCCGGCTCCGGCCGAGGAAGCTGTCGAGGGCGCGGAACCAGCAGAAACGCCCCCCGTCAGCGCCGCCAACTGGGTGTTCAAGGGCCGCCAAAAGCCCCGTCCCGAACGCGCCCAAAACGCCCGACCGCGCACCGGCCGCCCAGACAATGAGCAGAAGCCACGCGGCAACAAGCCCGCCCAAGGCCGTCGCGGCGGCAAGGATGGCGCACCCCCGCCGTCGCGCGCGAACCCCACCGGCGGCAGCCCCGCGCCCGCCAATAATGCCTTTGCCGGATTGGCCGAGCTGCTTGGTCGCAATGGCTGATCCGGGCGCAGCCCCCGGCCATGCGCCGACGCTGCGCATCGACAAATATCTCTGGTTCGTCCGGCTCTGCTCCAGCCGGTCGAGCGCCCAGAAACTGGCGGAGGACGGCCATATCCGCCTCAACGGCCGCCGCATCGACCGCGCCCACGCCCCCGTGCGCGCGCACGACCTCATCACCTTCCCCTACGGCACCACCGTCCGCGTCGTCCGCATCACCCACCTCCCCACCAGACGCGGCCCCGCAAACGAAGCGCGCGGCTGTTATGAGGAACTGACGGTCGGTGGGTGACGGGCGGGGGCCATCCGCAATCGACCACTTGCGGACAGAAGCCTACGATGAGACAGTGTCGTTCATGAAAGATCGCCCTCGATATTGGACCCTTCAAACGCGAAAGCCACTGCATCCGGCAATTCCCACGCGGGCAAGGGAATTGCTCATGTTTTTTTGCGGCAGCCCTTTTCCTTGTCGCCGCCCCTGTGTATATTTTATTAGCCTATTTTCGTCACTTACTGACTGCTGACGAAGCAGTACAAATGGCCATCCCGCTTTGGTTTGGAGGCGGAGTGTTCGTTGTGGCCGGGTTGTTTTGTAGATGGTGGCGATTGAAGAAGCTGGAGATGTATATTCGGTTCAAACGAGATTTAGTTGCGGGCCTTTCCAAATCGGACTGACGGCAATCCACCCTTCGCCGTCATGCCGGGCTTGACCCGGCATCCATTGGCTCAACAGTTCGGCGTCACTGAGAGGGCGAGGCTAATAGACCCCGGATCGAGTCCGGGGTGACGCCGTTTGAGGGGCATCCCCCTCTAACCATGCCAGCCGTCCGCCATGGTGCCCCTCTCTCGACGCACCCCCCTTCTCCCCGCCGAGGCGGAGTTGGATGAGGGGGCTCGGCATTGATGCGGCGCGACGGTGTAAGGCTCAGGACACCCTCACTCCGCCTGTACCAGGAACCTGCCACCGCTCTGTCCTACATCCCAATCCCATGTTACCCTTACCCCGACACCGCCCTTTCCTATCGTCCACTCCGTCCCCGCGACGCGCCCCAGTGACGGTGTGAACTTCGCCGGATTCGCCTCATGACGCGCCCGTCCCCTCCCCCGCCCAATCCAACCGTGCAACGGTGTGAACTTTCGAGTCGGGCCGCAGGAAACCGGGCCTAAACCCCCGGCAACATTATCCTCATTGACCTTGGCCGTGCCTGCGCATAGCAGGACCGCGCTTTTCCAACCAAGAGTGACCAGACAATGACCTATGTCGTGACCGACAACTGCATCCGCTGCAAATATATGGATTGCGTCGAGGTCTGCCCCGTGGATTGTTTCTACGAGGGTGAGAATATGCTGGTCATCAATCCGAGCGAATGTATCGACTGCGGCGTGTGCGAGCCTGAATGTCCGGCCGAAGCGATCCTGCCCGATACCGAAAATGGCCTGGAAAAATGGCTGGAGCTGAATACCAAATATTCGGCCGAATGGCCCAACATCACGGTCAAGGGCGATGCCCCGGCCGACGCCGATGCCATGAAGGGCGTCGAGAACAAGCTGGAACAGTATTTCTCGCCCGAACCCGGCACGGGTAGCTGACGAGCGCGCTGTCGCCGCCTTCGCCGTCCCATTTTGCGCCACACGCCCGCCCTTTATGTCCGGGGGTGGTAATTTTGTTACGAATCTGCTAAAAGCCGTCACAACGGACGGGCATATGCGCTCGCCCCTGGAGTATTAGCTTCATGTCTTGACGGTGGTGTCGCGGTCTTCCCTGCATGTGACCCCTATCGCATGTGCCCTGCGTCGGCCCCGTTCCCCGGTTGAATTGGAAAGGTTGCAAATGGCTGCCAAAGCGCTGTCCTTTGACGTTGGTGATTATGTCGTTTATCCCAAGCATGGCGTAGGCCGTGTAATCGAACTGCAGAAAGAGCAGATTGCAGGCATGGATTTGGAGCTGTACGTGCTCCGTTTCGAAAAGGAGCGCATGACGCTCCGCGTACCGACCAACAAGGCCGAAGGCGTCGGCATGCGCAAGCTGTCGTCCAACAAGACGCTCGAAGAATCGATGGAAACATTGAAGGGCAAGCCAAAGGTCAAGCGCACCATGTGGTCGCGCCGCGCGCAGGAATATGAAGCGAAGATCAATTCGGGCGACCTGGTGTCGATCGCCGAAGTGACCCGCGACCTGTTCCGCGCCGACGACCAGCCCGAACAAAGCTATTCCGAGCGTCAGATCTTCGAAGCGGCGTCCAGCCGCCTCGCCCGCGAACTGGCTGCGATGGAAGAAACCGACGAGCCTACCGCGCTCAAAAAGATCCTCGCGATCCTCAACGAAGCCGCACCCAAATATGCCAAGGTCGAAGGCTGATCGGCTTGGCTTAGGCCGCTAGCGGCTGGCCTAACGGAAAAGGGGCGTTCCGATATCATCGGGGCGCCCCTTCCTCGTCCGGGCCGGTCAATTGCCGCGATAGCTGCTATAGCCATAGGGGCTGACGACAACCGGCACATGATAATGGGCCTTCGCCTCGTCGGCGCGGAACGTGACGCTGATTTCCGGGAAAAATGGCTTCGCCGCCGACCCTGTATAGGCCGTCATGTCGAAACTGATGCGATAGATGCCGGGCGGCGTATCGATCCCTTCGCCAAAGCTGCGGATGCGGCCATTGCCATCGGTGCGCGCCGTGGCGACGCGGGTCCAGTTGCCGGCCGCATCCTTGCGCTCCAGCGTCGCCGGAATGTCGGCCCCACCCAAGCCCTGCGCCAGATCGAGAACATGGGTGGAGATATCCGACGCCTGCGCGCCCAAAGGCGTCGCCAGAATAGAGAGGGCTAAGGTAGCGGCAATCCTGTGACGCATCATGCTGGTCCTGATCCTGTATATATATCGTCGATGTAAAGGCCTCGACCACACCGTAAATCAACCCGAAAGGCCATGGCTGTCAGGTTGGTATCGACACGAAGGCACCCTTGACGCGATCCTTGATGACCTGGTCGGCGCGGAACACGGAACCGCTCATGGTGATATAAACGCCGGGTTCCGCCACCTGCGCAGTGGCGAAGGCCATGCCGAGGTTGAAACTCGCATCGCTCTCCCCGAAGCGCGCGGGCGCGAGCGCACCGACGAGGACAATCGTCTTGCCCTCGATGCCCGCCAGCGCCTTGGCCGTGTCGGTCATCGTATCGGTGCCATGGGTGATGACGATATGCTTTTCCGCCGCGGCCGCAATCCGCGCATAGATGAGCGCGCGATCGCGATCGTCCAGTTCAAGGCTGTCCTTGCGGGTCACTTCCTCGATCCGAAACGGCCGCTTGACCCGTGCCACGTCCAGCAGCTTGGCCATCACCGTTTCGCCCACCTGATAGTCGGACAGCGCATCGAAATAGACTTTGTCGATCGTTCCGCCGGTGGTCAGCAGCAATATGGGGGTGTCGGGCGACAGCATGGGAAAGCTCCAAACAGGGAAGACATGCCCCTAGCGCAAATCCGCCCGTGCCGGAACTGGCCTATTCCCCCCGCGCCATCGCTTCGCCGCGATCCCGCGCCGCCGTCAATGTGTCGACCAGCAGCGTGCGCAGACGATCATCGGCGTCGAGGACGTTCATGCCTTCGCGCGTCATGCCGCCGGGGCTGGCAACCCGATCGGCCAGTTGGGCCGGACTATCGCTGGCGCGGGCCGCCATATTGGCCGAACCTTGGACTGTCGCCAGCGCCATCCGAGCGGCCTGATCAGCGGGAATGCCGAGCGCTTCGCCTGCCTTGGCCAACGCGTCGATGAAGCGGAATACAAAGGCAGGACCACATCCCGACAGCGCCGTGACCTGGTTGAACAACGCTTCGTCCGTCACCCATTCGGCAAGGCCCAAGGGACGGATAAGGGTATCGACGGCATCCCTTGCCGAGGGTGCAGTACGGCGATCCGTGAAAAGCGCGGTCACGCCCTCGCCCAGCCCCACGGGCAGATTGGGCATGGCGCGCACAATGTCCCGAACCTGCGGGAAATACGCGCGCATATCCGCCAAAAGCGTGCCCGCCAAGATCGACACGATCCTCGTGTCAGCCGCGCATAGGGGCGCAAGTGATTCCGCCACATCGCCGATCTGATAGGGTTTCATGCCGAGCAGCACCGTGGTTCCAGCGGGCAATGCGGCGGGATAATCCGTCATCACCACCACGCCATCCGCCACCGCCTTACCGCTCGGACGCAGGACGGTAACGCGCGCAGGATCAAGGCCGCAAGCAAGCCAGCGCGACAACATCTGCCCCGCCATATTGCCACAGCCGACGAGAAAGAGGTGATCGGGCCAGATCGTCATCGGCTCAGGCTTCGCCGCGCGTTTCGATCAAACTGGCGGAAATCGCTTCCGACGGGGATTTGCCGCCCCACAATACGAACTGGAACACGGGATAGAAGCGTTCGCATTCGTCGATCGCCGTTTCGACCAGCAGTTGCGCCTGGTCGAGCGTCAGCGTGCCGCCTGCGCCCAGCAGCGCCCCATGACGGAACAGAATGATGCCGCTGGAGGACCAAAGTTCAAAATGACCGAGCCAAAGCTGTTCGTTGATCAGCCCCAGCGTTTCGTAAATGACGCTGCGCTTCTCATCGGTGACGCGGATGTCGGGCATGGCCAATAGCTGCAACACCTGGTCTTCATCGCGCCAAATGCCGCGCAATTCATATTGCGCCCAAGACCCTTGCGTGTTGGCGACGATCTCATCCTCGCCAACCTGCTCGTAGCTCCAGCCATGCGCCTCGTAAAAGGCCGCCAGCATATCGATCGGAGCGGCCTCCTGACCGCCATGTTCAAACTCGTCACTATCCATCATCGCCGCGCCTTATCACCGGATAAGGCGAAAGGACAGACAGGATCAGAGCCCCTCGCTTCCCTTTGGCTTGCTCGCCTTGACCGTCTTGGTGACGGGTTCGGACGTCCGCCCCTCCAGCGCGTCGAGGCGCGCCTTCAGCAATTCGACCTCTTCGCGCGCGGCGGCTGCCATGGCCTTGACCGCATCAAATTCCTCGCGCGACACGAACTCCATGCCGCCAATCCATTCCTTGGCCTTTTCACGGGCATTGGCCTCGAACTCGCGGCTCATGCCCGCAACCGTACCGGCGGCACCGTTTACCAGCTTGGCCAGATCGTCGAAAAAGCGGTTCTCGCTCTGCATTGCTCTTGTCCTTTGCGGCGGCGCGATGAAACCCGCGCCAAAAATCATATCTGGGTGCTAAGCGCCGGGGCGACAAGGGTCTCGGCATCGGGATTAAGCCGCCCAATCTCATAATTGAGGAAGGAAGCAAAGGCGAGCCACGCCAGATAGGGGAGCAGCAGCAAACCGGCGACACGGCGTATCCGGCCAAACAGCCATATGGTTATCGCGACAACGACGATCAGCGCCAATATCAGCACCAGCGCGCTGCCGACCTGATGCGCGCGAAAGAATAAAGGCGACCAAGCAAGGTTCATGACCAGCTGCACCAGGAACAGGACAATCGCCGGCCCCCGCCCCTTCGCGCCGCGCGCATGCAGGACGATAGCCAGTGCCAGACCCATCAATATGTAGAGAATGGTCCAGGCGACACCGAACAGCCAGCCGGGCGGCATCAATGCGGGCTTTTCCAACGCATCGAACCAACGATTGCCATAGCCGCTATTGGCGAGGCGCCCCGACAGGAAGCCTAACAGTACAATGGCCGGAACGGTAAGCAGGGACCACCGCAGATAAGCGAGGCGCAACTGGCCGGGGGACGCGATCTCGTTCATCGGCAACGCTTCTCCATAACCCTCATTCCGCCGGTTCAGGCGCGTCCTTCAGCGCCGAATCCAGCTTTCGGCCGACGGTTTGCGGGGAAACCGTGCGCTTGGCAACGCGCGAATAGAAGATGGGGATGAGGAATAATGTGATCAGTGTCGCCAAGCTGACGCCCGATACGATGACCACACCGATCGACTGGCGCGCCGCCGCTCCCGCCCCGCCGCGGATGACCAGCGGCACTGCGCCGATGACCGTCGCGATCGAGGTCATGAGGATGGGACGCAGGCGACGCGTCGCAGCCTCGCGAATGGCCTGCCCCACCTCCATGCCTTCGTCGCGCAACTGGTTGGCGAACTCGACGATCAGAATGCCGTTCTTGGCTGCCAGCCCCACGAGCATGACGATACCGATCTGGCTGTAGAGATTGATCGTGCCCCCAGTGATGATCAGCCCAATCACGCCGCCCGCCACGGCGAGCGGCACTGTGGCGATGATGACACCGGGATGGATGAAGCTCTCAAATTGCGCGGCGAGTAGCAGAAAGACGACGAGGATGGTGAGGCCGAAAATCAACCAGATCGATCCGCCGGTTTCCCGCAACGACTGGCTTTCGCCGCGATAGCCGATGGCCAGCACTTCGGGCGCTTGCCGTGCTTCATTCTCCAGAAATGTGAGCGCGTCCCCAAGCGAGGTTCCCGGTGCAAGGGCCGCGGTCAAAGTGATCGCGCGGAGCTTGTTGAACCGGTTAAGCTGACGTGGCCCTGCGACTTCGCGCACCGTCACAACAGACGACAGTGGCACCAGCGCCCCGGTGCGGGTGCGGACATTGATCCGTTCCAGATCGGCGAGGGTTTGCCGCCCTTCGTCTTCGGCTTGCACGATGACACGATATTCCTCGCCCCGATCGACATAGGTAGTCACGCGGCGGGAGCCGAGCAGGCTTTGCAGCGCTTGGCTGACATCGTTAACCGACACGCCCAGATCGCCGGCGCGCTGCTGATCGACGTCGATCCGCATTTGCGGTTTGGTTTCCTTATAGTCGCTGTCGAGGTTGATCAAACCCGGATAGTTGGCGGCGGCCGCGGTGATGCGATCGCGTGCCGCGACCAGGCCTTCGTAGGTAGAGCCTGCAAGCACGATATTGACCGGCAGGCCGCGCCCGCGTCCCAAGCCAGAGCGCGGTGCGGCATTGCCGCGCACGCCTGGCTGGTTGGCGATGACATTGTTGATGATGGTCGCGACTTCCGCCGTTGTGATCGTGCGATCCTCCCAAGGTCGGAGGAAGGCGATGACATTGCCGCCGTTGAAGTCGTCGGTCGTACCAAAGCCGCTTGGCGTGCGGATAATCAGATTTTGAAGCGTGCCATCCTTGCGCAACGGCGAGAGTTCATCCTCAATCTTGCGCATATAGGTCAGCATCCGGGCATAGCCGGTGCCTTCGGGCGCGCTGATCTGGCTGTCGACGACACCTGTATCTTCGGCCGGTGCCAATTCGTTGGGCAACAGGGTGAACAAACCGCCTGCGATGGCGAGGAAAAGGCCGACCCCGATGAGTGGGATCAGGGGCTTGTTGAGCACCCGATCCAGCCACTTGCGATAGCCGCCTTCGATCCTCTGAAACCGTGCATCGACCCAGCGCGCCAAACGCCCGCGCTCCGCATTGTTGAGCAATTTGGAGCAGAGCATGGGTGCAAGGCTGAGGGAAATGAAGCCCGAAAAAGCAATGGCCGCGACCATCGCGATAGCCAGTTCACGGAACAGCAACCCCGTCTGTCCGGCGAGGAACATCACCGGCACGAACACCGCACACACGACCAAAGTGGTCGAGATGATGGCGAAACCCACCTGCCGCGTACCAAGATAGGACGCAAGAAGCGGGTCTTCGCCCTGTTCGATGCGGTGATAGACATTCTCAAGCACGACGATGGCGTCATCCACGACGAGGCCAATGGCCAACACGAACGCCAGCAATGTCAGCAGGTTGATCGACAGGCCCGCCAACCACATGACAGCACAGGTCGCCAACAGACAGATCGGCACGGTAATGGCCGGGATGATGGTAGCGCGCACCGAGCCCAGAAACAGGAAGATGACGAGAATGACGAGCAGCGCCGCCTCGATCAGCGTGTCGTAGACGTTGGCAATGGCACGGCTGATGAAGAGGGACTCGTCGGACCCGACGGCAACGCGCATGCCTTCGGGCAGGGTTGGTCGCAATTCCTCTGCCAAAGCCTTCGCCTTGTCGGCGACGTCCAGCGTATTGGCACCCGACTGGCGCACGATGCCCAATCCCACGGCCGTCCCGGCGTTGGATCGGAAGCTGTTATAGGGATTTTCCGCCGCCTCCTCGATCCGCGCGACGTCGCCCAGCTTGACCTGGTATCCGTCGGCACCACGGCCGACGACCAAGCTGGCGAACTGCGCGGTCGTAGCAAACGCCCGTTCGACGCGCAGCGTCTGATTCTGATCCTTCGATTCAAAGCGACCGGCGGGTAATTCGACATTCTGCGCACGCAGGGCGTTTTCCACGTCGGCTGGCGTCAGACCAAAGGCAGCCAGCCGCTCGGCATTCATCCACACACGGGTCGAAGGCCGCGCCTCGCCACCAATGGTAACCCGCGCCACGCCATCGATGGCAGAGAAGCGGTCCGCAACGTTGCGGTCGATATAGTCGCTGAGTTGAATCGAGGTCCAACCGGGGCGGGAGAAGGCCAGAAACAGGATCGGCCGCGCATCCGCATCGACCTTGCGAATTTCAGGAGCCAACGCGTCTTCGGGCAAGTCCTCCACCACGGAACCGACACGGTCGCGCACATCATTAGCCGCCGTGTCGATATCGCGTGACGGATCGAACTCGATGCTGATGTCGGACGTGCCGTCCTGCGACCGGGAGGTGATCGTCCTGATGCCCTGCACACCCGCGACCGCATCCTCGATCAACTGGGTGATACGGGTTTCGACGACCGACGCGGCGGCGCCGGTATATCCTGTTTCCACCGAGACGATCGGCGGGTCCGTATCGGGATATTCCCGCACCGACAGGCTCAAATAGCCAACCACGCCGACGATGCAGAGCAAGATGGCGATAACAGCCGCGAAGACCGGGCGGCGGACGGAGAGATCGGACAGTTGCATGACTGCTCTAGCCCGCAGGCTTGCGCGAAGGCGCTGGCTTGTCACCCGCCAGGCGCACCGTCGCGCCATCGCTCAGTTTCACCACACCCTCGGTCACGACCTGCTGCCCCGCCTTCAGGCCGCCCAATATCTCGACCTGTCCATCCTGGCGAATGCCGGTATCGACCTTGACCCGCTTCACCTTGCGACCTTCGAGCAGGAACACGAACCGGTCTTCGCCATCACCGACGATCGCCAGTTCGGGCAAGGCCAGTGACTGGCGCTGGCGCGATGCGACGCTGACGGTCAGCAACATGCCGGGTTTCAGCGTCCGGTCAGGGTTTGGCAAGATCGCCCGGACCCGCACTGCCCGCGTGGCGGGGTCGATCACCGGATCGATCGTCGCGATCGTGCCAGTATAGGGCCGGTCGGGCCAGGCGGCGGAGATCGCCTTGATCGACTGACCGGCCTGGATCGACGATAGCCGTGTCTCCGGGATGGTGAAGTCAAGCTTGATGCGTGACACGTCGCTGACCGTCGCGATGGCGGTGCCAGCGGACACGATCGCACCGGGCGAGACAATCCGCAAACTGGCCCATCCCGCAAAGGGCGCCCGGATCACTCGGTCACCGATAGACGCGCGCGCCTGATCAGCACTGGCGCGCGCTGCGTTGGCCAGCGCGAGTTGCTGATCGAGCGACGAAGCCGTAGCAAAGCCGCGCGTCTTGAGTGACTGGACCCGCTCCAATTGCTGGCGGGCCTGCAAGGCCTGCGCCTCGGCGGCCGCAAGCTCGGCCTTTTCCTGCCCAACGGCGAGCGTCGCGATCACCTGACCCTTTTTGACATAAGCACCATCAGCGAAATTGATCGATGTGATCCGCTCCGTCACCGGCGCGGACAAAACCACCTGCTCGTTGGCAAGGGCCGTGCCGACCGCTTCCAGGCGGTCGGTAAAGGTTGCGGTGGCAACCGGTGCCGCCTCCACCAGCGGAACGGCGCGCGGTTGCTGCGCCTTTTCACTGCCGCAACCGGCAAGGCAAAGCGCTGTAAAGGCGAGGAGATGGGGAAATCGCATAGGAGGGGGCTAACGGGCCTTTGCAAGCGGCACAACATGACCTTTTGCCGCTGGATGAACTTACTGGCGAGAAACGAACATGGGGCGTTTATCCACCAAGCCGGGCGTAGATGAGAAATTCGACATTGCCCTGTGGACCCGTAATCGGACTTTGTGTCAGGCCGATAACGGTCCAACCCTGCGCATCGATCCATGCCCGGACTTGCGCGCAAACCCGATCGTGGATCGCCACGTCGCGCACGACCCCGCCCTTGCCGACTTCGCCACGTCCCGCTTCGAACTGCGGTTTGATCAACGCTACCAGTGCCGCGCCGGGCCGGGCAAAGGTCAGCGGGCGTTCCAGCACCTTGGACAAAGCGATGAAGCTCGCGTCGCAGACGATGCAGTCGACCGGCTCCGGGATATGCGTTTCCGTCAATATGCGCGCACTGGTCTGTTCGTGGACGATCACCCGATCGTCCGAACGCAATTTCCAGGCGAGCTGATTGGTGCCGCTATCGACCGCATAGACCTTGGCCGCACCATTGGTCAGCAGCACGTCGGTAAAGCCACCGGTCGAACTGCCTACGTCGATCGCGACCTGACCGGTCACGTCGATGGCGAATGTATCAAGCGCGTGGGCAAGCTTGATGCCCCCGCGCGAGACCCAGGGATGGTCGCGACCGCGCACGTCGATCGCAGCGTCGGGCGCGACTTGCTGACCGGCTTTCTCCACCTTGCGATCGCCGAGGAATACATGGCCTGCCAGGATCAACGCCTGCGCGCGGGCGCGGCTTTCCGCCAGGCCCAGATCCACGAGCAACTGATCGGCGCGTATCTTGGCCATCAGCGTACCAGTCCGGTCAGCGTCGCTACGCTCAGCAATTGCGGCAAGGTCTGCGCCTCCTTACCCGGCGCATACCAGAGGTAGAGCGGCACGCCCGAACGGCCCTGCGCTTCCAAGAAGCGGGTGATGGCGGGGTCGGCATTGGTCCAGTCGCCAACCATGACGGTTACACCGCCTTGTTCGAAACGCGCTCGCGTTTCGGCACGGTCGATGGCGGCGGCTTCATTGGCCTTGCAGGTCAGGCACCAGTCGGCGGTGAAATAGAGGAAAACGGGCTTGTTCGCCGCGCGCAGACTGGCCAGCTGCGCCTCGTCGAACGCGACATGATTGGCGCTTGCTGTTTCCGCGGGGGCTTGCGTCGGCAATGTCACCGCTGCTGCGGCCAGCAACACCACACCGAGCAACGCCGCAATCAGTCCGCCCCCCCGACCTGCGCGCTGCCGCATGCCCAGCCACCAGAGCAGAAGCGCCAGCAGGAGCGCTGCCGCCAGACCGATCATCATGCCCGAAACGCCGCGCTGCTGCCCCAATAGCCAGGCAAGGCCGAGCGCGGTGAGGAACATCGGGATAGCGAGAATTTTCTGAAGGCGACCCATCCACGCGCCGGGCTTGGGCAAACGCCGCCGCAAAGCGGGGACATAGGCGAGCAGCAGGAAGGGCAACGCCAGTCCCAGCCCCAAGCCAGCGAACACTGCCAGCGCGGCGACCAGCGGCAGCAGCAGCGCCGCGCCCATGGCAGCCGCCATGAACGGCCCCGTGCAGGGAGTCGCGACGAAAGCGACCAGCGCGCCGGTCCAGAACGACCCGGCCAAGCCGCCCTTCCCCGCCAATCGATCACCGCCGCCAATCGCACGAAAATCGAACAGGCCTGCCAGATTGAAGGCGATGAGCGTCACCAGCAGCAACAAGCCCAGAATGATGCGTGGGTCCTGCAACTGGAACGCCCAGCCCGCCGCTGCTCCTGCTGCACGCACGGCGAGCAAAACGCCACCAAGGGCAAGGCAGGTCATGATCACACCCGCCGTATAGGCCAGCGCTTCCCTCCGGACCACGCGCTCGTCGCCTCCGGCCTTGGCCAGTTTCATGACCTTGAGGCCCAGGATCGGAAAGACGCAGGGCATGATGTTGAGCAGCAAGCCGCCAAGCAAGGCGCCACCGAGCGCGGCCAGGATCGCCACCGCCTGCCCCCCGCCCGACGATGCGGCAACCGCGCCCGGCTGCGCCGTCAGCAGGAAACCGGCATGCTCGCCGGTTCGCAACACCGCCTGAACATTACCGCCCTTGCCGCCTTCGGCCGCATCCGTCTCGATCAGCAGGCGATCGCCATCGCGGGTGATGCTTTGCGGCGCGGCGTAGCGGGTGAGGCCCTCTGCCAACGGGAAGAGATGGACATCGCGCGCCTGCGCATCCGCTGGAAACGGCACGGAGACGCGCAGCTTGCCGTCGGCGATGGCATAGGTCGCCATACTGCCCAACGGCCGGGGCAGATGCGTGCGCCAAGCATCGAACCGGGCGCGATCGGCGGCGTTGGCCTGTCCCTCGCCCGCGACCAGATCAAGAGCCATTTCCCCGCTTTCGGGCACGCACACCTTGTCGGTGCAAGCCAACCATTGCGCCTTCACCCGGACCGGCAAACGGGTGCCCGGTGCCACGTCGGGCGCGACGGTCAGGTTCGCCAATAGGCCATAGGGGCCTTCATACACATGGTTCATCAGGCCGGAGATCAATAGCGTTTCAGGGACGGGATAGCGCAACGCGCCAACGCTGACGCCCTTGGGCAGCGTCCATTCAACGCTCATCCCCAGCCCTGCATCGCCCGGATTTTCCCAATAGCCGTGCCATCCCGCCTCCGGCGTCATGGCGAAAGCAATGGTCGTGCCCTTGCCCGGCTGCGGCGCGGCGCTTTCGGCCACCAGCCGCGCCGCGATATGCGGTGCCCCGCCCCCGAACGCGCCCTGGGCCAGCGCAGCGGGCGCGGCGAACAGCAACGCCAACGTCATCAATATGCCATGAAAAATCCGCATCGGGCCTCTGGTCGAGTGGGTGAGAGCGGGCTAGGTCCGGGGGCGTTCGCCGTCAAGGCTGGAGAAGGTACAGGAAATGTTGAAACATGTCGCCGCCGCCCTGCTGCTGGCCACCGCCCTGCCGATTGCGGCGCAGACGCCTGCCCCGGCTACAACCGCCGCTCCGCCGAAGCTGATCGTCGCAATCAGCGTCGATCAATTTTCCGCCGACTTGTTCAGCGAATATCGCCAATATTATAGCGGCGGTCTCAAGCGACTGACCCAGGGCGCGGTCTTTCCGAACGGCTTTCAAAGCCATGCCGCGACGGAAACCTGCCCCGGCCACAGCACCATCCTGACCGGCAGCCGTCCGTCGCGCACGGGCATCATCGCCAATAGCTGGTTCGACCTGAACACCGCGCGCCCAGACAAAGCGGTCTACTGCGCTGAGGACGAAACCCAGCCGGGCAGCAGCAGCGACGCCTATGTCGCGTCCCCTGTACATCTCAAAGTGCCGACATTGGGCGGACGCATGAAGGCGGCCAATCCGGCGACCCGCGTGGTGTCGATTTCGGGCAAGGATCGGGCCGCTATCATGATGGGCGGACCGACCGCCGACCAGGTCTGGTGGCTTGGCGGGCCGCAGGGCTATGTCAGCTACAAGGGCGTCGCCACCCCGCCGCTCGTCGCCAAGGTCAATGAAGCGATGGCCCGGCAACTGGCGCAGCCCAATCCCGGCTTCGACCTGCCCGCCCAATGCGTGGCCAAGGATTTTGCGGTGCGCGCGGGCGACCGCACGGTGGGCACGAGCCGCTTCGCGCGTGCTGCGGGCGATTATAAGGGCTTCCGCATCTCGCCTGAACAGGATGCCATGACGCTCGCGTTCGCGGCGGCCGCCGTCGAGACCATGGCGCTGGGCCAGCAGACACAGACCGACATCATCTCCATCGGCCTGTCCGCTACCGACTATATCGGCCATAGCTACGGCACCGAAGGGACCGAAAGCTGTATCCAGGTCGATCGTCTGGACCGGGAACTGGGTGCCTTTTTCGACCGGCTCGACAAGGACGGCATCGATTATGTCGTGGTGCTGACCGCGGATCATGGCGGGCATGACTTGCCCGAACGGCATCGCCTGAACGCCATGCCGATGGAGAGCCGCGTCGACACCGCGCTGACGCCCAAGGCGCTGAACGCGGCCATAGCGCAGCGCACCGGCCTGGCGGGCAAGACACTGATCTGGGGCGATGGACCGTCGGGCGACCTTTATTTCGACAAAGGGCTGACGTCCGCCCAGCGCGCGAAGGTGGAGGCTGCCACGCTCGCGCTGCTACGCGTCCATCCGCAGGTCGCCGCTGCCTTTACCAAGGCGGAAATCGCTGCCACCCCCTCCCCTGCCGGTCCGCCCGAAAACTGGACTCTGATCCAGAAGGCGCGGGCCAGCTTCGATCCGACGCGGTCGGGCGACCTGCTCCTGCTGCTCAAATCGCGGGTCATGTCGATCCCCGAACAGGCGGTAATGGGTTCAGTCGCCACCCATGGCAGCCCATGGGATAGTGACCGCCGCGTACCGATCCTGTTCTGGCGCAAGGACATGCGCGGCTTCGAGCAGCCGCTGGGCGTGGAGACGGTGGATATCATGCCCAGTCTGGCCGCGCTGATCGGCCTGTCGATCGCGCAGGACCAGATTGATGGGCGCTGCCTGGATCTGATCGCGGGCGAGGGAGATAGCTGCGTGGGAAGATGACGCGGTGTTAGCGCCGCACGTTCTTGGGCCGCTGCAGGCAGATTTCTGCCCGCAGCCCGCCTTCGGGGCGATTGATCAGCGTCAACTGCGCGCGTTCCAGTTCCACCGCTTTCTGTACGATCGCCAGTCCCAGCCCCAGGCCGCGCGTATTCCGCTGCCGCGCGGTATCGAGCCGGGCGAAAGGCTTGAGCACTTCGCCGATCTGGTCGCGCGGTATGCCGGGGCCATCATCATCGATACGGATCAGCACCTCATCCCCCACCCGCAGCAGGGAGACGCGCGCCCGCTGCCCATAATGGAGCGCATTTTCGATCAGATTGCGCACCGCGCGTCGCAGCGAAAGCGCATGGATCTCCATCTCCAGATGGTCCGGCCCGCTATAATCGACATCCTGCCCATGATCCTGAAAAGCATCAACCACGGTCGCGATCGTGACGGCCAGGTCCGCCCGGACCAGAGGCTCAGGATTCTTCTCGCCGCCCAGAAAATCGAGCAGTGATTCGATCATGGCGCCCATCTCTTCGAGATCGCCGTCCATGGCTTCGCGGACATCATCCTGCCGTACCGTTTCCAGCCGCAACTGCAACCGGGAAAGCGGGGTGCGCAGGTCATGGCCGACCGCCGCCAATGTCTCGGTGCGTTCGTTGATTAGGCGATGGATGCGGGTCTGCATCGCGTTGAAAGCGCGGATCAGTTCGCGCACGTCGCTGGTTCCCGCTTCCGGCAGGATGACTTCGGCACCAAGCCCGATCTTTTCCGTTGCGCGCGTCAGTTCCCGTAGTGGTGCCAATGTGCGACGAATCAATATCCATCCCGCCACCAACAGCGCCAGCACCGGGATCAGGGCGAGGCCCATTCGGCCGATGGTGAAGGCCCATTTGCCACCGCCATGATGCATGCCGAAATAAAGCCAACTGCCATCGGGCAGTTGCAGTCCGCCGTTGATTTCCGAATGGCGGCTGGGCGACGTGAGCCGCAGCCAGAGGCGCGAGCGTTCGAGTGTCGGCTCCCACGCGATGATCTGCTGCCGCATCCGTTCCAGTTCAGGCGACAGCGGCGGCGGCGGCGGCGATGCAGCCGACCAGTGGACATCGTAGCGATCGGTGGTCAGTTGAACGCCCATGGCGCGTCGCTCAGCAGGCGGCTGTTCGGTCAATAATTTTCGGGCGATGACTAGATGTTCGGCCAGCCGCCGTGCTTCGTCATCCTGCAGCGATATCTGGCTTGCCCGTTCGTAAATGAGCGTGCCGACGGCAAATTCCAGCGTCAAGGTCAGGAGCAGGATCGCGAAGAGGCGGCCAACCAGCCCAAGCGATCCGTGCATGTGCCACCTCAAGCGCGGCTGACCTCTGCATTGAACATATAGCCGACACCACGCACGGTCGTGATCGGTGCGCCCCGGTCCTCGGTCGATAATTTGCGGCGCAGGCGACTGACCAGCACGTCGATGCTGCGGTCGCTGCTGTCGCCCATCCGGGTCCGCGACAATTCGATCAGGCGCTCACGGGCGATGACCCGCTGCGGGTGGCTCAGAAAACTGCCGAGCAGATCGAATTCCGCGCCCGTCAGATCGACCAGCCCGCCGGTCGGGGATCGCAACTCGCGACGCGGAAAATTGACGACCCAGCCATCGAACCGGGCCTCATTCTCGCGATGTTCGTCCGGGCCACGCTCAAGTCCCACCCGGCGCAGGATGGCCCTGATGCGGGCGATCAGTTCGCGCGTGCCGAACGGCTTGGGCAGATAATCATCCGCACCCAATTCCAGGCCGACAATCCTGTCCGTTTCGCTGCCCTTGGCGCTGATGAAGATGATGGGAACATCGCTCTTGCGCCGGATCTGGCGGCACAGATCGATGCCATTGGTGCCGGGCAGCATGACGTCGAGCACGACGAGATCGACAGGGCCAGCATCGAACGCCACCCACATTTCCGGGCCGGACGAAGCGGGACGCACTTCATAACCATGCTCCTGCAAAGCACGGGCGGTCAGGGTGCGAAGCGGCGGGTCGTCTTCGACGAGGATGATCGACGGAGCGGTCATGAATGCTGCAAGGCGCGTGATGTCATGGCCATGGGATAGGGCCGACCGTTTCGGGGGTCAACCGGATCAGACGCACCGGACGCTTGCCAGCGGCTTAGCAACAATTTGTCATGCGTTAAGCGAAGCCACGCAGATGCCAAAACGCCGGGACCAGTTGCTGGCCCCGGCGTTCCTTACGATATTAGAATGCGGCCGAGATCGAGAAGACGACCTGGCTGCGGGCAATCGACTTGCCTACATCCTTGCTGTCGCCGGAAACCATGAAGTTCGGGCGCAGATAATTTTCCTCGACACGGGCAATGTCGGTATCGACATAGGCGATGCCCAACGTCAGCGGCGTGCCCGGAATGGCGACGTCAGCACCAACCAACCAGTCGAGATATTTGCCGGTCGGCGCGATCGAGGTGCCGTTCGGGCCAAGGCCGGGGTTACCGTCCGACCAGCCCAGATGCGCCTTCAGCGTAACCGGGGTATTGGGCACCGAACCGCTGACATCGGCCCAGACGTAGAGATTGTCTTCCTTGTCACCGGGGTTGAACACGGTGCATGCCGCGTCACTGCAAACGTTGCCCAGGGCTTCCTGCTTGGGCGCGTAGGCGACACCGACCAGGCCCTTTACGGGACCAACCGTGCTGGACAGCTTGATATAGGGTTCGGCGAAGTCCGTGGTATCAGCGCCCGAAGGGTACATATACCAGGTCAGACCGACGTCGAGCGTCGCGCCGCCGAGTGGGATGGCGTAGCCTGCGAACAGGTCGAGTTCCATGTTGGAACCACCAAAACGACCCCAGCCGCCGAGATTGGATGCCCAGGTGCCAGCATAGGCCCCGCTTTCATGCGTAGCGGTGATGCCGCCTTGCACGGCCATGCCCTTGTCGCTCTGCGACACGCCACGGAAACGATAATCGGAAACGAGCGCTACGCTGCCGGTCACGGTGACGGGGCTGGTGGGCTCTTCCTGAGCAAAAGCCGGTACGCTAGACATGAGCGCGAGGGCGGCACAGGCGATTTTATACTTCATGAACATTCCCCTTTACGAAAGAATGTTCCGTCCTGCTTCCACTCAACCCGAAAGTCTGTTGCTTGCGCTCTCAGTGCCGGTGGATAACCCTTGCCTATTCAAAATAGCCCCACAGTCAAACAGGTTTTTCTCGCATCTGCGAGATGGCGCGTATCGCTGTTGCATAACGGGCACAGTTCAATGCCTTGCCACGCCGACACAAAATCAAAAAATGCCGCCGCGCCGGGGGTAGTGGCGCGGCGACACCCTGTATCGCCCGATATTTTGAAAAATCAGGCGACCAGTTGGCGCATCCGTCCGGTCGCACCGAACAATTCCACCGGAAGCCCGCTTCCGCGCCGACGTTCGACCCATTCGCGGACCATCTCTGCGGTCGTATGATCGATATGGCCCAGACGTTCGACATTGAGGATGACCAGACCGCCCTTTGGCAGCGAATCGAGCTTTGCCGACAATTTGGGTAGCGTAAGGAAGGTCGCGCTGCCGCGCAGCGCCACTTCATGCGCATCACCCCGGCTTTCATCCTCCAGCTTGAGGCGCAGGCGGCTCAGATGGGGGATGAGTTCCAGCATCGAAAGGCCGATGCCAACCAGAACACCCGTCAGCAGGTCCATGGTAACCACGCAGATCAGCGTGGCCGCCCAGACGATCGCGGGCAACGGACCGTAACGGTGAAGCAGGTGCCGGACGTGATCGACGCTGACGAGGCGCACACCGGTCACGACCAGAATACCAGCCAGAGCCGCCATCGGGATTTCGCGCAGCAGCCAAGGCAGCAAGGCGACAAAGCCCAAAATCCAGACGCCGTGCAAAACCGCCGACATGCGGGTCTTAGCGCCCGCCTGCACATTGGCCGAGCTGCGAACGATAACGCCGGTCATGGGCAATGCCCCGGCAAAGCCACACAGCAGGTTGCCGACGCCCTGGGCGCTCAGTTCCCGGTTGTAATCGGTACGCACGCCATCATGCATCCGGTCGACGGCGGCGGCCGACAGCAATGTTTCGGCGCTGGCAATGAACGCAATGGCGATGGCGATCGTGATGACCGCAGGGTCCATCATCGTCGCGAACAACCCTGCTTCCGGCAGGCTCACAGCCGCCACGATCGATTCGGGCACCACGACCCGCGCGACGGGAAGGGCGAGGAAGAAGGCAACCAGGGTCGCGAGCAATACGCCCACCAGTGCGCCGGGGACGAGCTTCAGCGACGCAGGGCGGAACTTCTCCCAGCCGAGCATGCCGCCAATGGTAACCAGGCCGACGGTGAAGGCCGTTACCGTGTCGCCAGTGGAGAGACCGAGCAACTGCGCAGGCATGGCCAGCAAATTGGCTAGACCGCTCGACAGGGGCGTGTCATCGAATAACACATGGAATTGGCCAACGACGATCAACACGCCGATGCCAGCCAGCATGCCATGGACAACGGCCGGCGAAATCGCGCGAAACCAGCCGCCGACGCGCATCAAGCCCGCGACCACCTGTATGGCACCTGCCAGAATCAGGATCGGCCCCAGTGCGGAGAGACCCTGTTCACGCACGATTTCAAAGACGATGACCGCAAGACCAGCGGCAGGCCCGCTGACCTGCAGCGGAGAACCCGCCAGCAGGCCGACGACGATGCCGCCGATAATGCCGGTAATCAGACCCTTTTCCGGCGGAACGCCGGAGGCAATGGCAATGCCCATGCAGAGCGGCATCGCCACCAGAAAGACGACGATCGACGCCGTGAAGTCGCGGCCGAAGGTGCCGCCGGAAAAGGCTTTCAGCATGATTTACTCCGCCGCCAGGGCATATTCGCCATCGCCAGCCAGTCGGCGGGCGTGGGGAAGCGCGATCGGCATGGGCTGATTCTCGCGGAGCGGCATGAAGCGGCCGGTATCGCCGTCGAGGCCCAAGACCTGACCGGCGTGAATGTCCACATACCAGCCGTGCAGCGCAATATCGCCACGCGCGATGCCCGAAGCGACCGATGGATGGGTGCGCAGATGGGCCAGCTGGACGACGACATTTTCCAGCGCCATGTTACGCAACTTTTCCGCGTCGGTCAGCGTGTCGGGATAGCTTTCGCTGCAAACCTGCTGCGCGGCATGGGCATGACGCAACCAAGCCGCCACGTTGGGCATTTTGGAGAGGTCAGCATTGGTCGACATCGCCTTCATAGCGCCGCAGTCGCTGTGGCCACATACGATGATGTCACGCACGCCCAACACCATCACCGCATATTCGACGGTGGAGGTAACGCCGCCATTCTGCGTCGCATGCGGCGGCACGATGTTGCCAGCATTGCGGCAGACGAACAGATCGCCCGGCTGTGCCTGCATGATATGTTCGGGCACGATCCGCGAGTCGGCGCAGGAGATCATCAGCGCCTTGGGGCTCTGCCCATCGCTGGCCAGCCGATTGTAAAGCGCGCTTTCATTGGGAAACACATGCTTTTCGAAGCTGAAGACGCGGCCTAGAAGCTCGTTCATGGGGTCTATCCTTCTATTGCTATGCCGGTCAGGGGACACCGGCTCAGTCTCGGACAGTAGAAGTCGGGTTTTGCTGCGTCGCAGCGGCTTTGTTAAAAAACATGTCTGGATGGCAAAATCGTTACGGGGTGATCGCCATTGCGAAAAACCAGCAATTCCGGTCGTTTTATTGGGTCAGCGTCGCTCTACCGCCGCGCTGAACATATAGCCTGCACGTCTTACGGTAACAATTGGGGCAGGTTCGTTGCCCCATTGCAGCTTTCGACGCAAACGGCTGACCAGCACGTCGATGCTGCGATCGGACGATGGCGCGTCGCGCACACCTGCCAACTCCATCAGTCGCGCGCGCGTGAGCACGATTTGCGGATGATCAAGCAATACGCCAAGCAACGCAAACTCGGCCGCCGTCAGACCAACAGTCGCGCCCGCCGGATCAGCCAGCGTCCGGCGCGAAAAATCTACGGTCCATCCGTCGAAGAACGCCATGGATTGGCGCGGCAGGCCGATCGCGCGCTCGCCTCGCCCCCGCCGCAGGACGGCACGCAGGCGCGCAGCCAGTTCACGCGCGGAATAGGGTTTGTTGATATAGTCGTCCGCGCCAAGCTCCAATGCGACAACGCGATCGACCTCCGAACTATTGGCCCCCACCAGGATCACCGGCACCTCGCTCCGCGCACGCACGTCTCGGCACAAGTCCATGCCATCCGCGCCGCGAAGCGCGGCGTCCAGCACTATGACGCCAACGGGCATGGTGGCCAGCGCCTGAAAAATCTGGGCTGCACCACCGCTTGGCACAACTCTGAAGCCGGTTTCCTCCAGATGCGTGCGGACCGCTTGCTGCTGCGCGGCTTCCGTTTCCGTCACCAGGATGAGCGGCGGGGTCATGCCCAAAGATCGTGCCATCCACACTTGCCTCGATCGCCGATCATGCGCGTACCTCCTGAAACAGACAGACGCCCCCAATGCGCCCACAACGCGGCTGGGCTTAGATCGCCTGAATGTCTCTGAAATTTGCCGAACGTTACAAATTATTGCGCAGGCGACACAGCAGCGTCAAACCGACGAGAATTCCGGCATTTTCGTCCCAATCTGCGGTGGTGCAGCGGCGGGCAGATGCGCCAGCATGGTGGCGAGCCACAAGGCATCGGTGCCCGCGCGATGGCGTGTGGGGCATCGGCAGTCGGCTATCGCCACGGCGTCACGGACTTGCGCATCGTCGGCATGCCGTTCCGCAACAATCGCAGAAACATGCTCGATCAGGAACGGCGTGGGTCGACCCGCAGCGGTGGCGAGCGTGTCCAGCCATTGTTGATCGATGCGGCTGTCGGCCACCACGCGCCGACCGATTGCGGCATCGCTCAGCAAGGCTAATACCGCATCGACATCCAAGCCCTTTTGCACGAGCGTCGATCGATCAAGACCGTGCAAAGCCTGCGCCTCCTGCGTCCAGCCCCAATCTTCCCAATCCTGATGCGGCCGTATCAACCAACTGCACGACCAGCCTTCCACCGCAATGCCGACCTCGATCGGGAAGGACCGACCATGGCGCGGGAGGCAGGATGCCTCGAAATCAATGGTCAGGATAGACACGGATGTAGCTCCACTGTGCGCGTGACCCGGTTTATCCCGGCCTGGGTGCCCGCATCGATACATCCCTTTCGCGCTCGACTGTGTCAGAGCGAAGTCAGCTAGCGATAGTTCCCGATAAAATTGCGCCGGGCGAGGTTGGCGAGCGACGAACAGATGGGCGTGCCTGGAGGACGCGGGAAAGGCCATCTGCTAATCGGCATGTCCGACTCCACATGCAGGATCACTCATGACCGTCATCGCCGCCTATCTCTATCGCAATGGCCGCCGCGTCAGGCCGGTGACGATCGACGAGCGGATCGACTGCGCGCATGACAAATCCGAATTCGTCTGGATCGGCATGGCTGAACCGACGATCGCGGAAATGGAGACCCTGCGGCGCAGCTACGACCTGCACCCGCTGGCGATCGAAGACGCCATCAAGGCCAATCAGCTGCCCAAAGTCGATATTTATGGCGATCAGTTGTTCGTCGTCGCACGTACCGCTCATGTCGAAGAACGCAGCATCTGTTACGGCGAGACCGCGATCTTCGTCGGTCACAGCCATATCATCAGCGTACGTCATGGATCAGCTCGCGCGCATCATATGTTGCGGCAGGAACTGGAAGCCGTGCCGGATCGACTGGCGCAAGGCGTGGACTATGTGCTGCATGCCGTCCTCGATTTCATCGTCGATGGCTATCTGCCCGTCATCGAGGGCGTGGAGGACGAAGTGCTGGCGATGGAGCAACAGACCGTCGATCAGTTCCTGGGGCGGGAAGACATCACCCGGATATTCAATCTACGCAGGCAGGTGATGCGTTTCCAGCGTATCCTGACGCCGATGCATGAAGTCGCCAACAAGTTCGTCAAACTGGACCTCCCCTGCATCGACGCGGAGGCAAGGCCCTATTTCAGCGACGTGCGCGATCATGTCCGCCGGGTCCAGACCATGGTCGATGATCTGCGCGAGATATTGATGTCCGTATTCGAATTCAGCAACCTGCTCGAACAGCAGCGGACCGGCGCTATCACCCGCCAGTTGGCCGCCTGGGCCGCGATCCTGGCGGTGCCGACCGCGATCGCGGGCATATATGGCATGAATTTCGACAATATGCCCGAACTGCGGACGCGCTACGGCTATTTCGTCGTGTTGGGCGTGATCACGATCATCTGCAGCCTACT
Organism: Sphingobium sp. RAC03; assembly: GCF_001713415.1. Lineage (GTDB taxonomy): Bacteria > Pseudomonadota > Alphaproteobacteria > Sphingomonadales > Sphingomonadaceae > Sphingobium. Next base: position 2,275,479 of record NZ_CP016456.1, on the reverse strand, counting down.
CTATGCCCGCTTCCGCAAGCTCAAATGGCTGTAGAAAGATGGTGCACCCGACGGGATTCGAACCCATGGCCCTTAGATTAGGAATCTAATGCTCTATCCTGCTGAGCTACGGGTGCACGCATCGGTCGCTCTATTATGCGCGAACGGTGCGGTCAATTCTTCGCTTCGGGCGGGATAACCGGGAAAGGTAAGGGCGCGACTTCGACCCCCTCGGCGATCAGCGCCTTGGCCTCCTGCGGCGCGACTTCGCCATGGATGCTGGCGCGATCCTGCTCGCCATAATGCATGGCGCGGGCCTGTTCGGCAAAGCCGCGCCCGACCCAGGTCGATCCCTCCAGCGCCTTGCTCTGCGCCTGTGCCAGTGCATCGACCAGCGCCCGCATCTTCGCCTCGTCGCCGCCATTGGCCACCACCGGGGTCGTGGCGTCTGGGCGTGGCACCACTGCGCGGCTATTGCCCTTGGCCGCGACGGCAGGGGCCATCACCGCTTTCATCACGCGCGCGTCACCGCAGAGCGGACAGGCAATCAGGCCTCGCGCTTGCTGGTCGGCATAGTCGTTGCTGGAGCCGAACCAGGCTTCGAATATGTGGCCCTGCCCTTCGCATTTGAGGTCGAACACGATCATGCGAGCGTCACCTGCGCCGGGATCGGGCGGCGGTTGGCAATGGCGGGCACGCGCTCCCGCACAGCCTCTATCCGTGACAGGTCGAGATCGACGAGCGCCAGCCCGGCCGTCTCGCCCATGTCGCGCAGCACATCGCCCCATGGATCGACCACCAGACTATGGCCATAGGTCGTCCGGCCGTCCGGATGGTCCCCCACCTGCGCCGTCGCGATCAGGAAGCAGCCCGCTTCGATCGCGCGGGCACGCAGCAGCACATGCCAGTGCGCCTGTCCCGTCGGCACCGTAAAGGCGGCCGGGGCCAACAGGATCGTTGCCCCAGCATTGGTGAGCGCACGATACAGGTCCGGGAAGCGCATGTCGTAGCAGATCGAAAAGCCCATCCGGCCCCAGGGTGTATCGGCCGCAACCACCTGCTCCCCCGGTCCATAGACCGACGATTCGCGCCAGCTTTCGCCTGTTGCCAGATCGACATCGAACAGATGGATCTTGTCATAGGTTGCGCGGATCGCGCCTGTATCGTCGATCAGGAAACTGCGATTGGCCCAGCGACCGTCGGCGCGCTCATTTTTGAGGGGCAGCGAGCCGATATGCACCCACAACCCTTCGCGCGCCGCCGCATCCCGCACCGCCGCCAGCACGCCATCTTCCGCTTGGCAACGCAAGGTCGCCGCCGCGCGCACCCGGTCCCGATCCAGATAGCCGGCCATTTCGGGCGTGAAGAGCATGTCTGCCCCCTCGCCCTTGGCGCGCGCGATGATCTCCACAATCGCGGCGGCATTGGCGGCGGGGTCGATCCCGCTGGTCATCTGGAACAGCGCGGTGCGCATTTGCGTCAGAGGCCGAGCAAGGCGTCGAGTTTGCCCTGCCGGTTGAGCGCCGCCATGTCGTCGCTCCCGCCGATATGCGCGCCATCGATGAAGATTTGCGGCACGGTCACCCCGCCATTGCTGCGTGCTAGCATTTCCTCGCGCTTGGGACCGCCCATGCTGATGTCATATTCTTCGAACGTGACGCCCTTGTCGCGGAACAACGCCTTGGCGCGCGCGCAATAGCCGCAAAATGCCTTGGTATAGATTTCGACCTTCGCCATATGCCTGTCATACTCCTTATCGTCCGAAATTGGGCGCGCGCGCCGCTTTGTCAATCCGCAGCGTCGCGCGGCAAGGCCCGTGCCCAGCACAATAAACGCACATGACTCGCCCCGCCACGGCGCAAAACCCTTGCGCAGGCTCCGGCTGTTGCGCCGCTGGTGTGAACATCGTCGATCAACAAGATACGCCGCCCCTTCACCTCATGCCCATCCGCCAGCGCAAAGGCACCGCGCACTGTCTTCGCCCGCGCCGCCGGGTTCATGCCCCGCAAGGGCTGGGTCCGACGGGTCCGCAGCAACAGATGTTTTTCGACCCGCAACCCGGTCAGGCGACCGAGATGATCGGCGATCAGCGCTGACTGGTTGAACCCCCGCCCCCATAATCGCCAGCGATGCAGCGGCACCGGCACGATCAGCGGCGGATCGCCGCCGCTATCAGGCACATGCCGCACCATCTGCCGCGCGATCAGCCGCGCCAAGCCGATCCGCCGCCCATATTTGAGCCGCAGCGCAACGGTGCGCGCAACGTCGCCATAGGCCAGCACCGCCCGCGCGCTGTCGAAGGGCGGCGGATCGGCGAGGCACCGCGCGCATTCCGCCCCATCCCCCATATCATGCGGAAAGGGCAGGCCGCAGCGCGCGCAACAGGGTTCGCCCAGCAATTCCATCCCGCCCCAGCAATCGAGGCAGAAAGCAAAATCCTCCTGCACGATCGCGCCGCAACCGGGACAGCGCGGTGGCAGCGCATAATCGACCAGCGGACGGATCGCGCCCTTGAGAAGCGGCAAGACGGACATCATCTGCTTGTCCCCGCTTGCCGCCCGATGCACAAGGCCCGCCATGACCGCCCCCGACATATTCGACCGATCGCGCCGCGCCCAGGGCCGCGACCGCATGATTTCCCGCTTTGCCCATCACGACTTTCTCTATCGCGCCATGCTGGAGGAATTGCTCGACCGGCTGGCCGACGTGCAGCGCGACCTGCCCGAAGCACTGGTGATCGGCTGCCCCGACGGCAGTGCTAAGGCGGCGCTGGAAGCGATGGGGAAGCGCGTTGCCTGCGTAGACCCCGGCTTCGTCGCCGCGCGCGGGGCAAACGGCGTGCAGGCCGACGAAGATGCCCTGCCCTTTGCCGATGACAGTTTCGACCTCATAATCGCCTGCGGCACGCTCGACAGCGTCAACGACCTGCCCGGCGCGCTGATCCTGATGCGGCGCATCCTGAGACCCGACGGACTGATGCTCGCCGCCTTCACGGGTGCGGGCAGCCTGCCAAGGCTCAAGGCCGCGCTGCTGGCGGGCGAAGGCGACCGGCCTGGCCAGCATATCCACCCCCAGATCGATGTCCGCGCGGCGGGCGACCTGCTCAGCAGAGCGGGCTTTGCGATGCCGGTCGCCGATGGCGAGACGCTGGTCGTGCGCTATGGCGACATGCTGCGGTTGATGCACGACCTGCGCGGCATGGGCGCGGGCAACCGACTGGCAGAGCAGCCACCGCTATTGAACCGCGAAACGCTGGCAAGAGCAGGCGCGCATTTCGCCCAAGCAGCGGACGCGGACGGGCGGACGGCGGAGCAGATGGCGATCGTCTATTTGTCCGGCTGGAAACCCGACCCCAGCCAGGCCGCCCCTGCCCGACGCGGCAGCGCCACCATGTCGCTCGCCGCCGCGCTCAAGGGCAAGGCCTGATCGTGGCAGAGGAAATCTGCGAAGATTTCGCTTGCTCGCCATCCTATGCGTAGCTTCCGCCGCCGAGCGACGACCCATAGACGTCCACTCAGCCAGACCTCACCTTGGAAATACCAATAGACTGACGCATTTCTCCCTTTTTGCGGTCGACAATGTGCCAATTGCCAGTCATTGGAAAGGCGATGCAAGAGCCAGAAATTGATCTGCCAAGTGGCGATGGCCGAACCGCCGATTCAGTCGAACCCGCAGGCACTTTGTTTGTCATAGAGGAAATGCGGCAACGTTTGGCGACTCTAGAGCAGATGACGGCGGCGATTATCGGTCGGATCGATCAATTGCAGCATCTCGCTGAATTGTCATTTGCAGAAACCCACGCCCGCCGCCGTGACGACGCGACGAAGCCTCAAAGCCAATCAAGCTGGTCCAGCGCAGGCTTTCCCCTCATCCCCCGCAACATACCGGTATTTTTCGGTACGCTTCGCGATAACCAAACTGTCGATGTCGATGATATCTTGGTCAGAGGTTGGTACACCCGTGAGGAATGGGGCGTTTGGGGTCAAGATTCAATTCAGGAATTGCGGTTCGCCATGGACGGCTATGGCGGCGGATATGCAACCGTACACCTAGCCCTTCAATGCTTCGTACCACCAGGCATGAGCCATCAGAATATCGATATCCTTGCGAACGGTTATTTTCTCGGCAGTTTCGATCTGCCGGGAGGGTTGCAGATGATCAAGTTGCGGCTACCTCCTTCCTGCATCTGCAACGGCGATATTTTGTTGCAAACTCAGCAAGACAAAACATTTTCTCCTGCTGCATTTAGCGATAGTCTGGACACCAGAGTGTTAGGCATTGGACTCATATCACTTGACGCAGGCTGAGGGTGCCAATGAGCATTGAGGTAAATAAATTTTACGCCGCATCGCGTTACCCTGCTTAATCCTATGCTTCGTTCTGACCATTGGAAATATCGCCACATCACGCTGCCTCTAGAAGCCTATATCGCTCTGAAAGGATGATCCCCGTGAGTAAGAATGATGATCCCGCTTTCCACTCGCGATTTGGTGGCTTGTGGGTGGACCGCGACGACTGGCGTCAGCAGATAACGGCCCGTCATTTGACATCCGAGCAAATAAATCAGATCGAATTTTTTGTTAGAAACGGCTTTATCATTCTACACGCTGCCGCAACACCAGAAAAAGTTGATGCATTTCGACGTAAAATAGAGACGTCTTTTCGCGAAGGAAATAAAGACGTCCTTTATCAGCGGCATGATGGCTATGATACTTTGCCATTAAGTCAACCTGAGGACAGATTGGGCGTACGTGTCGTCGATTCTTTTGTGCCGTTTTCGGAAGCTCTCGATCTTTTTTCTTCTCCATCATTGATTGCATTTTTGCAGCTGATATTCGACGCTGATCCCCTGTTGTTTCAGAGCTTGAGTTTCGATCAAGGGTCGCAACAGGGACTCCATCAAGACACGGCTTATGTTGTTGTCGATCAACCGTTAGAACTAGCCGCCTGCTGGATCGCGTTGGAAGATATTCAACCGGGTTCAGGCGAACTGATGTATGTTCCCGGTAGCCATCGGCTGCCCGACTGGAATTTTGGTGGGGACAGAAAACATTGGGTTGCCACCGAGGATGGGAAGGAGCCTCATGACGATTGGGCTCGGCATCTAACGCAGCATGCCAAAGATAGCCAATATGGAGTCCAATACTTCCTCCCCAAAAAAGGCGATATATTGGTATGGCACGCGGATTTGGCGCATGGCGGCGCGCCAGTCAAAAACCCCGACCTGACGCGGCAAAGTTTGGTCGGCCATTTTTGTCCGCAAGGGCGGTCACCCCATTTTTTTTCGACGTCTCCCCATTTGGCCACCATTCGTCATCGCGGTTCGCTTGCTTATTGCAGCCAGCATTATGACCTCGCCGGGCGACCCGATCAAACGCGGACGGACGCTAAAATACCCCCGCAACAAAATTTTATGTCGAGCATAGAGGCATTTCGTCAGGCGACGAAAAAGCAGGCCTCCTGATTGCAGTGCAGCACATTTTGCGGCTACTGCTTTGCGACGGGTAAGGGAATCATAAGTCGCTCGCAATCTGAACAGACTAGGGCGCGCTATTTCTTCGACGTGGGGATTTCAAGGGAGCGAAATACGGGCATATGGCCAATCTGATCATCACTGGAGGAGCCGGTTTCATCGGCGCGAATTTCGTCCGTCATTGGCGCAAAGCGTCTCCCGATGACGGTATCGTCGTCCTCGATGCGCTGACCTATGCAGGCAATCCTGCCAACATTACCGATGTGCCCGACGTCGAATTGGTCGTCGGCGACATTTGCGATACCGACCTCGTTTCCCAACTGATGGCCGATCATGATATCGACACGATCGTTCATTTCGCGGCGGAAAGCCATGTCGACCGATCCATCACTGGCCCTGACGCCTTTGTGACGACCAATGTCATCGGCACGCACAGCCTGCTCAAGGCGGCCAAGACCGCCTGGCTCGACAAGGGCACCGGCCGCCCCCATCGCTTCCACCATGTCTCGACCGACGAAGTCTATGGCACGTTGGAACTGGATGATCCGGCGTTCAGCGAAACCACCCCCTATGCCCCCAACTCGCCCTATTCGGCGTCGAAGGCGGGATCGGACCATCTGGTTCGGGCCTATCATCACACCTATGGGCTGGAAACGACGACCAGCAATTGTTCGAACAATTATGGTCCCTACCAGTTTCCCGAAAAGCTGATCCCGCTGTTCACCATCAATGCGCTGTCGGGCAAAAATCTGCCTATCTATGGCGATGGCATGAATATCCGCGACTGGCTGCACGTCGAAGATCATTGCATCGGCATCGAACTCATTCTGCGCAAGGGCCGGATCGGCGAAACCTATAATGTCGGCGGCGGGCAGGAATTGCCTAACATCGAAGTGATTCGCGAAATCTGCCGCGGTGTGGATGCCGCTTTCGAGCGCAATCCCGCCCTCGCGACGATGTTCCCCGATGCGCCCGCCGCGCAGGGCCGCCCTTCGATCGACCTGATGACCTATGTGCAGGACCGCAAGGGCCATGACCGTCGCTATGCCATCGACGAAACCAAAATTCGCAGCGAATTGGGCTACGCTCCATCGCGTGATTTCCCGCAGGGTTTTGCTGACACACTCAACTGGTTCCTGGATAACCAGGACTGGTGGCGTCCATTGATGAACCGCGCTGAGTTGGGTGGCTAATAGAACCTGACCTCCTTCGAACCGCCTTAGTCAAGGCGGAATGAGCCAGTTATCAAGGACCTTTGATGAAACTCAATCTCATCATACCCGTTTATCGCAATGTCGAGTTGGTTAAGACTTGCCTCGAATCGATAAGCGCAAATCTGGATGAAATTCGGGCATATAATCCTAAGGTCATCGTCATTAACGATTCGCCTGATGATGAGGCGGTTGAAGAGTATCTCGCAGAATGTCACAAGTCGGGCTTGATTGACCTCTATATTCGTAATTCCGCCAATATAGGCTTCGTTCAAAGCGTTAACAAAGGGTTGGCGATCAGCCGAAAAAATGGCGCAGGCGCGCTTCTGATTAACAGCGACACGATCACCTACAAAAACACATTGATAGAATGCGTTGCGGTAATGTTATCGGATCCCCAAATTGGCTTTGTATGCCCGCGATCTAACAACGCCGCCATCGCAACATTTCCCCAAGCGCCAAATAATCTATCCGGCATCGCGACGACGCCGGAGATTTGTCACATAAGTTGGCAATCAGTCTACCGATATTTGCCTCGCTATACTTTAGCGCCCACAGCCGTAGGCTTCTATATGCTCATTTCCCCCCAAGTCGTGGCCAACTTCGGGCATCTGGATGAAGCCTTTGGGACTGGGTATGAAGAAGAAAATGATCTCGTGATGCGTGCTGGTAAAGTAGGTTATCGAGCAGCACTCGCCAATCACGCCTATGCCTATCATTCGGGATCGGCGTCTTTCATGCTTCACGAAATGGACCTGAAAGGCCAGCAGCAAAATAATCTTCAAAAAATGATGGAACGGCACCCGGAGTTTTTGCCGTTGGTTCGAGAATTTGAGCGTTCTCCTGAACATCGGGCCATGACCCAGGTAAAAAATCTAATACCCACTGTGGAGGGTAAGCTTAAGGTTGCTCTTAACCTGCTGACCATGGGCCGTCATCACAATGGCACGAACGAACTGATCGTGAATTTCATCCATTGGTGCGATAAGCGGCAGTTTGACGAATTTGAAGTTTACGCCATTTGCGATAAGTCCGTCGCCGAATTTCATGGTATCGACCAACTTGAAAATGTGAAATTCCGGACTGAAATATCGCCAACCTACGCCGTTGCTATCTTCTTTGGCCAGCCTTTCGACTTACATCATATAAATGTTATGGAGCATCTCGCTCCCGTTAATATATATGGAATGCTGGATGTCATTGCGCTTGATTGCAGCAATTTGCGCTATGATAGCAACGTGGAGCCGATGTGGTCCTATGTTGCGCGTAACGCAAGTGGGCTGTTCTTCATCAGCCAGTTTGCAGAAGATACGTTCCGTCATCGATTCATTCGAAAAGATCGTGCTAAGAAATTTACGCGCCTTTTGCCGACCAGCCCAAAATCTTATGCCGCCCGTTATGATGGTGTAAGATTAGGGCGGGAGCATGTCCTTGTTATGGGAAACCATTTTGCACATAAGGCTGCTGGCAGCACTGGCAGAATGATTGCTAATGCTATCCCCAGCCTCTCCATTATAGTCATGGGGAATGGAAGCGAAACGTCTCTCCGAAATCTGCGCGAACTTCAAGCTGGCGTCGTTCCTGAAAAGGAAATGAACGATATTCTGGCAGGCAGTAGCGTTATCATTTTGCCGTCATATTATGAGGGGTTTGGCCTTTCACTTATGCACGCCCTCGCACTAGGTAAGCCTGTGGTTGCCAGGGATATTCCAGCAACACGCGAGATACTGGCCACCTTTTTAACGGTTGAAGGCGTGTATCTCTATGAAAGCGACAGCGAACTACCTGAGTTGGTGCGGGCTGCTGTGGCTTTTGGCCATTCCACCGTGGTCGAACGTGAACCAAGCGACTGGAATGAGTGGTCACGCGGACTATTCGAATTTGCCACCAGCCTGACGTCTAGTCCTGACCTATATGATCGACTGATGGACCGCATTGAGGACGGGGACACGTTGCGTTTTCGTCATTCGGTCGGAAATGCGGCATCGCAATCTTCTTCCCTCGCTTCACCTTCTGCAAGAGATGACGTGGATAGCGGTGCAACGCAAAAAATTTGGCGCGAATCCGATGCGACTGTCGATGTTGCTTCGATCCTTGCGCTAGCCCGTCTTATTCACCGGCGGCATGGGATGGGGTTGGCGGACGTGGCGTAAGTTACTGATCTGGAGTAGAGAAAGGGTGCTTAAATCATCCCTCTACGCCGGACAGAAAGTGCCACGACCGCCATGGCAGATGATAGCCTCCTCGGTTTCTCATTCCCAGCGATTTGCCGCAAGAAAATGACCGCCGCCTTCGACGGCGGTCGGCTGACATCCGATGGTGGCGTATTGCTGCTGGCGCAGGCCGAGCGACAGCTTGGCATTGCGGAACGGCTTGCCGCCTGCATTTGCGACCCTCGCGACCAGAGCCGCGTCGTCCACGATCTCGACGACATCCTGCGCGCTCGCATGCTGGCGATCGCCTGCGGCTATGAAGATGCCGATGATCTCGACAGTTTGCGTCACGATCCTGGGTTCAAGCTGGCGCTCGGCAAACTGCCCGGCGGCGTGATCGGCCTGGCAAGCCAGCCAACGATGAGCCGCTGGGAGAATGCGCCGACGACGCGCGAACTGGTGCGTCTGACAGGCGCGCTCGTTGATCTCTACTGCGCGAGCTATCCCGTGCCGCCGGTCGCGGTGACGCTTGATATAGATGAGACAGTTGATGTCGTCCATGGCGGCCAGCAGCTCTCCTTCTGGAACGGCCATTATGGCGAGCGCTGCTTCCTGCCGATCCATGTTTATGACACCGCGACTGGACGTCCGGTGGCGATGCTGCTGCGCACCGGCAAGAGCCCATCGGGGGTCGAGACGGCAGGCCATGTGCGTCGGCTGATCCGGCGCATCCGCTGCCACTGGCCCAATACCCGCATCACGCTACGCGGTGATGGCCATTACGGCCGCCCCGAGATCATGGCGTGGTGCGAGGCGAACGGCATCGACTATGTGTTCGGCCTGCCCGGCAACAAGGCGCTCCATGCCGATCCCGTCATCGTCAATCGCGGCGATGCCTGTGCCACCGACCGGGCGCTGCAGGGATTGGGCGTGCTGCGCCGTTATGCCGAGACTTGCTACGCCGCCAAATCCTGGGGGCCGACCAAACGCAGGGTCGTCGCGCGGATCGAAGCCAGCACTATGGGCCTCGATATCCGCTTCGTCGTCACCTCGATCGAGCTTGGTAGCGCCGAGCACATCTACGACACGCTCTATTGTGCTCGTGGCCAGGCTGAAAACCTCATCAAACTCCACAAGACCCAGTTGAAGAGCGATCGCACCTCCTGCCGATCGGCCAATGCCAACCAGATGCGCCTCATCCTCCACACTGCCGCATATTGGCTGATGTGGAAGCTGCGGCAGGCCGTGCCCGCCACCGCAGCGCTGAGGAACGCCGAGTTCGCCACCATCCGCATCCGCCTCATCAAGGTCGCCGCCCGCGTCGTCGAAACCGCCAGCCGCATCCGCATCGCCTTCGCCAGCGCTTGCCCCGACGCCGACATCTTCCAGCATATCGCCCGCGCCCTCAAAGCCGCGCCGACCTGAACGGCGCGGCGCGGCCGCAGATCGATCCACCCTGTCCAGAAACCCCGCAAACCTCTCGGCCAAACGCGATGAAATAGTCGCCACAGGGCAACTCGCGCTGGCCGCCTCAGCCTGCCACCCCGTCCCGGATTAAGCCATCACGCAGCAGACCGGTGAATAAGAGAGGCTAGATGATGAGGCGTTCATTGAGAAATTTTATCAACACGCACTTGGTCGTCGCGCTGATCCCGCTGGTCTTTCGCACCATCTCGCGCTGTTAAGCAGTGGCGTGACAAAAATCGACATGCTTCGTTCAATCCTTGAATCCCCGGAATTTAAGGAGCGACGCGCGAGCATTACGGTGATTGGCGGAGAATTATTAAAGCGTAAGAGCAAGCGTCGCCGATTGTTAATATCACGGGATTGAGCTGATCTTTCGATTCCGATGGACTATGTGATCGACCAAAAAGTCATTCCAGATCATCGAGAAGCTCTTGACCGAATGAGCATCGCCGCCTATCTGCGGCCTCCCAAGCGCAACGCGCTACAGATTGATGCCCGATCGTCTAAAGGTAAGACAACGGACTCTGACTCCGTTAATCGAGGTTCGAATCCTCGTCGGGCATCCAAACTACTTCCATTCATCCAATAGAAGTTCGGCGAGGACGCATCGTCCATCAAGCTGCATCGCCCCGTACAATAGCTATTTGGCGCTGGCGTCGGCGGCCTTGGCGTGGAAGAGCCAAGACTTCCGACGGGTCCTTCTCAAGGCGCTCAACCGCATTGGCTACAAGCAGTTCAAGCCCTTCTTCGCTCAGCAAACCGCCACGGATGAGACACCGATCCACCAAAACGCGACGAAACGCTGAATAGAGTTTCAGGTCCGGCTGACGAGGTGCCGCCCAAAAATCATCCAAATTGCCCTGGTGTACGACGCCTGGCACTTTGTAGACTGCATGTCCCAGCACCACGACTGGCTTGCCGCTGTTCAGGGCCAGCGTGCCCACAGTGCTGTTGACGGTCACCACGCCCAGAGATTTGCTCACTACCTCGGCAATGTCCCAGTCAGGTAGGTAGGATACGCGATCGGCCACACCATAATGTTTAGCAATCCGGTTCGTCAGCCTGCGCCAGGCGACAAGACCAGCATCCAGCGGATGACGTTTGACCAGCAGGAACACCCCCTGAGGCGCATGCTGTGCGAAGCTCTTTATCACGAAACGCAACGCGGCGCGCATGTTACCAAAGGGCGAATGAACCCGGATCTGATAGTCGGAATTGAGCTGGAGCGGCAGCGTGAAATAGGGCTTGTCTTTGACCGCTTCCCAAACGGCCGCCGAACGCTGAATTTCGCTCTGCCGCGTCAGTAGCTTGTAGCACCAGGCAACGGATTCGAGCAGGAAACTGTGCGGACGATGGGTCTGATAATAGGGAAAATAGGGCCGCATCCAGGCCGATGCCATGCCGTTCCGCATGGTGTTGCGCGCGCGCGCTCGAAAAGTCGATGGCACCGGCGGCAAGTCGCCATCATATGGTGACAGTTGTTCGGCCTGATCAAGATACCATTGCGGATCGAGCGGCAGGGTAGAGTTGCCGTTCACTCCATCATCCTGCAAAGTCAGGAAATCGGGACGAATATAGCCCTCCTCCATGACATGGACACGCAAGCCCCGCAGCCGCGCCATGCCATGCGCGGACGCATGATAGGGACGGCAATCACCATAGAGGATCAGGTCGGTGACGCCATGATTGACGACGAAATCATCGAAGAATAACGGCCAGTTGCGGAACGTGCCGCGATAGTCCGTGGCGTCCCCCGGCCAGTCGATCTTGTCGCCGCCATTGATATTGATCCGCAGGGCTATATGCCCACGCGTCCGAAGGGCATCCGCCAGCATTGCGAAATAGGGGCCGTGCGGCCCTTGCAGAAAGAGAAAGGTCTTGGTTGGCACGTCAGCCATGAAGATACTCAGCCGTCAAAGTCATAAACCGTCGTAACTTTCCCTGCATGGACCGCAACCGGATCAGCCATGTCGTCGGTGGCACAGCGCCATTTGCCAAGCGATCCGTCATCACTTCAGGGCCGCAGGGCAACCGGGTTACCGGGTCCAGATACCGTGGATAGAGAATGAGGGCGGCGGCGACAAGTTCGTCCAGCAACAATTGCCGCCCGCGCCGCGCAACCGGTGAGGCAAGATCGCGCGTCAGGCCCCAGCCTGCGTAGAAAGGCATGCCATGGACCGTCACGCGGCATCCCCGCATCAGAGCCTCGAACCCGGTCAGCGAAGACAGGACATGGACTTCATCGACCGCCTGCACCAGAGCCATGAGCGGCGAGCCGCGGTCGATGGCATCGGCATATGTCAGCACGGTCGCATCGGCCAGATGCCCTTTGCGATGCCCCGCCTCCACATCGGGATGGGGACGATAGATGATCCAGGCATCAGGCTCGGCGCGTCGGACCTGGCCAAGAAAATCGAGATTGCCGACGACCCCTGCCCCGCCAAGTTGCACCGACAAATCATCATCGACCTGCCCGATCGCCAGCACCGTGCGACGTCCGGTGGGTAAATCAGGCAACCGCCCCGTATCCTGCCCATATTTGGTGACCCCGCTGGCGCAAATACGCGCGCGCAGGCGGGCGGCACGTTCCACAAGAGCGGGGGAGAAATCCTGCGTCGCCAGCAAGGTTTCCAGATCGTTGGCAGCCAGCGCATTATAATAGATGCCGCTGCGGTCCACGACGATCGATCCCGGCGGATGCAGCGCCGCACCCAGCCCGCGTGAGCGCAGGAAGCCATCCTCCACCCGCACAAGTTGCACGCCCTGCGCCTGCGCGTCCGCCACCAGCGTCGGTGGCACCCGCGAAGGCCAGATGGCTAGCGCGCCGCGCCCATAACGGGCACGACGCACCCCCTGCGGTGCAGACAGAAACGGCGGTGAACGCTGTCCATCCCAAAGAAAGTGGCGCATTGCCTCCCGCTTCCAGAAGGCCATGCCACAGGCGGCTGCGATCCCTCGATTGCCGTCCAGATGCCGACGCCAGTCCGCCAACTGCGCTACCGCCTGCGCCGCATCGACAGGCGCGCCACTGAAACAGTCACGGTAGCGGGCAGCGGCAATGCGCCGTTTCAGCGTCGCGTGGAGCATGGCAGGATCGATCCGCACGCCATCCTGGCCAATCACTGGCACATCCAGCAGTCCGGCAACCAGCGCCACGTCATCGTCGGCGCTTGCCTTTATGCTTTGCACTTGCGCGACCTGTGTCCAGGGGTCGTTCGCTCCGGCCCAGAATGCCCCACCGACGCGCGCATCTCGGATCAGGTCGAGCAAGTCGTCAGCAACCTCGCCATCACACTCGATGGCCGCCTCGCTGATCGTAGCGACCGAAGGCGCAATGCCGGGAAACGGGGGCGACCGCAGAAAGGGCGGGAAAGTTAGGGGCTGGCGCGCAGCCCCTGCTGTCATATCCGAAGGCGATAGCGTCACTGTTCATCCATGCGCGGCGGCCGGTTGCACGTCAAGAAACAGACTCTGTCACTTCTTCCAGAAGACCCGTGATAATGTCGAAATAGTCGCGCCAGGTCGGGGCACGCCACTGTGCAATACGCGCGCGCTGTGCCGCCCGTTCCGGCGAATCCTCAGCGACATAGGCACAGATCATGCGCATCCAGCCTAATCCATCGAGTGGATCGAGATAATCGGGCGCATCACCGCCCACTTCGCGATGGGCGATAATGTCGCTGCAAATGACCGGCACACCCGCCGCCAGCGCTTCGACGACGGGCATCCCGAACCCTTCGATGAAGGACGGCATCAGCATCGCGCGGGCATGGGCGAGCAAGGCCTGCATTCGGTTGTCGGAAACCTCGCCCGCTTCGATCACATGGCCACGCAGCACTTCGCCGCGCTCCAGCATGTCGATGACATTTTCGTTTTCCCAGCCGCGCCGACCGATCAGCACCAGCATGGGTGCGTCATCGCCCATCGTCTCGATCAAGCGCCGCCAGATATTGAGCAGCAGCAGGTGATTTTTGCGTGGCTCTATGGTGGAGATGTAGACGAAATAGGGGCGATCGGGGACATCCTCGCGCGGGGCGCCGAATATGTCGGACGCGTCTGCGCCGAAATGGGCGACGCGGATCGCTCGTCCCTCCAGCCCGCGCCGCATATGCGGGGCAAGCGCGTCAATCGTCGCCTGGCTGTTGCCGATGATCCCATGGGCAAAGGCATCGATGGACCGCACGCGCCGCAAATGCTCCTCCGCCCCCTGCGGTCGGGCGAACTCTGGATGGCTGAGCGGAATCACGTCATGCACCAAGGTCACGAACTTCGCGCCTTCCGCCCGCAGGATCGCGCCGACCTGCTTGGGATCGTCCAGATGGTGTGGGGAAACCTGCAGATAGATGCGTGGTCGGGTAGCGCGCGGCACCGGGCGCGGCCGGGTGGCGAACATATGGCGGATCGCCGCCGCTTTGCCTTCGGCCGCATCATAGAGGCCCGGATTGCGCCATTTAGCCGCTGTCGAGGCCAGGAATTGGCGCACCGCGGCGCTGTTCAGCCGCCCATAATAGCCGCCCGCCGGATGAACCGCCGCAAAGGACAGGCGATCGGGCATGCGCTCCAGCAATTCGCGCGCATAGACATATTCGACGCGGTCGATGCCGGTGGGTGCTGCATGAAAGGAACGCGAGAGCAGCCGCGACAGATCGAGGATGATCTCGCTATCGCCTGCGCCGCCTGTCAGGTTCGGGCTGGCACGCTTGGACCGCAGCGCGAGCCGCGCGCCGGGGGCATTGAAAGGACGCAGCACCATGTCAGTGCGCGCCGAAGATCAAGGGCCAAGCCATCAAAGTTGCGCGCGAATCTCGTCGGCAAGCGCGCCGAGCGCGTCGGCATCGGCGAACGCGCCCTGCCCATGGGTGGCAAACCCGGCGGCCTGCCCGTCCCAGCGGGGCACGATATGGACATGCAGATGGAACACCGTCTGCCCGGCCGGTGCGCCATTGAACTGCGCGATATGCAAGCCATCCGGCTTCAGCGCGGAGCGGATGGCGCACGCGACTTTCTGCACCGTCGCCATCACCTGCGCCAGCGCCTCAGGCTCAATCTCCAGAATGTTACGCGCCTTCGACCATTTGGAAATGACCAGCGCATGCCCCTTCGACTGCGGCTGTATGTCGAGAAAAGCGAGCGTGTCGTCATCCTCATACAGCTTGGTCGCCGGGATTTTCCCTGCGATGATCAGGGCAAACGGATTGCCCGCATCATAGGTGCCATCGAGGCTCATCAGCCGTCCCTTATTGCACGAAATGCGCGGTGGTCTTGGCGGCTATATCCTCGGCCGTGACGCCGGGGGCCAGTTCGACCAGCTTGAACGGGCTGTCATGATCGGGCCGCTGGAAGACGCACAGGTCAGTGATGATCATGTCCACGACATTGCGGCCAGTCAGCGGCAGGGTGCATGCAGGAATGAATTTGGGATCGCCATTTTTGGACGTATGCTCCATCACCACGATGATCTTCTTGACGCCAGCGACCAGATCCATGGCACCGCCCATGCCCTTGATCATCTTGCCGGGGATCATCCAGTTGGCAATGTCGCCATTTTCCGCGACTTCCATCGCGCCCAGCACGGTCAGGTCGATATGCCCGCCACGGATCATCGCAAAACTGTCAGCGGAGGAGAAATAGGCGGTTTGCGGCAATTCGCTGATCGTCTGCTTGCCCGCGTTGATGAGGTCGGCATCTTCCTCCCCCTCGAACGGGAAGGGACCGATGCCCAGCATCCCGTTTTCGGACTGGAGCGTGACTTCCACGCCAGCGGGGATATGGTTGGCCACCAGCGTGGGGATGCCGATGCCCAGATTCACATAGAAGCCATCCTTGAGTTCCTTTGCCGCGCGTGCGGCCATTTCGTCACGAGTCCAGGGCATCAGTTCTTCTCCCCATCGGTAGGCAAGGCCCACCTTCTATCCATTGGAAAAACATCGTCAAATCCGCCTTTGAGGCCGCTGCCGTAGACAGGGTTCGGCAGGACGAACCAACCCCTTCCCCACAAGGCCGCAATCGCAGGCGTTGTCGTCGCCACACGTCGGGCAGCGACCGGTTGGCCAGCATTGAACAGGTCGGAAAAATCACCGAGCTGGTCACCGCCCAGCGCAATCACGCAATAGCGCGAAGCAATGGTCGCCCGGCGCCCATCCTTGCCCGATCCCATGGCATCATCGCCTTGCAGGAACAGCGTCTGGCCATGCACCGCCTGCCCAAGGCCCGCCGCGCTGATCGCCTGCGCCGTTGCCGCTGCGTTGGCGGCAGAACGATTGGTGTTGAACACCACGGTCACGCCCGCCGCCCGCAATTGCGCCAGCGCCGCGACCGCGCCAGGCACTGGGCTGACCGCGCCTGCGCCAGTGCGCTCCCACGCATCCCATGCTGCTTCGTCATAGCCTTTGCCCGACCGCGCATCATGATATTCATAGCCGATGTTCAGCAGCACGGTTTCGTCGACATCGAACACAGCGGCCAAAGGCTTGTCCCCGCACGGCACGAAGCGTGGCTGGTCGAGCGACGCACCCGATGCCAGCACGACGGACTGCGCCAGTCGTGCTTTGGCCGTAACGGTGGCATGGGCCGCAAGCATGGCAAAGGCCTGCACCGACAGCGCTGCCGCCTCGCCCGACCCGTAGAGATATTGCATCCCAGAGGGCGGATTGGTGGGCGGCGGGGCAATCGGTTGCGGCATGGGCGCACAGGCGGCGAGCAATGCTAACGCCATGCACAAACCAAAGCCCCTCCCCTTCAGGGGAGGGGTTGGGGTGGGGGCCATCGAAGGCACGGGCTGCACGCCCCCACCCCCGGCCCCTCCCCTGAAGGGGAGGGGAGCAAAAAAGCTCACGCCGCTTCCCGCTGCCTTACGGTGCGAAATTCGATCTTCTTGTCATAGGGCGCGCCGACGATCATGCGCTTCACATAAATGCCGGGCAGATGGATCATATCGGGATCGAGTGAGCCGACCGGCACCACTTCCTCGACTTCGGCAACGCAGATCTTCGCGGCCGTCGCCATCGGCTGGTTGAAGTTACGCGCGGTCTTGCGGAAAATCAGGTTGCCGCTCTCATCGGCTTTCCAGCCCTTGATGATCGCCACATCGGCAAAGATGCCGCGCTCCAGGATATAATCCTGCCCGTCGAAACTCTTGACTTCCTTGCCCTCGGCCACGGCCGTCCCGACGCCCGTCTTGGTGTAGAAGCCCGGAATGCCGCCCCCCCCTGCGCGGCACCGTTCGGCCAGCGTCCCCTGCGGGCAGAACTCGACCTCCAGCTCGCCCGCCAGATATTGCCGCTCGAACTCTTTGTTTTCGCCGACATAGGAGGAGATCATCTTCTTGACCTGCCGGGTGCGGAGCAGCTTGCCCAGCCCCTCGCCATCAATCCCGGCATTGTTGGACGCGATGGTCAGATCCTTGACGCCCGAATCGCGGATCGCATCGATCAGTCGTTCGGGAATGCCGCACAGGCCAAATCCGCCCGCACAGAGTTCCATCCCGTCGAAGAGGAGGCCTTCCAGAGCCGATGCCGCATCAGGGTAGAGCTTGTTCACCATCGCTTATTCTCCTCCTCAACTTGATCCTGCCCATAGGGGACAAGCGGGCCGCCGGTCAATTTACTGCGATCGCGAAAGCGCGTCAGATCAATCCCGCCAGAGGACTGGACGGGTCGGCATACATGCGCTTGCCCATGCGCCCGGCGCGATAGGCCATACGGCCCGCCTCGACACCGGCCTTCATCGCGGCGGCCATCAGCACCGGGTCTTTCGCCTCGGCGATCGCCGTGTTCATCAGCACGCCGGTACAGCCCAGTTCCATCGCCTGCGCCGCTTCCGACGCCGTGCCGACCCCGGCATCGACCAATACCGGCAGCTTGGTGCCCTCCACGATCAGCCGGATCGTCACCCGGTTCTGGATGCCCAGCCCGGACCCGATGGGCGCGCCCAGCGGCATGATCGCCACCGCACCGACATCCTCCAGCCGCTTGGCCGCGATCGGATCATCGACGCAATAGACCATCGGCTTGAAGCCTTCCTTGGCCAATATCTCGGTCGCGCGCAGCGTTTCGACCATGTCGGGATAGAGCGTCCGCGCCTCACCCAGCACTTCGAGCTTCACCAGTTCCCAACCGCCCGCTTCCCGCGCCAGGCGCAGCGTGCGGATGGCGTCCTCGCCCGTGAAACAGCCCGCCGTATTGGGCAGATAGGTGATGACCTTCGGGTCGATATAGTCGGTCAGCATCGGCGCCTTGGGGTCCGACACATTGACGCGGCGCACGGCCACGGTGACGATCTCCGCACCCGATGCCGCGACCGCCGCCGCATTCTGCTCGAAACTCTTATATTTGCCCGTGCCGACGATCAGTCGCGAGCGGAATGTCTTGCCAGCAACGCTCCAGCTATCGTCGGCCGCCAGAGCGATGTCACCACCGCCGACGAAATGCACGATTTCCAGTTCGTCGCCATCCTCGACCATCACGTCCTGCAGCGTCGAGCGGGGCACGACCGCCAGATTGCGCTCCACCGCCACCTTTTCCGGCACGAAGCCCAGTTCGCTTGCCAGCGCCGCCAGCGTCAGCCCTTCGCGCACGCGGCGATGCTCGCCATTGATGTGGATGGATATGGTGCCGTCGACGCTCACGATATGCGGTCCCGTTCTTGCAAAAAGGAAACGTGCCTCGACTTGGCGCGGCACGAAAGGCTAAGGATTGTGCAGCATATAGGGGTGGCATCGCCCCAGCCGCAACATGCAAGGGGGATCGCCATGGCGGATAGTCGCAAAATCTACGTTCTCAACGGCCCCAATCTCAATCTGCTGGGCACGCGAGAGCCAGAAATCTATGGCTATGACACGCTCGACGACATCGCCGAACGGATGGAGGATGCCGCCACCCGCGCCCATGTCGCCCTCGATTTTCGCCAATCCAATCATGAAGGCCATCTGATCGACTGGTTGCAGGAAGCCCATAGCGAAGGCGCACATGCGGTCATCATCAATCCCGGCGGCCTGACCCACACCTCCGTCGCCCTGCATGACGCGATCAAGGCGATCAGCGTGCCGGTGATCGAAATTCACCTGTCCAACCCCCATGCCCGCGAACCTTTCCGCCATAAAAGCTATGTCGGCATGGCGGCGAAGGGGACGATCGCGGGCTTTGGCCCCCTCTCCTATATGCTCGCGCTCGAAGCCGCCCTGGAACTATAGTATCGGCGCATACGGCGTTGCACTCGATCGGCCAGACGTTACAAAGTTGCGCTTTGCCGCAAACCGGCATAGGCGCTGGCCGCTAGAGATACGGTATAATGGCAAACAAGGGTCAACCATGAACGACAAGCAAGACAAGGGCGCGATGCAGGTGGACGTTACCCTGGTGCGCGAACTGGCCGCGCTGCTGGACGACACCAACCTGACAGAAATCGAGGTCGAAGACGGCGACCGCAAGATCCGCGTCGCCCGCAAGGCCGGGGCCATGGCACCCGTCTATGCCGCGCCACCCGCAGCGCCCGTTGCAGCAGCCGCCCCCGCCGTGGCCGCGCCTGCCGCCACCGCAGCCGAACCCGCCATGCCCGCCGGCACGCTGGTCCGCTCGCCGATCGTCGGCACCGCCTATCTGTCGGCCGAACCCGGCGCCACGCCCTTCGCCCGTATCGGGTCGCAGGTTGCCGCTGGTGAAACCGTGCTGATCATCGAAGCCATGAAGGTCATGAACGCGATTTCCGCGCCGGTATCGGGCACGGTCAAGGCCGTGTTCGTCGATAACGGGCAGCCGGTCGAATTCGACCAGCCGCTCATCGTGATCGAATAAGGCCACAATAGCTCATGGCCATTGAAAAGCTGCTCATCGCCAATCGCGGCGAAATCGCGCTCCGCATCCACCGCGCCTGCCATGAAATGGGCATCAAGACGGTCGCGGTCCATTCCACCGCCGACGCCGACGCCATGCATGTGCGCCTCGCCGACGAAGCGATCTGCATCGGGCCGCCCGCCGCGCGCGACAGCTATCTGAACGTCGCGGCGATCATCTCCGCCGCCGAAATCTCCGGCGCGGACGCGATCCATCCCGGCTATGGTTTCCTGAGCGAAAACGCCAAATTCGCCGAGATCGTCGAAGCGCATGGCATCGCTTTCGTTGGGCCAAAGCCCGAACATATCCGCACCATGGGCGACAAGATCGAAGCCAAGCGCACCGCTGGCGCGCTCGGCCTGCCGCTCGTCCCCGGCTCCGACGGCGCGATCAGCGACCTGGAAGAAGCCAAGGCGATTGCAGAGAAGGCTGGTTACCCGGTCATCATCAAGGCGGCTTCGGGCGGCGGCGGTCGCGGCATGAAGGTCTGCACCTCGCCCGACGATCTGGAAACGCTGATGCAGCAGGCCGGGTCGGAAGCGAAGGCCGCTTTCGGCGACGCCACCGTTTATCTCGAAAAATATCTCGGCAACCCCCGCCACATCGAAATCCAGGTGTTCGGCGACGGCAAGGGCAATGCCATCCATCTGGGCGAACGCGACTGTTCGCTCCAGCGCCGCCACCAGAAGGTGCTGGAAGAAGCCCCCTCCCCGGTGCTGGGCCAGGCCGATCGCGAGCGTATCGGCGGCATATGTGCCAAGGCGATGGCCGACATGGCCTATCGCGGCGCGGGCACGATCGAATTTCTGTGGGAAGATGGGGAATTCTACTTCATCGAAATGAACACCCGGCTGCAGGTCGAACATCCCGTGACCGAGATGATCACCGGCGTCGACCTGGTGCGCGAACAGATCCGCATAGCCGAGGGTCGGCCACTGTCGGTTGCGCAGGAAGATATCGTGTTTTCGGGCCATGCGATCGAATGCCGCATCAACGCCGAAGACCCCCGCACCTTCGCCCCCTCACCCGGCACCGTGACCAGCTATCACGTCCCCGGCGGCATGCACGTCCGCGTCGATAGCGGCCTGTATCAAGGCTATAAGGTGCCGCCTTATTATGACTCCATGATCGGCAAGCTGATCGTCTATGGCCGCACCCGTGAGGGCGCGATCATGCGCTTGAAGCGCGCGCTGGAGGAATATGTGATCGAGGGGATGAAGACCACCATTCCTCTGCATCAGGCGCTGCTGCGCGATCCTGAGTTCCTCAACGGCGATTATACGATCAAGTGGCTGGAGGAATGGCTGGCCCGCGACGGCCAGCCATGAAGGCAAGCATCTGGCATAACCCCCGCTGTTCGAAATCGCGCGAGGCGCTTGCGATCCTGCAAGCGACGCCGGGCGTGGAGGTCGAGATTGTCGACTATCTCAAGACCCCTCCGAGCCGCGCCGAACTGGAAGCGCTGTTCGCCAAGGCTGGCGTCACCCCCGCGCAGGCGCTGCGCAAGGGCGAGGCCGTGGTGAAGGAGATCGGCCTCAATACGGACAGCGATTCGGACATACTTCATGCAATGACATCGCACCCGATCCTGATCGAGCGACCGATCGTGATCACGGAAAAGGGCGCGGTCATTGCCCGGCCGCCCGAAAAGGCGCGTGACGTTCTGTGACGCTGGAGCGAAGGGCAGGCGATGTGCCTGCCCTCCGCCTTCTCAAAAGCGATATTGCAGCGTCAGCGTGACATTGCGTGGCTCGCCGAAAGCATGTTGGTTGTAAAAGCCTATCTGCGAATAATAATGTTTGTCGAACAGATTTTCGACATTGACCTGAGCCGACAGGCCGGGCTCGAACTCATATCGGCCCATCAGGTTGACCAGCGCATAGGGCTTGACCTCCAGTCGTTCCGCCGCCCCCGTTACCGGGTTGATGGCGTCGGTATAGCTCAGCCCCTCCCAATTGACCCCGCCGCCTATTGTGAGGCTGTTCAGCTTATAGGTGGTGAATAGGCGCAACAACTTCTGCGCATAAAGCGTGTTGATACGCGCGCCGTTCGCATCCTTAGCGCGAAACTGGGTGTAGTTGCCGCTGACCGACCAGCCGGGCAGCACTTCGCCATTCGCCTCGACTTCGAATCCGGTGCTTCTGGCACCCTTGATCGCCCGATAGGCTTGTTCATTTTCCGTACCCAGCACCGGAATGTCGCCGTCCAGCACGCCGAAATTATCCTGCTCGATGCGGAAGACCGACAGCGCTGTGTTCAGCCGCCCGCCAAAGAAGCTGCTCTTGAGCCCGGCCTCATAGGTGCTGCCCGATAGCGGATCGAGGAACTGGCCGTTGCGGTTCCGTATCTGCTGCGGCTGGAAAATGTCGGTATAGCTGGCATAGAGCGTATGGCCCGGTGCGATATCGTACAGTAGCCCGGCATAGGGCGTGAACTTGTCGCGGATGCCGTAATCGATCGCCATGCCATAATAGCCGCCGGTGCGATCCCAGCTGTTCAGTCGCCCGCCCAATATGAGCTTGAGCGAATCCGCGAGATTGACCCGCGTCGATGCGAAATAGCCCCATTGCTTGGTGGCGAGGTCCACCTGATGGCTGCGCGCGCCCCAGGTCGGTTCGGCATAGCTGCCATCCCAGGTCAGGAAATTACCCGGCGTCGCGACATTGCTGCGCGCATAGCCGAAAAAGTCCATATCCTGCTTGGCATAGCTTGCCCCGACCATCAATTCATGGTCGCGACCGAACAGCGCGTAGCTGCCATTCAGCCGGATGCCGACATCGAACTGGTTGCGCCGCGCGTCAAAGCGACTGGGCGAGGCCGTCATGCCAAGACCCGTATCCTTGTCCGGCTGCCCCGACAGGAACAGCAATCGCATGTCGCTGCTGTTCTGCGTATAATTGCCATAAACGCGCAATTGCCACCGTTCGCCGAGTTGCTGCGTCGCATCGGCAAAATAGGTGGCATTTTTCGCGGGCCATGTCGTCCAGTCCGCACCGATGCTTTGGGACCGGCTCCAATCCGTGCGGGAGCCATCGGAAAACCAGGTCGGCAAACCGCCCCATTGGGTGCCGCTGGCATCATGGTCCTGATAGCTGGCGCCGAAGCGCAGATGCGTGTCCACCGTGACATCAGCGTCGATCACGCCGTATAGGACGAGTTTCTTGTTGTGCAGGCGGTCAATGAAACTGTCGCCTTCCTCATATTTGGCCACGACCCGGCCGCGCACGGCGCCATCGGCGGTGATGGGCGCACTGATATCGCCCATGACGAAAATATTGTCCCAGCGGCTTGCCGAAGCGGTCAACGTTCCGGTCAGATGGTCGCTGTCGGCATGTTTGCGCACCAGGTTGACCGAAGCCGAGGGATTGCCGACGCCGGTCAGAAGACCCGTGGCACCGCGCACGATCTCGACCTGTTCGTAGATAATGACGTCCAGATTGGATTCGCCCGCGCTGAATCCCTGGTCCCATTGCACAGGGATGCCGTCAATCTGATAGATATTGATGTCGAAGCCGCGCGCCGAAAAGCCGTTGCGCGAACTGTCCAGCGCCTTGACCGAAACGCCCGCCGCATTGTTCATGACATCACTCAGCGTTCGGATCGCCTGATCCTCCATACGCTGCGCCGTCATCACCGTCACGGACTGGGGCGTCTCCTGAATGGTCAGGCCCAGCCCCGTCGCTGACCCCAGTTTCTCATTGGTGGTGTAGGAACCCGTGACGATGATCTGGTCTGCTTCCGTCGCATCGGTCGGCGCAGAGGTCTGCGCCTGTGCGGGCGCGACGAGCAACAGCGCAAGCGGCGATGCCGTGATGGACAAAAGAATGACGTGCGACTTTGGCATGGCGATGCCCCCCGATGATCTGCTTATAATGATATTGCGAATGATTCGCGGTCGCCATATGCGTTTCCGCGCCCACACTGTCAATCGGCATGGATTGCGTCACCGTCGCGTAACATGAGGATGATTGAGCGCTTGCTTTGGCGGACGGAAGCCGTAGCTTCACGCCTCATGGCAAAGGAACCGGCATTGGCGACCATCGCGGTCTACAGTCTCAAGGGTGGCGTGGGCAAAACCACATTCGCGATCAATCTTGCCTGGGCATCGGCCAGCATATCGAAGCGCCGCACCCTGTTGTGGGATCTCGATCCGCAGGCGGCGTCCAGCTGGCTTGTCTCCACCGACAGCAAGAGTCGCGATGCCGCGCAGGCGATCTTCAGCAAGGATGTCGAGGTCAGGAAACTGATCCAGCCTTCGACCGTGCCGGGACTGGACCTGATCGCGGCGGACACGTCGCTGCGCAGCCTCGATCATCTTTTCCGGGAGATGGACAAGAAGAAGCGATTGTCCAAGCTGATCGAAAGCCTGGGCAAGGATTATGACCGCATCATTCTCGATTGCCCGCCGGGCCTCACTGAAACCAGCGAGCAGGTGTTGCGCGCCGCTGACCTGATCGTCATTCCAGTCATCCCCTCCCCCTTGTCGCAGCGGGCCATGGGCGAGGTCGCACGCTATCTGGTCGAACGCGGCGGAGCACATGCGCCGATTTTGCCGGTCTATTCGATGGTCGATCGCCGCCGCAGCCTGCATCGCAAGGCGCTGGACGAACATCCTGGTTGGCCCGCCATTCCGATGGCCAGCATGATCGAACAGATGACGGTGCGCCGCAAGCCGCTGGGGAGCTTCGCGCCCAACTCCCCCCCGGCCAAGGATTTTGCCGCGCTCTGGACTACCGTCGAACGGTTGCTGCGCGGCGGTTGATCAGGCGATCAGCCGTTCGGGCGCCGCCAGGAACAGAGCGCCTGCGTCGTCGGCGGACATGGGCCGTCCGAAATAGAAGCCCTGCACCTTCTTGCAGCCCAGCGCCAATACCATCGCCAGTTCCGCCTCTGTCTCCACGCCCTCCGCCGTCGTCGCCATCCCCAGGCTATCGGCCAGTGTGACAACGGCGCGGATGATCGCCAGGCTTTCCGCCACATCCTTCGACGCGCCGACCACGAAACTGCGGTCGATCTTGATCGTGGTGAAGCGCGTGCGGCTGAGATAGCCAAGCGAGCTGTAGCCCGTACCGAAATCGTCAAGCGAAAGCTGGATACCCAGCCCAAGCAACTGATCCAGCACGCGCAAAGCGCCCGCATCCTCGTTCATGAACACGCTTTCGGTGACTTCCAGTTCCAGCCGCCGTGCGTCCAGGCCCCTCTGCGCCAAGGCGGACACGACGGTCGCGACGAAGCTCGGATGGCTCAACTGTTCGGCCGATACATTGACCGCGATCCGCACGTCATCGGGCCAATTCACCGCTTCCATGCAGGCGGTACGCAACACCCACTCACCGATGGGTGCGATCAACCGCGCTTCTTCGGCCACCGGCACGAATTTGGCGGGCGAGATCGGCCCCAGTTCGGGATGCGTCCAGCGGGCCAAAGCTTCGAAACCGACGACCCGACCGCTATCGGCCTGCACCACCGGCTGATAGAGAACGTGCATCTGGTCCTTTTCCAGCGCCGCGCGCAGCGCCAGTTCCAGCAGACGGCGTTCCTCGGCCTTGGCATGGAGTTGCGGCTCATAGGCGTAATGGACCCCGCCGCCGTCATCCTTGGCGCGATACAATGCCAGGTCCGCGCTGCGGATAAGCGCTTCGGAATCACGCCCATCGACCGGCGACAGCGCCGATCCGATCGACGCGCCGATATAGAGGATATGGCCATCGATTTGATAAGAGGCCGACAATATGGCGATGATGCTGTCTGCCAATTGGGCGATCGCATGATTGTCGAGAGCGGACGGCACGACCACGGCAAATTCATCGCCGCCGATCCGTCCGCAAAATTCCTGCCCACGGCAGGCCTTGCTCAAACGGCGAGCGACCTCGCTCAGCAATTTATCGCCAATCTGATGGCCTAGGGTATCGTTGACCGACTTGAACCGATCGAGATCGACCATCAGGAAAGCGCAGCCGGGTCGGCGCGCGCCTGCGGCCGCCACCGCCTGGTCCAGCACTTCGCGCAGATGGCTGCGGTTGGGTAGGCCGGTCAGCGGATCGAAACGCGCCAGTTGCGCAATCTTGTCCGCCGATTCGCGCTGTACCGTCACATCCGATGCGACGCCACGGAAGCCAAGGAATGCGCCATTGTCGTCATAGCGGGGCGAGGCCGACAATTCCCACCAGCGTGTCTTGCCTGCCACCTCGACCGGTAGCACCAGATTGGAAAAGCTTTCGCGCCGCTTGAGATGATCGGCCAGGCTGTGCAGTCCGGCAGCGAAGCGTCCGCTTTCCCACGCGCTGCCCGCCAATATCTGAACCAGCGGCACGCCCTCCAACTGTTCGGGCGGCAATCCCAGCGTCTCGGCAAAGCGCTTGGATGCGCCGTTGATGCGGCGCATCGTGTCGGTCTGCCACAGCCAATCCGAGCCGCCTTCTTCATATTCGCGCAGCAGCAGGCTGACGACTTCGGATTTTTCCGCCAGTTGCGCGGTGCTGCTATGCTGGTGCGCGAATGTGCGCGTATAGATGAAGCAGCCAGCGAGCAGCGAGAGCGCATAGCTGGTCGCGAGCGCGTGCAGCGGCAGTTGCAGGCCATCGCCGAACATGGCGAACAAGCCTCCGATGCAGGGCAGCAGAAACGCCGTCGCCGCCAGCGGCGTGGCGGCGTAGCTGATCGCGCTGCAAACCATGATGCAACTGACCAGCGTCCACAGCGCGACCAGTTCCTCCGTTTCCCCGGCATGGGCCACGATCATCATGCAGCCCGCCCAGGACAGGCCCAGCGCCAAGCCCCCCATCCCATGGCGACGCAAATCCCGCGCAGTCAGGCCGACATTGTCCGCCCGGCGACGATTGCGGTCGAGCCATAATCCCAACATTATCGTGCCGATCAGCGCCACGCTCCACCCGGCCAGCAAGATCGGCGAACAGCAATGGGCGAAAACGGCCCAGACGAAAATCAGGCCCAGCAGGTTCATCACATGGCGCAGCAGGGCGACGCTGTCGGCGGCGCGGAACTGCGCCTCCAGCACGCGATATTGCGCGTCGTCGGCGATTGTGCCCAGACCCGTCATCGCCCGGAGACTTATCCGCTCCCGGCCATCCGCGTCGCTTTGCTGATGATCCCTCTTGCCCACCGTGCCGCGATAACGGCTATGGGTTATGATTTGGTAACCTCGATCCGACTTGTCAGGCGGCGATGTCGTAGGGGCGGATTTCCCCGGTCAGATAGAGGTTGCGCGCTTTCGACCGGCTCAATTTGCCGGAGCTGGTGCGCGGCAGGGTGCGCGGCGGCACCAGTTCGACGACGCAATTCATGCCGGTGATGGCGCGCACGCGCTCGCGGATCTGGTCGCGCAGGCGCGAGCGTTCCTCATTGTCGGAGGTGCGGCAATGGACCAGCACGGCGGGGGCTTCCTCGCCGCCCGGCGTGGTGATGGCGAAGGCGGCGATGTCGCCCTGCTTGAAGCCGGGCAATTGTTCGACCGCCCACTCGATATCCTGCGGCCAGTGATTCTTGCCGTTGATGATGATCATGTCCTTGGCGCGGCCGACGATGTAGAGATAGCCGTCGCTCAGATAGCCCATGTCGCCGGTGTCGAGCCAGACGCGGCCAGAGGCATCGGCGGCCATGCACGCGTCGGTCGCGGCCTGATCGCGGAAATAGCCGACCATCAGGCTCGGCCCGGTGGTCCAGACCTTGCCGATCTGCCGCTCGCGCAGCGGGCCGCCATCTTCGTCGCGAATTTCCACGACCATGTCCTTGGCGGGCTTGCCGCAATTGACGATCGAACGGAAGCGCTGCGGCCGGCCTTCGGTCGCGTCACCGCCGGACAGGTCGGTTTCCTCGACCAGTTCGACGATGATCCCCTCGCCCGGCGGCATGATGGTGACGGCCAGCGTCGCTTCGGCCAGGCCATAGCTTGGCAGGAAGGCGCTGGGCGAAAAACCCGCATCGGCAAAGGCATCGACGAAGCTCTGCATCACATCGGGGCGGATCATGTCCGCGCCATTGCCCGCCAGCCGCCAGCGCGACAGGTCGAAACGATCCTGCGCCTTGGTCTGGCTGGACATGCGGCGGGCGCAAATGTCGTAGCCGAAGGTCGGCGAATAGCTGATCGAGGTGCCTTCGTTGCGGCTGATGAGGTCGAGCCAGGCGAGTGGACGGCGGGCGAAATCCTCGGTCTTCATATAGTCGGTCGACACCTGGTTGGCGACGACCGAGAGGAAGCAGCCGACGAGGCCCATGTCATGATACCAGGGCAGCCAACTGATGCAGCGGTCGCTGTCCTGCACCTGCATCCCGTGGCTGTGCGCCGACAGGTTGGACAGCAGCGCATGGTGCGTCACGGCGACGCCATGGGGGAAGCGGGTCGAACCGCTGCTATATTGCAGATAAGCGATCTCGTCACTGCGCGCCTGCGGCAAGGCGCAGGGCACGGCGTCGCGGGCGATAAAATCCTCGAACGCGATGCTTTCGACCGCCTTTTGCCGACCCGATTCCCCGGCCATGTCGGCCAGTTCGGCGGGAAAGAGGAACAGCATGGGATCGCAACTGGTCAGCTGGACATTGAGCTGGTCGATATAGCTGTCCTTGCCGCCAAAGCTGGTCGGCAGCGGCAACGGTACGGGCCAGGCCCCGGCATAGACGATGCCGAAGAAAAGCTGGGCAAAGTCCGCCCCGGTTTCCGCGACCAGCGCAACGCGGTCGGCGGGCTTGACGCCATGAGCGATCAGGCGATGGGCGCAGGCGACGGCATCGGCACGCAATTCGCTGAAGGGATAAGGCCGCGCCAGATTGCCGCGCGCATCATGGAAATTCAGGCCCCGCTTGCCCCGCGCCGCATAGTCCAGCGCCTCGCCCAGCGTCTCGAAGTCCGAGAAGCGGCGCGGCAGGTCATCGGTGGTCGGCGTTGGTGCCATCATCTCTTGCGAACCCGTCATATTGGCGTGACCATATGGTCTAAAAATCGTGAAAGCGCGGCCGCTATCATCTTTGACTGCGACATGCACCGGATATTGCACTCCAGCATCCACTCATAGCGGACCAGGAACGGTAAAATTCCGGCCCGACTGTGGCATAAACATGGCGCATGGCCCATGAAAGCGAATATGTCCGGCAAACGCCTCCCCCCGCCGCTCGATGAGGCGACGATGCGCGACATGGCGCTGCGCCATGTCGCCCGCTTTGCGACCAGCCGGGGCAAGCTGCTCAGCTATTTGAAGCGCAAGATCAAGGAGCGCGGCTGGGGCGGTGAACAGCCTGCTGACCCCGAAGGCCTCGCCGATCGCTTCGTGGAGATCGGCTATATCGATGATGCAGGCTATGCGGTGATGAAGAGCGGGGCGCTCGCCCGGCGCGGCTATGGCGCGCGGCGGATCGACCAGGATCTGCGCGCGGCCGGGATCGGCGAGGAAGACCGGGTGCAAGCGGACGCGCAGATCGCGGCCGAAGCCTGGGCGGCGGCGGACCGCTTTGCCCGGCGCAAGCGGGTCGGCCCCTATGCCACCGCGCCGCTCGACCCCAAGCAGCGCGAGAAAGCGATCGCCGCCTTTTTGCGCGCAGGCCATGATTATGCCGTGGCGCGCCGCTGGGTGGACGCCGCGCCGGGCGAGGCGCTGGCGCAGGAGGAGGAATAGCGGGCCAAGGTTACGGCAAGGTCACAGGGCGCAAGTTCACACCGTGGCTGGCGTGATTTTGTGCGGGAAACTGGGGTGTAAAGGTGCGCAAAGTGCCGACTAAGCCCTGGTGACGCGCCTGTTGGGTCACAATGAGGTGCCTGTAGGGTCACAGGGACGCACCACCTGCGCGTCGGCGACGCGGCTGTGGGGTTGTGTGGGGGGAGGCTGTCGCGCGTGGCACGAGCGGATCGGCGGCGGGATCGGGGTTCATCGATAAGGATAGATCAGATGAAATCCTATTTTGGAAGAGGGTTTTGGCGTGGGGGACGATCTGGCCCTTCTTACCCCTCTCCCTTGAGGGAGAGGGCTGCGCAGACTTGGCAGCTTGCTGCCTAGTCGAAGCTGGGTGAGGGTGTAGGACCATCGGGTTTCGCGCTGCCTCAGCGTCGACCCCCCTCATCCAACTGCGCCTAAGTGCCTGCGGCACTAAGGCTGCGTATCCTTCTCCCCAGCGGGGAGAAGGGGTGGCTAGGCGACTGTCTGGTTACAAGCCCTCGCACCCAATTTGCGGACATTAAGGATGATCATCGCCGCCAAAGATAGTCCGCAGCGATC
Organism: Sphingobium sp. RAC03; assembly: GCF_001713415.1. Classification (GTDB taxonomy): domain Bacteria; phylum Pseudomonadota; class Alphaproteobacteria; order Sphingomonadales; family Sphingomonadaceae; genus Sphingobium. The sequence continues at coordinate 2,245,143 of NZ_CP016456.1, read as the reverse complement.
AGCACTAAGGCTAGAAAAACGGTAGCTATCTTTATGCGCTGCCACCATCGATAACCAAACGCGACATTTGCGTCATCGGTTTCGTCTTTTACATCTCGCCAGTCGCGCCCTTCGGTGGCTTCCGCGAGTAACGATTGAAGAATGGCCTCGCCTTCCTCGTTAAGGGGCAAGTCCACAGCCATAGCGCGGCGACGGATGCTCTCCAATCGAGGATCATGGAGCGAACACGAGGTGAAATCGTCCCAGTCCCATTTGCGGCCGTTGCCGGCCAGAAACGCTCTGATGCTTATTACGGTGTATCTCTGCTCATCCATTACCCTGACAACATCATGTAACGGCAGCTATTGAGCAAGCCCATTGCGCCCACCAAGGTCTGAATTTGGTCGATTCCTTCCGGACCGCTTTGCTGCTCAGCATAGGACAAGCAACTGATGGGTGGCGCGCAGGAAATCATGGGTCGGAAACGGTGTTACGGGGTGGACCGACGCGGGCGTTGCGCTCGGCCCACCCCCTAACCCCCTCCCGCTGGCGGGAGGGGGGACAGATAGTGGCAGCGTTCAATCCCCCTCCCCTTGGCGCGCGAAACGGATTAGGCACATCGCCATGATCCGTTTTGCCGCAATTCTCGCCCTTGGCCTGCTCGCCGCCTGTTCCAGCCCGCAAGCCGCGCCCGACAATGGTGCGCAGACGCAGGCCGTGCCTGCGTTGCTGCCGGTGGTTATCCGCACCGCAAAGGGGGCGCATCGGTTCGATGTCGAAGTTGCGGATACACCGCAGGCGCAGGAGAAGGGGTTGATGTTCCGCAAGGAGCTTGGCCCCAATAGCGGCATGTTGTTTCCGATGGACCCGCCGCGCACGGCGAGTTTCTGGATGAAGGACACGCTGATCCCGCTCGACATGATCTTCATCCGCACGGACGGGACGATCGCCTTCCTGCAGGCCGATACCGAACCCTATTCGCGCGTGCCGGTGTCGGCGGGCGTGCCGGTGGCGGCGGTACTGGAGCTGGCGGGCGGGCGCGCTGCGGCGCTCGGCATCAAGGAAGGCGACCGGGTTGCGTGGGGCGGGTGCGCGGTGTCGGGGGGCAAGGTGACGACCGAGCGCAATTTCTGCCCATCCGCCTCTCGGTAAAAGACGAACAGCCACCAACCGTTCGCTTCGAGCGTAGTCGAGAAGCCTCTCGCGCTGTGCCTAGCGTTTCTCGACTTCGCTCGAAACGAACGGATAGGGATGGATCGACCCCCGCCCTCCGCATCCCGATCCGCCTCTCGATTCTCGCATATCCGCCTTGCCAACGCCCCGCTCCAGCGGCTAAGCGCTTGGGCCATGGGAATCCTCGGCAAGATCTTCACCTGGTGGGATGGCGCGACCATCGGCACTTCGCTCTTCACCGCTCGCAAGGGCAGCAAAGTGGGCGAGGATCATCAGGGCAATGTCTATTATCAGGGCGGCGTCGATGGGAATGGCCTGACGCGGCGCTGGGTCATCTATAATGGTGCCAATGACGCCAGCCGGGTGCCGGCCGAATGGCATGGCTGGCTGCACCATTCGATTGAGGGTGCGCCGGAAAGTTTCCTGCCGCCGCCGCGCATCTGGGAACGCGAATATACCCCCAACGCCACTGGTACGGTGAATGCCTATCGCCCGTCCGGCGCGATGGAAAAGGGTGGCCTGCGCCAGAAGGCGACCGGCGATTATGAAGCGTGGAGCCCCGACGCATCATGATCGGGCGTGCGGCGGGCGTTGCCCCGTCGATCCTGATCGGCGCGTCGCTGCTCGCGCTTGCCGCCTGTAGCGATGGCGAGGTGCCGGTGGCCAACCAGACCGGGCCGGTCAAGGTTCAGGGCACCGCGATCCGCTCCGCCGACAAGGACAGCCTGCCCGGCACGCCCATGGCCGAGCGCACTGCCGTCGTCGGCCTGCTCAACAAGCGCAACGGGCTGACCCGCGACCTGACGCTCAAGCCCGGCGAAGCGGTGCGGGTGGGGGACGCGATCGTGCGCCTGCAGGCCTGCGAAACCAGCGCGCCGTGGGAAAATGTGCAGGACACCGGCGCGTTCGTGCAACTCGACGTGCGCAGCAGCGCCGATGGCAAATGGCGGCGCAATTTTTCCGGCTGGCTGTTCCGCGACCGGCCCGACCGCAATGTCGTGCAACACCCGATCTATGACATCTGGGTCAGAAGCTGCACGATGGCATGGCCCGAAAGTGGCCCCGACACGGTGACGTTGGGCGCGAAGGGTGAACCGGCATCGGCGCGCCCGGCGAGCGGCGCGAATGCCAGTTCGGCGGCAGCCCCGGAACCTGAACCCAGTGCGCCTGCCCCTGCGCCCAGCGCCGCGTCCCCCACGGCCGCGCCCAGCAACTGAAGATAGTCGCGCTGGCTGATTTCGACCGCGCCCATCGAATGGAGATGGTCGGTCATGAACTGACAGTCGAGCAGGGTGAAACCGCCAAAGCGTAGCCGCGCCACCAGCCAGGCGAGCGCGACCTTCGACGCATCGGTGCGCCGCGATACCATAGATTCGCCGAAGAAGGCGCGGCCCAGCGCGACGCCATAGAGGCCGCCGACCAGTTGCTCTCCCTCCCACACTTCGACCGAATGGGCGTAGCCGATGGCATGGAGGTGGCGATAGGCGCTCTCAATCTCGCGGTTGATCCAGGTCGATGGCCGATCCGGCGCAGCCTGCGCGCAGAGCGCCAGCAGGTCGGGGAAAGCGCGATTGGCGGTGACGCGGAACGGATCGCGGCGGAGTGTCTTGGCGAGCGAGCGGGACAGATGGAAGCCGTCGAGCGGCAATATGGCGCGCTGCTTGGGTTCGACCCAATAGACTTCGGCGGCATCGCGGTCGTCCGCCATGGGAAAGACGCCGATCGAATAGGCCTGGAGCAATATCGCGGGATCGATCATCATTGCCCGTCTTATGGCGCACATTCGGCACCGGGCGAAAGCGCTTTGGGCGGCGCGGGCGATTTTTAGCCATTGACGTGGGGGGACGCGGCCATAGGCTCAGATGCCATGACCCTGTTTCGCCTGGCAGTCCTGTCGCTGCTGCTCGCCCCGCTGCCGCTGCACGCCGCGCCCGATCCTCATGCGGCGCGCATTTCCCGTATCCTGAAGGCCACGCCGCTGATCGACGGGCATAATGACTGGCCCGAAGCGCTGGCGGAAAAGGCCAAGGACGCACGCTGGACGATGGACCTGACCCGGCTCGACCCGGCGACCTATCATACCGATCTTGATCGGCTGCGCGCAGGCGGGGTCGGCGGGCAGTTCTGGTCGGTCTGGGTGTCGGCCGACCTGCCGCAGGTGCAACAGGTCAAGGATACGCTCGACCAGATCGGCATGGTCCATAGCCTTGCCGCGCGCTATCCCCAGCATATCACGCTGGTCCGCACAGCGGCGGAGCTGCGCGCGGCGCACAAGGCGGGGCGGATCGGGTCGCTGATCGGGGTCGAGGGCGGTGGCCAGATCGACGGCAGCCTCGCGGTGCTGCGCGCCTATCGCCAGCTTGGCGCGGCCTATCTCACCCTGACCCATAGCCGCACCATCGCCTGGGCCGACAGCGCCACCGACAATCCGCAGCATGACGGCCTGACCCCGTTCGGCGAAGAGGTGGTGCGCGAACTCAATCGGCTGGGCATGTTGGTGGACCTGAGCCATGTCAGCGAAGCGACGATGCTCGATGCGCTGCGCGTCACGCAAGCGCCGGTGATCTTCTCCCACTCCAACGCCCGCGCGCTGTGCGACACGCCGCGCAACGTGTCGGATACGGTGCTGCGCCAGGTCGCGGCCAATGGCGGGTAGTGATGGTCAATTTCGCCGCCCAATATGTCTCCGAAGCCCGGCGCATCTGGGGCGCGGATCGCAGCGCGGAAATCACCCGCAACAACGCCCCACCCTTTGGCGGCCTGCATATCGGCGACCCCAAGGGCGCGGCGCAGGCACTGGCCGACTGGGAACAGGCGCATCCCGAACCCGTCACCACGATCGCGCAGGTCGCCGACCATATCGATCATATCGTCAAGGTGGCAGGGATCGACCATGTCGGGATCGGTAGCGATTTCGACGGCGTGGGTGCGTTGCCGCAGGGGTTGGGCGGCGTCGAGACGTACCCAGCTTTGCTGTCCGAACTGATGCGGCGCGGCTGGAACGATGGAGACATCGCGAAGCTGGCGGGCGAAAATGTCCTGCGCGTGATGGCGGCGGCGGAGAAGGTTGCGGTGGGGAAGTAGATGCTGCCTAGGGCCAGGACAGCGCTTGGCGGATCGTGGCTGACGACCACCTCAAAAACATATCCCTTGATCCGCATTGTCACCAGGCAACAGAGCATCATACCGCGATAGCGCGCGGGCGAGAGGACGAGTGCGGAACGGTGCCCAGGCCGACATCACCAGACTTCCTTGCCGATCGGAGCACCGAAATCGACATCATCGGGAAAAGTGTCGGCCGTCATTGCGGATAGCAATTCATCGAAATCATAGACTGGCGCCCGGATCGGCTCGATCACCACGCGGCCACCTTCTTCCCGCACATCCACCGCCTGATCGACGTGCAAAGCAGCAGCAGCCATGACCGATGCGGGAATCCACACCGAGGCGCTGTTGCCCCATTTCTTGAAAATTGCCCAAGGCTGACTGTCGTTGGCCGCTATACGGGCGCGAATATGCTGGCGGACGATGTGCCGACCCATAGCCTCTGCGACGCAGGTCAGCGCTGCTCTTACATCCATGTCAGGCGGTTCGGTGACAACGTCATTGTCGTTCGCGGCATCGATGCGATGGTCTGTGGCCTTGCTGCTGGCGTTCATCGCATTGGCACAAACCTGACCTTGCCTTCCACCTTCTGGAGACCTTCGAGCGCTATGGTCATCCGGCGGCTGCTATCAGCAGATTTCTAATCGAAGAAAAGCCGTACCAACAAACGACCGGTTCCGGCCGTTCAGCGATCAAATTTTCTTCCCAATGAGCAGACCGTTTCCTTTCCTTGTCGGCAAGATGTAAATTTGCACGGTCATACGGTTCCTATCATTGCCTCATCACGCTCAGCCATCATGACCTCGCGCATGGCGAATTTCTGAATTTTGCCGGTGACCGTCATCGGAAATTCTTGGACGAACCGAATGTGTTCGGGAATTTTATAATGAGCGATCTGGCCGCGGCAATGACCGCGTATTTCCGCTTCGGTAAGGTGCGCATTGCCCGTTCGTATCCATGCGCAGACGGTTTCGCCCAGTCGCTCGTCGGGGATGCCGAATATCTGGGCTTCCTGCACATCCGGGTGGCGGTGAAGGAATTCCTCAATCTCGCGCGGATAGATATTTTCGCCGCCGCGGATGATCATGTCTTTGGCGCGACCGGTGATGCGCACATAGCCATCCTCATCCATCGTCGCCAGATCGCCCGAATGAATCCAGCCGCGCGCATCGATTGCCTCGGCGGTCCGGTCAGCATCCTCCCAATAGCCGTTCATCAGGCTGTAGCCGCGGAACAATATTTCTCCCTGCATGCCTCGCGGCACCACCCGTCCGCGGCCATCGACGATCTTGGCCTCGACAAAATCATGGACTTGGCCGACCGTTTCGACCCGCCGTTCCAGGCTGTCGCCCGGCATGGTCTGGAAACTCAGCGGGCTGACCTCCGTCATGCCATAGCCGATCGTGATATCGCGCATGTGCATCTGCACGATCACCCGCTCCATCACGTCCACCGGGCAAGGCGCGCCAGCCATAATCCCCGTGCGCAGGCTGGACAGGTCGAATGTCGCGAAGGCGGGATGGTCGAGTTCGGCGATGAACATCGTCGGCACGCCATGCAGACCGGTACAGCGCTCGTCCGCGACGGTTTCCAGCACCACGGCGGCATCGAAGGCTTCACCCGGAAAGACCATGCAGGCGCCATGGGTGATGCAGGCCAGCACACCCAGCACCATGCCGAAACAATGATAGAGCGGCACCGGGATGCAGAGCCGGTCCTGTTCCGACAAGAGCATTCGGCGACCAGAATAGAAGCCGTTATTGAGGATATTATGGTGGCTGAGCGTCGCCCCCTTGGGCGATCCGGTTGTGCCGCTGGTGAACTGGATGTTGATCGGGTCTTCAGGCTGGAGGCGGTTGGCCAACGCATCGAGCGCCGCGTCGCTATCCGGGGTAACAAAGGCCGCGACGGCATCGAACGGTAAAGCCCCAGCCATCTGGCCCTCCCCGATGGTGATGAGCCATTCCAGCTCCGGCAGGCGGGCGGCGCGTAGCGCGCCGGGCGAGGCTTGCGCCGCTTCGGGCGCCAATTCGGCGATCATGGCGCAATAGTCGCTGGCCTTGAACTGCCGCGCAAATATCAACGCGCGACAGCCGACTTTGTTGAGGCAATAATCCAGCTCGGCGATGCGATAGGCAGGATTGATGTTGACAAGGATCAGGCCCGCCTTGGCCGTGGCCAACTGGGTGACGACCCATTCCAGGTTATTGGGCGACCAGATGCCGACACGGTCGCCTGGTTCCAGACCCATTGCCAGCAGTCCGCTGGCGAAGGCGTATACCTTCGCCGCCAGGGCCGTATAGGTCAGCCGCACGTCCTGATCAAGCACGACGATCGCCTCGCGATCGCCATGTCGCTGCGCGATGTCGGTAAAGGCTGCACCAATCGTCTGATACAGCAGCGGGTGATCGCTGCATCCCGACACATAACTGGCCGTCATTTTATCCTGTCCTGCTACTATTGTCATTGTAGTGTCGCACCGACGAGAATGGTCTCGTCGGTGCGACGGTTAGATCAGAAGCGACGGCGGAAGGTGACGCCATAGGTACGCGGGGCGCTGTAATTGCCCTGGACGAAGCCAGCCGCGGCATTGGCATCACCGCTAAAGATGACCTGCTTGTCGCTCAGATTCTTGCCCCAGAGCAGCAGATCCCAATTTCCATCGTCATTTTCATAGGCGATCTGCCCATTGAAGATGCTGTACCCTTTCTGCGTCAGCCAGACCGAGTTGATGTCGTCATTGTAGATCTTGCTATTGTAAGACCAGTCGCCGCGCAGGCTGACATCGCCCGAAAGCGCCGGAGCAGGGATGCGATAGTCGAACCCGGCACTGGCCGACCATGCGGGCGAGTTGGACAGGGTGTTGCTCATCCGCACCTGAAATTCCGGCCGGACGAGCGAGGAGAGCGGCAGCAGCTTGGTATAATGGGTGTCGAGATGCGCCAGCGAGGCATTGAGCGTCAGCCGGTCGGTCGGCTTGGCCGCCAGCTCTGCCTCAAACCCCTTGATCCGCGCATCGCCGCCATTTTGCGTGCCCGGCGCGAAATCCTCGATCACGGTGATCTGGATGTCCTGATATTTGGTGGTGAAGGCGGCAAGGTTCAGCCGCACCTTGCGATCCAGCATCTCCAGCTTGGTGCCGATTTCGAAGGTGGCAAGCTTTTCTGGCGTAAAGCCCAGAACATCGGGCCGGGGCGCGACGGTGCGGGCATTGAAGCCGCCGCCCTTGTAGCCGCGCGAATAGGAGCCATAGAATAGTACGTCGCGGGAGAGTTTATAGTCGATGCTAAAGCGTGGCGACACGTTGGAAAATGTGTTGGTGACACGGCCATAGGGCACAGTGCGGACGCCGGCAAAGGCGCCCCCTGCCGCCGGGTCATAGATGAAGTCCGGCAACAGCGATTTCTTGTCATGAGTATAGCGGACGCCGGCAGTGATCTTGATAGCGTCCGATAGTTTGAAGGATGCCTGGCCGAAAGCGGCGTAACTGCTATTGTCGGCATCGGATTTCAGGATGATCGTGCCGATCGAGGGCGGCAGCGCGCAGCGATAGTCATCAACGGCGCTTTCCTTGAAATAATAGGCACCACCGATATATTCCACGCGATCCGAGAAGGCCGACCCGACCAGTTGCCCTTCCTGCGAGAATTGCTTCTGCTGGAAATTGCTGAAGCAATCGACAACCTGGAGCGGACTGTTGTCGGCATCGCGGTTGAAGCTGCCGCTGACCTTGCGAAAGGCTGTGATCGACTTGAAGGTCAGATCGTCCGTCAGTTTCCATTCTGCGGTTCCGGCAAAGCCGGTAACGTTGAGATTAGTGCCGTTCGGGCCCGTCTGGTAAGTGCCGCGCTTGTTGCCCGGCGCGACCACCCAGCGATCGTCATAAAGGACGCCGGTGCCATAGCCGGGGACGTCGATGACCGCCGCATCATTGGCATTATAGGCCGCCGTCAGCGTGCCATCGAGCGGCACAGCCAAAGCGGCCGAGGGCACGGTAGCTTCCCGTATGCGCGAGACATCGGCGGTCAGATAGAGGTTGAAGGCGTCTGATGGCGCATATTCTATCGCAAGGCGACCCGATCCGCGATTGACGTCGCCGGGCGTGCGCTGGCTGCGGTTATTATGGGCAGGCGCGGGATAGTTGGCCGCCAGCAAATGCGACCAGCCATCGGCGCGCTTATAGCCAAAGGTAAGCTTGGTGCGCAGGACGTCGGAGATCGGCGTATCGATCGATCCGCGCATTTCCATGCGGTCATAATTGCCATAGGTCGCCTCCAGCGAGCCTTCCGGGGTCGAGGACGGGCGCTTGGTGGTCACGCTGATCGCGCCCCCAATCGTGTTGCGGCCGAACAGCGTACCTTGTGGCCCGCGCAACACTTCGATCCGCTCCACATCCAGCACGTCCAACACGCCGCCGACCGAGCTGGAAACATAGACCCCGTCGATATAGGTGCCGACGCCTGGATCGTCCGTGACCTGATAGCCCGACTTGCCGACGCCGCGAATGAACACGATCGCGGCCGACGATGCTCCACTAAGCGGCGCGGTGGAATCGAATTGCAAGTTGGGGGTGAAGGCGGCGATGCCGGAAATATCCTCGACATTCTTGTTGGCAAGAGCCTGCGCGTTAAAGGCGGTCACCGCGATCGGCGTGTCTTGCAGATTTTCGGTACGCTTCTGAGCGGTGACGACGATTTCATCCAGGCCGCCGGACTGCTGAGGCGCAGCATCCGCACCTGTGATTTGCGCTAAGGCGGGTTGAATAATTGTCGATGCCGCCAGGGCGATCAGCGAAATTGACAGATTTGCATTTTTATAACGCAATTTATCTTCCCCTATTTGATTAGATGATCGCGGTCCGACACAATCCGAGCGCGAGATGTTCTCACCCGCCGCAACGTTAATCGCGGCACCCTGCGAATATTTTCTATTATGTTCTTTTGTTTGGCGCAGGATCTGGAAATGAATTCGTACTTTCGTGCGATCATTTGCCTTTCCCGCGATCTGTGGAATGGCGCACTCTTGCGGCAAGATATTGCCCGCTCTTGCGCACTCTTTGCCATTTCCTGCTCGATTGTGACGGCCCACTTGTGCCGCCGCTCACTCTGAGTCTTAATCGAGCCATGGGGTAGCAAGACATGCAGTTGAACAGTCATGGCGACAGAAAATATATTACCGGGCGGCGGCTTTCGGATGTCGCTGAATGGTCCGGACTGCGCCTTGAACTTTGGCAGCATGATGCCGGGCAGCTAGCCGACCTTGGCCTGGAATGTACCGAGATCGGCATCCTCCTGTCAGGACAGCTCAGCGTCCGGCGGACCGGCGATGGCCAGACGCAGGAGGCGTTCGCCCGTCCGGGGACGTCCTGGATCTGTCCGTCAGGTACTTATGAAAGCGATATTCGCCTCTCCGCGCCGATGGACGAGTGCCTGCACATCTTCCTGCCGCCCACTTTGCTGGAGCGTGCAGCGCTGGAAGCGTATGAGATCGATCCGGACAAGGCGCGCCTCGGCTATGCGGGCGGCATGAACGACACGCTGCTGGTGCAGATCGGCACGGCTTTCCGTTCGCTATTGGAACGTGGACCGGCCCCTACCGATCGTCTGCTCGTCGATGGGATGCGCACGACGCTCGCGGCACATCTGGTCAGCCAATATTCCGCCGATCACTGGCGCGCGCCGGATATGCAGGCCGCGCGCACGCTCGATCCAGTTCGGCTGAAACGGGTGGTGGACCTAATCGAACACAAGCTCGACGCCGAACTGTCGCTGGAGGAACTGGCCGCGCAGGCGTGCCTCAGCCCGTTCCACTTCACCCGCCTGTTCCGACGGGCGACCGGGCTGACGCCGCATCGCTATGTGATGGAGCGGCGCATCCAGGTGGCGCAGGAACGGCTTGCACTGGGGCGGCTGACGCTGGTGGAGATTGCATTGGAAACGGGTTTCGGGTCGCAGGCGAATTTCAACCGCGTGTTCCGCAAGGCGACTGGCATGTCGCCCGGCCAGTATCGCAAGCTGCATTGCGTCGCGCTATGCGCAACCTGAAACGGATCGCTCAATTGGCGATACCGCCATCATCCGGCAATTGGCCAATGCGCCGCAGTAACCGCGTGGCCACCGATGCGCGGATCGGCTGTCCGCGCCTGATCTTGACCCATGTGTTGACGCTGATCCCCAACTTTTCCATCAGATAGTCTGGCTTCTGGCTTTCGAGCTTTGCCGCTAGCCTATCCGCGATGCTTGGGTCGATATGCGCCATGCGCTGCGGTGTCGCGGGCTGCCCGCCCGACATCACAGCGCTTCCCAATCCACCGCCTGCTCATAGGCAGCTGCAGCCTGATAGATGATGCTTTCGCCATGATCGCGCGCCACCAGCATCAGACCCACGGGCAGCCCGTCGACCGTGCCGCACGGTAGCGACAAAGCCGGATTGCCGGTAACGTCATAGGCGGCTGTATTGCCGATCATCTCCAGCGCGCGGGCGACGATCTCGGTCACGGGCGCATCGGCGGCTGGCAGTTTCGACGCGACGATCGGCAGCGTTGGCATCAACAGCAAATCATAGGCACCGAAAAGCCTTTCGTAGCTGCGCTTTACCCGCAAGCGGATATTCTGCGCTTTGGCATGGTAGCGCCCGCCAAAGGCGCGCCTGCCATATTCGCCCACCATCATGCATAATTTGAGCGACGCAGACAGGGCATCGGCCTGATCGCGCCAATTCCGATGCCGGTCGATCAGCGCGACATCCTGCAAGCCGATGCTGTTATGACCGCCGCCGTTGCCGAACATCATCTGCGCCAATAGCCCCTCGCAGCCGATCGGTGTCCACAGCGCGGTCGCCAACTCATGGTCGGGGACTGACAGGGGCGTGACAGTGGCGCCGAGCGCCTCGAACTGGCGCGCCGCATCCCGGACCTTTTCTGCAACTTGCGGCATCATGTTGGACAGCGCGAAGCCTTCTTCCACTAAGCCGATCCGCAGCCCCTGCACCCCGCGATCCAGCGCAGCCGAATAGGCCTGCGCCTGTGCGCCGCGCTGGCGCGAGTCCATACCGTCGGGACCAGCGATGACTTCGAGCATCAGGGCATTGTCGCGCACAGTGCGGGTGATCGGGCCGCAATGGTCCACCGTCGCCTCGATCGGCATAAGGCCGGTATAGGGCACCAGCCCATGGGTCGGTTTCATCCCCACGACGCCGCAGAAAGAGGCGGGGATGCGCACCGACCCACCCTGATCCGTGCCCAGCGCCATGTCCACTTCGCCTGCCGCGACCAGGGCGGCGCTGCCCGACGACGATCCACCAGCTGAATAGCCCAATCGGCGCGGATTATGGACAGGTGCCGGATCTGACGTATGGCTCCCCCCCGACAGGCAGAACTGCTCGCATGTCGCCTTGCCCAGGATCGAGCCCCCGGCATCCAGTACACGAGTCACGACCGTCGCGTCGAAACTGGGCACGAAGCCCTCCAATGTCGCCGATCCGTTCATCATCGGTACGCCAGCGACGTTGATATTATCCTTGATCGCGACAGTCCTGCCATGCAGCTTGCCGGTCGAGGCGCCCTGCACCATGGCCTTCCAATACCAAGCGTTGCCGCATGTTTCCTCCCCTTCGGGGCGATAGCCCGGCGCGCGCGGATAGCGCAGCGGCGGCACCTCGTCGGGAAGATCGTCGATCATCTGATAATCGGCAAGGAAGCCGTCCATCAGGACCCGATAGTCCTGCACCTGATCGGGCGGCAGAGTCATGTGCAGGCTGGCGGCGATGTCGGCCAGTTCGGCGGTCGACGGCGTGCGGATGGTCATGGATGATCCCCGATCAGTTGGCGTCGGCGCCGATGCGGGCGTCGCGCATCAGGCCGCTATTGGGATGGCAATTGATATATTCATAATATTGGTCAGCAGCGTCGACCACCAGCACCTCATGATAGAGCCTGAGCTTCTCAAGCGAAGTGGCGACCCGGAAGAAGGTGACGAAGATGCGCAAATGCGTCGGATGAGATTCCGCCCAGCGCTCCAGTAGGTCGAGCGACCGCCAGTGGCCCAGGTCGAAACTCTGGTCGATCGGTCGCCCGTCCAGGTCGATATGCCGGACATAGCGGTTCGAATAGCAGCCGACACTGGCACCCTGATCGCGCAGGAAATCCATGCCCGCGCGTAGCGTCGGCTCGATCTCCTCCAGATACAGGACGCGCTCTTCCGCTCCGGCCTCCTCCCAATCCTGTCCTGACCGGATCAGGCAGAGATTGTCATGCCCGCCGATGATGACCCGGCCCCGTGCCTGCGGGTCGCCGGCAGCAACGGTCAGGTCGCCCTTCGCCGCCAGCCAGTCGGTCTGCGAAGCGGCCATCCGGTCACGCATCGACCCCCAATAGCCATGTTCCTCAATCTGGTCGCTGACGCGATCCATGACCGCGCCGACGCCGGGCAGCGCATCACGAAAGGCATAGAGCGTCTCGAACTGATCGACGCGTGGGGCCAGTATCTCGCGAAAATAGCCTAGCCCGTCGGACAGGCGCGCATCCGCCTGCCACCAGTCCCGCACCGGCGCGGCATCCTGCCAGCGCGCGAACGCGGCGGGATCGCCCCAGTAGGCGATGGCCATGCGATTGTCATAGCCATCGGTGTCGGCATAATCGACCAGGTCGAAATGACCCGGACCGTCCGTCGCCTGAAACATCGCGACGATGTGCCGCAGCGCATCCAGCGAAGCGGCGTTGGCGAGACCATCGCCACTTTTCGACTGCACGCCGAAATGCGCCATCACGACCTGCTTGAGCGACGGATCGGCACGCGCCACCCACATGGGGAAAGGCGGAACATAGTCGGCCGCGACCCGGCGCGAGAGGCTACGCGGGCATTTGAGGTGGGTATCGATTGCGGATTCCATGTCGCCGATGGTCCTTTCCGGGCGCGAACTTAGCCCTCCATGAGCCGGTCGATAGGCTCGCGGAAAGGCATGGACCGATCATATCGGGCGGCAGCGCGAGATATTGCCAAGGCTTGCGAAGTCATTGGCATATCTTGCTATTCATTCCGTTGGCCTAGGTTCCCGCAAGATGTGTCAACAGCTCCGCAGGATCGGGCAATACGTGCCTGGTCGAGGCATCCAATCTCTTGGCGATATCGGCGCAAGCCCGGCGACCTCGCCCGAACTGAGGTCCGCTTGCGGTCGTATCGACCTGATCTCATCGAGAGAGGAAAAGGGAATGTCTGTCGGGTTAGAAGAGATGCATGACAACCGACCCGGCCTGCCGTTGCAGGCGTCGGCCGAAGAGCGCGCCCGCGCGCTCTATCAGGTTTTGAAGGACAAGGGCGTTGCAGCGGACGGCTTTGTCGAAGGATGGCAAAAGGTGTTCGAGGAGGATTTCTCCCCCCGGCGCGGCGCAGAATTGGTCGCCCGCGCCTGGACCGACCCGGATTTTCGGGATTTGCTGCTCAGCGATGGCACAGCAGCTGTAGGGCAATATGGCTATCTGGGGCCGCAGGGCGAATATATCGTCGCGCTGGAGGACAGCGCCAGCGTCAAGCATGTCGTAACCTGCACGCTATGTTCCTGCACCGCCTGGCCGATCCTTGGCCTGCCACCGACATGGTATAAGAGCTTTGAATATCGGGCGCGCATCTGCCGCGAACCGCGCAAGGTGCTGGCCGAAATGGGCACCGACATCCCCGCCGAGGTCGCCATCAAGGTTTATGATACGACCGCCGAAACGCGGTACATGGTCCTGCCCGTCCGTCCCGAAGGGACCGGGGGCTGGAGCGCGGAGCAACTCGCCCAGATCGTCACCAAGGACTGCCTGATCGGCGTCGCCTTGCCCAAGGCAGGCTGAACCCAAGACTTCAAGCAAAGGACAGACATAATGGACGGTATCCATGATCTCGCCGGGATGCAGGGCTTCGGGAGGGTCGATCATATCGCCGATGCGGACGTCGGCGGCCCGTTTCACCATGACTGGGAGGCGATCGGCTATGGCGGCATTTTCCTGGGTGTGGAAAAGGGCATTTTCAGCATCGATGAAGTGCGTCACGCGGTCGAGCGGCTGGAGCCGCTCTATTATCTGATGACTCCCTATTATGAACGCTATGTCGTCGGCGTAGCCTCCCTACTGGTCGAAAAAGGCGTGTTGACGCAGGATGAACTGGTCGCCGCGACCGGCAAGCCCTTCCCGCTGGCCCGGCCTGCCTTGTCGCAAGGTCGTGCCCCGCGCCAGGATCGCTCCCTCTTTGCGGTCGGCGATCGCGTCCGGGTACGCGACGATCATTTTGCCGGACATGTCCGCTATCCCGCTTATTGTCGGGGCAAGGTGGGGACCGTCACGCACCGCACCAGCGCACAATGGCCGTTCCCTGACGCGATCGGCCATGGACGCAACGACTGCGGATCGGAACCAACGCTCCATGTCGAATTTACAGGGGCTGACCTATGGGGCGACGATACCGACGCCTCCGCCGTGGTGGTCGATCTGTTCGAAACCTATCTCGAACCCGCCTGAGCCATAGGGCCATGGATGACACCCGCCTCCCGGTCACCGTCCTCTCCGGCTTTTTGGGCGCGGGGAAAAGCACCTTGCTCAGTCATATCCTGAAAAACCGTCAGGGCCGACGGGTCGCCATCATCGTCAATGACATGAGCGAGATCAATATCGACGCCGCTGACATCATGCGTGATGTCGCCCTCAGCAGGTCGGAGGAACGGCTGGTCGAAATGACCAATGGTTGCATCTGCTGCACTCTGCGGGAGGATTTGCTGGAACAGATCAGCCTGCTCGCAGCAGAGCAGCGGTTCGATTATCTGCTGATCGAATCGTCAGGTATTTCCGAACCCCGGCCGGTCGCGGAAACTTTCACCTTTATCGACCCTGCGGGAAGAACGCTGGCCGATGTCGCGCGACTGGATACAATGGTGACGGTCGTGGACGCTCGTCACTTCCTGCGCGACTTTCGCGCTGGCGAGTGGCTGGAGGCAGGTTTGCCCGGCGATCGCGACCTCTCACAATTGCTGATCGACCAGATCGAGTTTGCCGACATGATCCTTGTCAGCAAGGTGGATCTGGTATCCGCGGACGCGCTCGACGAATTGCTAGCGATCCTGCGCCGCCTCAATCCTGTGGCTACCATCAGGTCTATGCAGATGGGCAAGGTTCCGCTCGACTGGATTCTCGACACCCGCCTTTTCTCCCTGGAACGGGCGGAAAGCGCGCCGGGGTGGTTGCGGGAACTGCGGGGCGACCATGTACCGGAGACGGAAGAATATGGCATAGCATCCTGCGTCTATCGCGCCCGCGCGCCCTTCCATCCAGGACGCTGGAATGACTTTCTCGCACAACCCTGGAGCAATGGCCGCCTGCTGCGGGCCAAGGGCCATTTCTGGAATGCCGCCCGCTTCGCCGAAATCGGAAGTATCTCCCAAGCCGGAACCCTGATCCACCAAGGCTATATAGGGCGATGGTGGAATTTTATCCCCCAGGTCAACTGGCCCTTAGATGAGGATCGGCGCAGTGCGATCCTGCAGCAATGGGAGGAACCGGTCGGCGATTGTCGGCAGGAACTCGTCTTCATTGGCCAGCATATCGATCGCGAGACGCTATTTAGGCGACTGGACGCTTGCCTTTTGACGGTAGCGGAGATTGCTCTTGGTCCAGATCGCTGGAAAGATTTTGGCGCCGTTGCCGATGATTGAGAAGAAAGAAGGCTCTTAGCGACCTTGATGCGATGTTCAGGATTCGATTGTAATACCCGATGTCCGGACGTTCCGCTTTCCTATTCTGGACACCCAGGACTGGGCTGATTGCAGAATGACTGGTTCCAGATGATATGAACGTGAAGCGGACCATCATTCAGCTGGACTTGTAACCTATTTGCGCCGGTCACCCATCCCATTGAGCCGCCTTGACTTCGAAGGCGAGCAGGCTGATGCCACCGGGATATGAATGTCGACGGCGGGTGATGTAGAGCCCGTTGATCTTCATCAGCCGCCCGTCCCGCCATTGGCCAACATCGAGCCCCACCTCCTTTAGCTCCATCGTCACGCAAGGACGCCCCCTTCGACGACCTGCAAGGCGGGCGCTCAGGATAAACTGCGGTACCACGGCTCAGCCTGTATTGTTCCCGAATATGGGCCAGCACTTTGGCTGAGCCATCCTTCGGAGCCGCTTGCTGATCAGGCGAGAGCGCCAGGAACGATCGCCACGTTCACTCACATCCATGACACGGCAGGGCAGTTCAACGGGCCTCTGGGGCCGACAGCCATGCACAAATGCGAAATTCACGGCCTTTGGCTCGCGAAGAACTGCTTGGCCTTCCCCAGCATTTCCCTCTCCTCCCGCAGCACATGGTTTTCAAGGCGAAGACGCTCATTCTCACGCGCCGGATTTGCATCCTGCGCGGCCATCAGGTCAGATCGGTATCTCCAGCGAGTTACAACAATGATGTTCCCGTGAAGGCGGGAGAGAGCAGAGTCCTCGCCTTAATGTACGAAGCGGGCCACCACGTCGCGGTAGGAGCGGCTGACTTTGACTTGGGCGCCGGATTCCAGTACCAGGAAACATTCGCCATTGGTGTGCGGCTTGACCTGCTTCACCTGGCTCAAGTTGACGATGGTGGAGCGGTGGACGCGCTGGAAGTTGCGGGGGTCCAGGCGCTTTTCGAGATCCTTCATCGTTTCGCGCAGGATCAGGCTGTTGTCGGCGGTGTAGATGCACATATAGTCGCCGGCCGCGTCGATCCGTTCGATGGAATCGACATCGACCCGGAAAATCTGGCCGCGATCCTTGATGTTGATGAGCTTTTCGAAGCGGTTGGAGGCTGGCCCCTCTTCATCGCCCGCGGCGAAATCGGTCATCGCCTGGGGCGCGACTTCGGCCAGCACTTCGCGCAGCTTTTCCGCTTCCTGGACCTGGCGCTTGTCGGACAGGCGCAGCCGCACGCGGTCGAGCGCGTCGGCCAGGCGGCCTTCCTCGACCGGCTTCATCAGATAGTCGATCGCCTGCGCTTCGAACGCGCGGATGGCATGGTCGCTATAGGCGGTGACGAAGATGAATAGCGGTGGTTCGACTTCCATCATCCCCTGCACGACGGAAAATCCATCGAAACCAGGCATTTGGATGTCGAGGAACACGAGGTCGGGCTTGTGCGTCTTGATCGCACGGATGGCTTCGCGGCCATTGGTGCAGGTTTCGATGATGTCGACATCCTCATGCGCTTGCAGACGCAGGGCAAGGCCCTGGATGGCCAGGCTTTCGTCATCGACGAGGATAGTTCTGATGGTCATGCGGCCACTTTCGGTTTGTCTTCCATGTTCAGCGGAATTTCGATGATGACCGAAAATCCGCTTGGGCTGGAACGTGTTTCGAAGCGCTGTCGTTCCCCGAAAGCCTGAATTAACCGGTCCCGGATGTTCGGCAGGCCCACGCCCATGCCCTCGCTGACCATCATGTGCGGCTTCATTCCGCCTTCGTTCAATCCCGGACCGGTGTCCGATACGACGATCCGCACATTTTCACCGGCAGGCTGCGCGCTGACCGAGATTTCCGCCCCCTCCTCCTTGGGCGTGACCGCATATTTGATCGCATTTTCGACGAGCGGCTGCAGCAGCAGCGATGGCAGCCGCGCATGGCCGACCGCCGGATCGATGATGAAGACCGGCCGCAACCGCTCCTCGAAGCGCATCTTCTCAATCTCCAGATAGAGTTTGAGCGTCTCGATCTCCTGTTCGATCGTCACCTGCGCGGTCGGTTCGTTGACGAGCGTGTAGCGCAGGAAGGACGACAGCCGCGACAGCATCGCATTGGCGCGGTCGGTCTGTTTGAGCAGCACCAGCGTCGAGATGGAGTTGAGCGTATTGAACAGGAAATGGGGGTTGAGCTGATAGCGCAGCATCGCCAGTTGCGCGTTGGCGGCCTGCGCCTCCAGCCGCAAAAGCTGGTCGGCTTGTTCCTCCACCGTCAGATAGAAGTTGATCGCATAATAGAGCGCCGACCAGGCCCCGATCAGCGTGACCGACAGATAGAAAGCGCCCAGGAACAATTGCACTCCGGCCGTTTCGCTGCCCTTATTCTGGGTCGAAAAGACCCAGGCGTCGATGAAGGCGACCAGCCCGGCGGCGATCAGCACGGCGAGGATGGATACGCCCCAGGTGATGATCGGCCGCTGTTTGAGCAGGAAGCGGAACATCACCGCGATCAGCAGCGTGACCGAATAGCCGGTCGCGGTGGAGATCATCACCGGCACCAGGCTGGAGAAGGACTGGCCATTGGCGATCGTGGACGATCCGCGCAGCAGGAAGGCACCGGCCCATCCCAGCGATTGCAGGTTCCAGAAAGCGCGGTTCTTGTCAGCGAAAAAGGGCTGAGGCTGGATACGGGGCACGGACATCGCGCGGGAGACTAGGCGATTTCCGCGCGGGGGTGAAGCCGGGTTCAGGCTGCGGCTGCCGGTTCTTCCGCCATCGGCGTGATTTCATCCGGGCACAGCCACACCAGATCGGCGAAGCTGAGCGGCCGACCGTCATGGGCATGGATGGCGATGGGACGGATCGGCTGGCCATCGCGCTTGTCGGCCAGCACCTGGCACGACATGGTGCCACAGCCCCACCGTTCGCCCCATTGGCGCAGCGCGATCATCGCGGGCACGAGATCCTCGCCCTTTTGCGTCAGGCGATATTCGACCTTGCGCCGGTCACACTGCATCGGCTGGCGCAGCATGATGCCATTTTCGACCAGCCGCGACAGGCGATTGGCCAGGATGTTGCGGGCGATGCCCAGCGTCGATTGAAATTCCTCGAAATGGCGGATGCCCGATAAGGCACCACGTAGGATCAGGAACGACCAGCGTTCGCCCATCATCTCCAGCGCGCTGGGCAGCGCGCATTGTTCCAGATCCTGGGCGAGATTATGTTTCATCGTCATAGCATATAGCGCAAAGCCACAGGCGTTGCAAAAGTGCAGCCTTATTCGGGCAAATGGGATTTTTTTGTTGCGTAACAAGGCACTTCCCACACAATCGGGAAACGATGTTACGCCAGTATGAACTTGTCGAACGGGTAAAGCGCTACGATCCCGATGCGGACGAAGCGATGATCAACCGCGCCTATGTGTTTTCGGTGCAGAAACATGGGAGCCAGAAACGCGCGAGCGGCGACCCCTATTTCAGCCATCCGATTGAAGTCGCGGGGATATTGACCGACTTCCATCTCGACGACCAGACCATCGTCACTGCCCTGCTGCACGACACGATCGAAGACACGCTGGTCACCTATGAAGAGATAGAGGCCGCGTTCGGCAAGGATGTCGCCCGCATGGTCGATGGCGTCACCAAGCTGTCGAAGATCGAAGCCATGTCCGAAAATGAGCGGGCGGCGGAAAATCTGCGCAAATTCCTGCTCGCCATGTCCGACGATATCCGCGTGCTGCTGGTCAAGCTCGCCGACCGGCTGCACAATATGCGGACGCTGCATTTCATCAAGAATGAAACCAAGCGCCGCCGCATCGCCAAGGAGACGATGGACATTTATGCCCCGCTCGCCGAGCGGATCGGCATGTATGATTTCATGCGCGAGATGCAGTTGCTGTCCTTCCGCGAGCTGGAACCGGACGCCTATGACAGCATCACCAAGCGGCTGGAGCAGTTGAAGGAAGGCGGCCATGACAAGGTCGATCGCATCGGCGCGGAATTGCAGCTATTGCTGGGCAGCCGCGACTTGCCGGTCACCGTGTCGGGGCGCGAGAAACATCCCTATTCGATCTGGCGCAAGATGCAGGAGCGCCACATCAGCTTCGAGCAGCTGACCGACGTCATGGCGTTTCGCGTCATCACCGACAGCCCGGAGGATTGCTATCGCGCGCTGGGCGTCATCCACCAGACCTATAAAATGGTGCCCGGCCGCTTCAAAGATTATATCTCCACCCCGAAACGCAACGGCTATCGGTCGATCCATACCACGGTCATTCATCAGGACAATGCCCGGATCGAGGTACAGATCCGCAGCCGCGACATGCATAATCATGCCGAACTCGGCCTTGCGGCGCATTGGGCCTATAAGCAGAAGGGCGACGCCACGGACCAGCAGGCGGCGTGGCTGCGCGACCTGGTCGAAATCCTGGAACAGAGCCAGGATGCCGACGAACTGCTCGAACATACGCGCATGGCGATGTATCAGGATCGCATCTTCGCCTTCTCGCCCAAGGGCGAGCTGCATCAATTGCCCAAGGGGTCGACCCCGGTCGACTTCGCCTATGCCGTCCACACCTCGCTTGGCAATCAGACGGTGGGGGCAAAGGTCAATGGCCGGGTCGTGCCGCTGCGCACCTCCCTCGAAAATGGCGATCAGGTCGAGATCCTCAAGTCCGACGGGCAGGAGCCGCAGCCCGGCTGGCTGACCTTCGCCATCACCGGCAAGGCACGCGCGGCGATCCGCCGCTATATCCGCCAGAAGCAGCGCGGCGAGGAGATCAAGCTGGGCGAGAAACTCTATGACGAGATTCTCGGCCGCTTCTCGCCTGACCTCGCCAAGGAATTGGGCGACAAGGCGCTGGCAGGCGCGCTCAAGCGGTTGAAGCTGGAGGATCGCGCCGCACTGATGGTCGCGATCGCCACGCACCGCCTGCTCGATTCCGAAGTCATGGAAGCGCTCGTCCCCGGCTCGACCAGCGCCATCGGCATGGAGGAAACCCACCCGCGCCAGCATGCCCCGGTGTCGATCCGCGGCCTGACGCCGGGCATCGCCTATAACCTCGGCGATTGCTGTCATCCAGTGCCGGGCGACCGCATCGTCGGCGTGCGCCGCACGGGCGAGCCGATCGAGGTCCACACCATCGATTGCCGCGCGCTCGAAGCGGGGCAGGATGATGACTGGATTGATTTGAGCTGGGACAGCAAGTCCAAGGGCGGCACCGCCCGCCTCTCGGTCATCGTCAAGAACCAGCCCGGCGCGCTCGCCGCCGTCGCCAATGTGTTCGGCGCGACCAAGGCGAACATCCTCAACCTGCAACTGGTCAACCGCGAAGGCCCATTCCACACCGACGTCATCGACCTGGAAGTCGCCGACGCGCAGCATCTGATGCGGATCTTGTCGGCGCTCCGCGCGATCGACGTGGTGGTGCAGGCGGACAGGGTTTAGCGTCTTGCGTAGCGATTAATGGCCGGGCGGGTTAGGCGTCACCGCGCAGGAATTGGCCTTGTCGCCATGGTCGGCACCCGGAACCGTGATGATCGCCCGCCGATAGCGCGTCAGCTTTGGCGTGCCGGAATCCTGCACCTCCAATATGACGTGGATTTGGTAGGTCGATGGGGGTGTGAACTGGTCAATCTGGACGGTCTGGCCGATGACAATCTTGGTTTCAGTCCCCGTTTGCGCGGACAGCGTGACCTCCGGCGCGAAGAGGCCGGTCGCTTCACGATACCAGGACCAGCGATATGTCAGCGCATCGCCGTCGGTATCGCGCGACCCGATGGCCGACAGGCTGATGGGCACGCCCGCGCACCCTGTTATTTCGACGGGGGCCACACCATCCTTGCCATTCATCACAATCGTTGGCGCATGGTTGGCATCGGCATAGCGCGGCGACACGGACCAAGCCATTCGCGCGGCGAAATCATTCTGGAAAGCCGCACGCCAGCGCCAGACCGTTGCCTGCGGCGTGGAATGCGACGCCCCGTCGGCGCCGACGACCGTGTCCGCCGTCGTCGTCCACAGCCCCAGATCGTCCGTCAGCCGTTCGTAGCGTCCGCCCCAACCGCCCCAATCCGGCCGCTCCGGAACCGAAAGGCCGTTGGAAATCAGGTTCAGGAAAGACGGCGTGTCCCCCTCCATGATGTAGGCGGGCAGCGGATAGCTGGCCCCCAACGGGCCTTTGGCGACGATATTGGCGCTCAGCCACGCCTTGCTGACCGGCTCTGGATCAGCACCCAGCGCCGGTGCGGAAATGCCGGTCCAGGTCGCCAGCCGATAGCGCGTGAAGCCATGAACATTGGCGACCCAGAATAATTTGGGGAAATAGGCCCGCGCCCACGGCCCTGCATCATCCTGGTCGGAAATCGAATAGACGCGCAGTTTGGCGACGAACCGGTCGAGTTCCGCCGGCGTTCGCGTTGCGCGCACGGTCCAGAGCGCCTGGGCAAGATCCGCTGCGCCGCCCCAAATCGCGATCCACACCGGGCGCGGGTCAGGCCGATCCACCGCCTCGATGATCAGGCGGGAAGCCGCGCTGTCCTTGCCCGGTCCCACGCCGAGCATTCCGTAGACCGCGCTCCCCGACAGTGTGACTGCTCGCAACCGCTCGACGCTGGGATAGCGATCATCGTGAATCTTCAGATTGGCCAAAGATTGCCCATAAGCGGCCAATCGTTCTTCGATCATCCCTTTATTCGTGCCGACCGGCAGATGGCGTGATGTCGAAGCGACCAGTCCTTCGATCTGTATGTCATTGGCGTAGGTCAGCAGCCGGACCATCGATTCCGAATCGTCGGGCTCGTTGCCGATGTCGGTCAGCACAATCAACCTGGGCTGCGCGGTATCCTGGGCCGATCGCGCGGCGGACACCGCGTAAACGGGCGTAACGATGATCAGCCCGCCACAGAGCAGCGCGCGCGCAGCCAGCTTCATCTTCGTCCGCATCATGCCTCTCCTTTACGAACCAGGTCGTTCGTCTCCGTCTGGCCATAGCGCGGTGGCCGGTCAATGCCGTAGGCTTTGCTTGCTTCGCCATCCCGCAGCCAGGGCTCCAGCAGGCCGTTCTTATCCACTTTCCGCGTGACAAAGCGCGCCCCTTCCGCTAACGGCCCGGTAGCGAACCCTTCGGGGTTCACCGTCCGAGACAGTTGGTGAAGGGAATATGCCCTTCTTAATGTCCAGCCTAGACGGGGAAAAGTTCTTTACCGAACGGGCCATATGCCCGATTCGGGTCTGCCTGTTCCCGTCAAACGGATGCGGGCCAGTCGATCTCTCCCCTTCGGACTTAGTGCCCCGTGGCTTACCCCACGGGTTTTAAGCGTTCGTCGGATTTCCGCCGAACAGAAAGTGGAGAATGGCATGGATCGTAATCAGAAAGCTGAGGTCGTCTCCAAGCTGAACGCAGAGCTGGCAGAAGTTGGCGTGGTCGTCGTGACCCGCAACCTCGGCATGACCGTCGCCCAGTCGACGGTTTTGCGCCAGAAGATGCGGGAAGCGGGCGCGACCTACAAGGTTACGAAGAACCGCCTCGCTCGTATCGCCCTTGATGGCACCGACTATGCCGGCCTCAGCGACATGCTGACCGGTCCTGTCGGCCTTGCCACCTCGGCCGATCCGGTTGCAGCCGCCAAGGTTGCAGTCGAATTCGCAAAGACCAACGACAAGATCGAAATCGTTGGCGGCGCGATGGGCGGAATGCTGCTCGATGCAGAGGGCGTCAAGGCGCTCGCATCGATGCCGTCGCTGGACGAACTGCGTGCAAAGATTATCGGCCTCATCCAGGCGCCGGCAACCAAGCTCGCTACCGTCATCCAGACACCGGCTTCGCAGCTCGCGCGGGTCTTCAACGCCTATGCGGAGAAGGACGCGGCCTAAGGGCTGCCCCCGACCCCTTTTCGTTTGACTCATTATCTGACGGGGCAAACGGCCCCAAAGTAAGGAAATATTGCACATGGCAGACATCAACGCACTGGTCGAACAGCTTTCGGCCCTCACCGTCCTCGAAGCCGCCGACCTGTCGAAGGCTCTGGAAGAAAAGTGGGGCGTTAGCGCCGCTGCTGCCGTCGCCGTCGCTGGCCCGGCCGCTGCCGCAGCGCCTGCTGCTGAAGAGCAGACCGAATTCGACGTCATCCTGACCGGCGACGGTGGCAAGAAGATCAACGTCATCAAGGAAGTCCGCGCCATCACCGGCCTGGGTCTGACCGAAGCCAAGACGCTGGTCGAATCGGCTCCCAAGGCCGTCAAGGAAGGCGTCAACAAGGACGAAGCCGAGAAGGTCAAGAAGCAGCTTGAAGAAGCCGGCGCGACCGTCGAACTCAAGTAATCGGTGCGCCCCGCGTCATGCGGGGCACAACGTTCCGGTTTCGACCGGACGATATCGGGCGGCTCCTTGCGGGGCCGCCCTTTTTCGTTGGGGTGACGCGGGCTGGCGGCGTTTGGTTTTGGCCGATCAGATGTGCGCCAGCTTTGCGCACATGGATGCATGGGCAAAGTCGGGTGTGACGGCGATGGGTAGATGGCGGACCATCCAGTTTCGGACTCCGTTTTCCCGATAGCTGACATTTTAGATGTCCGCACCATGCGGTGCTTGCCCATCCCATTCGGCTCCCTCTGCACAGCCGCCGCTCTTACACTCAAGGAAACGATCCATCATTGCGCGGACCCGAACGATCTGACGGCAATTCGCCCCATTATCTGGCCGGAACACCACTATAGGCTGGATAGGTAGTTTGGAGATCGAGATTAGACGGGAGGCTAACGCAGACCGTGATATTTCACGGCCATCGAACAAAATCTGGTTTTCTCTCGTTAGCTCCAACACGCTTAATGCAGAGAGCCTAGCGTTCCATTGAGGTTTTTGATCCCAATGTCCCGCTCGACAAGCATTGGAAGCGGATGAGGCGACGATGATGCAACCAGCAAGAGCTATCAGCCAAAACGCTCCGCCTACAAGTATCTCGCGCCGTTCCATGGCATCTCTCCGTTTCGGATCAGGCACAATCTATCGAATGGCCGGTTTGCGGCGAGCTAACAACAAAATTGAGTAGGCATTTGTGGTCGATACCGGGCGAATAGCTTTCTATTCCCCGCCCGCTTGCGGGAGGGGCAGCGAGACTTAATGAGCGGAGCGAATTTAGTCGCAGCGGGGCGGGCCAGCGCGAGCGTTGCGCTAAGCCCACCCCCTAGCCCCCTCCCGCCGGCGGGAGGGGGGACAGCCTTTGTGCAAGGGCGGCCTTTCCGATTCAAGTCCAGTAAGAGCCTCGACGTTATAGCGGAAGCTTCATGGCGTCGCGCCTAATCCTATAAACAGCGCCAACCGGAAAAAGATAGCCCCATCCCCTCCCCTTCCCGCCATGACGGTTGGCGGCGGGGCGATAGCGGGGTAGGTCTGGTTATCGCCATGTTCGCCCGCCCTGCCCTGCCGCGTCGTTATCGCCCCCTGTTTGCCGCCGTCGCTGCGCTGGCAACGGTTAGCGGCTGTTCGCGGGAGGGTAGCGGGCCGGTTGTCGTCAGCGTGGTGGGCGACCGCGCGGATGTGACCAAGCCGTTGCAGCGATTGCCCAACCCGGCGGCCAAATTGATCCTGGAAGCGACCGCGCAAGGCCTGGTCGGCTTCGACGCCAGCGGCGAAATCCTGCCCGCGCTGGCGCAGCGCTGGATTGTCGAGGATGACGGGCGCAGCTATATCTTCCGCCTGCGTCGCGCTTTCTGGCCCGATGGCACGCGGGTCACGGCGCGCGACGTCGCACGGATATTGCTGTCGCGGATCGTGGCCCAGCGTCGGCTCGACCCGGACGGGCCATTCGACGCGGTGCAGAGCGTGGTGCCGATGACGGGCGAAGTGATCGAAATCAAACTGACGGTCGCACGCCCCTTCCTGCTGCAGATATTGGCCCAGCCGCAAATGGCGATCCTGGCGCGGGAAGGCGGCACTGGTCCCTATCGCCGCGCGCAGCAGGGCGAGGCGCTGTTCCTGACCCCCGTCGATCGCGCCACCGGCGACGATGAAGCGGCCGACGACGAGCCTATCCCGCCATCGCAGACGCGGGTGTTGCGCGCCGAAAATGCCGCGCTCGCGATCATCCGGTTTCGCGAGGAACAGGCGGCGCTGGTGCTGGGCGGGCGCTTTGCCGACCTGCCGTTGCTGCTGCCCGCCGGGGTCGAGCGGGACGCGGTGCGGACCGATCCGGTCCAGGGCTTGCTGGGCCTGGCCGTTACCGGGCGCGGCAAGCTGCTGGATGATGATTATGTCCGCGCAGCGATCAACATGGCGATCGACCGCGCCAGCCTGTCCGCCCTCTTCCCGCTCGGCGGCTGGGCCACCAGCGAGCAGATATTGCCCTCCGCGCTCGACCTTGGCCGCTCGCCGACCGCCCCCGCCTGGGCCGGGCAGTCGATGGACGAGCGCCGCGCGCTGGCCAGCGCCACCATGACGCGGTGGCGGGCCGACAATGGCGATCCCCCGCCGCTGCGCATCGCCCTGCCGCAGGGGCCGGGCGCGACGCTGATCTTCGGGCTGTTGCGGCGGGATCTGGCCGCGATCGGGCTGACCGCGGTGCGCGTGGCGATCAACCAGAAGGATGCGGACCTGCGCCTGATCGACGAAGTGGCCCCCTATGACAGTGCGCTCTGGTATCTCGGCCGCGTGGGGTGCGCCCGTGCGGTCCATTGCAGCGATGCCGCCGATGCGGCGCTACAGGCCGCGAGTCTCGCCAGCAACAGCGACAATCGGATCGCCCATATCTCCCAGGCCGAAGCGCTGATGCAGGCGCATAATGGCTATATCGCACTGGGCGCGCCGATCCGCTGGTCGCTGGTGTCCAAACGGTTGAGCGGCTTTCAGCCATCGCGTCGTGCGCGCCACCCATTGAACCATCTGTTCCGTCGCCCCAATTAAGGGGGAAGGAGACAGGCAGATGGCAGTATCACAGGATCAGTTCGAGCGCGTGGTGCGCGACATGCCCGGTTTCGGCCGCGACCCCGCGTCGATCCGCCGCCGGATCGAGGCGATGGAAGCGGTGCTGGAGGGGTTGTTCGTCATTCCAGGCACCAACCGCCGCGTCGGCCTCGACAGCCTCGTCGGCCTCGTGCCGGTGGTCGGCGACCTCGCCACCGCCGCGATGGGCGCGTGGATGGTGTGGGAAGCCCGCAACCTTGGCATGTCGAAATGGCAGCTGACGCGCATGGCGGGCAATGTCGGCATCGATACGCTGGTCGGCGCGATCCCCTTTGCGGGTGACATTTTCGATTTTCTCTACAAGTCGAACACCAAGAATCTGCGCATCATCCGCAAGCATCTCGACAAGCATCACCCATCGACCGCGACGATCGACGCCTGATCCTTAGAACGTGATGACTTTACTCAGAACCGTTCGTCCTGAGTAGCCATTGAGCGAAGTCGAAATGGCGTATCGAAGGATATAAAGCGCAGCCGACCCTTCGATACGGGTCTTCGACAAGCTCAGCCCCTACTCAGGGCGAACGGAGTGATGCGATTTAAAGTCATCATACTCTACGGCGCGCTGGCGTTGGAGAGCGGCTGGACGTTGGGATCGAGGTCGAGGATCAGTCCGGGCTTGCGGGTGGGCGTGACGGCGGGCCTTGCTTGCCGACGCGCGGGTGTCGCCGGACGGCCATAGGCGATGCGCGGTCCTGGCTCGATCCGCAACAGGCTGGCCGGGGCAGCACCGCCCTGATGCGCCGGGCAGCGGGTGAAGGCCATCGCCCGGTCCATGCACAGCCACACTTCGCTCAGCCAATTGCCGCGCGTCGTCGTCACCCGCAGCATGTCGGCGCGCAGCCCCTTGTTGGCGCGCGCAAACGCATCGGCGAATTTCGCGACGGTCAAATTCTTGGTTGCCGCGAGCGCGGTCATGTCGGGGTAGCGCATCGATTGGTAGAAGGCGCGCGACAGGTTGAAATAGAGTTCCGGTTTGGTCGTCATGCAGGTGCCATGCTTGGCCCATTCATGCTGGATCAGTTGCACCGACGGCGTCGTGCAGAGATTGGCGCGAATCACCTCGCGCGGGACCAGATCGGCGGGACGACAATATTGCGGCCATTCCTTGCCGAACCCGTCGGGCCAAAGGCCATGCAGGGTGAAGCCGAAGCGGCCCGCCTTGCCGCCGCATTGCAGTGCATGTTTGTTGCCGCGCGCGGTCGAGCAAAATTGCGGCGACCAGCTGAGTGCCAGGGTATAGCTGCCGATCGGCAGCACGCGCTTGGGTTCCTTGGCGGTCGGCCCTTCGATCGTGGGTCGAGCGATCTGCGATGGCGGGCGGCATTGGGCCGATTGCGCCAGCGCGGTGCCCGGCAGCGCGATCAGGCTCAGTGCCGCCACCGCCTTAAGCATAAGCAAAGTCCAGCCCGATATCGGCGGCCGGTGCCGACTGAGTCAGCCGCCCGACGCTGATATAGGTGACACCCGTGCTGGCCTTCGCCCGGATCGTGTCCAGCGTCACGCCGCCCGACGCTTCGGTCGGCACGCGGCCATCGACCAGTCCCACGGCCTGCCGCAGCATGGCCGCATCCATATTGTCGAGCAACAAGTGGGTCGCGCCCGCCGCCAGAGCCGGTTCGATCTGGTCGATCCGGTCGACCTCAACGATGATCCGTTCGACCCCGGCCTCGACCGCGCGGCGCACCGCTTCCTCGACCGACCTCGCCACCGCGACATGATTATCCTTGATCATCGCCGCATCCCACAGCCCCATGCGATGGTTGGTCGCCCCGCCCATGCGCGTCGCATATTTTTCAAGCCTCCGCAGGCCGGGGATGGTCTTGCGGGTGTCGAGCAGGATCGCGCCGGTGCCGTCGATCGCATCGACATAGGCCCGCGTCATGGTCGCGATGCCGCTCAGATGCTGCACCGTGTTGAGCGCCGACCGCTCCGCCGTCAGCATCGCGCGCGCCCGTCCCCGGATGCGCAATATGTCGGTCCCCGCCGCCACCTGCTCGCCATCCTGGTGCAACTGTTCGATCTCGACGTCGGGATCGAGCGCCCGGAAAAAGGCGACCGCGATCGGCAGCCCCGCCAGCGTCACCGGATCGCGCGCATCCATGACTCCATCGAAGATAGCATCGGCGGGAATCACCGCTTCGCTGGTGACGTCGCGGCCATCCGGACCAAGATCTTCGGCCAGCGTAGAGGCCACAAAGGCGTTCAGGTCGAAACCATCAAGAGCAAAGCCGGTCATGCGCGCCGTTTTCCATGGCTTGGACAAAATCGCAATAGCGCGCTTCCAATTCCTCCAGCGCCGGGCCGTCCAGCGCCAGGCGCGCCTGCGCGATCAGGCGCGTGCCCTCCGCCTTCAATCGCGCGCGCCGGGAGCCGAGCGTCAGCGGTGCCGCGGCGTCCCGCAGGCCATCGAGGAACTGCGCCGCCGCGATCGGGCTGGTCGCCGCGGCGGGCATGATCCCACCGAAACCGCGCGCAACGAAATGGTCGAAATCATCATTGAGCGGCACCACCCGGTTCCAGTCATAATCGCCCCGGTCCGGCCCGCCGCGCAGGTCGCGCTGGCCGATCGCCGCCGTCGCCGCGCCCAGCCAATGAAGCGCGGTCACCGCCGTAAACGGATCGTTGATGCCGGGCGACAGCGCGCGCAACGCGATTTCCACCAGCTCGTCGATCAGAAATTCGATGTCCTGCGCAGGGGATCGCATCGCCCCGGTCGAAAAGCAGGACCGGACGGCGTCACGCATCGCGCTGTCGATCTTCGCGCCGACGACGCCGACCAGCAGGATGCCGGGATGGACGAAATCGCCCGGCCGCAACCGCAACTCCAGCCGACATCCGGCATCGCGCGCAATCTCGTCCAGACCGGCGAAATCAACGATCTGGATATAGCCGGTATCGGCCGCGACGATCGGCTCCCCCTGGGGCGGAGCATCGGCGGTCTCCTCGACACAATCGTCGGGGAAGCGCCCATGGACTTCGCGCAGCAGGCGGTCGCCAATGCCTTCCAGCACGGCGTTGATACGGATGCTCGATGGCACATGGTTGAGGAAATAGACCAGGATGGCGATCGATATGCCCATCAACAGCGTGGCGATAAGCAACGATATTTGCGGCACGAATCCGGGATCGCCCGCGCTTTCCTGCGCATCGCGCACCACGCGCAACACCAAAACCGAATAGACGAATGTCGCGATGAAGGTCGCCAGCGACAATTGTTTGCCGCGATCCTCCATGAAATTGGACAGCAGGCGCGGACCATAGCTGCCCGATGCATAGACGACGGCGGCGATGGTGATCGAAAAGACCGTGGAGGCGACGCCGATCATCGACCCGGCAATGACGTTGAGGACGTTGCGCGCGCCTTCGGGCCGGGCGATGTCGATCCAGTCGTGCCGCTCCAGCCAGACCGATCCGCCATGGCGGTCGATCCACACTGTCGCAAAGGCCATCAACGCGGCCAGCGTGGTGAACAGCGCCGGATAGAACCAGTAGCTGGCGCGGGTTTCCTGCCAGCGCGCGCGCAGCCGAGCGATCATCGCCGTGCGGCCTTCACCGCGACCCCCTTCACCGTGGTCCTACGTCGCCCAGTCCCACCGTGGCACTGGCCATTTCCAGCATCCGGTCCAGGCTCTTCTTCGCGCCGAGACGCAGCGTTTCGTCCATTTCGATGCGCGGTTGCAGGTCGCGTAGCGCGAGGTAGAGCTTCTCCATCGTGTTGAGCGCCATGTACGGACAGATATTGCAGTTGCAGTTGCCGTCCGCGCCCGGCGCGCCGATGAACTGCTTGTGCGGCACCGCCTTTTCCATCTGGTGGATGATATGCGGTTCGGTCGCGACGATCAGCGTGTCGCCCGGCATCGTCTTGGCAAAGTCGAGAATGCCGCTGGTGGACCCGACATAATCGGCATGGTCGACGATATAGGGCGGGCATTCGGGGTGGGCCGCGACCGGGGCGTCCGGGTGTTGCGCCTTGAGCTTGAGCAATTCGGTTTCGCTGAACGCCTCATGCACGATGCACACGCCCGGCCACAACAGCATGTCCCGGCCGAGCTTGCGCGCGAGATAGCCGCCGAGATGCTTGTCGGGGCCGAAGATGATCTTCTGTTCCAGCGGGATTTGCGACAGGATCTTTTCAGCGGACGAGGATGTCACGATGATGTCGGACAGCGCCTTCACCTCGGCCGAACAGTTGATGTAGCTGAGCGCAATATGGTCGGGATGGGCCTCGCGAAACGCCTTGAACTGGGCGGGCGGGCAGGAATCTTCGAGGCTGCACCCGGCATCCATGTCGGGCAGCACGACGATCTTGTCGGGCGACAGGATCTTGGCGGTCTCGGCCATGAAGCGCACGCCGCAGAAAGCGATCACGTCCGCATCCGTCTCCGCCGCCTTGCGCGAGAGTTCCAGCGAATCACCGACGAAATCGGACAAATCCTGAATTTCGGGCGACTGATAATAATGGCCCAGGATCACGGCATTGCGCTCCTTGCGCAGCCGCTCGATCTCGCCGCGCAGGTCGATGCCCTGCGGAATGCCGGTAAAAGCGTTCATGTGCCTAAAACTCCTCGGTCCCTGATGAGCGCCCTAACGCTGCCGTTGCCGGTTGGCCAGCACCTCGTTGACGGGCGTGGTGACGTCCCATCGTTCGCGATTGCGCCCGGCCCGTTCGGGCGGGAAGGTCACGATCACCCGCGCGTCGCCATAGCCCGCCGCCGCCAATGGTGCGGCCATCAATTTGGTCAGCGCGCCGCGACCATATTCGCGCGCCTGCGCCATGCGTTCGGGTGCCTGCGCCTCGCGCTGGGCGCTGCTCTGAGCATGGGCGGACACGCGGCGGCTCAACTCCTCGCCCGCCTGCCGCGTCACGAACATGCCCTGGGTGCGGACCAGCGTGCGGCGGCTCTCATCGACATTGGGCTTGCCCGGCTTCACATCGGGCGCATTGACGATCAGCGTGCGGGTCGCCTCGTTCCACTCCAGGTCGCCTTCGCCAAGACCGCCGACATCGACGAAATAATCGACCGAGAAGGGCATTTTGACCACCTGATCGGACTTCAACAGCCCAAAGCCACGCACATCCTGCGCCGTGCTCTGGACCGTGCCCGACAGTTCGGAGACTTTGAGGCTGCTCACCCCGGCGATCTTCGCCGCGATCACCTTGGTCACCGCAACGCCATCCTCCTCGACCGCGACCACATAGTCGCGGTCATAGCGCTGCCAGCCGACCAGCATCGCCGCGCCGACCAGCAACAGGATGACCGCCGCCGCAATCGGCCCGGCATAGCGTTTCAACGCATCTGCCATCGGTCCTCCGTCGCCGTCACCAGCCCGCGCTGATCCAGGTCGATCAGATGCGCCAGCACCGATCGCCCGGCGGCGGGATGCAGGCGCGGGTCGACGCCCTTATACATTTCCAGCACCATGTCGGGGATGAGGCTGTCGCCATTGCGCTCCAGAAAGCGCAAAATCTGCCCCTCGCGCTGCTTGCGATGGCCCATCATGCCGCGCACCAGCCGCTGCGGATTGTCGATCGGGTCGCCATGGGCGGGATAATAGACCTTGTCCTCGCGCTCCAGCAGCCGCTGCATCGATCGCATATAGGCGGCCATGTCGCCATCGGGCGGCGAAATCACGCTGGTCGACCAGCCCATGACATGATCGCCGGTGAAGAGCGCGGCTTCTTCGGCCAGCGCGAAGCAGAGATGGTTTGACGTGTGCCCCGGCGTTGCCACCGCTTGCAGGGTCCAGCCGGTGCCCGCGACCTGTTCGCCATCCGCCAGCACCCGGTCGGGGCGATAGGCGGCATCGAACGCGGCATCGGCGCGCGGCCCGTCATCCTCCAGCGTCAGCGGCGCGCAGCCGATCACCGGCGCGCCCGTGGCCTCGCTCAGCGGTCGCGCCGCGGGGCTATGATCGCGATGCGTGTGGGTGCAGAGGATCGCCACCACAGGCCGTCCCGCGATCGCCGCCGTCAGCGCCGCCAGATGATCGGGCGCGTCCGGGCCAGGATCGATCACCGCGACGTCGGCCGCCCCCACGACATAGGTCTGGGTGCCGGTAAAGGTGAAGGGCGACGGATTGGGTGCCAACACCCGCGCCACCAAGGGGGATAGCGGCATCTGAACGCCGGTCGGCAGGTCGGCCGGATCGAAAGGAGGTGCCATCCTTCCCATGTGCCTATTTCCGGCCGGATTTCAAGGTGGGGCTTGGGTCCATAAAGATCCTCCCCTGGAAGGAGAGGGGGACCGGCGAAGCCGGTGGAGGGGTGTCGCCCCATCGTGAGGGTGACACCCCTCCGTCTGGCCTGCGGCCAGCCACCTCCCCTTCCAGGGGAGGATTTTAGTGGCGTACCGAATGCCGATCCCGCATTTCCCATTTCCCCCAACCTGCCCTATCCTCCGCCCATGCCCTCCCCCGACCTCATAGACCGCTGGCGTCATCATCTTGCGCTCGACCGCCGCCGGTCGACGCATACGGTGCGCGCCTATGTCGCGACGGCGGAGCGGCTGGTCGCCTTTCTGGAGGGCCATCATGGCGCGGCGGTGACCGCTTCCAGCCTCGCGCGGATCGACCAGGCGGACCTGCGCGCCTTTCTGACGGTGCGGCGGATGGACGGGATCGGCAATCTGTCAGCGGCGCGCGAGCTTTCCGCGGTGCGCGGTTTTCTACGCTTTATCGGCGGCGAGGACGCCCGCGTGCCGCTGCTCAAGGGACCACGGGCAAAGCGCGGCCTGCCCCGCCCCATCTCGCCCGACGAAGCCGTCGCGCTGGCGCAGGACATCGCCGAAACCGCGCGCCTGCCGTGGATCGGCGCGCGCGACTGGGCGGTATTGCTGCTGCTCTATGGCGCGGGCCTGCGCATCGGAGAGGCGATGGGGCTGACCGGCGCCGCACTGCCGCTCGCCGAAACGCTGCGCGTCACCGGCAAGCGCAACAAGACCCGGCAAGTCCCGCTCCTGCCGCAGGTGCGCCAGGCGATCGAGGCCTATGTCGAGCAATGCCCCTTCCCCATGACCCGCGAGGAGGCGCTGTTCCGGGGCGCGCGTGGCGGTCCGCTGTCGCCCGCGCTGATCCGCCGCGCCGTGCAGGGCGCGCGCGGTCGGCTGGGCCTGTCGGACCGCACCACGCCCCACGCGCTGCGCCACAGTTTCGCGACGCATTTGCTGGGGCGCGGCGCAGACCTGCGCAGTTTGCAGGAACTGCTCGGCCATGCCAGCCTGTCATCGACCCAGGTCTATACCCAGGTCGATGCAGCGCATTTGATGGACGTCTATCGCAACGCCCATCCGCGGGCCTAACCCTTGGGTCGCCAGGTCGCCAGTCGCCACAGATAGATGACGACGGCCCCGACGACGCAGATTGTCGCAGCCGGGCCGATATATTTGTCGATCTCGCTGAAATTGCGGCCCAGCACGAACCCGGCATAGGCCAGAATGATGTTCCAGATCAGCGCACCGCCTGCGGTCCAGGCCAGGAATTTGATATGCCCCATCCGAAACAGCCCGGCGGGCAGCGACACCATGGTCCGCAGCGCGGGCATAAAGCGGAACACGAACACGACAATCTGGCCATATTTGCCGAACAGCCGGTCCAGCGCCTCGACATCGCGCCACTCCAGCGTCGCCCAGCGGCCATAGCGATCGACCAGCGGCTTCAACCGGGCAAAGCCCAGCACATGGCCGATCATATACCAGAAATAATTGCCGATCGTTGTGCCGATCGTGCCAGCCAGCAACAGCCAGCCCATATCCATCCGCCCCTGGCCGACACGAATGCCGCCAATGCCCATGATGAGTTCGGACGGAATCGGCGGAAAGACATTTTCCAGCACCATCAGCAGGAAAATGCCCCAATAGCCGCCCGCATCGATCAGGCGCAGCACCCAGTCAGTCATATATATCGCTCACAGCCCAGCAGGCCGCTGACGTCCGCAACCAACCGCCCACCTATCCTCCGTTCGCCCTGAGCTTGTCGAAGGGCCGCACTTCTTGCAAGAAAAGTCAGGGCTTCGACACGCTCAGCCCGAACGGGCGAAAGGTCACAAAAAATCGTCAAGCCGCCACGCGCGCTGCGAGTCGGGCGTCGATCGCGTCCCAGATCAGCCCGCCGGTGTCGGTCCCGTCGAACGCCTCGATCGACACGATGCCGGTTGGCGAAGTCACGTTGATCTCGGTCAGCCATTCGCCGCCGATCACGTCGATACCCACGAACAGCAGCCCGCGCCGCTTGAGTTCCGGCCCCATCGCCGCGCAGATTTCGCGCTCCTTGTCGGTCAGCACGGTCTTGGCCGCAGAGCCGCCGACCGCCAGGTTGGAGCGGATTTCGCCAGCGCCAGGAATGCGGTTGACCGCGCCCGCGACTTCGCCGTCGATCAGCACGATGCGCTTGTCGCCCTCCGCGACGCCGGGAATGAAGGCCTGAACCATGAAAGGCTCGACCCATGAGGCGTTGAAGAGTTCCACGAGCGAGGAGAGGTTGGCGCCATTTTTGCCGACATGAAACACCGCCACGCCGCCATTGCCATAGAGCGGCTTGACCACGATCTCGCCATGTTCGGCGAGGAAAGATCGCACTTCGGCCAGGTCGCGGGTGATCATCGTCGGCGGCATGAAGCGCGCATAATCCAGCACGAACAATTTTTCCGGCGCATTGCGGACGCTGGCAGGGTCGTTGACCACCAATGTCTCATCCTGCACCCGCTCCAGCAAATGGGTGGCGGTGATGTAGGAGAGGTCGAACGGCGGGTCTTGCCGCATCAGCACGACATCGACATCACGGCCAAGGTCGATCATCTCTTCCGGCCCATAGGCGAAATGATCGCCATCCACTTTCTGCACATGCACCGGCCGCGCCTTGGCCAGCACGCGCCCCTCGCGGAACGTCAGGTCATGGGCGAGATAATGATAGAGCCGGTGCCCCCGCGCCTGCCCCGCCAGCATGATGTGGAAGGTCGAATCGCCCGCGATCTTGATGCCCTCCATCGGGTCCATCTGCACCGCGACGGTCAGGGGGTTGAGCTGCGTCATTGGGGTCATCCTCATATAATGACTCGTCATGCTGAACTTGTTTCAGCATCCATTCGTCCTACCGCTGCGTATATCCGCAGCCGCAGAGCCAATGGACCCTGAAACAAGTTCAGGGTGACGAAGGGGTGTATGGAAGGACAAATCACCCCCCATGCCAGACATTCGCCAGATGGCGTGGCGCGCGGCCCGGCGCAAGGAGGATGACGTCGATTCGCATATCGTCCCCCGCTTTGCCCAGCTCATGCCACAATATTTCCGCCGCCGCCGCCACCCGGCGCAACCGCCGTTCGTCGATCGCCAGGTCCAGTTCCGCCGCCGTGGCGCGCGCCTTGACCTCGACAAAGGCCAGCATCGTGCCCTTGCGCGCGACCAGATCGACCTCGCCCGCCGCCGTCCGCATCCGCCGCCCGACGATCTGCCAGCCTTTGAGCCGCAGCCACCAGGCGGCGATCCGCTCCGCCTGCCGCCCGCGTCGCTCGGCGCTTTCGCGCTTCACCCCTTCAATTCCGTCGCCCGGTCATAGAGCGTGCGCCGGTCCAGCCCCAGCTTCTTGGCCACTTCGCCCGCCGCCTTCGACACCGACAGTCGGGTCAGCGCCTCGCGCAGCGCCGCGTCGGCATCCTCGGCGGTGGCGGGCGGGGCTTCGCCCGGCGGGCCGACCGTCACCACGATCTCGCCCTTGGGCGCAACATCGGCATAGCGAGCGGATAGTTCGCTGAGCGTCCCGCACGCCGTTTCCTCGAACGTCTTGCTGATCTCCCGGCTGACCGCTGCCTCCCGGTCGCCCAGATGCGCCGCCATCGCCGACAGGCTTTCCGACAGGCGCGGCCCGCTTTCGTAGAAGACCAGAGTCGCCCGCAATCCCGCCACCTCATCCAGCGCATCGCCCCGCGCTTTGGCCTTGCTCGGCAGGAAGCCCATGAACAGGAAACGATCGGTCGGCAGCCCCGACAGCGTCAGCGCCGCGATCGCCGCACTGGGTCCGGGCAGGGTCGTGATCATGCGCCCCGCCGCCCGCGCATCGCGCACCAGCTTGTAGCCCGGATCGGAAATCAGCGGCGTCCCCGCATCCGACAGCAAGGCGACCGATTCGCCCGCCATCCGCTCGACCAGCCGCTGGCGCACATTTTCGCCGCTATGGTCATGATAGGGCAGCATCGGCCGATCAGAGCCTGCATGGCGGAGCAGGCGCGCGCTGACCCGCGTATCCTCGACCGCGACGACATCGGCCAGCCGCAACACCTCCGCCGCGCGGGGAGTAAGGTCACCAAGGTTGCCGATCGGCCCCGCGACGATATAAAGCCCAGGTTCAAGACCCGATGATTGAGTTTCCATAAGGACGCCAGATGACAGAGACGGATGCCTCCCGGCAAGCGGACTTGTTCGCTTCCCTCAAACGCGGCGCACGGCTGGCTTTCGCCGCGAGCGCCCTGATGCTCGCCGCCTGTCAGTCGATCGTCCCCAAGGGACCGGCCCCGACGACGCCCACCGGCCCGGCCCAACCGTCCGGCCCGACCGTGACCGAAGGGCTGCCGACCGACACGCTGCGCCATCGCGTCGCGCTGCTGGTGCCGATGAGCGGCACCAATGCGGGCGTCGGCCAGTCGATCGCCAACGCCACCACGCTGGCGCTGATGGATACCAAGACGGACAAGGTCCGCATCACCACTTATGACACCGCGCTTGGCGCGGCGGCGGCAGTCAATAAGGCGCTGGCCGATGGCAACCGCCTGATCCTTGGTCCCTTGCTGGCCGACGACGCCCGCGTGATCGGGCCGATCGCGGCGCGCGCCAATGTGCCGGTGATCAGCTTCTCCAACGACAGCGGCGTTGCGGGCAGCGGCGTCTATATCATGGGTTACAACCCCAATCAGTCGATCGAGCGCGTCGTCGGCTTCGCCCGGCAAAAGGGGCTGAGCCAGTTCGGCGCGCTGATCCCGCGCGGCACCTATGGCGAGCGGGCGGGCAACGCCCTGTTGCGCGCGGTGGAGCAGGCGGGCGGCACGGTCGTATCGATGCAGACCTTCGACCGCAGCCCCGCGTCGATGACGGCGGCGGTCAAGAAATTGCAGGCTTCCTCCAGCTATGACGCGCTGCTGATCGCCGACAGCGGCCGCGTCGCGCTCCAGATCGCGCCGATCGTGCGCAAAAATGGCGGCGCGACGGCGCGGCTACTCGGCACCGAATTATGGAATACCGAAGGCTCTCTGTCGGCCAGCCCGGTGCTGCGCGGTGCCTGGTTCGCCAGTGTTTCCGACAGCCTCTATCGCCAGCTCGCCACCAAATATCGCGCCCGTTATGGCAGCGCGCCCTTCCGCCTATCCTCGCTTGGCTATGACGCCGTGCTGCTGACGGTGCGGATCGCGCAGGACTGGAAGCCCGGCAGCGCCTTCCCCGCCCCGCGCCTGCGCGACGCGGGCGGCTTTTCGGGCATCGACGGCGCCTTCCGCTTCTCGCGCTCCGGCGTTGCCGAACGCGCGCTCGAAGTGACCGAAATCGGCGCGGGCAATATGACCGTCATCGCGCCTGCGCCCCGCAGCTTCGAGGATTAACCGAAAGCGAGCGTCACCCGGCCTGCCACCCGGCGGGCCGGGTGACGCTCGGTGCCTTACCCTTCCGCGAGGCCACCCACCTGCCGCATCCGGGTAAAGATGTTCCAGGTGGCGATGAACAGCGCCGCGATCACCGGGCCGATGACAATCCCGTTGAAGCCAAACAGCTCGATCCCGCCCAGCGTCGTGATCAGCACCACATAATCGGGAATGCGCGTATCGCGACCGACCAGGATCGGGCGCAGCACATTGTCGACCATGCCGATGATCAGCACGCCGCACGCCACCAGTATGATCGCCTGCCAGATCGCGCCGCTGGCGAACAGATAGATGGCGACCGGCACCCACACGATCGCGGTGCCGACCGCCGGCAACAGCGAAAACGCCCCCATCAGCACCGCCCAGAGCAAGGCGCCTTCAATCCCCAAGGCCCAGAAGACGATGCCGCCGATCAGCCCCTGAACGATGGCGACGACGATGCTGCCCTTGATCGTCGCGCGGATGACGATGACGAATTGCTGGATCAGCGCCTGGCGCTGACTGGCCCGCAACGGCGCGGCGACGACGATGCGCTGCGACAATTTTTCGCCATCGCGCAACAGGAAGTAGGAGAGGTACAGCATCACGCCCAGCGCCATGAAGAAGCTGAACGCGCTCTGGCCGATCTGGAACGCCTGCGCCGCCAGCACCCGGAAACTGCTGGTGATGCCCTTCGTCACCATCGCCTGCGCCGCATCGAAATTGCTCAGGCCCAACCGCCGCAAATAGGGGCGCGACCAGTCGGGCAGTGCCGCCATCATCTGCGAGAAGAGCCGGGCGAAGTCGATTTCCCCCGACTGGACCTTGCCGTAGAAATAGGCCGCTTCCTGCAACAGCGCCGCCCCCAGCACGAAGGCCGGGATGATGACGATCCCCAGGATCAGGAACAGCGTGATCAACGCCGCCCCGTTGCGATGGGTCGGCATTTTTTCCAGGATATTGCGGTAGATCGGCGCGAACAGGATGGCGGCGATCACGCCCCACAATATCGCCGCGAAGAAGGGCTGGATCACCAGCAGAAAGGCGATCGACACCAGCACGACGACGCCCAGGAAAAAACCGTCCTCGATTTTGGGCGAAACGTGCAGCGGCGGTGGGGGCGTGTGGGAATCCATGCCCGCTCCTTCGCAAGATTCGACGATCAAATCCATCGCCGAACGACCGGCCGACCCCTGCCCTCTGTCCTTTTGTCGTTTCCGTCGATAGAGAAGCCCATTCCTTGGGCAATTGGGACGTCGAGCAACCGTGGCACGCGAAATCACCGGATTTTCCAACCCGCTGGTGAAGCGTGTCCGATCCTTGCGCGAAAAGAAGTTCCGCAAGGCCGAAGGGCTGTTCCTGGCCGAAGGCCTGCGCATCCTGACCGAAGCGCGCGAAGAAGGCGTGCTGCCCGAAATGCTGTTCCACGCCGGGTCCACTCATCCGCTGGCGGCCGAGTTGATTGCGGCGATGGAAGCGGCGGGCGGCGACGTCATCGAAACCAGCGCGGATATCCTGTCCAAGATCAGCGGCAAGGATAATGCCCAGGCTGTGGTCGGCGTCTATCGCGACCGGCTGACGCCCTTGGATGCGCTCGATCGTACCAAGGCGGACATCTGGATCGTCGCGCAATCGCTGCGCGACCCCGGCAACCTCGGCACCATCTTGCGCACCGGCGACGCGGTGGGTGCGGGCGGGCTGATCCTGATCGACGATTGCGTCGATCCCTTCTCGGTCGAATCGGTCCGCGCCTCGATGGGCGCGCTGTTCACCCAGTCGATCACCCAGGCGCGCTGGCCCGAATTCATGACCTGGCTGCGCGCCGGACCCGGCGAACTGATCGGCACCAGCCTCAAGGCAACCCATGATTATCAGGAACCGCGCTATCAAAGCCCGTCCTTCCTGCTCGTCGGCAATGAAGCGCAGGGCCTGCCCGAAGCCTATGAAGCCGAATGCGACCTGCTGGTGAAGATGCCGATGCTGGGCAAAGCCGACAGCCTGAACGCGGCCGTGGCAACGGCGGTGATGGCCTATGAGCTGTTGAACCAGAAGAGAAAGAGATAACGGTCCGTCATTCCCGCGTAGGCGGGAACCCATCTCCCAGCCTTGCGGCATGGGCTACCGTCGGAGATGGATTCCCGCCTTCGCGGGAATGACATAGTGAAAGGATGAGGGGGTAAGAGATGACGAACAGCAGCGGCGTCGGGGAAATGTGGCGGCACAAACGCGTGCTGACGGCCAGCCTGGTCGGCACGGCGGTCGAATTTTACGACTTCTACATCTACGCCACTGCCGCCAGCCTGATCTTCCCGGCGCTCTTCTTCCCCTCCTCCTCGCCCACGGCCCAGCTCATGGCCTCCTATGGCAGCCTGGCGCTCGCCTTCTTCGCCCGCCCCCTCGGTGCCGCTGTCTTCGGCCATTATGGCGACCGCGTCGGGCGGAAGGTGACGCTGGTCACCTCGCTGATGCTGATGGGGAGCTGCACGCTGGCCATCGGCTTCCTGCCCACCCATGCGCAGATCGGCTGGTGGGCGCCGCTCATCCTGTGCCTGCTGCGCTTTGGCCAGGGGCTGGGCCTGGGCGGCGAATGGGGCGGCGCGGCGCTGCTGGCAGTGGAGAACGCCCCACCCGGCTGGCGCGCGCGCTTCGGCATGTTCCCGCAACTGGGCGCGCCGGTCGGCTTCATCGCCGCCAACGGCCTGTTCCTGATCCTCGGCACCATCCTGACCGAAGAGGAATTTTTCGCCTGGGGCTGGCGCTTGCCCTTCCTTGGCAGCGCGGTGCTGGTGTTCCTTGGCCTCTGGGTCCGCCTGAAACTCACCGAAACCCCGGAGTTCGCCGCTGCGCAGGCCGAAGCGCCGCCGCCTGCCATGCCGCTCGCATCGCTGTTCAAACATCATCTGGGTGCAGCGATCGCGGGCACCTTCGCCGTCGTCGCCTGCTTCGCCATCTATTATATCGCGACGGCCTTCGCGCTCGGCTACGGCACCACGACGCTCAAAATCGACCGCAGCGATTTCCTCTCGATCCAGCTCGGCGCGATCCTGTTCATGGCGCTCAGCATCCTGATCGCGGGTTGGTGGGCGGACAAGACCAGCCCGACGCGCGTGCTCGCCTGGGGCTGTGTCGGCACGGTCTTCATGGGACTGATCTTCGGCCCGATGATGGGCGCGGGCACGCTGCTGCCGATCTTTTTGATCCTCAGCCTCGCACTGTTCCTGATGGGCTTCGTCTATGGGCCATTGGGGGCCTATCTTCCCGCCCTCTTCCCGATCCAGCTCCGCTACACCGGCGCGTCCTTCGCCTTCAACTTGGGCGGCATATTGGGCGGCGCGCTCGCCCCGATCGTCGCCACCTGGCTGATCGCAGTCCAGGGCGTCGAATTTGTCGGCCTCTACATGTCGGCCGCCGCCGCGATCAGCCTGGCAGGCCTGTGGTGGACCAGCCGCCGCTAATCCGCCGCAAAAGAAAAAGGGCGGCGCTCCCGATGGAACGCCGCCCTTTCCTGTTTCTACGCTATCCCGTGGGACAGCCGAGGGATCAACCCTCGGTGCGCACGTCGCGACGCTCGGCGATGCGAGCGCGCTTGCCGGTGCGGCCGCGCAGATAATAGAGCTTCGCACGACGCACCACGCCACGGCGGACGACGGTGATCGAATCGATGTTGGGCGAATAGAGCGGGAACACACGCTCCACGCCTTCGCCGAACGAAATCTTGCGCACGGTGAAGTTCGAACCCATGCCCTTGTTCGAACGCGCGATGCACACGCCTTCGTAATTCTGGACGCGGCTGCGTTCGCCTTCGACGACCTTCACGCCGACGCGCAGCGTGTCGCCGGCGCGGAATTCGGGGATTTCTTTGCCGAGGGCGGCGATGTTTTCCGCCTCGATCTGCTGGAGGATGTTCATGAAACGTCAGTCCTTCAAGTCGCGTTGCGCACCAGAGGGCGACTGGACCCGAACGCCGCTGTGACGTTCCCAAAGGTCCGGCCGCCTTAGCCGTGTATCATCGACCGCCCTTTGTTTCCGCCAGGCGGCGATCTTCGCATGATCCCCCGATCGCAACACCTGCGGGATCGTGCGCCCCTCCCATTCGACCGGTCGGGTATAATGCGGATATTCGAGCAGCCCCGTTTCAAAGGACTCCTCGACTCCGCTGGAAGCCGCGCCCATTACACCGGGAAGCAGCCGGACGCAAGCATCGAGCAGCAGCAGCGCGCCCATCTCGCCGCCCGACAATATGATGTCGCCCATGCTGACCTGCTCGATCGGCCGGGCATCGAAAATCCGCTCGTCAAACCCTTCGAACCGCCCGCACAGGATCGTCGCGCCCGGTCCCTCCGCCAGTTCGCGCACCCGCGCCTGCGTGATCGGCACGCCGCGCGGCGTCATGGCGAGGACGGGCAGATCGGGTCGCCGCTCCAGCGCATGATCGACCGCCTTGGCCAATATATCCGCACGCAGCACCATGCCCGCGCCCCCGCCCGCGGGCGTATCATCCACGGTGCGATGCTTGTCGGTCGCGAAATCGCGGATGTGGATGGGATCGCAAGCCCATTTCCCCTCGGCCAGCGCCCGCCCGGCCAACGACACGCCCAGCGGCCCCGGAAACATCTCCGGGTAGAGCGTTAGGACTTGCGCGGTAAAGCTCATCGCCGCCGCGCCCGCATCTTGGCAGCGGACCAGCCCCCGCCCAGGCACAGCGCGCTGCACAGCAACAGCGTCAAGCCAATGGTCCGCAACAGGTCGGCAAAGGGCCGCTCGGGATGAATGAGGCCAGGCAGCAGCACCAGCAGCGGCACGGGGCAGACCAGCGCCACCGCAGCCGCGATCTTGACGCCCCGCGACCAGCCAAGGCCGAACAAGCGCCAGCCAGCGGCCAGCATGGCGATCAGATAGAGGGCAGTGAATATCTGGGGCATGGTTCGCGCTTAGGCGATGCCAGCCGCAGCGTCCAGACGGCTGCTCAGGGTGCCCGCACCGTGAAGGACAGTAACTGTATCTGTGCATCGGGCGTCGGCGCGAGCAGGATCGTGCCCGCCACCCGCCCGCGCTCGCACGTCCAGGTGAAGCGCCCCGCCAGAGCGCCGG
Organism: Sphingobium sp. RAC03; assembly: GCF_001713415.1. GTDB lineage: Bacteria > Pseudomonadota > Alphaproteobacteria > Sphingomonadales > Sphingomonadaceae > Sphingobium. Next base: position 2,201,569 of record NZ_CP016456.1, on the reverse strand, counting down.
TCGCGACGATCGGCGCGTCGCTGGCACATGCCCCGACCTCCTGCTTCACCGCCGCGATCTTTTTACCCCATTGCGCGGCATCATGATCCATCAGGAAATTCATCGCCAGCCGATCGCGCGCCGCCGACACATCGCCAGCCGCATAGATGCGCGCCGCCGCCGCATAGCCATCCGTCAGCAACGCCGACGCCGGGATCGTCCGCGCGATCAACGCCCCCGCCTTGTGCAGCGCCACCGCCGCGTCCCAGGCCGGGCCACTGCCACCATTATAAGTACGGTTGGTGAAGACGAAGATGCCCACGCCATGATCGGGCATCAGCATGACATGACTGCCATAGCCCGGATAACCACCCCCATGCGCCAGCGTCAGCCCCAGGTCGCAATCCTGCGCCACCCGCATCGCAAAGCCATAGGCCGCTGCCTGTCGGCACGCCGTGGCCCCGCTCGCGCCGTTGCGCTGGGCGACCCCCATGAAATTGCTCCCCTGCGCCAGCATCCGCACCGAAGCGCGCGCCACAGGCCCCGCTTCCGCATCATCGCGGGCGGGCCAGGCCGACAGCAGGAAAGCGACCCAGCGCGCATAGTCGTTGGCGCTGGTCTGCAATCCCCCCATCGCCCCGAACGCCCCGTCCGCCATGGTCGGTTCAACCGTCCAGCGCCCCTCTTCCCAACGATAGCCCATCGCGCGCTGTTCAACCGGCCATTCGCGCACCTGATAGCCACTCGACGCCATGCCGAGCGGGGCCAGCAGCTCGCCTTCGACATAAAGGCGATAAGGCTGGCCCGACACATTGGCGATGATCCGTCCCAACAGCGCATAGCCGAAATTGCTATATTCATAACGCGTGCCGGGCGCGGTGCTGAACGGCACGCCCTGTTGCAACATCCGGCTAAAGTCCGCTTCCGGCAAAGGCGTCTGCCGATCGCCCCAAGGGTTATCATCGACCAGCCCAGCGCTGTGCGTCAAAAGGTCGCGGACGCGGATATGCGGACTGTCCTTGGTCGGATAGGTCCATCCCCGCACTTCCGGCACATGGGTTTCGGCCAGATCGTCCAGGCCAATCTTGCCCTCTTCCCGCAATTTCAGGATGGCGAGCGCCGTAAACGCCTTGGTCATCGACGCAATGCGGAACAGGCTGTCGGGCGTCACCGGCCGCTTATGCACCAGATCCTGCACGCCCAGCCCCTTCACATGGACCAGCTTGCCGTCTGCCACGATGCCATAAACCAGCCCCGGCGCCCGACTATCCACCTGAAAATCCGCAAACAGCCGGTCGATCTCAGGAATGGCTGCGGCGATCTTCTGCGCATCGGCGGCGTAAGCCACCGGGGCCGCCGCGATACAAAAGGCAGCGAGAATCGCGCGGATCATAACGTCCAATTCTCCAGCCTCAACCCCTGTATGTCGGCGAAATCGCGTTCATTGCGCGTGACGAGCGGCACATCCAGCGACAGCGCCTGCGCCCCGATCAGCCGATCGAAACTCTTGCGGCGCACGCCGACCTGCCGGACGACCGCGCCATAGGTCGCCGCCGCCCGGTCATCGAACGGCAGGACATCCAGCATCGCCAGAAAAGCATCGATCCGGCGCATGTCGCCCTTGGGATCGCTGGACGCGCGACTGCCGACCCGTAGCTCCGCTGCGGTGATGGCCGATACCGCCAGGCCACCAAAGGCCTGACCGACCCGTTCGGCCAAGGACGCGCTCCGCCCCAGCAAAAAATCGATGCAGACATTGGTGTCGAGCAGATAGCGACTGGTCATGCAGCTTGGGGCGTGTTCGACGTCCAGTCGCGTTCGCCCTGGTCGATATCGCCGCGCCCGTCCTGCATGAAGTCGCTCGACATGCTGCCATAGAGTGCCAGAAAAATGTCGCGGGCTTGATCCTCCTTCCAGAAGGAGAAACTGCCATCCTCATGGGGGACCAGCACGACCTCTTCGCCGTCCGACAGGCCCAAAGCCTTGGGCAGACGTAGCGCAACGGAATTGCCCGACTTGAAAATCTTGGCTCGATATTCTTCGCCCATCGCCACGCCTCCGTATGCACAGGGCGTATATACTACTCCACGAACAGCGCGTCAATCACCGCCCGCTCCGCCTCCAGCGTCACCGCATGCATCGGCGCCATGAACCGCTTGCCGGGCTTGCCCTCGACCGATGGCCGCTGGACTTCGACAATGTCGCCCGCGCCGAAATTCTCGATCGCGATGATCTCGCCCAGCGCTTCGCCCTCGCTCGACAGGCAAGGCAGGCCGATAATGTCGGCATGATAATATTCGCCCTCGGCCAACGGCGGCAGGGCGGATCGCGGGACGGTCAGCGCCGTGCCGCGCAGAGCTTCGGCCGCACCGCGATCGCCGATCTCGGCAAAGCGGGCGACCGCGCCATTGGGGCCGGGGCGCACCGACTTCAACGTCAATGTGCGCCCCGCCGCATCGAAGCTGCCATAGGCTTTGAGGCTTTCGGCCCCTTCGCCAAACAGCTTGAGACGGACTTCGCCCGCCACCCCATGCGCCCCGACAATCGCGGCGAGCGTGACGGGCTTGTCCGTCAAGACAATCAGCCCTCGGCCTGTTCGGCAGCGGCTTCCTCGGCGGGAGCCTCTTCAGCCGGCGCTTCGGCAGGCGCCTTGGCGGCTTCTTCAGCGGCAATGCGCGCTTCTTCGGCTTCAGCCAGCTTGGTCGCACGGTCTTCGGCGCGATCCTTGGCCTTCTGACCCGGCACAGCCTTGTTCGGGTTGTTGCGAACGATCCGCTCCTTCACGCCAGCGGCGTCGAGGAAACGGGCAACGCGGTCGGTCGGCTGCGCACCAGCGGCAACCCAATGCTTTGCACGCTCGACGTCCAGGATGACGCGCTTTTCGTCGCTCTTGGGCAGGACGGGGTTGTAGCTGCCGATACGCTCGATGAACTTGCCATCACGCGGCGCGCGGCTGTCGGCCACGACGATGCGATAATAGGGACGCTTCTTGGAACCACCGCGCGAGAGACGAATGGACGTTGCCATGGAACTTAACCTTTCTGACTTGAATATAATATGTTTGATTTCGTCATCCCAGCGTAAGCTGGGATCTCTCTTCCCCTTGAAGAAGTGAGACCCCAGCTTGCGCTGGGATGACAGTTTACTTCACTTCTTCATGAAATTCTGAAAGCCCGGCGGCAATTTGGGCATGTTACCGCCCAGTCCGCCCAGGCCCGACAGATCAGGCCCGCCGGCCCCATCGGGTCCGCCAAGACCACCCAATCCGCCCATTCCACCACCACCGGTGAACATCTTGGCCAGCCCCTTGAGGCCACCCATTTTGCGGATCTTCTTCATCGCGCCTTCCATCTCCTGATGCATTTTCAGGAGGCGGTTGACGTCCTGCACGGTCCGCCCGGCGCCCTTGGCGATGCGGATCTTGCGCTTGGCGTTGATCAAGGCGGGGCGTTCCCGCTCCTTGGGCGTCATCGACCCGATCATCGCGTCGAGATGGATCAGCGTCTTGTCGTTCGCGCCGCTATTGGCCATCGCCGCCTGCGCCTTCTTGAGGCCCGGCAACATGCCCGCCAGCGCGCCAAGGCCACCCATGCGGCGCATCTGGTTAAGCTGGCTGCGCAGGTCGTTCATGTCGAACTGACCCTTGGCCATCTTCTTGGCGAGCTTGTCGGCCTCGTCCGCGTCGATGCTCTCGGCGGCCCGCTCGACCAGCGACACAACATCGCCCATGCCCAAAATGCGCTGCGCCACGCGCTGCGGATGGAAAGGCTCGATCGCGTCGAGCTTTTCGCCCATGCCCGCAAACTTGATCGGGCGACCCGTGACCGCCCGCATCGACAGCGCCGCACCACCACGCGCATCGCCATCCATCCGGGTCAGCACGACACCGGTCAGCGGCACCTGCGCGGTGAAATTCTGCGCGACATTGACCGCGTCCTGGCCGGTCAGCGAATCGACCACCAGCAGGATTTCGGCGGGGCTGCTGGCATCGGCCACCGCCTTCATTTCGTCCATCAGCGCTTGGTCGACATGCAGACGCCCGGCAGTATCGAGCATCACCACGTCGAAGCCCTGCAGCTTCGCCGCCTGCAGCGCGCGCCTGGCGATATCGACCGGCTGCTGCCCGGCGATGATCGGCAGCGTCGCGACATCGCATTGCGTGCCCAGCACGGCGAGCTGCTCCTGCGCGGCCGGACGCTGGACGTCGAGCGACGCCATCAGCACCTTCTTGCGCTCGCGCTCTTTCAGGCGCTTGGCGATCTTGGCCGTCGTGGTCGTCTTGCCCGACCCTTGGAGGCCGACCATCATGATGACGGCGGGCGGGGCCACGTCGATCATCAGGTCCGACGTTTCGGACCCCAGCGTTTCAGTGAGCGTGTCGGAAACGATCTTGACGACCATCTGCCCCGGCGTGACCGACCGCAGCACGTCGCTGCCGACCGCGCGTTCCGTCGCCTGATCGACGAACTGGCGCACGACCGACAGGGCGACATCGGCTTCGAGCAGCGCGATTCGCACCTCGCGCATCGCGGCGCGGACATCGTCCTCCGTGAGCGCACCACGCCCCCGCAGTTTATCGAATACCCCACCCAGACGATCGCTCAGCGAATCGAACATCATCACCTCAATTGGACCAAAAGGCCCGAAAAACAGCGCTTACCCTGCCAAAACGACAAAATCGCCGGTGGGCGAAACCTCGCCAACCAGCGTCCATACAAAACGCCTGTTGCATCCTGTTATCAGTATGCGCGCTCAATGGATTTGTCAGGGACCGAACGGCAAACCGCTCGATGCTGTGGGTGCACTTAGAGGAAAGCGGCGAGAATGGCAAGCGCAGCGCGCGGACGGACTGGTAGAAGAACCGCGCCACGGTCGTCATTGCCGCGAAAGCGGGGATCCGTCTCCCCAGCGCCGCACTTGGGAGGCCGCCAGAAGATGGCTTCCCGCCTTCGCGGGAAATGACGAGATGGGTGGTTCGCAGACACCCATCAACACCGTCACCCCGGACTTAATCCGGGGTCCATGAGCCTCACCCTAGCAATGACGTCCAACCATTGAGCCAATGGATGCCGGGTCAAGCCCGGCATGACGGCAGTGGATGGAATGCGGACGATCGGTAGCCGCACAACGCCTGCAAAAGCGAATACACATCCTATCCGTCATGCCAGCGCAGGCTGGCATTTCAGGCGGAGGCGCGGAACAGTCGGGCTTGGCCCTCGTCGCGACGCCATCGCGCCATCTCCTGAAACCCCAGCTTCCGCTGGGGTGACGGCAAGGGTAGGTTGCAGACACCCATCAAACACCGTCACCCCGGACTTGATCCGGGGTCCATGGGCCTCAGCCTCTCATTGACGCCCAACCGTTGAACCAATGGAGCCGGGTCAAGCCCGGAGTGGAGAACTGAAGGTTGACTTCTCACGGCCCCCTACTCCTGCCAGCTTCCGTAATCGATATTAGCGGAATAGACTAACGGCCTGGCGGGCTGTGCCTTCAAATCAGGCTTCGACCAACATTGCGTACCAAAAGATTTCGGCGGGATTATCTGGTCGCTTTCTCTAGGCGCAAGCTCCGCGTTTAAGTTATTCGAGTGGCCCTGCTCCTGAACGACAATGGTGAAATGAATATTTTTTACAGTTTTATGGGAAGAGTTATCAAATTTCACCAACAAAGGATAAGCCGGATCAATACAGACTTTGCGATTCTGAACAACAGAGACCTTAACGATATCTGAAATGCTAGGTTGACGATTAGTATTTTACCATAAAATAAGAAAAATAGCAGCAACGACCCCTAGTACGAAAAATACGACTATAAGTCGCCAGATCGTCTCCATGACCTTTAATATTGCGTCACCTGTTGAAACTGGGCGAACGAGCGGGCCAACATAAAATGGTCCGCGCCAGATGGAACGTGTTAATCGACCAAACCAGAATGCCATGTTTCTTCCCCCAAGGGAGAATATATGCGGCAATTGGCTGTCTATCGCAACTTGCGCTCACGCCGATTTCATTCACCGCACGGTAGCTTTGGGCCAAGCCGGTTTAGACCCATTGTGACCAAAATGCGCCCCATCACACATCGCTGTCCTACCGGCACATGCGCGGCTATACTCCCTCCGCGCCCCGTTCGCTCCGCACCCGACTTTCCGATAAAATCAAGGCCGCGTAATTTTATGTCGAAATCTGCGGGAAATGTGCGAAGCTAAGGGCGACAAGATGAGGGGAGCCTGAGACGTATGAGTTGGACACGCCGCAAGTCGATCGAAGCGATGACGCCGACGGGGGACCAGCATCGCCTGGCCCGCACCCTGTCCTGGCCGCATCTGCTGGCGCTGGGCGTCGGCGCGATCGTCGGCACCGGCATCCTGACCCTGATCGGCGTCGGCGCGGATCGTGCCGGGCCTGCCGTCCTGCTCTCCTTTGCCATAGCCGGCGCGATCTGCGCCTGCGCCGCGCTAGCCTATGCCGAACTCTCGACCATGATGCCCGCCGCGGGCAGCGCCTATAGCTACTCCTATGTCGCGCTGGGCGAAGGCATCGCCTGGATCGTGGGATGGAGCCTGATCCTCGAATATAGCCTTGTCGTCTCGACCGTCGCGGTCGGCTGGTCGGGCTATGCCGCGCCGCTGCTGACCGGGATCGGCTTTCCCGAACTACTGACGCAAGGCCCGGAACTGGGCGGCCTCGTCAACCTGCCCGCCATCTTCATCATCGCCGTGGTCGCGGGCTTGCTGATGCTCGGCACGCATGAAAGCGCGCGCCTCAACAGCATCCTCGTCCTCATCAAGATCGCGACCTTGAGCCTGTTCGTCTGGGTCGCCCTGCCCGCTTTCGATGCGCAGAATCTTGAGCCCTTCATGCCCTTCGGCTTCGCCAAGGATATGGGACCGGACGGCGTCGAGCGCGGCGTGATGGCGGCGGCGGCGATCATCTTCTTCGCCTTCTACGGTTTCGACGCCATTTCCACGGCGGCGGAGGAAGCCAAGAACCCGGACCGCGACCTCGCCATCGGCATCGTCGGGTCGCTGATCGTCTGCACCCTGATCTATGTCCTGGTCGCGGCCGCCGCGATCGGAGCCATGCCCTTCACCCGCTTTGCCGACAGCCCCGAACCGCTTGCGCTGATCTTGCGCGAAATGGGGCGCGGAGAGGTGGCGCGGATCGTCGCCATCGCCGCCGTCATCGCCCTGCCTACCGTGCTGCTCGGCTTCCTCTATGGCCAGAGCCGCATCTTCCTGGTCATGGCCCGCGACGGTTTCCTGCCGCAAAGCCTCGCCAAAATCTCCAGGCGCGGGACCCCTGTGCGCATCACCATCGTTACCGCCGTCTTGGTCGCCATCATCGCGGGCCTGCTCCCCATCGATGAGATCGCCGCCCTCGCCAATGCCGGCACCCTGATCGCCTTCACCGCCGTCGGTGCCTGCCTCCTCGTCCTGCGCCGCCGCAGCCCCAACCTCCGCCGCCCCTTCCGCACCCCCGCCGCCTGGTTCGTCGGGTTAGGCGCGATCGCAGGTTGCGCCTATCTGTTCATCAGCCTGCCGACGGACACGATCTTGGCGTGCTTCGGGTGGAATGCGCTGGGGCTGGTCGTGTATTTTCTGTACGGGCAGAAACGGGCGGTGGCGGTTTGAGGGGGATGGTATGAGCATTATATTGGGGCTGGCGGTTTCTGCTGCGCTTACCGGCGCAACACCTATGGGATCACCCGGCAGATGGTTGACGGATCAAGATTACCCGCCCGATGCGAGACGGCGTCGTGAGCAAGGCGCGGTCGCATTCACTTTGCTGATCTCACCGAACGGTATGCCGCTGAAGTGCAATGTCACTCGGTCAAGTAATTTCGACGATCTCGACAAACAAAGTTGCACATTGCTTATGCGGCGTGCCAGATTCACTCCGGCGCGCGACATAGATGGTAATGCAGCACACACATATTATCGGGGCTTCATGTACTGGTCTTTTAGCCGCCCCACACCGCTGGTTTATGCGCCGGATATAGATTTGCAGGTCGACAAACTGCCTGGCGGAGCAAAAGAAAAGACAGTTTCGATTTTGGTGCAAACTGATTTGGACGGGCATGTAGTAGCCTGCAACCTCGCCAAATCTGAAGATAACGAGCCAAAAAATCTTGTTGCGGTTGCGTGCAAGGAAGCAGCAACAATGTCCCCTATGCCAGTTAGAGATGGCGATGGACGCTCCGTGACAGCAGTTCGACCGCTGAAAGTGTCCTTCGCAACCGCATTGCCTTAGTCGGGATGGATTTCATGCGCGATCACCCCTACATGCGCGATCATGGGACGCTTCTCGAAAATGCATGGCTTGGGCAACGACTTCGTCGTGATCGACGCGCGCAGCGACGCGATCGAAATGACCCCGAATCTCGCCCGCGCCATTGCCGATCGTCATGCCGGGATCGGCTGCGACCAACTGATCCTGATCGGCAACGCGCCCGATGCGGACGTGTCGATGCAGATTTTCAACGCGGATGGCAGCGAGGTCGAGGCTTGCGGCAACGCCACCCGCTGCGTGCCGTTGTTCGTCGGCCGCGACGTGTCGATCCGCACCAAAGCAGGGCTGCTCGAAGCCAAGGCCGTCGATGGCGGCGTGAGCGTCGACATGGGCGCGCCGCGCTTCGCATGGGACGCAATCCCGCTTGCCTACCCCATGGACACACTGACTATGGGCGCGAGTTGGGAAGACCTGCCCGCCCCCGCCGCGGTCAATGTCGGCAACCCGCATGTCATCTTCTTTTTGGACGCTTGGGACGGTGTGAACTTCGAGCGGCTCGGCCCGCTCATCGAAACCGATCCGCTCTTTCCCGCCCGCATCAACGTCAATTTCGCGCAGGTCTTGGACGACAATCATATCCGCCTGATCGTGTGGGAACGCGGCGCTGGCCTCACCCGCGCCTGCGGCACCGGGGCCTGCGCCACCGCCGTCGCCGCCATCCGCCGCAAGCTGGTGCGCGGCCCCGTCACGGTCAGCCTGCCCGGCGGCGATCTGGTCATCGACTGGGCGCCGGGCGGCACGATCACCATGACCGGTCCCGCCACCCATGTCTTCAATGGCGAGGCTGACTGGGCGCGTTTCTGATGAGCGGCCCCGCCATCATCACCATGGGCTGCCGCCTCAACATTGCGGAGAGCGAGGCGATCCGTGACCTGGCGCAGGGGCAGGACAACCTGATCGTCGTCAATAGCTGCGCCGTCACCGCCGAAGCCGTGCGTCAGACCCGCCAGGCCATCCGCCGCGCCCGACGCGAGCGGCCCGATGCGCGGATCATGGTGACCGGCTGCGCGGCGCAGACCGAGCCGGAGACCTTCGCGGCGATGGCCGAAGTCGATGCGGTGATCGGCAACCGGGAGAAGCTAGAGGCGGAAACATACCAACGTCCGTTCGCTTCGAGCGAAGTCGAGAAGCGCTTCTCTACTTCGCTCGAAGCGAACGGAGCTTTTGGAGCGATGCCCAAAGTCCGTGTCGCCGACATCATGGCCGTGCGCGACACTGTGCCGCATATGGCGTCCGCCTTTGCCGATCATGCCCGCGCGTTTCTGGAGGTGCAAAATGGCTGCGACCATCGCTGCACCTTTTGCATCATCCCCTATGGCCGGGGCAACAGCCGCTCCGTCCCCGCAGGCGCAGTGGTGGACAAGGCCCGCGAACTGGTCGCGGCGGGCTATCGCGAAATCGTGCTGACCGGCGTCGATGTCACCAGCTACGGCCCTGACCTGCCGGGCAGCCCGTCGCTTGGCTCATTGGTCGAGCGCATCCTGACCGGCGTCCCCGACCTCCCCCGCCTGCGCCTCTCCTCGATCGACAGCGTGGAGATAGACGACCGCCTGTTCGACCTGATTGCTCACGAACCGCGCATGATGCCGCACCTCCATCTCTCGCTGCAAGCGGGCGATGACATGATCCTCAAGCGGATGAAGCGGCGTCATAGCCGCGCCGATGCCATCCGCATCGTCGATCGGCTCAAGGCCGCCCGCCCCGGCATCAGCATCGGCGCGGACATCATCGCCGGTTTCCCGACCGAGGAGGATGCGATGTTCGAACGCAGCCTGGCGCTGATCGCCGACTGCGACATCGTCCATGGCCATATCTTCCCTTATTCGCCGCGCACCGGTACGCCCGCCGCGCGGATGCCGCAGGTCGATCGCGCCACCATCAAGGCCCGTGCCGCCCGCCTGCGTGCGGCCTGCACGACCCAACGGGATGCCTGGCTGAACAGCCTGATCGGCACGACCCAGTCGGTGCTGGTCGAACGTAGCGGGCTGTCGGGCCATGCCGAAAACTTTGCTCCCGTGCGCTTTGCAAGCCAGCAATTGCCCTCGACCATCGTCACCGCCCGCATCACGGGGCTTGAGAAGGACACGCTGATCGCGCAAGAGGCGGCATCATGACAGACACTGGCACCAGCTGGCGCGACCGCCTCTTTGGCGGTTTGAAGCGCACGTCCGACAAGCTCGGCGATAATCTCACCGGCCTGTTCGGCAAGGCCGCCCTGGACGCGCAGACCCTTGACGAGATCGAGGAAGCGCTGATCCTGTCCGACCTTGGCCCGGCCATGGCGGTGCGGGTGCGCGAACGCCTGGCCGAAGGCCGGTTCAACAAGGAACTGACCGAGGACTATCTGCGCGAAATCATCGCGGAAGAAATCGAAAAGGTGCTGGCCCCCGTCGCGCGCCCACTGGAGATCGAAGCCTTCCCCCGGCCGCAGGTCATCCTCGTCATCGGCGTCAACGGGTCGGGCAAGACCACCACCATCGCCAAACTCGCGCATAATTTCCTGGAGCAGGATTATGGCGTGATGCTGGCGGCGGGCGACACGTTCCGCGCCGCCGCAATCGGCCAGCTCAAGGTCTGGGCCGAGCGGCTGGGCATCCCGATCGTCGCGGGCAAGGAAGGCGGTGACGCGGCCGGCATCGTGTTCGACGCGGTCAAGCAGGCGACCGCCACCGGTATCGACGTGCTGATCGTCGACACCGCAGGGCGCTTGCAGAACAAGACCGAGTTGATGGAGGAACTGGCCAAGATCCGCCGGATCCTGGGCCGGCTGAACCCGGCTTCGCCGCATGACGTCGTGCTGGTGCTGGATGCGACCACGGGCCAGAATGCGCTGAACCAGATCGAAGTGTTCAAGGAAACGGCGCAGGTCACCGGCCTCGTCATGACCAAGCTGGACGGCACCGCGCGCGGCGGCGTGCTGGTCGCGGCGGCGGAGAAATTCCGCCTGCCCATTCACGCCATCGGCGTCGGGGAAAAGATCGAGGATCTGCGCCCGTTCGATCCCGGTGACATGGCGCGCGCCATTGCAGGAACAGCCTATGCCCGCTGATGCAATCCCTTCGTCATGCCAGCGAACGCTGGCATCACCCTTCCTTCTGATCGCCGCGAAGAAAAGTGGGATCCCAGCCTTCGCTGGGATGACGGAGCAATTTTGATGACCCAGCGCAAATCCACGCAACAGCCCGCCCATAGCGGCACGCTTAGTCTAGCGCTTGATTTCGGGCCGCTGCTGGTCTTTTTCCTCGGCTATAAATTTCTCGGCATGATCGTCGGTACGGCGGCCTTCATGGTCGCTATCGTCATTGCGGTGATCGTGTCGAAATGGAAGCTGGGCCGGGTGTCGCCGATGCTCTGGCTATCGGCAGCGCTGGTGCTGTTCTTCGGCGGCCTGACCATCTATTTCCATGACCAGAGTTTCATCCAGTTGAAGCCGACCATCATCTACGCCTTCTTCGCGTTGATGCTGTTCGCCGGGCTGGCACGGGGCAAGCCGCTGCTCAAATATCTGTTGCAGGCCGCCTATGATGGCCTCAGCCACACCGGCTGGATGAAGCTGTCGCGCAACTGGGCGCTTTTCTTCGTCGCCATGGCGATCGCGAACGAGGCGATGCGCCGTTCCTTGAGCTTCGACACCTGGCTTGCGGTCAAGGTTTGGGGCGTCACCATCGTCTCGGTGATCTTCGCCGCCGCCAATATCCCGATGCTGATGCGCCACGGGCTGAAACTGGGCGACGAGCCTGCCAGCGACGATCTGGGCGAGACGACCCCGCCCCAAGGCTGAACCGCCCGCTAAGCCCTTATTTCTGCGATCGTTTCGCAATAGGCATATAGGCCTTTTTTTCCGCGTACGGGTGCGCATATGGAAGGGCGCGGCGACGTTTCGCGTCCCGCCTGGACCCATAATAGATCGACCGCGCCAGTCATCGTGCGGCCGTCCCACCGAACCTTAGGAGTTCCGCCATGGCTTTTGTTCTGCCCGACCTGCCCTATGCCAAGGATGCATTTGGCGACATCCTGTCGGCCGAAACCTTCGACTATCATCACGGCAAGCATCATAACGCCTATGTCGTGAAGGCTAATGAGCTGGTCGCCGCCGACGCCGCCCGCCAGGGCAAGTCGCTGGTCGAGCTGATCAAGTCGACCAAGGGCGGCCTGTTCAACCAGGTCGGCCAGATCTGGAACCACACATTCTACTGGCAGTCGCTGTCGCCGACCAAGACCGCGCCGACCGGCGATCTGCTCGCCAAGATCGAAGAGGCTTTCGGCTCGGTCGATGCGCTGATCGAGAAGATGAAGGCGGAGGCCGTAGGCCATTTCGCCAGCGGCTGGGCCGCGCTTATCCTCAAGGACGGCAAGCTCGAAGTCACCAGCTATCATGACGCTGACACGCCGGTCGCGCATGAAGGCCATGCCCCGCTGTTGATCGTCGATGTGTGGGAACATGCCTATTATATCGACTATCGCAACGCCCGCCCCGGCTATGCCGACCGCATCCTCAAGGACGCGATCAACTGGGACTTTGCGGCACTGAATCTGGACGGCGAAGGCGCGAGCCGCGCTGATCAGCCAGGCTGATGCTCAAAGGGCGGTCCCACAAGGGGCCGCCCACTTTTTTTGCGCCGATTCGGATCTGACACAATCTTTTGTTAAATCCCGACGCGCATCATCGCCTGTCCTTGAGGGAGGGGCGACATATGATGGATATGACGGCGCTGCGGGGGCAGCATGAACAAATCAGCCTGACCGCCCGGCAACTGGCGCAGGCCACGAGTGACACAGGCACGCCGCAAAGCGTTGCGGCGCTGCGATGGTCACTTGCGCGACAATTGATCGCGCATCTCGCGCTGGAGGATCGCATCCTCTATCCCGCGATGCAGCGGGCACCCGACGCAGCCGCACGCCAGACAGCCGCGCAATTGCAGGGTGAAACCGGCGCACTGGCCGATCGCTTCACCCGCTATATGGCCGATTGGAGCGATGATCGCATCGCCCGCGAATGGTCGGCTTTCTGTGCGGAAACCCGGCTGATCCTGGCGGCACTGGCCGAACGGGTCGATCGCGAGAACCGCACACTCTATCCGCTGGCGGATCAGCAACGACGCCCCACGCCGCCGGTCGCACGGGCAAGCTGATCGGGCGTCACGCCGCTTCGAGTTGCGCCACGAAAAGGTCTGTCGCGCGCTGCAAATCCTGCGCGGTGCGCGACAGACCGGACGCCGCGCTCGACACCCGCCCGGACAGGCTTTCGGTGCTCCGGGCCATGTCCGCCACTTGCTCCATCCGTCCGGCCATTATGGTGGCATCCTGCGCCGTATCGCGCGCGGTCGCACCGATGGCTGCCGTCGCATCCCGCTGATCCGCCACCGCGCGTTGGATCGCGTCGGCGGCATCGGCCAGTTGTTCGACCGCGCTGGCGACATCGGACAGCGCGCTTTGCGCCACCCCTGCCCCCTGCTGCGCGGACGAGGCAAGCGACTGGATCTCTCCGGTTGCATTGGCGGCCTGCCCCGCCAATTGCTTGACCTCACCTGCCACCACCGCGAACCCGCGTCCGACATCGCCGGCACGCGCCGCTTCGATCGTGGCGTTGAGCGCCAGCAAATTGGTGCGCGACGCGATCTGGGTGATCGAATGGGCAAAGCTGGTGATGGACGCGGTATGATTTTCCATGTCGCGCATTGCTTCATGTCCGGCGTGGGACACACGTTGCGCCTCACCGCCCAGCGTCGCCTGCTGATGCGCGGCCGAGGCGATGGCCGTAATGGATTCGGACAATTGATCGATCCGCTGCGCCAACATCGCCGCGCGCGCCGAAGATTGTTCGGCGGCATGGACGGTTTCGCCGGTCCCAGCGCTTGCGCGGCGGGCGAGATCGTTCAGGGACAGGGCCGACTCCTCCAATTCGCCCGTCGCTGCACTGACGGCATCGGCCACTTCGGCGATCGACTGGCGGAAGGCCGCAAGCAATGTCAGCGTTTCGGCCCGGCGATCCGCCATCATCCGTTCGCGTTCCCGCTCCCTTTCGACCCGCAGCGCCGCTTCGCGCGCATCAGCCTCACGCCGCGCCGCCATCGCCGCTTCCGCAGCCGCGCGCCCGGCCTGGGCCTGTTCGGCCAACTCCGCCGAGCCCGCAACATGGCTGTCCAATGCCAGCAGCATTTCGCGCAGGCGAACGCTCAGATAGCAGAGCACCGATGCCTGCAAGATCACCGCCGCCCCGTGGAGCGCGATCCGTTCGAGATTGCCCTGCCCCGGAAAGACCCAGGAAGGCGCAAGATAATTGAGCAACAGATGATGGAGCGCAACCAATGTCGCCCCCAACACGATCGGCCGCCAGTCATAGAGCAGCACCAGCCCCGCCAGCGCGACGAAGAAATACATATGGCCGTCCATTTGCCAGCCATGGCCGGACAGCAGCACGACGCCGATGGCAGGCTGAACCGCCGCGAGTGTGCCCATGACCATACGGGCTTCCAGATCCCGACGCCCACGCAGGACCATCACCGTGGGCAGCGCATTGACCAAGGCGGACAGGAACATCGCCTTGATGCTGTCCTCTTCGCCCATCGCCATGGCCATCAGGCCCAGCACCACGGTCCAGACCCAGTTGGCGAGCAACAGGATACGCAGACCCTGCAAGCGCAGACGGCCAAGACTGCTGATCGCGTTCATCAGCCCAGATCTCCGCAACCACCAGCGTCAGCCGCAATGGCCAGGACACCTGCCATGAACAAGGGCCGCGCCAAGGCGTCACGCCGTCCCTCCACCACCAGCGATCCCGCCCATGGACCGGCAGCGATCAGCCGCGCACCATGGGCCACTGCGACGCGCGCCAGCCCCGCGCGCCCATCCTGGGTCATCGGCATCAGCAGCATGCGTCCGCTGACGGGGGGCATGGCGTAAAGCACGGCCAGGCTGCTCATCACCAAGCAGCATTGAACGGATAGGGACGTGCCAGGACGCAAGCGCGCAAAATATGTCATTCCATCCGGATAGGATTGAATGGTAAGGATAATATTAAGGCTGTTTCGGTGCGCCTATGCCCAAAGTGACAGCGAGTTCATCCAGATCAGCACCCGGTTTCACTAGCAGCCATTCGCGACTCGCCGCGCCATTGACCACCGTCACCGCGCCCTTGGGACAGATGCCCAGGCAGTCGACTTCGATGATGCCGACCGCCGCTTTGCGCCCCTTGCCCAGCGTCAGATGCTTGCGCAGCGCCTTGGCCAGCCGCTCGTCCCCGTCGGGGCCAAATCCACCGTCCAGCTTCTTGGCGCATTTGCGGCACACCAGCACGGCGTTGCGCCAATTGGAGCGGACATGATCCTTCATCGATCGGCCTTCAATCTACCGCGCCACGCGGTTTCCACGTCCGCCGCTCCTCGGCGGCGCGCAGAACTTCATAGGCAGCCTGGATCGTCTGGAATTGGACCGCCGCCTTGGCATCGCCGGGCTTTACGTCAGGGTGGAATTCCTTGGCCAATCGACGCCAGCTTTTCTTCACCGCTTCGAAATCGGCGTCATCTTCCAGCTCCAGCGCCTGGAGCGCATGCAGTTCGTCGCGCGACCGGTTGCCATCGCCCGGCCCGCCCCAGCCATGATAGGCGCTCGACTGAAAGCCGCCTGCATCGCGCCGCTCATCATGTTCGCGCTTCGCCCGCTCTTCGTCATCCAGCCCCTGAAAATAATCCCAGTTCCGGTTATATTCGCCGGCATGTTCGGGGCAGAAATACCAGCGTTCCGGGCTGTTGGGGGATTTGGGCGCAGGGCAGTTGCCCGGTTGGTCACAGCCAAAGCGGTCGCAGCCGCGCACCGCTTGGGCTTCACGCGATGCGCCATAGCTGCGCCAGCGGGGAAAGCCCCAGTCATTGGATCGGCCGTTACGAGACATGGATTACAGGTAAGGATTCCGTCAGAAAAACGCCACCCCGCTGCAGCGCAAAAGGGGTCGCCAAAAAAATGTGCCAGAGGGCCTATAAGCCGGGTTTTGTCCTCTCCTTGCGGAGATGTGCGACCATTCCTCTAGGGGACGGATTACTCCGCCCCTCAAGCAACCAACCCGGACGATCTCGGTCGAAACAGACCTAGCAGCCGAAACTGCGCGCCGTCCCTATTCGGTCTTGCTCCCGGTGGGGTTTACCGTGCCGCCTTGCGTTGCCGCAGACGCGGTGCGCTCTTACCGCACCCTTTCAATTTCGCATGGCCTAAGCCGTTGCGACCTGCTTTCTGTTGCACTGTCCCTTGGATCACTCCAGCCGGTCGTTAACCGGCACCGTCATTTCGTGGAGCCCGGACTTTCCTCGCCGTGGAAGTTACCCGCCACGCCGCGGCCGCCCAGCCCTCTGGCGGATTGGTCCCTAGCGCCGTTCGGGTCCGGCGTCACCTGCTTATTCATCGCCCCTGGGCTTGGGCAGCAACAGCGCGAGCAGGATGGCGCGGCATTCGCCATCGATCACCCCGTCGATCCGTTCCGGGCGGAAGCGGCGCTGGAACGCGACCACCGCCGCCTGCGGTTCGGCAATGTCATAGCCGAAGCGTTCGAGCGCCAGCATGAAGCCGCCATCGGTCCAGTGTGGGTCCATCAGATTCTTGGTCGGCCGGGGCAGCGCCAGTCGCAGCCGCGCCAGTTGGCCCCAGGGAAACAACTCGCCCGGATCCTGCTTGCGCGCAGGCGCGATATCGCTGTGGCCAACGATATTGCCGCGCGTGATCCGGTGCCGCTGGGTGATGTCATGCACCAATGGGATCAGCGATCCCATCTGCGCTTCGGGAAAGGGCCGATAGCCCCATTCATGCCCCGGATTGATGATCTCTATGCCAATGCTGGCCGAGTTGATGTCGTCGATACCGCGCCAGTGCGACCGCCCGGCGTGCCAGGCGCGCTTGGCCTCATCGACCATGCGGATGATCTGGCCATCCTCGGTCACGACATAATGGGCCGACACCTTCGATTCCGGGTTGGCCAACCAGTTGATCGCGCTCGCCGCGTCGGGCATCCCGGTATAATGCAGCACCAGCATGGTGATGGGCAGGCTGCGCTCGTCATAATTGGGCGACGGCGTCTCGATCATCGGCAGCTTGGTCATCACGCCCTTTCGGCCTGCCCCGTCGATCCGGCGGCCTGACCATGACAATGGCGCAGCGCGACGCTGCAATCAAGCATGGTTAAGGACGGGCAGCCTTGCCTATGGGGCCGGAACGGTCAGCCTGCCAACCGCGTCCGGCCGATCGTCCCCTCCGGCAACGCCGCCTGCCGAACATAGGCACCGCGAAATTCGGGATGGGCGGTGAAATCGTCGCCCTGCCCGATCACCGTTTCGCCTGCACCCAATAGCAATACCGACCGGGCATGGCTGTGTCGGCCCAGCAGCCGCAGCACCGCTTGCCGCCGCTCCGGCGAGAAATAGAGCAGGACGTTGCGGCACAGGATAAGATCATATTCGCCGCTTGGTGCCTTGGCATCGAACAGGTTGTCGTGGCGGAAATCAATCATGCGGCGCAGTTCCGCACTAGCGCGCCAATCTTCGCCATGGGGTTCGAACCATTTGATGAGGTCGCCGACCGCCAAGCCGCGCTGAACGTCCATTTGCGAGAAAATGCCCGCGCGCGCCTGATCGATCGCCGCGGTCGAAATGTCCGTAGCCATGATCTCGATCCGCCAGCCGCTCCAGCGCGCGGCATCGTTGCGCAGGCGGATCGCCAGCGAATAGGCTTCCTGTCCGGTCGAACAGCCCGCGCTCCAGATGCGCAAGGTGCGATTGGACCGCTCCGCCTGGATTGCAGGCAGGATCTGACGATGGATCATGTCGAAGATCTGAAGGTCGCGAAAGAAGCTGCTTTCATTGTTGAGGAGCGCGTTGACCACATCTTCCTCCAGACTGGGATCGGCCTTGCGCGTCAACCGTCCGGCCAGCTCGTCCATGTCCGCCAGCTTATGCTGTCGCAACACCGGGCGCAGCGCTGTTTCCATCCGCCAGGCGCGCCCTTCGGACAAGGCCTGACCGGTGCGGGCTTCGAGCAGCGCCGCCAGAACGCGGGCTGCGCCTTCGAAGATGGCGGCCGGTTGCGCCATTTTCATGCGCCGACCCTGCCGCGTCGGGCGACGAAGTCCATCATCTGGTGGGGTTCCATCAAGGCGCAGGTCAGACCCGCGCCCGCCACTGATCCCGGCATGCCCCATACGACGCTGCTGGCTTCGTCCTGCGCCACGATCCAGCCGCCCGCTGCGACGATGTCGCGCGCGCCGACCGTGCCGTCCCGCCCCATACCGGTCAGCACGACCCCGGCTGCGCCCGCGCCATAGACCTCCGCCATGCTGGCGAACATCGGATCGACGCCGGGCAGGTTGCCCGCTGGCGTGCGTTCGGGATTGAGTTGCACCATGACCCGGCCGTGGAGGCCACGGCGTACCTGCAGATTAGCATCGCCCGGCGCGACATAGATGGTGTCGGGGAGCAAGATATCCCCGGTTTCAGCCACCTTCACCCGTAAGCTCGTCATGCGCATCAGTTGTTGCGCGAAATAGACGGTGAAGCTCGCGGGCAGATGCTGGGTCAGCAGCAGCGGCACCCCCATCGGCGCTGACAGGCCTTCGAACAATTGGCCCAGCGCATGGATACCGCCGGTGGAGGCGCCAATGCCCAGGCAAGCCAGCGGCTGAAGCGCGGGGCGCGCGACCGGCGGGACGACCGGTGCGGCGGACAGGACAGCCATGACGCGCTGGTCGAACAGGCGGTTGAGCCGGTCAATCAAGCCCTGGGAGAATTGGTCACCGAAACTGCCGCTGCCGGGCTTCGACACGATGTCACTGGCGCCAAGTGCCAGCGCTTCGACCGCCGCCGCGCTGCCTTCCTCGCACTTGCCCGACAGGATCGCGACCTTCACGTCGGCCTGCGCCTTCAATATCGCCGGGAGCGCGGCAAGGCCGCTCTGCCCCGGCAGTTCGATGTCGAGCAGGACCAGATCGACCGCATGATCGGCCAGATAGCCCAGGGCCAGTTCCGCGCTGTTGCTCTTGTGAACCACGCTATAGGCTGGCTCATTGTTGAGTATCCGCTCGATCACCGTGCGGACCACCACCGAATCATCGACGATCAGGGTGCGCACGGCACCCTGCTGTCTCCTTATATGGGTCATGATCGGCATGTTGACGGTCATCACGAGGCTTTCTGCACGAAGACGAAAAGGGTGGAGGTTACTCCCTGGATTGGAGTGCAGGCTGTCGGGCTAGATAACCCCGACGATCACCAATTTGCTTTCCAGCGTTTCGCGATCGAAAGGCTTCATCACATATTCGTCGGCCCCCGCCTCGACCGCAGCCTTGATATGGCTGATGCCATTTTCCGTGGTGCAGAAGATGATCTTGGGACGGGCGGTCATCTTGGCGGTCGTCAGGGCCTGCAGAAACTCCATCCCGCTCATCACCGGCATGTTCCAGTCGAGCAGGACCACGTCCGGCGCGGAGGCTTCGCACTGGGTCAGGGCGTCCTGTCCATCCACCGCTTCGGTGACGGACAGGTCGAGCGATTCGAGAATATGGCGGGCCACCTTGCGGATAACCTTCGAATCGTCGACGACCAGGCAGTTCTTCATGATGCGTCCCTTTGGAATTTATGGCCCGAAAATCGAGACCTAACGGGCAAAAGCGAGTTTTTGGTAAACGTGTTGGAAAACAGTTCAGGCCGCCTGGGCCTGGCAGCCGCCGTCGATGAAGCTGGCCAAGGACACCAGCAGCCAGGGATGACCATCCTGTTCCACGATGGCGCGGCCATAGGGTGCCCAGGCCCGGTCCAACTGACCGCGCAGCGGCAGTTCCCCCTCCGGCACGCGGCAGATGTCGGAGACGCTGTCGACCATCAGACCATAGCTGTGCCCGGCGATATTGGCGATGATGGCGAGGCCCGCGTCGCGGGTCGGCGAGGCCATCCCCTGGATCAAGGCGGCCGTATCGATGATCGTCAGCACCCGGCTGCGCAGCGCTGACAGGCCCGCGACATGCGCGCCCATGCCCGGCACCGGCGAAATTTCGGTCAGCTTGACCACCGCTTCCACCTCGTCGGTTTCCACCGCGATCCGGGTGCCCGCCAAAGTGGCGAAAAGATATAGTCGGTTCATGGCCCTATCCCTGTCCGGCGGTAATCGCCGCCATCAGTGCGTCCTGGTCATAGCGATAGATGCTGGCGTCGCGCGGCCCGGCGGCACGGGGCGAGGCGCGCAGTTGCACCACGCGGCATCCGGTCATCTCCGCCATGATTCCGGCGACTTTCGACCCTTCGCCATCATGGCATAGCAGCACGTCGCGCGGGTCGATCACGCCGTCTTCCGGCAGGCCCAGCACCACGTCGTGGCCCGCCTGCCGCAACAGCGGTGCCAATATCTCGCGGGTCCAGCCATCGTCCTCGGCGTCGGCCAGCAGGCAACGGCCGCCCTGGCCTTCGAACATGTCATAACCGGACAGCGAAGCGAACAGTGCAAACGGGTTTATCACCTCCAGATGCTCGCCTTCGATCACCGCGACGCCGCTCAGGATTCCGTGCATGGCGACCATGTCGGGGACCAACGGCATCTGGACGATGTCCAGCACGGCAGCGACCGGGTAGCAGGCTTCCTGCGTGCCATCGCGCAGGCGCAAAGCGGACACCTTGGCCCGATCGAACTGGGACAAGCCATTGACGACGGGGATTAATCGCCCATCGAGCCGGACATAGGCCTGGTCACCCGACCGGCCGAACAGCCCGATATCGATATCTTCGACCCGGTCGATCAGCGCCAGTTTGAGCAGCCGTTTTTCGCCGGTCATTTCCTCGAACCGCAGCGCCGCGACCATTTCGACCCCGGCGTTGGCGTCCGCCTGTTCCTCTGTCCGCCGTGCGGCCTGATCGTCCAGGATCGTGGGGAGCTGGGCCGCGCTGGCAATGCCCGCCGCGTCCAGCAGCAGCATCGGCTTGCCATTGTCCGGCAAAGTCATGCCAGCATAGACGCCAGTCGCCATGATCAATGGCGAGGCTGGCCGGATCACCAGTTCCTCATGATTGTCCACTGCGGCGACGCCCATCGCATAGGGTACGCCGCTGCCCGACCGCACCACCATGATGGCGCGGGGTCCGGCCTGCGCCGGTCGCTCCATGCCCAGCACATCCTCCAGCTCGATCATCGAATGCCGCACCCCGCGGATCGTGGCGATCTGTGCGCCGCCGATGCAGCTGATCTGGAGCATCGCATTGTTATCATGCAATATTTCGACAACGGCGGCGCGCGGGATGGCGAAATGCAGGCCGCCCGCCCGCACCACCAGCCCCGGAATGATGGTCAGCGTCAGCGGCACGCGCAGGGTGATGCACAGCCCCTGGCCCGGATGATTGTCGAGCGCGATGACGCCGCCGATCCGCTCCACATTGGCGCGCACCACATCCATGCCGACGCCGCGGCCGGAGATCGACGTCACTTGATCAGCGGTGGACAGTCCGGCGTGGAAGATCAGGTCCAGCTTGTCCGCCTCGGTCATCCGCGCCGCCGCTTCGGCGGTCAGGCGACCTGCGCCGATCGCCTTGTCCACCAGCCGCGCGGTGTCGATGCCTGCGCCATCGTCGCTGATAGTGATGACGATCTGATTGCCCGACTGGCGGGCCTCCACGCGTAGCGCGCCAGCTTCCGGCTTGCCGACCGCGCGACGCTGTTCGGGGGATTCGATGCCATGGTCGATGGCGTTGCGGACGATATGGGTGAGCGGGTCGACAACCATCTCCACCATTTCGCGGTCCATTTCGACATCGCCGCCCTCCAGCGTTAGGTCGATGCGTTTGCCCAGATCCCGGCCGAGATCGCGGACCATGCGCGGGATGGCAGCGAACAGCCGTTCGACCCGCTGCATCCGCGTCTTGGAAATCACGTCGCGCATGTCCGCGACGCAGGTCGACAGCCGTTCGAACACATTGTCGAGTTCAGGATCGGCGGATCGCTCGCGCAGTTTGCGCGACAATTCGTTGCGGGCCAGCACCATGTCCGACACGCCGTTCATCAACTGGTCGATGAGGCTCAAGGGCAGGCGGATGGTGCGTGGTCCAGCCTGTCCCGCTTGCCGGGCCACCGCGACCGGGGCCGCCTGCACCTGCGCCGCGGGCTGGTCCACTGGCGCGTTGAGCGCCGCGATCAGATAATCATCGTTTTCATTGGGGAGCGCCGCGCCCATGGCCACCGCTTCGGTCAGTTCGCCGATCCGGTCCATCAGGCCCAGTACCGCGCTCACCGTGGCGGGATCAGCGCCGCGCTTGCCTGCACGAATGTCCGCCAGCACATCTTCGGCAGCGTGGCTGAGCCGTTCGAACCTGGGCAGGTTGAGGAAGCCGCAACTGCCCTTGACCGTGTGGAAGAAACGGAAGATCGCATCGAGCCGGTCGCGGTCAGACGGGTCGGCTTCCCACGCCACGACCTCCCCAGCCAACGCTTCAAGCGTTTCCTGGGTTTCTGATATGAATTCCTGCAGTAACTCGTCCATTGCCATGGCCCCACCGATGCGCGCGACAGGCACCTTTGGCGGGACGTGGTTAAGGGGCCGTTAAAAGCCGGGACGCAGACGGCAAAAGGGGCGCCGTGACCATGTCACGACGCCCCTTCGCTTGAATGACGAGAGCAGATTACTGCTGGTCTTCGACCGCTTCTTCAGCCTTCTCGCCCGCTTCGCGGGTGGCGTCGGCCTTGTTTTCCAGCGCATCGGCAGCATTTTCAGCCGACATTTCGGCGTTGCCGGTCAGGTTGTCGGCCATGGCTTCCATATTGTCAGCCTGGTTGTCGAGGGCGTCCGCCTGATTTTCGTAAGCGTTCTCGACCTGGTTTTCCTTGGCGGAATCGCACGCTGCGAGCGCGACAAGGCTGGCGAGGCCAAGGACTTTGACGAAGGTTTTCACGGCGTTGTTCTCCTGTTGCGCCCCCTGGGGCTACCTACTTCGCAAGGCTTCCAGGCCGCACACGCAGCCTTCAGCCCTGACCGCGATCAACCGGTCGCGCCGGGGATGGTTCCCGTCGCAGTCTCGCTTCGTCGCATAAACGATTATTTTTTGAGGGAATCGCGGATTTCGCGCAGCAACATGATGTCTTCGGGCGTGGGCGCGGGTGCCGCAGCGGGGGCCTCTGCCTCCTGCTTGGCGGTCAGCCTGTTGACCAGTTTGACCAGCAGGAAGATGATGAAGGCCAGGATGACGAAATTGACCAGGACGGTCAGAAATTCGCCCCAGCCGAACATGGCGACCCCTGCCGCCTTTAGATCGGCATAGCTTTCGGGGTTGCCCTTAAACTCTGCGGGCAGATCACCCATACGGATGAAGTAGCCCGAAAAGTCGGCGCCGCCGAAAATATAGCCGACGACCGGCATGATCAGATCATCGGTCAGCGATTTGGTGATGGTCGCAAACGCACCACCGATGATGACGCCGACAGCCAGGTCCATCACATTGCCGCGATTGATGAAAGTCTTGAATTCCGAAAGCAGCCCCATGGTTTAAGCCCTTTTACTATCTGCGATAATATATGCATGGCCCGTTGCGCGGATCAGTTCAACGCCCTATTTCCAGCAGCGAAACAATCGCCAAGGATGTCCCATGACGCGCCTGCGCCGCTTCTCCACCTTTCTGCTGCCGCTCCTTGGGGCGTTCGCCCTGTCCGCGTGCGGTATCAACAGTGTTCCCACGGCCGAGGAAGAGGCGAAGGCCAAATGGGCCGACGTGCAGGCGCAATATCAGCGCCGCTCCAACCTGGTCGGCAATCTGGTCGCGACGGTGAAGGCGGCCGGCAAGCAGGAGCAGGACACGCTGGTCCAGGTGACCGAAGCGCGGGCCAAGGCCACGTCGGTACAGGTCAATGCCGAGGATTTGTCCGACCCCGCCAAGGTCGCGCAGTTCCAGGCGGCACAGGCGCAGTTGAGCCAGGGGCTTGGCCGCCTGCTCGCCTCGGTCGAGGCCTATCCCGACCTGAAGAGCAATGAGAATTTCCTGCAGTTGCAGTCGCAGCTGGAAGGCACCGAGAACCGTATCGCCGTCGCCATCCGCGACTATAATGGCGCGGTGCAGGCCTATAATACCCGTATCCGCACCTTCCCCGATGCCATCGGCGCAAAGATCATCCATGGCGCCAAGCCAATGGCACCGTTCCAGGCGACCACCCCCGGCGCGGAAGAAGCCCCCAAGGTCGATTTCGGTAATTGAGCATCGGAACCATGCTTTCCTTTCCGTTCGGCCTGAGCCTGTCGAAGGCCCCTTCCCTTCGTTGGGGAGGAGTATCGACAGACCTGCTCCGCACGGCACTCTCTGGCCTGTTCCTCCTCCTTCTCCTCGCCCTCGCCCCGGCGGTGTGGGCACAGGATTTTCCTAAGTTCGATGACAAGGGCGTGGTCGATGCCGCCAACCTGCTCGATCCGGCGCAGGAACAGGCGCTTAGTCAGACGCTGATCGCGCAGAAGCAAGCCAGCGGGCGTTCGCTGGTGGTGGCGACCATAGCCGATCTGCAAGGCTATGATATTGCCGACTATGGCTATCGGCTTGGTCGCGCCTGGGGCATTGGCGACAAGGACAGCAATGGCGCGTTGCTGATCATTGCGCCCAATGATCGCAAGGTACGGATCGAGGTCGGCTATGGCCTGGAGGGCACACTGACCGACGCGCTTTCCTCGCAGATCATCCGCAATGCCATCACCCCGCGCTTCAAGGCGGGCGACATGCCCGGCGGCATCGCGGCGGGCGTGGAGCAGATCACCGCCTTGCTCGCTTTGCCGCCCGAAGAAGCCAAGGCCCGCGCGGCGGCCGCAGAAACCGAAGCGCGGTCGGCTGATCGCGGCGGCAGTGCGATATTGGGTTTGTGGCCGATAGCGTTCATCATCCTCTTCATCGCCATGCGGCTCATGTCGCGCGGCACCGGCGGGGGCGGCGGGAAGCGCTATCGCCGGGGCGGTAGCAGCATGCCGATCATCATATGGGGTCCGGGTGCTGGCGGGTCCGGCTGGGGGTCGGGCGGCGGCTCTAGTTGGGGCGGTGGTGGTGGCTTTGGCGGCGGCGGCGGCTTTTCGGGCGGCGGCAGCTTCGGCGGCGGCGGCGCGTCGGGGGACTGGTGATGCAGCTTAACCTTAGCCAGGCCGACCATGACCTCGTTTCCGCCGCGGTCGCGGAAACCGAAGCGCTAACGTCGGGCGAGATCGTGACCATCGTCGCACGTCGATCGGACGCCTATCATGATGTCGGCTTGATCTGGGCCGTGGCGGCAGTGTTTCTGACACTGGGCTGGTTCGCGACCTTCCCCGACCATCTGCGCGATCTGTCTGCGATGCTGTTACGCGACTGGGAGCATGAGGTTGCCGACTGGAAATTGCTGACCGTGTTGCTGGGCGACCTGCTGCTCAATTTCCTGGTTGTTCGCTATCTGTTGGCGATACCGGCGCTGCGGATGCTTGCCACGCCGCGCGCGACCAAGGCGCGTCGCGTGCGCCGCCGCGCCATCCTGCTGTTCCGCTCTGCGGTCGAGGCGCGCACCCATGGCCGCACCGGCGTTCTCCTCTATCTTTCGCTCGACGAACATCGGGCCGAGCTGGTGGCTGACCGCGCGATCAACGACAAGGTCGCGCCCGAAGCCTGGGGCGAGGCCATGGCGGCCCTGATCGAAGCGATCCGCGATGGGCGACCCGGCGAAGGGCTGGCGGCCGAAGTGCGGCAGGTCGGCGCGATCTTGGCGACGCATTTCCCGCGCGCGCAGGATGACATCAACGAATTGCCCGACAGGCTAATCGAATTATGATCGACCCGGATCGCGATGCGCCCGAAGAGGTGATGTGGCAGGGCCGCTTCATCACTGCCAAACAGCGCGGCAAATGGGAATATGTGGGGCGCGCGCGCGGCATCCAGGCGGCCGTGATCCTGGCGATCGAGGACGGCCATGTCCTGCTGGTCGATCAATATCGCGTGCCTTTGGGTCGCCGCTGCATCGAACTGCCTGCTGGCTTGGTCGGCGACGAGACGGCGGGTGAAGACCCCGGCATCGCCGCCGCGCGCGAGTTGGAGGAGGAGACCGGCTACCGCCCCGCCGGGCTCGAATCGCTCGGCCAGTTTTTCAGCTCGCCCGGCATGGTGTCGGAGAGCTTCACGCTGTTCCGCGCCCATGGGCTGGTGAAGACCGGCGACGGCGGCGGTGTGGAGGGCGAGGATATTATCGTCCACCGCATCCCCCTCGCCACCCTGGCGGACCAGATCGCGGAGTGGCGCGCGCAGGGCTATGCGATGGACGTCAAGCTGCTGCTGTTACTGGGCGCGGGGATGATGGCTTAGGCCACCCGATACCAGTCGGCCACGCGCTCCAGGGCGAGGGTTAGCACCAGCTTGCCTGCGCGGCTCGGCCAGCCCAACGCTTTTTCCGCTGCGGCAAGGCCTTCGCCCGCACAGACCACACGCCATAATATGTCGGCGAGGCCAGGCCCGGCGGCCGTGATCGCGCCATCGAAACGGTCGCGCGCCGACAGCTGCGCGCTGGTGGGGTCGGGCGTTCGTCCCGGTCCGCGCCGTCCGCCCTCGCGCGGGGCCGCGTCCCAGCACATCGTCACCCGTGCGCCAAGGCCCGCTTTCTCCCAGTCGGCGCGGAGGCGCTCGCCCGCCAGATATTGGCGTTCGCTCACATGGCCGCGCGCATGCAGCCAGGCGAGCGGGGATTCGCCGAGATTGACCATCACCCGCTGCGCCCGGCCATCGGGGCCTTCGATCGTCTGTTCGATATGCGTTACGGCCATCACCACCTCCTGCTGCCCAAGAATCGGAAGAGCCGCTCTTGCCATGGGGGATCATTTGTAGGAAAGAGAAAACCAAATAGGTTACTATAGAGGCGTGGGATGATCACCCGTATCCGCGAAGTCCGCAAGGCGAAGGGACTGACACTCGAACAGGTGGGCGCGCTGTGCGACCCGCCGACCACGGCGCAGACGATCGGGCGGCTGGAGACGGGCACGCGCACCGTATCGGTCAAATGGCTCAATCGTATCGCGCTGGCGCTGGGCGTCACCACGTCCGAACTGGTGGCGCTGCCGGGGCAGGCCGAAGTGCCGGTTGCCGCGTTGCTTGGCCCGGATGGCGTGCGTGCGCCGACCCGGCCGCTCGCCTTCCCCTCGCCCGCGCCCAGCGACGGCATGGTGGGCGTGCATGTCAGCGCCAGCATCGGCGATTATCGCAGCGGCGACGCGATCTGGTGCCGCCGCATCGGACCGGAAGACTTTGCCAGCGCGCTCAACCGCGACATTCTTTTCCCGCGTCCCGCCGGGCGCTTCCTGTTCGGGCGGCTGATCGGGCGGGAGGGCGACCGGTTGCAACTGCTGCCGCTGGGGTCGGGCGCGCGGCAATTGGTGCTGACTGACCCGCCATGGGCCGCAGTCGCCGTGCAACTCGTCCGGCGGCTCTAGTCAAAAGCACAAGCGCCGCTTAACCCGATGGCAATGGCTGATCCGCGAAAGACAAGACCATGACGCTCAACGTCCTCATGCTATCGACCCTCTTTCCCGATATCAGCCGCCCCAATTTCGGCGTGTTCGTGGAACGACAGGCGCGCGAACTGGCCAGCCGGGCGGAGGCGACGGTCACCGTCGTCGCACCGGTCGGCCTGCCGCCATGGCCATTGTCGCTCAGCGCCCGCTATGCGCCGCTGCGCGCGCTGCCGCGCAAGGAACGCTGGCGGGAACTGACCGTCTATCGTCCGACCTTTCCGATCATCCCCAAATTCGGCGGGCGCACCAATGTCATCACCATGACGCGCGCCATCCTGCCGCTGGTGCGCCGCCTGCACGCGCAGACGCCGTTCGATGTGATCGATGCCAGCTTCTTCTTCCCCGATGGGCCAGTGGCGCAGCGGCTGTCGAAGGCGCTCGGCATTCCCTATTCCGTCAAGGCGCGCGGCGCGGATATTCACCATTGGGGCACGCAGCGCAGCACCCGCAAGATGGTGCGTGCCGCAGGCGATCAGGCGGCGGGGCTGCTCGCCGTGTCGGACGCGATGCGCCGGTCGATGGCGCGGATGGGGATGGATGCCGACAAGATCCGGGTCCATTATACCGGGGTCGATCTCGACACGTTCGAATTGTCCGATCGCGCGGCAGCGAAGGAAGCGCTCGATTTCAGCGGGCCGGTGGTGCTGTGCGTCGGCGCGCTGATCCCGCGCAAGGGGCAGGAACTGCTGGTTCGCGCCTTGCCCGCATTGCCCGACGTCACGTTGTTGCTGGCGGGTCAGGGACAATATCGGCGGACGCTGGAAAATCTGGCGCTGGAGCTGGGCGTGGAGCGCCGCGTCGGTTTCTTAGGGTCGGTACCGCATCACAAATTGCCGCGCATCTTTGCTGCGGCCGATGTGATGGCGCTGCCATCGGCTTCCGAAGGCCTCGCCAATGCCTGGGTCGAATCGCTCGCCTGCGGCACGCCGATTGTGATCAGCGACGTGGGCGGCGCGCGCGAATTGCTCGATCGGCCCGAAGCCGGGCAAATTGTCGATCGCGATCCGCAAGCCATCGCGGCGGCCATCCGCGCCATCCTCGATGATCCGCCCGCGCCGGAAAAGGTGCGCGAGGCCGCGCTGCGCTTCACCTGGGCCGCCAATGGCGACGCGCTCCTGGCGCATCTTCAGGGGATCGCGGCCTCGGCCTGACCCGCGATCGGCAGGAGGCGCGCGCGGCCGTCGGACGTCGGGAAATGCCCGCCGTCGAACGGCACCTCGCCCCAGCGCCACGGCGTCAATTCGGCATAGGCGGGGTTGGAAATGGGCGCATGGCGACGCAGGTTGAGCAGGCGCGCGCCATCATTGCGATAGGCGGTCAGCCGACCATGCTCGCGATAGATATCGGCGGGCTGTTCATAATGGAAGGCGTCGCCCCAGCCCATCGCCTGCGCCACCCGCGTCAGTATCCACCAGTCGGGCCGCGCTTCGCCGGGCAGGTCGAACAGGCGCCGTTGTCGGCTGACGAGCCGGTCCAGCCCTGTCACTGTGCCATCCTTTTCGATCCAGTTTGCCGATGGGAGACATAGGGTCCAGCCGTCGTCGGCTTCGTCCGCGCGATCGGTCGATCGGATCGACAGTGGGACTGTGGCTTGCGCGGCGCGCAGCCAGTCCGCCGCGCCGTCATCCGCACCGATGCTCCACAGCGCCCGCACCTGTCCGTCGCGCATGGCGTCGAGCAGCGCTGCGTCCTCCAGTCCCGGCTGTTCCACCAACTGTCGTGCGCCCCAGAAGCGCGCGACATTGGCCCGCACGGGGTCGGAAAAATCGCCATGCGCCGCGAGATCGTCAGCGTGACAGCCCACTTCGCGCGCACCCATACCGTTGGCCCCGGATGGCAGTGCAAAGGGGTTTGCCCCCGGTCGCCCGATCCGTCCCGTCAGCAGATGCAGGTTGATCGTTGCCGCCGCCACATCCGCGCCCGCCGCCTCACCGAAAAGGGTCACCAGCCGATCGACCGGGCCGATCGCATCGTAGAAATCGCGCACCTGTCCCGGCTCGATCCCGCAGGCCCGCGCCACCGACCAGAGATCATGGCCGGGGACGAGCCGATCCCGAAAGCCATCCGGCACGGTCACATGCGCGGCCACGAAGTCGGCGTCGATCAGGCCGCCATCGATGCTGTGCAGCAGCCACCCCGCGAGCAAGCGGGCGACGCTCCCTGCGCGCGCTGGCAATTGCATGTCGGCTTCGATCCCCGTGCCCAGCACCACGAGCCGCGTGCCGCGCGTCGTCCACGCCTCCTGCACCCGCTCCAACAAGAGCGGATGCGCCAGCAACGCGGGCACGTCGGCGATCAGGATCAGGTCGGCGCGGTCGATATCCTCCAGCGTGGCGGGCATCACATCTTCGCCATAGGCGGCGCGCTGCACGCCGCCGATCACGCCGCGCCAGGGGGCATGGATATGGGCGGAACCCAAAAAGCCCTTCATCAACTTGTTGGCGACATAATAATCCTCGGTCAGCAAGCCGCCGCCGACATGCAGCGCCACGCTGCCCGGCCCATGACGCGCCTGCACGGCGGCTAACCGCCGCGCAATCTGCGTGACAGCCTTGTCCCATGTCGCCCGCTTGCCCTCGACCAGCGGATGCAACAGTCGTCCTTCCATGTCCGCCATGGCCGTCAGCGCATCCGCGCCTTCGCACAACTGGCCAGCATTGGCGGGATGCGCCTTGTCGCCCTCGATCCGCAGGTCGCGATCAGTGCCGGTCATCGCCCGCACGCCGCAACCCATGCCACACTGGCCGCACAGGCTCCTGACGATCGCCATCTCAGCGTGGATTCCGGTTGCGAACGCTCATAGGCCGCGTCCTAGCCGATCAGGCCTTCTGACAAAAGCAGCGCCGACAAGGTCAGGCGATGGCACCGACCATAGCGGGATGATCGACCGCCTCGCCGGTCCAGCGATCGCCATGCTGGTGATAGGCGACATGGCTGGCGCGCTGGAAGCCGGTGCCGTCCCAGACGATCACCTGCAGTTCCACTTCGTTGTTGCGATGGACGTGCAGCCAGTTGAAGCTCTGCGGTTCGTCGTTGCGCAGGCGTGTCGATGTCGCCGTGCCGGCCTGAATCACCAGCGCGCCGCCCGCCTGCTCGACCATCTTGGTCGCCGATTCGGCATAGGTCTGATGAAAATGACCCGCCAGAGCGAGATGCACACCTGCCTCGCGCGCCGCCTGTATCGCGTCCTCATGCTGGCCGACCGCTTCGCTCAATTCGCCGCCCCGGCCGATCGGCATGGCGAACAGCGGGTGATGGGTCACCAGTATCCGCGTCTTGTCCGGCGCGACGGCTGCGAGGCGTTGGCGCAATATTTCCATTTGGTCATGATTGATCCGGCCATCCTTGATCGTCAGCGAGCGCGCGGTGTTGAGGCCCAGAATGGCGACCTCGGCATCTTCATAAAAGGGGCAGAGATCGTGGCTGATATAGCGTTTGTAGCGGTCGAGCGGGGCCATGAAGCGCCGCACCACGTCATAAAGCGGCACATCATGATTGCCCGGCACCACCAGCAGTTTGAGGCCTGCGCTGCGCAGGCGGTTGAGCCAGGCCGACGCCGCCCGGAACTGATCGACGCGGGCGCGCTGCGTGAAATCGCCGCTGATGACGACCAGGTCCGGTCGGTGCTCCTCCAGCCAGGCGGTAGCGGCGTCGACGATCCTGGGATCGTTCGCGCCAAAGTGAATGTCGGAGAGATGTGCGATGCGGGCCATTAAAGGGTAACGAAGTGTAAGCAGATGGTTTCCACTGGACCCAAATCCCCTCTTGCCGTGTTGTTGTGCCATGGAAACGAAAGCGCCCCTCAGCCCTGTTCTTCGCCCCCTCCCCCGCGAGGCCGCGCTGATCGTCAACGCGCATAGCCGCAGGGGCCAGGACTTGTATGCGCAAGCCAAGCAGAAGCTGGAAGAGGCAGGCGTCCAGCTGGTTGCCGCCCATGCGGTCGAAGATCCCAGCCAAATGGATAGGACGGTCCGCCAAGCGATTGCCGATGGCGCGCCGATGGTGATCGTCGGCGGGGGCGACGGATCGATGTCGGGCACGGTCGATGAGCTGGTGGGCAAGGATTGCGTCTTTGCCGTACTGCCGCTCGGCACCGCGAACAGCTTTGCCCGCACATTGGGCTTGCCGCTCGACCTGGACGGCGCGGTGCAGGTGATTGCCCATGGCCGCCGACGACGGGTTGATCTGGGCATGATCGACCGCGACTATTTCGTCAACGCTGCCTCGCTCGGTCTGTCGCCGATGATCGGCAAGACCGTGCCGCACAAGCTCAAACGCTATCTCGGCCGGATCGGTTATCTGGTCTGGGCGGTCAAATGTTCGGTCGGATTTCGCGCCTTTCGCCTCGTGATCGACGATGGGCAGAAGGAGCATCGGCTCTGGTCGACCGAAGTCCGTATTCTCAACGGCCCCTTTCATGGGGGGGTCGAATTGTCCGACCATGCCGATGTGGACACGGGCGAAATCGTTGTCCAGGCGGTGGTCGGACGCAGCCATGTCCGGCTCGCCTGGGACTGGTATGCCAAATTCTTCAAGCTGCGCGACCGGGATTCCCACACGCAGGAATTTACCGGCAAATCGTTCAAGATTTCGACCCGCCCGACCCAGCGCATCTCGATCGATGGCGAAGTGCTGGCGAAAACGCCCGTCACCGCCCGGATCGCGGCGGGCGCGATCGAGGTGGCGGTGCCGGTCGAGGATTGATCAGAGCGGCTTTTCGTAAATCTGATAGACTTTGTTGACCGTGCTGTTGATCGCCTCGGCAATCGCATTCATTCCCTGATTATCGTCCAGCACCCAGCCGATCTCGCCCCGCGTCGATCCATAATGTTCGATCGCGTCGAGCCGGATATGTTCGATCATCATGAAGGCGAGCTGGCTGGCGATGCGCGAGGATTGCAGCCGTTGCACCACGCCCATCAGCGGGACGCGCATGGTGCGCACCTTGGGCTTGCGCAGCCAGCGCAGCAATTTTAGCCAGCCGAACGGGAAAAGCGCCCCGTTGAGCGGCCCGAGTGCCTCGTTAAGGTCTGGCAGGGTCATCATGAAGGCGACCGGCTCGCCATCCAGTTCGGCGATCATGATCAGATCTTCGAACACGATGGGTTTCAGCTTCTTGCCGGTATGCGCGACTTCCGCATCGGTAATCGGCACGAAGCCCCAATTCCTGCCCCAGGCGTCGTTCAGGATCGACAGGATGATCGCCGCTTCCTTGTCGAACTTCGCCTTTTCGACCTTACGGATGCGGATGCGCGGATTTTTCTGCCCCGACGCGACGATCCGCTGGATGAGCGGCGGGAATTGGTTGGTGATGTCCAGCTCGTAGCAGAGCAGCTGCTTGGCCGGGGCATAGCCTGCGCCCTCTATCATCGCCTGATAGGTCGGGCTGTTATGCCCCATCATGACCGTTGGCGGATGATCATGGCCCTGGATCAGCAAGCCGGGCTCTTCCCAGATCGACAGCGAAATCGGCCCCAGCACGCGAGTCATGCCCTTGGTGCGCAGCCAGGCTTCGGCCGCCGCGATCAACGCCGCGCCTACGTCCGCATCGGTCGCTTCGAACAGGCCGAAATTGCCGGTGCCCGGCCCCATGCCTTGCTCGGCCGGTTGGGCCAGCGCCAGACGATCGATATGCGCCGAAATACGGCCGACCACTTGGCCGCCGCGGCGCGCGAGGAAATATTGCGCTTCGGCATGGTCGAAAAAGGGATTGTCGCCGGGCGTCAGCAGCGCCTTCACCTCGGCCTTGAGCGGGGGCACCCAGTTCGGATCGTTCGCATAGAGGGACCAGGGCAGGTCGATAAAAGCCTTGAGGTCGGCCTTGCCGGAAACGGGAGTGATGACCAGATCGGATTGCGCCACGGTTGCCGCCTTGATGATGGGAATGGGATGCAGTTCGCCGCTTGTTTGCGCAATGTCAATCACGGGCGCGGGTTGGCGGCGTATCGGGACGCGGATGTCATGGTGCTGCCACGATATCAGCGCATTTGGAGTTTAGGACGGTCTTATGACAGTGCATGATCCCATATTGGCCGCCGCTCAGCGCGCGCGGGCGACCATTCCCGACGACACCGCCATGCTGCGGGCGGCGGCGGAATTGACGCGCGACTATAGCGTCGCCAATCCGCGTATTTATTGGCCCGACATGCTGGGTTCGGCGCTGATTGGTTGGGCCGCGATGGCAGGCGCGATCGTGGCGGAGAATATGGCGATCGCTATTGTGTGTGGCTTAGTCGCGATGATGGCGTTGTATCGGGCGGCGAGCTTCATCCATGAGCTGACGCATATCCGTAAAGGCGCACTACCGGGCTTTCGCTTCGGCTGGAACCTCATCGTCGGCATTCCGCTGATGATCCCGTCCTTCCTCTATGAAGGGGTGCATACGCAGCATCATGCCCGCACCCGCTATGGCACGGCGGAAGACCCCGAATATCTGCCGCTGGCGCTGATGAAGCCCTGGTCCTTGCCGCTGTTCATTCTGGTTGCATCGCTTGCGCCCGTCGGCCTGATCCTGCGCTTTGGGCTGCTGACGCCGCTCAGCCTGATCCTGCCGCCCTTGCGTCGCAAGGTCGTGGCGGAACTCTCGGCGCTGTCGATCAATCCGGCCTATCGCCGCCGCGCGCCGGAGGGTGACTTTGCGCGCATGTGGGGGTGGCAGGAAGCGGGTGCTTGCCTGTTCGCGCTGGCGCTGGTGGGTAGCGTGTTCGTCTTCGGCTGGAAGCCGTTGCTCGTCTATATGACGATCCATTCGGCGATGACCGTCGTCAACCAGTTGCGCACCTTGGTCGCGCATCTGTGGGAGAATGAGGGCGATCCGATGACCGTAACCGCGCAATATCTCGATTCGGTCAATGTGCCGCCGCCCGGTGCCTTGCCCGAATTATGGGCGCCGGTGGGGCTGCGCTATCATGCGCTTCACCATCTGCTGCCGAGCGTTCCCTATCATGCGCTGGGTCAGGCCCATGCCCGACTGATCGCCACGCTGGACGTGGATTCCCCCTATCATCGCGGCAATTATCCGGGGATGGTCCCGCTGGTGGGCAAGATCGCGCGCAGCACGATGGGCGCGCGCTGAGACTATTCCTCTGTCCTGAACAGCACGGTTTCGCCGACCAGCAGGAACAGGAAAAAGGGTGCCCAGGCCGCGAGGAAGGGCGGATAGGCGCCCAGGCTGCCCATCGCCAGCGAGAAATTGTCAGCGACGAAATAGGCAAAGCCAAGCGCCATACCCATCACCGCGCGCACGAACAATTGGCCGGACCGGGCAAGGCCGAAGGCGGCCACCGAGCCAAGGATCGGCATCAGCAGTGCGGACAGCGGCCCGGACAATTTGTGCCACAGGCTCGCCTCCAGCTCTGCTGTCGGCCGCCCGGCATCATGCAGGTCGGCAATCGCCGCCTTAAGCTGCGCGAAGGTCAGCGCGTCGGGATCGACCTTGGCCAGGGTGAACTGGTCGGGGCGGATGTCGCGGCCGAAGCGGACGGTGCCGACATTGGTGACCGTGCCGCGCGCGACATCGAACTGACGCGCGTTTTCCAGCAGCCAGCTGCGGCTGGCGGCGTCATAGCGGCCGCGTGGCGCTTCGACGATCGTCGTCAGGCTGTTGTTGATCCGGTTGTAGATGCGGACCTGGCGCAGTTGGACTTCGGTGCCCCGCCCTGCCACGATCGCAGCGTTGACGAGGTTGTTGCCGTCGCGGACCCAGGGGTTGCTTTTGACCCCGCTGTCGCGCGGGATCGGTCCATAATCCACAGCTTCCCAGGCGCTGAGCGCCGCAGTCGACCGCGCCACGACCCGTTCGTTGAACACATAGCTGATCAGCGAGACGCCGAGCGCCGCAGCGATGAGCGGTGCCAATATTTGATGCGCCGACAGGCCCGCCGCCTTCATCGAGATGATCTCGCTATTCTGGTTGAGCGTGGCCAGCATGACCAGCGTGCCGAGCAACACCGAGAAGGGCAGGAAGCGCGCGATGATCTGCGGCGCGCGCAGGCCGACATAATGCCATAATTGCGCATCGCCATTGCCGGGATAGGCCAGCACGTCGCCCGAATTGCCGAGCAGGTCGAGCGTCTGCAGCACCACCACCAGCAGCGCCAGGACGGCGAACGTCCGGGTCAGGAACAGGCGCGCCATATAGAGGGTGATGGGCGTCGACGGGAAGAAATTAAACTGCATGGCCTCAGGCCGCTCCTTCCACGGTCATAGCAGGTCGCCGTTTACGGCCCAGCCGCAGCAGGCGCGCGACCTGCTTGCCCAATTTGGCGAAGGCGAATTCCAGCGCGCCGATCGGCTGGCCACCGGGGCGATGGGCCACTACATGATACATCCAGAAGATCAGCCCCGACACCAGCACGAACGGTCCCCACAGGGCGATGATCGGATCGATCTTGCCGAGCGCGCCGATGCCTTCGCCATATTGGTTGATCTTGTGATAGGTCACGATGAACACGATCGAGAGGAAGACGCCGAGCGCCGATGTCGATCGCTTGGGCGGAATGGCAAAGGCCAGCGCGGCGAGCGGCAGCAGCAGCATCATCGCCACTTCGACCATGCGGAAATGGAAGTTCGCGCGCACTTCGTCGCGCAGTTTGTCGGGCGTGGCCGCGCTGCGGCCGATCACCACCAGTTCAGGGATCGTCTTTTCCCGGTCCACGTCGCGGCCTCGGAAGTTCTCGATCTGCGGCAGGTCGATCGGCAGGTCATGGCTGGAAAAGGACAGGATGCGCGGCGTCTTATATTTGGGGGCATCATTGACCAGCACGCCATTGCGCAGGCGGAAGATGATCGTGTCAGGATCGTCGGTGGCCAGGAACATGCCCTGCGCCGCGGTCACTGCCACCGATTGGCCGTCGCGGCTGGTCGCTCGCACGAAGATGCCCTGGAGATTGCGGCCCTCGTCCAGGCTGCGTTCGATTCGCATCGTCATCCGCTTGCCCAGACTCGTGAACTCGCCGACCTTGATCGACGCGCCGAGCGCACCAGACCGCAGTTCGAAGCGCAATGCCTCATAGGCGTGGCGCGACAAAGGCTGGACCCAGCCGACGATGCCGAAATTGAGCAGCGCCAGCGCGATCGCATACATGTAAGGGACGCGCAGCAAGCGGCCGTAGGACAGGCCGACGCCGCGCATGACGTCCAGCTCCGACGACATGGCGAGCTTGCGAAAGGCCAGCAAAATGCCGAGCATCAGGCCGATTGGGATGCCGAGCGAGAGATATTCGGGCAGCATATTGGCGAGCATCCGCCACACGACGCTGACCGGTCCGCCCTCCGCCGCGACGAAATCGAACAGGCTGAGCATCTTGTCGAGGACAAGCAGCATCGCGGCGATCACCAGCGTACCCAGCATGGGTACCGCGATCAGGCGGGCGAGATAACGGTCGGTGGCGGTCAGCATTCTCTAAGTCGTCGTCCCATCACCATGTTTTGGCCGCAAACCCCGCCCATATCAAACGGCATAGCGTTGCGGGGCGAACAGGGGCTCGCCATCCGGCCCATGCCGGTGGCTATAGCTTCCAGGAGTCTGATGGTCATGATAAAAGTTGCAATGGGTTTGATGTCGGGAGCAGCGCTGGTCGCTGCGACGCCCGCATTCGCCCATGGCCAGGAAATTGCCAATGATCTGGACCGTTGCGCGGCAAGCGCCAGCGGACCGGCGGTGCTGGTCGATGTACGCGGTTTTGCCGCCGCCACCGGCAAGGTGCGCGTCCAATCCTATCCCGGCACCAAGGCCGCCTGGCTGAATAAGGGTCAATGGCTGCATCGCATCGATACCGCGGTGCGTCCCGCCAATGGTGCGATGCGATTCTGCATGCCGGTGCCGCAGCCGGGCAAATATGGCATCGCCGTGCGGCATGATCGCAACGGCAATGGCAAGACCGACATTTCCAGCGACGGCGGTGGTTTTTCCAACAATCCGTCGATCAGCATCTTCAACCTGGGCAAGCCTGGTGTCGAGAAAGCCGCTTTCTATGCCGGTCCCGGCGTGACGAAAATCACGATCACCCTCAAATATATGTGACCCCAAAGCCATGGTTTGCGTCGCCCTCCTGTCCAATCCCAAGTCCACGGGCAACCGGCAGTCGCTTCCGCGCGTGCGCAGCTATTGCGCGAGCAACCCCGACATCTTCCATTATGAAGTGGAGCATGTCGAACAGATCGGCCGGGCGTTCCAGACCATCGCCCGCGTCGATCCGGTCGTCATCGTCATCAATGGCGGCGACGGGACGGTGCAGGCGTCGCTGACCGAGCTGTATCAGGGCGAGCATTTCAAAGGCCGGGTGCCGCCGATCGCGGTGCTGCCTAATGGCAAGACCAACCTGATCGCGCTGGACCTGGGCATCCATGGCGACCCGATCAGGGCGCTGGAGCGGATCGTAGCGATCGCCAAGGCAGGCGTGGACGATCATGTCGTCGCGCGGGAGCTGATCGCCCTGTCGGACGGACAGGTCGGCAGCCGCCCGGTGCTGGGCATGTTCCTGGGCGGCGCGGGACTGGCCGACTATATGCTCTATTGCCGCAACCAGATTTATCCGCTGGGGCTGTCCAATGGCCTGAGCCACTTCATCACCGCGATGGCGGTGCTGGTGTCACTGTTGTTCGGCATCAGCGCCCGTTTCCTGCCACCATCGAGCAAGCCGGTCAGCATCTCGCTGATCCGCGACGGCCAGTTGGTCGGGCGCTTTTCGGTGCTGATCGTGACCACGCTCGAACGGTTGCTGCTGGGCGTGCAGCCGGGCGACAGTCGACGCGGCAATATGAAATTGATGGCGGTGGACCAGAATTTGCCGGCGCTGTTGCGGCTGATGTGGGCCAGCATCTTCAAGCGGGTGGGCAAGCGTCAGATGCAGGGCATCCACCTGGAACAGGGCGACACCATCCGTATCGAAGGCAATCATAGCAGCGTCATCCTGGACGGCGAATTGTTCGAAGCGTCGGAGGGCAAGCCGATCGTGCTGCGCTCGACCCAGCCGGTGCCGTTTTTGCGGTTGGCGGCGTGATAGTCTGATCGTTGACGGCTACCCTGCCAATGCCATTCGCCGTCATGCCGGGCTTCGACCCGGCATCCATTCGCTCCACGGTCGAGCGTCATGGAGACGTTGAGGCCAATGGATCCCGCATCAAGTGCGGGATGACGATGGTGCGTAGGATGGTCGGCGTCCCCGCTTCAAGCGTCGCGTAATTCCACCCAGGTCGGGGCGTGGTCGCTGGCTTTTTCCCGGCCGCGAAAGTCTCGGTCTACCTGCGCGTCGATCAGACGGTCGGCGGCGGCGGGGCTTAGGAGCAGATGATCGATGCGGAAGCCTGCGTCGCGCGGCCAGCTGTTCATCTGATAGTCCCAGAAGGTCCATACGCCGCCCGCAGGGTGGCGGCTGCGCAGTGCATCCGTCCAGCCATCGGCCAACATCCGGCGATAAGCGGCGCGGCTTTCGGGCTGCATCAGCGCGTCGTTGGCCATCGCCTTGACGGAATAGGTGTCATCGTCGCGGGGAATGACATTATAGTCGCCTGCGAGGATGGCGGGCACCTCCTCTGCCCAGATTTCGGCGGCGCGGGTGCGCAGGCGCTGCATCCAGCGGAGTTTATAGTCGAATTTGGGGCCGGGCTGCGGATTACCGTTGGGAAGGTAAATGCTGGCGACGCGCACGCCCTTCACATCGGCCTCCAGATAGCGGCTATGCTCGTCCTCCGGTTCGCCGTCGAGTCCGCGCCGGACTTCGACCGGACTTTCGCCGCGTGCGAGGATGGCGACGCCGTTGAAGCCCTTTTGCCCGTGCCAGATCACGCCATAGCCCGCCGCCTCGATATCCTTGACCGGGAAGGTCTCGTCCGAGGTCTTGATCTCCTGCAGGCAGGCGATGTCGGGCCGTGTTTCGTCCAGCCATTCCAGCAGGCGCGGCAGCCGCGCCTTGATGCCGTTGATGTTGAAAGTGGCGATACGCATGGACGATTCTCCTCGCCCCCGTCCCTAATGACTGGAACGGCGCTTGGCTATCAGACCGAGAAGCTGGTGCCGCAACCGCAACCGGCGGTCGCATTGGGATTGGTCACCTTGAAGGCCGCGCCGCCAAGATCGGAGACGAAATCGACCGCCGATCCGCGTACCAGGTCGAGGCTGACGTCATCGACCACCAGGGTCACGCCGTCGCGCTCCACCGACACATCCTCCGCTTCGATCTGATCGGCGAGGCCGAACCGATATTGGAAGCCCGAACAGCCGCCCCCCTCCACGGCCAGCCGCAGGATCGCGGGCTTGCCCTGTTTGGCAGCGATCGCGGCGACACGCGCGGCGGCAGACGGGGTGAGATCAATGTCGGTCATGGACCTTAGATAGGATCAAGCAAAAGGCCCGGCAACCCATGGGGTGCCGGGCCTTTTGCGAAAGTCGAAAAAGGGCGATCAATCGGCCGCTTTTTCCTGCGCCGTGGTCGGGCCGCCCATGGCGACCGGCGGCTTGGTGTTGGCAGCGACCAGATAGTCGGGACCGGCAACGAAGGGGATGGGGTTGATCGCAGCGCCATCGACGCGGACTTCATAATGAAGGTGGCTGCCCGTGGAACGGCCGGTCGAGCCCATGAGGCCGATGACCTGGCCGCGCTTCACATAGCTGTTGGCTGCAACGACCAGCTTCGACATATGGCCGTAGCGCGTTTCCATGCCGCCGCCATGCGATATCTGGACGAGGTTGCCGTAGCCGCTGGCCCAGCCGGAGCGGCTGACGATGCCGTCGGCGGTCGCGTAAATGGGGGTGCCGACGGGACCGGGAATGTCGATGCCCTTGTGCATACGGGCGCGGCCATTGAACGGATCCGAGC
Organism: Sphingobium sp. RAC03; assembly: GCF_001713415.1. GTDB lineage: Bacteria > Pseudomonadota > Alphaproteobacteria > Sphingomonadales > Sphingomonadaceae > Sphingobium. Next base: position 2,160,983 of record NZ_CP016456.1, on the reverse strand, counting down.
GGGTGCCGTAGTTGGAGGTCAGCGAAAGTTTTTCGACCGGGCGGCCCGACGGGATGTAGGCGGTCGCCTTGGGCGTGCCATCCATGCGCTGCAGGCTGGAGAAGATGTTGGAGAAGGCGAGATCGACCGCGGCAGGCGTGGTCGCCGCCGCGTCGGTCACTTCGCCATAAGGATCGTCATCTTCGGTCGCGTGCGCGGGCATCGCCGCACAGAGCGTTCCGACCATTGCGATGCTTCCAAAAATTTTCGCGGCTTTCGCTGCACTCTGGAACAAATTGGATGCACCAGCATTGATCGATTGAAGAAACAGCATGCCGACCCCGACTTATGTCACCGCAGGCTTGATTGCCCGTCGGCGCTTCCCGTGTTTTTCTTGGCGACCTAGATCGCCCCCGCCAGACATAGACTGCAAATTGGCGGTCAGGTTGCAAGCGCGGCGTAGAATTCGTGGGTCAAACCGGCCTGTCGACGCGCCGAGTCGTTGAACGGTGGCTTAACGCTGCCCCGAAAATGGCGTTTCACCAGCATTTGGTAATGAATCGGTGGATTTAGGTTCCTTCGGTTCGCCTCCGTGACAAACCAGTTCGTCCCGGCTTGGACATGGCGAATCTCGTCGATCAATATCCGCCGCAGGATTTTGACGGTGGGTTCATCGCCCGCCTGATCGAACCGCTCGACCGTTGCGGGCGTGATGTCGAGCGCGCGCGCTTCCAGCACCATCGGCACGATGGCGAGGCGGGCGAGCGCATCCTCCGCCGTTTCGGTAGCCGCCTGCCACAGGCCGTCATGCGCAGGCAGCGCGCCATAATGGCTGCCCATCTGGCGCAGCCGCCGGTCGAGCAAGGCGAAGTGCATCGCTTCGTCCGCGCCCACACGCATCCATTCGTCGGTGAAGGCGGGCGGGAATTGTGCGCCGAAGCGGCCGATCAGGTCGAAAGCCAAGTCGATGGCGACAAATTCGATATGGGCGAGCGCGTGGATCATGGCGATCCGCGCCCGTTCCGACCCGATCTTGCCGCGTCGGGGCATCTGCGCTGGCGGCAGTAATTCCGGTGTCGTCGGCCGCGCTGGTCGATCGGGCATGGCCACATCGAAATGATGGGTCAGATGCCCCAGCCGCCACGCCCGCGCGGTCGCGCGGGCAGCCATGAGCTTAGCGATGGGATCGGCGGTCAGCAGGACATGGGCGCAGGCTGCACCCACGCTGGTAACGCCAGCAGGCAGGCTCAAAGTGCCTGCGCCGCCTCAAGCACCTCCTGCGCGTGGCCCTTGACCTTCACCTTGAGCCAGACACGCTGCAGGCGGCCATCGGCGTCGAACAGGAAGGTGTCGCGCTCGATGCCCATATAAGAGCGGCCATACATGGATTTTTCGACCCAGGTGCCGAAGGCTTCGCACAGCGTACCTTCCTCGTCGGAGGCCAGGATCACCGACAGGCCATATTTGTCGGCGAATTTGCGCAGCTTGGCGGGCTTGTCCTTCGACACGCCGACGACCGGGACGCCCGCCGCCGCAAATTCGTCGGCCAGCGCGGCGAAATCCTTCGCTTCATTGGTGCAGCCCGGCGTGTCCGCCTTGGGATAGAAATAGACGACGAGCGGCTTGCCTGCATAGCGGTCCAGCGTGAACTCCACGCCATCGGCATCCTTGATCGTCCCCGTGGGGATGGCGTCGCCCTGTTGCAGCATCATATATCCTCCGAATAGGGCGCGGCGAGCGCGGCCCAGGCCTGGCCGACGCTTTGCCGCGCCTGCGCATAGCTTTCAAGCAGACTGTCCCAATGGTCAGCCCCGCAGGCGCGCGCGACGAGCGGACGGGTCGCTTCGGCCGGTTCGGTCGATCCGGGCGAGACCAAGCGCGAGACGACAAGATAGCGGGTGATGAGATCATGCGCGGCGATAAGGTCGGCGGGCAGATGCCCCGCAGCGACGAGGTCCGCGAGCGCTTTGCCCAGATCCGGGTCGAACGCCATGCCGTAACGAAATTGCGAGACGTGGATTAGAAATTCGAGATCGACCAGGCCACCGGGCACCAGCTTGACGTCGAGGTCGCTGGCAGGCGGCTTGTGGGTGGCGATGTCCCGCCGCATCTGCACCGCCTGCCGCGCCAGTTCATCGAAGTCGCGGGGCCGGTGCAATGTTTCGGCGAGGATGGCGTTCAGCGCGGTGCGGGCTTCGGGCGATCCGAACACCGGCCGGGCGCGGGTGAGCGCCAGATGCTCCCAGGTCCAGGCGGCTTCGCGTTCATATTTGGCGAAACTGTCGAAGCTGACCGCCAGCAGTCCCTGCGCACCGGATGGCCGCAGCCGGGTATCGACCTCATAGAGCGGGCCAGAGGCGGTATGGACCGACAGCGCATTGGTGACGCGCTGGGCGAGGCGATTGAAATAGAGCGTCGCACCGAGCGGTCGGGCACCGTCGGACTCGGTCTGAAAATCGCCGGTGAAGAGATAGATGAGATCAAGGTCGGAGGCATGGGTCAGTAAGCCGCCGCCCATCCGGCCCAGCGCCAATATGACCAACTCGCCGCCCAGCACCCGGCCATGGGCGGATTCGAACTCGGTGATGGTGGCATTGGCCAATGTCTCGATCGCAGCCTCGGCCACGCGGCCATAGCCGCGCGCGGCTTCGAGCGGATCGCCGCCACGGATGATCTGTACCCCCAGCGCGAAGCGGCGATCGCCCACCCGCTGGCGCACGCGGTCGAGCAGTGCCTGATAATCCTCGCCCGGCTCCAGCGCGCCAAGCTGGGCGGTAAGCCCTTCAACCGAGGGCGGCGGGTCGAAGGCGGTGGCGTCGATCAGCCCGTCGATCAGTTCGACCCGGCGCGCGAGCGCATCGGCCAGCGTTGGGGCATGGCTTAGTATCTCGGCAAGCAGTTCGACCAAAGCCGGGCGAGCGGCAAGCAGTTTGAAGAAATTGATCGCACTCGGCAGCCGGGCGATCATGTCGTCGAGCCGGTTGAGCGCGCGGGCGGTATCGGGTGCCTTGGCTATCGCGCGCATCAGGCCGGGTAGCAGCGCTTCCAGCGCCTCGCGCGAGGGGCCGCTGCGCAGCGCGCGGATCGTGCCGCCGCGCCAACGGGCGATGCGGGCGAGCGGTGTGTCAGCATCGACAAAGCCCATGGCGAGCAGCTGGTCCTTCAGCCGATCCTCGTCATGCGAGAGCGATGTGTCGTCAGTCTGCGGGGTTAATCGGTCATAATTGCGGCCGACCCATTCGACATGCGGTGTCAGCAGGTCGAGCAGCGCAGGGCCATCGGCAAGGCCGTGCAGCCGCGCGACATTGTCGAGCGCAGCGTCGCTCTTGGGCAGTTCGTGGGTCTGGAGGTCTTCGACCATTTGCAGTCGATGTTCGATGGTGCGCAGCAGGACATAGGCGGCATCGAGCCGCGCCGCGACGTCGGGTTCTATCACGCCTGCGTCGGCCAGTGCGCTAAGCGCTTCGCGCGTGTTGCCTGACCGCAGCGCGGGATTGCGCCCGCCATGGATCAACTGATGCACCTGGGCGAAAAATTCGACCTCGCGGATGCCGCCGCGGCCCCGTTTCAAATCATAGCCGAGGCCAAAGGCCTGCCCCTGCGCATAATGGTCGCGGATGCGGCGGCTGATGTCGACGATGGCGTCGATCGCGCCGAAGTCGAGGCTGCGCCGCCACACGAAGGGGCGGATCTGGCGCAGGAAATAGTCGCCCAGTTCCATGTCGCCCGCCGCAGCACGCGCACGGATGAAGGCGGCCTGTTCCCAGCCGACCGCCATCGATTCATAATAGCCGATCGCCGCCTCCACCGGCAGCGCGATCGGCGTCGCTTCGGGTGACGGGCGCAGCCGCAGATCGACGCGAAAGACATAGCCGTCGCCATCGGGTGCGCTCAGCAACTCTGTCATCCGCCGCGCGATCCGCACGGCGGCATCGGCGACATCCTCTCGATCGCGATGCGGCAGGGTCGCCGGATCGTAGAGGAGAATCGGGTCGATGTCGGAGGAATAATTGAGTTCGCGACTGCCATGCTTGCCAAGCGCCAGCACGACGAAGCCGCGATGGGGCATGTCAGGATAGCGTTCCTGCATGGCGGCGGCGAGCGCCTCTTCCAGCGCGGTGTCGGCAAAGTCGGACAAAGTGCGGGTGACCCGGTCCAGATCCCACGCCCCCGACAGGTCGGCGGCCGCAACGGTCAGGGCGATGGCGTTGCGCCGCCGCCGCAGCGATCGGGCCACCCCGTCCTCCGGGCTACCCGCCGCATGGGCCATGGCCAGCGCGGCGTCGAAATCCCCGGTCGCGAGGCAATCGGCCAGGGTCGGCAAGCGATCCACCACCCGCGCCAAAAAGGGCGAATGTGCCCGTATCCGTGCTTGTGTCTGCGGCCAGTCCGTCACGCACTCTCTCCCGTCTTTGCGCGGGCTATCGCGTGACCATGCGACGAATGCCAGCAACTTTTTGGCCCGACGACCGTTCTGTGGATTATGGAAATGCAGCGCAAATATGCTTGCCGATCGGCAATCGGTGGAGACGGCGACAAAGGGCGGATCGTCACCGTGGCGCTGCCCGCCCCTTATGAGGGGATCGGCAATGCCTTGCGCAAGACCTACAGCCCGCCGCGAGACAGTTTGCCCGACGATATGATGGCGCTGCTCAAGAAGCTCGACCATCATTGAAATGGTTCGTCGCCTAGTAAGGCAGCAGTTTCTTTACCTCTGATCCCTAATAGCAGACGGCATTATCGTCGGGATTTGGGACGGCTCCATGCTCTATCGCAACTTTGCCATTGCCACCTTGTTGGGCGCGCCCTTGCTTGTCATGGTCGTGGAAGCGGTGGTGCCCAAGTCGCAACCTGCAGCGGAGACCAGCGCGGCGACGGCGGCCCCCGCGCCAGTCACGCCGGTCCCGCCATCACCTTCCATCGTCATGCCTCAAGCGCCACCCGTCGCGGCGATGCCCGATTATGGCCAGCCGCTTCCGGGCGCGGGCCAGCCGCTGATCGTGCCCAGTTCAAATATGCCCACGACAGCCAGCGGGCCGATCTTTTCGTCCCGTTCCGCGCCGCCGGGGTCGCCCAACGCGGAATGACCGTCAGATCGCGCCGCTGAACGTGTCGCACTGAGCGGGGTCGCCGGTCGACAGGCCTTTGCGTAGCCAGACCATGCGCTGTTCGCCGCTGCCATGCGTAAAGCTCTCAGGCACGGGTCGACGCCCGGCCGCCTTTTGCAGCGTGTCATCGCCGATCGCTTCGGCGGCGCGCATGCCTTCTTCCAGATCGCCCGCTTCCATCAAATTGGTATCGCGCGCGGCCCAGACGCCGGCATAACAGTCGGCCTGTAACTCCATCTTGACCTGGAGCGCATTGCCTTCCGCCTCGCTGGCCCGGCTTTGGGCGGCGCGGACCTTCTCGGCGGTGCCGGTAATGGTCTGGATATGATGCCCTACCTCATGCGCTATGATATAGCCGATCGGGAAGTCGCCCGGCGCGTTGAAGCGACTTTCCATCTCGTTGAAGAAGTCGGTGTCGATATAGATGCGCTGATCGGCCGGGCAGTAGAATGGTCCCATGGCCGATTGTGCCGCACCGCAGCCCGACTGGCCGTTCTGCGTGTAGAAGACCAAGGTGGGCGGCGGATATTGCTGCCCCTCTGCCTCGAAGATGTCCGCCCAGCGGCGCTCGGTGGATCCCAGCACCTTCAGCGAGGTGCGCTGGATGTCCGTCAGTTCGGTCGTCGCCGGGCGCTCCGTCTGAACAGACTGGCCACCACCACCGCCGCCGATCAGGCTGAGCGGGTTCATGCCCATCACCACCATGATGACCAACACCACGGCGATGCCGCCACAGCCAAAGCGGCTGCCGATCAGCGGCAACAACATGCCGAGGCCTCCGCCAAGGCCGCCGCCTCCGCCCCGGCCGTCCTGCACTTCGAAATTGCCGCTTTCCTGTTCGTCGTCGAGCCGCATGATGCCCTCCCTCTCGTCATCGCGGCCTACGCGATTCCCTGACGGCTGGAAACCACCGCAAGGGTCATGCGGTTGCAAGGCGGTGAATAATTTACCTGCTACTATGCGTTGGATTGCCAGGCCTAAACCCTATATTGCAGTGCGACATGGCTGACAGTGATCCCCCCATCCACCCCAAGCCGCTGCGCCGTGCGCGCACGCCGCTCCCCCTTCCCCGCGAAGTCGCGCTGTTGCTGCAGGGCGGCGGTGCGCTGGGTTCCTTCCAGTCCGGCGCCTATGAGCGACTCGACGAACTGGGCGTGGACGTCACCTGGGTCGCGGGGATTTCGATCGGCGCGATCAATGCGGCGATCATCGCGGGGAACGAACCGCACCGCCGGATCAGCCGCCTCAAGAAATTCTGGTATACGGTGTCGGGCGGCATGCCGAACATCATCCTGCCGGAAATCGACCAGATCCGCGAGGCAATGCATCTGCTCGCCGCGGGCACGGTGGCCAGTTTCGGCGTGCCGGGCATGTTCCGCCCGCGCCTGTGGCCTGCAACCCTGATGCCAGAAGGCACAGCGGGCGCGATCAGCTTCTACGACAGCGCGCCGCTCAAGGAGACGCTGGACGCCTGCGTCAATTGGGATTTGCTCAATGACGGCCCGGTGCGGTTGTCGGTCGGCGCGGTCGATGTCGAGACCGGCAATTTCGCCTATTGGGATACGCGCGGCCCCGGTGGCAATACGCGGATCGACGCGCGGCACATCATGGCATCGGGCGCGCTGCCCCCTGGCCTGCCGCCGATCGAGATTGACGGACGCTGGTATTGGGACGGGGGCATCGTGTCGAACACGCCGCTCGCCCATGTCCTCGATCACCAGACCGACGACATGCTGGTATTCCAGGTCGACCTCTTCCCCGCCGAAGGGCCGATGCCGCGCCACATGACCGACGTCTATTCGCGGGCCAAGGACATCCAGTTTTCCAGCCGCACGCGCCAGGTGACCGACCAATATCTGCGGCTGCGGCGCGAGCATGGCGCGATCAAGGCGTTGCTCGACAAGCTGCCGCCCGCCTTGCAGGGCGAACCGGAAGCGCAGACGCTGCGCGATATCTTGGACGTCGGGTCGGTCAACATCGTCCACCTCATCTACCGCACGCGCGATTGGGAAAGCGGCGCGAAGGACTTTGAGTTTTCGCGGTCCACCATGCTCGACCATTGGGCGCAGGGTCGCGATGCCGTGGAGGAAGTGATGCACAAGGGCGACCTGATCGCGCGCAACATCCTGAACGGCAAGAGTTCGACCTTCGATCTCGACGCCCCCGATCATCTCAAGGAGAAAAAGGCATGAGCAAGTCCCTGACAGGCAAGACCGCCCTCATTACCGGTTCGACGTCGGGCATTGGCCTCGCTTATGCCAAGGTGCTGGCGGGCGAAGGCGCGAATGTCGTCATCAACGGCTTTGGCGATGCCGATGCGATCGAGAAGGAACGGCTGGAACTGGAATCGCTGAGCGGTGCCAAGGCGCTCTATAGCGGCCATGATCTGACCAAGGCCGACGAGATCGAGGCGATGATGGCGCAGGCTGCCGAGGCATTTGGCGGGGTCGATATCCTAATCAACAATGCCGGTACGCAGCATGTGTCGCCGGTCGAGGATTTTCCGGTCGACAAGTGGAACCTGATCATCGCGCTCAACCTGACCAGCGCCTTCCACACGACCCGGCTGGCCGTGCCCTATATGAAGTCGAAGAAATGGGGGCGGATCATCCAGACGGCGAGCGCGCACAGCAAGGCCGCGTCGCCGTTCAAGAGCGCTTATGTTACCGCCAAGCACGGGCTTGCGGGCTTCACCAAGACGGTCGCGTTGGAAGTCGCGACGTTCGGGATCACCGCCAACTGCATTTCGCCCGGCTATGTCTGGACGCCACTGGTCGAGAACCAGATTCCCGACACGATGAAGGCGCGCGGCATGACGCGCGAGCAGGTCATGAATGACGTGCTGCTGGCGGGACAGCCGACCAAGGAATTCGTGACGGTGGAACAGGTCGCGGCCATGGCGCTGTTCCTGTGCAGCGACGCCGCTGCGAACATCACCGGCGCGAATATGAGCATCGATGGGGGGTGGACGGCGCAATAAAGCGCCGTCACAGGTTCGTTCAGGCGGCCGCTGGCTCCAGCAGGCGCAGCACCGATTGCAGACCATCTTCGCTGGCGGTCGCCAGCGGGAGTGGCCGGTCGGACAGGCCGTCATGTTCGCTGTTGAGGAACAGGATCGCGGCGGAAGCGCCTAGTGCCTCGATGGCAAGGCGCGTGACGCGACCTTGCCGTTCCGCCGCATCGGGTGCGAGGCGCACGGCGTTGCGGGGCGTGAAGCGTCGGCCGGGCGCGGTGCGCGCGGGCGTTGGCGTGGTGGCGGCGTCAGGTGTTTGCGTCGTCATCGATCAGCTCTTCAACGTCACGATGCCGACCGGCGCGGGCTTGCTGGATGGGTTGGATGCATTGGCCTTGGGCGGTTTTTCCGCCTTGGGTTTGCGCACTTCCTTGTTCGATTTCTTCTGGCTCTTGGCCATCGTCCATTCCTTCGATTACTATTAAAGGTCAGCCGGCCGCGCGAGCGGCGGCTTCGTCTTCGGCCTGAAATTCTGCGACGATCGCTTCATCTTCGCTCGCGACCGTGCGGGTTGCGCGGCGGCGTTCGGCGTTGGCGGCGAGCGTCGCTTCCTTGCCCCAGGCATCGGCAGCGGCAAGCGCGATCCGGCGGGTGTTGGGCAGGGTTTCCGACTGCGAACGGGCGATATGGAGCGACTGCTGGGTGAGGCAGAATGCCGATGTCTGGGCCATGGATCAGGCTCCTAGTGCGAGGAATGGGGCGTTCGTGGCGGCAGGGCCAAATAGCGGTAGTGCCGCAGGGAGGACGATCATCGGGCCGCGTCGTGCGGCGGATCGTTCCTTTCACATGTGAAATAGTCTCTTATGCGCAAGTTTACAAGGGCAGCCTTGGAAACAGCCCCTTTTTAACCGGCGCAAAATAGGCTTATGCTCCCCCGATCCAAGGGAGACATATCAGCATGCGCCACGCGCTTACGGCCATCATGGCCGCCGTCAGCTTTTCGTCCATCGCCACGGCCCAGACCGCGGACACCCCGGTCGCCGCAGCGCCGCCGGCGCAAAGCGAGATCGGCGCGGCGATCGCCAAGGATATGGACGGGCTGATGGCGCTGTACCGCGACCTGCATGCCAATCCTGAGCTTTCGGAAAAGGAAGTCAACACCGCCGCCAAGCTCGCCAAGCGGTTGAAGGCGATGAAATATGACGTGACCGAGAAGGTCGGCGGCACCGGCGTCGTGGCGGTGATGAAGAATGGGTCGGGGCCAGTGCTGCTGATCCGCGCCGACATGGACGGCCTGCCGGTGGTCGAACAGACGGGCCTTGAGTTCGCGTCCAAGGTCCGCACCAAGACGCCCGAAGGCGTCGAGACAGGCGTGATGCACGCGTGCGGCCATGACACGCATATGACCGCCTTCATCCAGACCGCCAAGCTGATGGCCGCGCGCAAGGATGAGTGGAAGGGCACGCTGGTCATGATCCTGCAGCCCGCCGAGGAGGTTGGGCGCGGGGCGCGGCTGATGCTGGAGGACGGGCTTTACACGCGCTTCCCCCGGCCGACCCATGCCATCGCTTTCCATGATGCCGCCAATCTGGAGGCGGGCAAGATCGGCTATACGCCGGGCTTTGCGCTGGCCAATGTCGACAGCGTGGACATCCTCGTAAAGGGCGTCGGCGGCCATGGGGCCTATCCGCAAACGACCAAGGATCCGATCGTGTTGGGATCGCGGATCGTGGGGTCGCTGCAGACGTTGGTGAGCCGTGAGCAGGAACCGCAAGACCCCGCCGTGGTGACGGTCGGCAGTTTCCAGGCCGGGGCGAAGCATAATATCATCCCCGACGAAGCCAAGCTGCTGCTGACCATCCGCAGCTATTCGGACGAGACGCGCGAGAAGCTGATCAAGGGGATCGAACGGATCGCGCGAGGCGAGGCGATCGCGGCGGGCATCCCCGACAACCGGATGCCGGTAGTAAGCGTGAAGGACGAGTTCACCCCGTCGACGTTCAACCCGCCCGAATTTGCCGAACAGATGGCAGGCGTGCTGAAAGCCCATTTCGCCGATGATCGGGTGGTCAAGACCCCGGCGGTGATGGGCGGTGAGGATTTCGGCCGCTTCTATCGCGCGGACAAGAGCATCAACAGCTTCATCTTCTGGGTCGGCGGCGTGCCCGCCGACAAGATGGCCGCGGCCGCCGCGGGACAGGCGACGCTGCCGTCGCTGCACAGCCCCTTCTGGGCACCGCAGGCCGATAAGGTGATCGCCTCGGCGAGCGAAGCCATGACGGTGCTGGCGCTGGATATATTGAAGGAGAAATAGGGGAATGGCGGCTTAGCAGCGCATCCTGCTTCTAGGCCATCGCGGTCCTCAGTCCCAGATGCGTAACGAAAGGGTCGAAATCACGGTCGCTGAAAAGCAGCGCATGGCCGTCGCGGATGCATCGGGTGGCGATCAGCGTATCGATCGTCTTGCGGACAGTGATGCCCAATGCGCGGAGGTGGCGGAAGTGCCGAGCAGCATCCATCGCCACCTCCGCTCCGCCGATGACGATCACATCCATGGTCAGGAGCAGGCGGCGAACGCGGTCGAACTCCCGGTCAGCACTGATGCCCTGTAATATTTCAGCGAGAATGAGATCGCCGACCAGCAAGGGTTCCCGTCCCAACAGACTGTCGAGACGGTCGGCCTGGGGCGTCGCGATACCGCGAAAATAGTCGATCCAGACGCTGCTATCGACGAGGATCATCCGTCGCAGCGCTGGACGTCAAGATCACCGTCCCATTCGATCGCGCCGCGCAGCGAACGCAATTCCGCTTGTTCGCTCAAGCGCAGCAGGGTGCGCAGCCCCTGTTCCACTGCCTCTTTCTTGGTCTTGATGCCGGTCGCGCGCATGGCCCGCGCCATGAGTTCGTCGTCAATCACGATATTGGTGCGCATAATGTGTATCCGATTAGAGAATCATACACATATCATGTCGGTAGAGCGGGAACAAGCAAGGCCCTTCGACAGGCTCAGGGCGAACGGACCAGCGAACATATCATGTGGGCCGGTGACCCTTGCGCCATTTGGTCCAGAGGTGGCGCGCGAGCATCAGAGGGGGCATGCGGAGCCAGTGGGAGCGCAGGAAGAAGGCGAAGACAAGTAACTTGCGGGTTTCGCGGCCCCAGCCGTCGCGGGCGAGCAGGCGGGCGCGGAGGAGGTGGTCCCACAGGGTCAGGCGCGCGCCGTCGCCATAGAGGGCCAGCGCCAGGCGCCGCGCCTGCTGCACATGGGCGCGCAGGCCATGGTGGGCGGCGCGCTGGTCCAACAGGGTCGGATCGCATTCGGCTATCAGGCTATATATGTCCCACAGGTTGCGCAGCCCGCCCTGCAGATCACCATCAGCCAGCATATGCGCGGCGGCGTGACAGACGCGGTCTTCCGCCGAGAGCATATATAACCCGTCCGCTATCGGTTGGGCGTCAGCGATCAGCGCGGCGGCATCAGGCGTGGGTCGGGCGGTGAGCGGCAGGATGGTGTGATGGACGTCGATCATCCGGTCACGGGTGCGGTGGATCATCGGCGGGAGTTCATGCATCCACTGGCGATAATAGGCGTCGTCATAGGCGTCTTCCTTCACCCATTCCCAGCCTGCCCCGATCAGTGCTTGCTCGACAGCCGCCAGCCGGTTGCGCGGCACGAGGATGTCGAGATCGCCGATAAAGCGCCCCTGCCCTGCGCGCAGACCCGCCGCTGCATAAGCGGTGCCCTTGAGCAGGATGACCCGAACGTCGAGGGGACGCAGCGCCTGGACCGCGCGGTCGGCTTCCCACAAGGCCTGGCGCGCTTCGCGGGCGGCGTCCGTGCGGGCGTCGGCGAGCATCGGTTGCACCGCGGGCGGCACGGCGATGCCGGCAAGGCGAAAGGCCAGCGTGCCGATCAGCCGTTCGGCGCGGGCTGCTGCGATCAAGCCGTTCCAGCCCGTCGCATCGAGTGTGGTGACGGACGCGGGGTCGCGCAACACCCGCACCAGCAGCGCGGCGCTCATGCCCGCTCCTCCCACAACCGTTCGACCATGGCGATGGCATCGTCTCCGGTCGGAAAGTCGATGGCGCGGGCAGGAACGTCGCGGACGAAGCGGGTCAGGGCGGTGAAGGCGGGTTCGCCGAGCGCGACATAGTTGGTCGAGGCCTGAGTCAGGCGCATGAAGATTTCGCCCTGCCCGACCGGGCGGATGTCCGGCGCATGGCCGAAGCGAGGGAAGAGCAGCAGGGCGGGCATCGCCCCCTCCCCCATGCGCGCCACGGCATCGGCGCGGGGGACCATGTGGCGGATGTCGCCCTTGGCGGTGGCGGCGAGTAGTGGACCCATGCGGGCTTGCCCGACCGTATCGGTGACGACCTCGATCGCGCGGTTCTTGAGGCTGACAAGGCGGGGAAATGGCAGGATCGCGCCACTGTCGAGATCAAGCAGGGCAAATTCGTCGCCCATGAAGCGCCAGCCGCGCTCGCCCAGCAACGCCGCCAGGGTGGATTTGCCGGACCCCGACTCGCCGGTCATCACCAGCACGCGGCCGTCCTTTTCGACGCTCGATGCATGGAGCAACAAATGCCGTCGCCAGCCGAGCGCCATCTGGAGATTCATGCCCATCTCCGCCGCCAGCAAGCCGTGCGAGAGACTCATCGGCGCGGCATCGGCAAGGCCATGGTCGCCGGTGATGAAGATGGAAGGGCGGACCCAGCGGCGCACCATGCTGGTCGGCTGGAGCCGGACGGTGAAGTCGGCGATTTGTTCCGTCACATCGGGATAGGCGGCGTAGAGGTGTTGCAACTGCGCAATCGGCTGGGGCCAGGCCGCGCCGATGCGGAAAGTGGCGGGGCCGATGCGCAGGGTCAGCGCATGGTTCATGCCGGACGCACCAGGCCAAGCGCGGCCAGCGCATAGAGATGGGTAGCGATTTCAGCGAGCGCTTCGTCGGCGGGGCCGAGGTCGAAGTCCTGCGCTAGTCGGTCATGCAACGACTGCGCGGTGACGGGGGTGCCGTCGGCCATGCGGTCGAGCAGTTCGGGCACGGGGCTGATGACCATATGGGTCTGGCCCGACCGGCGATGATAGAGCAGCGTCATATCTTCGAGCGCGCAACTGAGCAGCGCGTCGGCCGGATCGCGTCGATAGGATAGGCTGTTGTCCATAGTCCGGCACCCTGCTGCGTCGCCTCCCTCTAGCGCGGAAGCGTAGCCAAGTACCTAACGTATCAGCGCAAGGCTGGCGATGGCAGGGCGTGGGTTTCGGGGCGATCGGCGAGGGCCGCGAAGGCGCGCCAATAGCCGTCGAGCGCACGATCGACATGATGGTCGCGCACGGCGGCGGCGAGCGTTGCGGGGTCGGCGGGCTGACGCAGCGCGCGTTCGATGGCGCGAGCGAAGGCGGCGGGATCGCTGGTTGGCACCGGGGGATGCTGGGCGGCGGCGGCGAGGACCGGGTGGATGTTGGGCGTGCTGTCGGTCGCGACCACGCCCGCACCGCAAGCCAGGGCTTCGATCAGGGTCGCGCATAGGCCTTCCCAACGGGAGGGCTGGAGCAGCAGGTCGGCTTGGCCCATCAGGGTAGCGAGTTCATGTGGGTCGCTGACGAAGCCGGTAAAATGCACGCGGTCGGCGACGCCGAGCGCAACGCATTGCTTCTGGAGTTCTGCGCGCAGCGGCCCCTGGCCAGCGATCGTCAGCTTCCAGTCGAGATGGGGCAGCATCGCCAGCGCTTCGAGCGCCGTGGCTTGATCCTTTTGCGCGGTCAGGCGGCCTACCATCAGCAAACGCACCGGCGCGGCGGGGTCGCGGGGCAAGCGGGCGGCGCGGGCCTGATCCATCATGGGGGTGACGGTCGGACGGGGCAGCAGGCGCACGGGGCCGCTGTCCGCCAGCAGGGCGCGATCATGCTGACCCATCACGATGGTCAGGGCACTGAGGCGCGCGATGGTACGGAAGCGGAAAAGCCGAGCCTGGGCGGCTACGCCGTGGCTGCCGGGGCGCTGGATCGGGTTGGAAATGCGCGCGACCGCCTGCGTCGCGGTGCCCAGCGCAGCGAGCGCGACGAGCATATTGCTCTGGTTGCCCGCCGAATAGAGGATGTCGGGGCGATGCCGCCGGACCAGCCGGGCGAGCGCAGGCCATTGCGCGATCATCGCCAATCGGCGGTTGCCGCCGGACGCGGGAAGGCGGCGGACGGTCAGTGCCGGATCGATCAGATGCGCCGTCGGTCCATCGGTGCGCGCCATCCACAATTCGACGCGCCCGCCACGACGAAGGAGGTGATTGGCCAGCAGGATCGCGACCCGATCAAGCCCGCCATCGCCGGGCTCGTAGAGATAGACTGCGACCGACAGGGCATGCGCCGGGGACTGGCGGAAGTGGAACATGGGGCTGCCCTTGCGTTGGATCGAACCTTCGCAGGTTCGACGTCCTCAACGCGGGAAAGCCGTATTCGTCCTGATCGTTATAGCTAGGGTAGTCGCGGAAAAGCGGCGCTTCAGCGCGGCATTTGCAGCGAGGCGTAGCAGGTGAAGCCGCTCTGCCCCGATTGGAGGCGGCGGATATAATTGAGATAGGCCTGGTTCTGCTGATAGCTGGTGCCGGGCAGCGGACGACCTCGCAGGGCTTGCTTCACCTGCTCGCCGGTAAAGCTGCGCCCGGTGCCGGGAAACGCGCCGGGGGTGCCCGCAGGCACCACATGCCCGTTGGGCGCGATGAAATTGCCCGCGCGGCCATTGTCGGGAACGGGGATGGTGCAGTTGAGGACCGAGGCGGCGGTGTTGGCGAGCGCGGGGCGGATCGAGACGATGGCGGACGCCGCCATGGCCCCGCCCATCAACAATTGGCGACGCGAGGCGACGGCCGGTTCGGCGGCGGTTTCGTCCATCTGGGGACCGTCCTGATCGGGCATCTGCTCGCTCATATCGTCCTGTTCCGCATCTCGCGCTTGCCAAAGCGTAATGATTGCACGCTATTGGGCTTAGGTCTTCGCAGTGTTTGCGCGACAAATCCAGTGCGGTAACCATGAATCGACTCAGCATTTCCCAAATCACCGCGTCGCTGGCCGTGCTTATGCTGGGCACGGGCGGCGCCTTGTTGCTTGGCGCTTCGCCCGTCGGCATTGCCCTGCCGATTCTGGCGGGGCTGGTCGTGTTGCTGATCGCGGCGCACGGTCACGACCCGGAGCCGGACCAGCCCGCGCCGCCGCCCGAACAGCCCGACCTGATCGACCATCCCGATTTTCCGACCTTGCTGGAAGGGATTTCCGATCCGCTGATGCTGGTGGAAAAGGGCAAGATCGTGCGCGCCAATCGCGCGGCGCAACGCTTGCTGGGCGCGCACATAGAGGGGGATGATGCGCGGATCGCCATTCGTCATCCCGCCGCCGCCGAACGGCTGGCCAGCACCGCGCCGCTGGCCGATCCCTTCATGATCGAACTGGTGGGCCTGGGCAGTCGCGAGCAGCGCTGGCAGATGCGCGTGGCACCGGTGGGCGCGGTGACGTCGATGCGGCGGCTGGTGCATCTGGTCGACCATAGCGGCACCCATGCGGCGGAGCGGATGCGCGTCGATTTCGTCGCCAATGCCAGCCACGAACTGCGCACGCCGCTGGCGGGGATATTGGGCTTCATCGAGACGCTGGCCGACCCGGAACTGGGCAAGGACCATGAGACGCGGCAGCGTTTCCTCAAGATCATGGACGGCGAAGCGCGTCGGATGCAGCGGTTGATCGATGACCTCATCTCGCTCTCGCGCATCGAGGCGGAAAAATATCGCGCGCCAGATGGTGCTGTCGACCTGTCCGAACTGGTTGCCGAAGTGGTCGGCATATTCCGCTCCAGCCATGGGCCGCGCGGTCGCGATGTGGAGATGGAGATCGCCCATTCGCTGCCCCCCGTGCTGGGCGACCGCGCGCAATTGTCGCAGCTGGTACATAATCTGATCGGCAATTCGGTGAAATATGGTCGGCCCGACACACCGATCCGCGTCACGCTGACCGAGGGACCGAGCGGCATGACGCGGCTGGCCGTCGCCGACGAGGGCGAAGGCATAGGCCCCGATCACCTGCCGCGATTGACCGAGCGTTTCTATCGCGTCGATTCAGGCCGCAGCCGTGCGATGGGCGGCACGGGGCTTGGCCTCGCCATTGTCAAACATATTATCGAGCGGCATCGCGGTCGGCTGGATATTGCCAGCACGTTGGGCAAGGGCACGACGATCACCATATTGCTGCCGCCAGCGGCCGATGAAGGGGTGCCAAAGGCCGATGAACGAAGGCGGCCATCGGCGCTTTCGGGCACGGTGTCATGAAACTGCAACCTGACTGTCACAAAGGCGCGATGGTCCGCAGCTAGACGCTTGCTCCATGGGGGGCGGCGACATGCGAATCGCGGCCTTAGTTGATGGAGGTTTTCCGTGAAGAGATTCGCCTTGCTCGCCGCCACGGCGCTGAGCGTCCTTAGCCTGTCCGCTTGCGGCGATCAGGGCGGCGCTGGCGCGACCCGCGATCAGATCCGCGCGGTCGGTTCCTCCACCGTCTATCCCTTCGCCACGGCCGCATCCGAACTGTTCGTGCAGACCAATGCCGGCATGAAGTCGCCGATCATCGAATCAACCGGCACCGGCGGCGGCATGAAGCTGTTTTGCAGCGGCGTCGGCGCGCAATATCCCGACATCGCCAACGCGTCGCGGCGGATGAAGAAGGCCGAGTTCGACCTGTGCCAAGGCAATGGCGTCAAGGACATCATCGAAGTGCAGATCGGCGTCGATGGTCTGGCCTTTGCCGAAGCGAAGAATGGCCCTGGCTACAAGCTGACCCCCAAGATCGTCTATGAAGCGCTGGCCGCCAATCCTTATGGCAAGGGTCCGAACAAGACGCAGACCTGGAAGGATGTGGACCCCAGCCTGCCCGCCATCGCGATTTCGGTGTTCGGCCCGCCATCGACCAGCGGCACGCGCGATTCGCTCGCCGAGCTGATCCTGGAAAAAGGATGCCAGAGCGATCCGGCAATGGAAGCGCTCAAGGAAAAGAGCGAGGACGAATATAAGGCGACCTGCACACGCGTTCGCGAGGATGGCAAATATGTCGATTCGGGCGAAAACGACAATCTGATCGTGCAGAAGCTGGGTGCGAATCCCAATGCGGTCGGCGTGTTCGGTTTCAGCTTCCTCGAAGAAAATCGCGCCACGCTGAAGGATATTCCGATCGACGGGATCGAAGCCTCCTACGAGACGGTGTCGTCGGGCCAATATCCTGGCGCGCGCCCGCTCTACATCTATGTGAAGAAGGCGCATATGTCCGCCATTCCGGGCCTTCAGGGCTTCCTGAACAGCTTTGCGACCAATTGGGCGCCGGGCGGCGCACTCACCAAGCGCGGCATGGTTGCTGCGCCGGAGGATGTCCGCAAGGCGAACGAGCAAACCGTCAAGGCGCTGACCGTGCTTGACGGCGCGCAGCTGAAATAAGCGAGACCCCATGACCGGACCCGCAATCCTCCTGCTGCTGGCAGGCCTGGGCGCGATCGCCTGGGTCAGTGCCCGCGCCCGCGCCATGCGTTTGCAGGCGGTGGCGCGGACAACCGGGCGGCGTGACGCCGTCCACAGCCTACCGGGCTATCATGGCTGGTATGTGGCGCTGTGGACGCTGCTGCCCGCTGCCCTTTTCCTGGTCGTCTGGGCCAATGTGGCACCCAGTCTGGTGACGCAGGCCGTGCTGGCCGATCCGGCCGCGCAGGCTCTGCCGCTCGACGACTTCTCTCGTTCCGCCATATTGGGTGAAGCACGGGCAATCGCGACAGGGATGCAGGCGGGTGCCTTCAACCCCGCCTCGCAAGCGCTCGTCGAGCCATATACGCGAGCGCTCGACAAGTTCGGGCTGGCGGGCGCGATATTGGCGCTGGTGCTGGCTTTCGCCGGGGGCGCCTATGCCTTTACCCGCATCCGTCCCGATTTCCGGGCGCGCACGCGGGTCGAGCGGCTTGTGATGGCCCTGCTGCTGGTGGCATCGCTGCTGGCGATCGTGACCACCGTGGGCATCGTTGCCTCGCTCTTATGGGAAAGTTTCCGCTTCTTCTCGATGGTCAACCCGATCGACTTCCTGTTCGGGACCAAGTGGAGCCCGCAATCGGCCGCGATGGGCTATGGCAATGAGGATGCGTTCGGCGCGATCCCGCTCTTCTGGGGCACCATCTTCATCGGTGCAATCATCGCGATGATCGTCGCCATTCCGCTGGGCCTGATGAGCGCGGTCTATCTGACCCAATATGCCAGTCCCACGGTGCGCCGCTGGATGAAGCCGACGCTGGAGATGCTCGCGGGCGTGCCCACGGTCGTCTATGGCTATTTCGCGGCGCTCACCATTGCGCCTGCGCTGCGCGACTTTGCAGTGATGATCGGCATTTCCGGTGCATCGTCGGAAAGCGCGCTGGCGGCCGGCCTCGTCATGGGCGTGATGATCATTCCCTTCGTCTCCTCCATGGCCGATGACAGCATCGCGGCCGTGCCGCAGTCGATGCGCGACGGCAGCCTGGCGATGGGCGCGACCACCAGCGAGACGATCAAGCGCGTCCTCATCCCCGCCGCCCTGCCCGGTGTCGTCGGCGGCGTATTGCTCGCCGTCAGCCGTGCGATCGGCGAGACGATGATCGTGGTGATGGCCGCAGGGCTTGCCGCCAACCTGACGCTCAATCCTTTCTCCAGCGTGACGACGGTGACGACGCAGATCGTCCAGTTGCTGACCGGCGACCAGGAGTTCGACAGCGCCAAGACGCTGGCGGCCTTCGCGCTGGGGCTGGTGCTGTTCATCATCACCCTGTTGCTCAACATCGTGGCCCTGCGGGTCGTGAAGAAATATCGCGAGGCTTACGAATGACCGTCGAACGTCTGCCCACCGACTGGAAGTCGGAGGCGATGCGCAAGCGGATTGCGGGGCGCTATGCCAAGGAACGCCGCTTTCGGCTGATCGGCCTGGGCGCTGTGGTGCTGTCCGCCGCCTTCCTCGCCTTCCTGCTGTTCACCATGATGGGCAATGGCCTGCGCGGCTTTACCCGGACGGAGATTGCGCTGACGGTCGATTTCCCGGCCTCACCGCTGTTGCTCGATCCCGCCGCGATCACGGACGAATCGCTCAATCAGGCGAACCTGCCGATGGTGACCAGCGCGGTCGCCAAGCAAGCATTGGGGCCGGACGCCGACTCGCTCCTGTCATCGACGGCGTGGATCACCATCCGCGACGCGATCAAGGCCGATCCCTCGATCCTTAGCCGGACCGAGACGATCGCCCTGCCCGCTTCGACCGGCATCGACCTGGCGGCCAAGAGCGAAGGGCCGCCCGAAGCCGAGGCCGCCGTCGCGCGGCTGGAAAAGGCGGGCGTGCTGACGACCGGTTTCAACTGGAATTTCCTGTCGGCCAGTGACGGCACCGATCCAGCGCAGGTCGGCATCTGGGGCGCGTTCAAGGGCACGTTGCTGACGATGCTGGTGACGCTGTTGCTCAGTTTCCCGGTGGGCGTGGCGACCGCGCTCTATCTGGAGGAATATGCGCCCAAGGCATGGTGGACAGACATCATCGAAGTGTCGATCAACAACCTCGCTGCGGTGCCGTCGATCATCTTCGGTCTGCTGGGCCTGTCGATCTTCCTCAACCTGCTGCACTTGCCACGATCGGCGGCGCTGGTCGGCGGCATGACGCTGGCGCTGATGACGATGCCGGTCATCGTCATCGCCGGGCGTAACGCGATCAAGTCGGTGCCGCCCAGCATCCGCGACGCGGCACTCGGCATCGGGGCCAGTCCCGTACAGGTGGTGTTCCAGCATGTGCTGCCGCTCGCCCTGCCCGGTATCCTGACCGGCACGATCATCGGCATGGCGCGAGCGCTGGGCGAGACGGCACCGCTGCTGATGATCGGCATGCGCGCCTTCATCGCCACCCCCCCCGGCGGGATCAGCGATCCGGCGACCGTCCTGCCGGTCCAGATCTTCCTATGGTCGGACGAAGTATCCAAGGGCTTTGTCGAAAAGACATCGGCCGCGATCATCGTGCTGCTGGCCTTCCTCCTCGCGATGAACGGCCTCGCCATCTATCTGCGCAACAAGTTTGAAACACGGTGGTAACTGCACCCATGACCCAAGACCAAATCAACCTGGCGATCGCCAATCCGAAAATGTCGGCCCGCGACGTCAACGTCTTCTATGGCGAGAAGCAGGCGATCAAGCGCGTGTCGATCGACGTCGACATGGACAATGTCACTGCCTTCATCGGCCCGTCGGGCTGCGGCAAGTCGACGTTCCTCCGCACTTTGAACCGCATGAACGACACGGTCGCGTCGGCACGGGTCGAAGGCGAGATCACGCTGGATGGCGAGGACATCTATGCCTCCTCCATGGACGTGGTGCAGTTGCGCGCGCGGGTGGGGATGGTGTTCCAGAAGCCCAACCCCTTCCCCAAGTCGATCTACGAGAATATCGCCTATGGGCCGCGCATCCATGGCCTGGCCGCATCGAAGGCGGACATGGACGTGGTGGTCGAAAAGTCGCTCCGTCGCGCTGGCCTGTGGGAAGAGGTGAAGGATCGGCTGCACGACAGCGGCACGGCATTGTCTGGCGGGCAGCAGCAGCGGCTGTGCATCGGCCGCGCGATCGCGGTCGAGCCCGAAGTCATCCTGATGGACGAGCCATGCTCGGCGCTTGATCCGATCGCGACAGCCAAAATCGAGGAACTGATCCACGAGCTGCGCGGCCGCTACGCGATCGTCATCGTCACCCATAATATGCAGCAGGCCGCGCGCGTGTCGCAGCGGACCGCCTTCTTCCATCTGGGCGAACTGGTCGAATATGGGGTGACGTCGGACATCTTCACCAATCCGCGCCAGGAGCGGACCAAGGACTATATCACCGGTCGTTACGGCTGATCGGGCGGAGAGAGACAAGACATGGCTGAACATACGATCAAGGCATTTGACGACGAAATCGACCGGCTGCGCGGGTTGATCGCCGAAATGGGCGGTCGCGCGGAAGCGGCGATCGAAAATGCGATGCTGGCGCTGCAACGGCAGGATCTGGCGCTGGCGGCCGAGGTCGTCCAGGGCGACAAGCGGATCGACGCGATCGAAGCGGAGGTCGAGAAGCTGGTGATCGAGGTCATCGCGCTGCGCGCACCGATGGCCAACGACCTGCGCGACGTGATCGCCGCGCTCAAGATCGTCAGCGTGATCGAGCGGATCGGCGACTATGCCAAGAATATCGCCAAGCGGGTGCCGCTGATCGCCACCAACAGGCAGTTGCTCGAACCCATGTCGCTGCTGCCCGCCATGGGGCAGGTCGCGGCCGAAATGGTGCATGACGTGCTGAACGCCTATGCCGCGCGTGACCCTGACCTCGCGCAGGCGGTGGTGGAGCGCGATGCGGTGGTGGATGATTTCTACAATAGCGTGTTCCGTACGCTGGTAACCTTCATGGTCGAAAATCCCAAGACGATCAGCGAATGCGCGCATTTGCTGTTCGTCGCCAAGCATATCGAGCGGATCGGCGACCATGCCACCAATGTCGCCGAGATGGTCTATTATGCCGCGACCGGCCAGACCATGCCGGAGCGGGAACGCGGCGGCACCGACGTACAGGCGGAGATCTGACCATGGCACGGGCCAAGATGCTGCTGGTGGAGGATGACGCGGCTTTGGCCGAATTGCTCATCTGGCACTTTAAGCGCGAGGATTTCGACGTCGCCCATACGGTCGATGGCGAGGAAGCGCTGTTGATGGCGCAGGAAAATGTGCCTGACATCGTACTGCTCGACTGGATGGTCGAAAGCCTGTCAGGCATCGAGGTGTGCCGTCGGCTGCGGCGGATGACCGGCACGGCGAATGTGCCGATCATCATGCTGACCGCCCGCGGCGAAGAAGAGGATCGCGTTCGTGGCCTGGAAACCGGCGCGGACGATTATGTGACCAAACCCTTTTCGCCCCGCGAGCTGGTGGCGCGCGTCGGCGCGGTGCTACGCCGGGTGCGCCCGGCGCTGGCTGGCGAGACGCTGACCTTCGCCGATGTCGAGATGGACACGGTGGGGCATAAGGTGCGGCGTGGCGGGCAAGTGATCCCATTGGGGCCGACCGAGTTCCGGCTGCTCAAGCATTTTCTGGAGCATCCGGGCTGGGTCTTCTCGCGCGAGCGGCTACTCGACAGCGTGTGGGGGCAGGATAGCGATATCGAGCTGCGCACGGTCGATGTGCATATCCGCCGTCTGCGCAAGGCGATCAATGCCGATGGTGTCTATACCGACATCATCCGCACGGTACGGTCGGCGGGCTATGCGCTGGATACCGACGGGGTAGCGTGACAGGATGGGAAGCCCCGGTCGGCATGACCGGGGCTTCCCTTATACCGGATCAGGCGGCGCGGCGCGCCTTGGTCAGCTTCTTGAGCAGCATGTCACGCTTCATGCGCGAAAGATGGTCGATAAACAGCACGCCCTCCAGATGGTCCATCTCATGCTGGAGGCAGGTGGCGAGCAGGCCTTCGAGCTGCTCCTCATGGATGCGGCCATCGCGGTCCATCCAGCTGGCGCGGATCGTCGCGGGACGCTCGACCTCGGCATATTGCTCCGGGACCGACAGGCAGCCTTCATTATAGACCGACATATCCTGCGATTCGCGCAGGATTTCCGGGTTGATGAAGACCATCGGCCGTTTGACCGGGGGCGCGCCTTCCTCGTCGGATTCGGGTTCCTGCAGGTCCATGACCAGTACCCGCTTGGGCACACCGACCTGGATCGCGGCAAGCCCGATGCCCGGCGCGTCGTACATCGTTTCGAACATATCGTCGATCAGCCGTTGCAGATCGTCGTCGATCGCCTCGACCGGGGTCGAAATGGTACGCAGGCGCGGATCGGGCGCCTCAAGGATAGGAAGAATGGCCATGGCGACAAAATAGCGGAATGGCGCGGAATTTCAAGCCGCCCGCCGAGTCGCCTCTGCTTATTCGCCCAGCCATGCGTCGATCGCGGGCTTGAGCGCGGTGGAGATCAGTTCGACCAGCAGCGCGCCATCAGGCGAGGCGAGATAGGCGATGAGGCCATAGCCATCGGCAGGCGCAGCATTGGCGGCACGGACCGTCCAGCCGAGATCGACCAGCCGTGCGGTATCGGCCGGAAGGTCATCAACCCAGACACCGATATGGCGGGCCGTTTCGGCACTGGCGGGGTGGTAGAAAGGCCCCTGCCCCTGCACCAGTTCGATGTGGATCGGGCCACCCAGCGAATAGGTGGCACGCACGCGAAGGTCGCGCAGGCCGTCTTCGGGCGTCCAGAAAGGCAGTGGATCGAAATCGCGCACGGGTGCGAAGGTCAGGCCAAGCGCCGCGCCATAGTCCGCGACGGCGCGGTCGATATCGGCAACGGCAATGCCCTTGTGATGGGTGCGGGTCAGGTCGATCATCGGGGCATCCCTCCTGTGGTTCTTGGAATCGGTCTAGCGGAAGGTGGACAGCAGGTCAGCTAGCGGCTTTCGCAGGGGGGACGGACAGGAAGGCAGACCCTCACCCAACCCTCTCCCGTGAAGAACGGGAGAGGGCTAAAGGCAAGGCGCCCAACAACCTTCAATTGCCTTCCGCATCGACGGTGAACACCATGGGTTTGCCGCGCGAGGTGGGTTCCCAGCCGGCTTCCAGCGCGGCGCGGATGCCGCGGGCGATGATGGCATCGTTGATCTGCAGGCGGCCGCGTTGCAGGCCTTTCAGCAAGCGCTTGGGCGGCGGAAATTCGAGGAGCGCACCGCGTTGCGTGTCTTTCTGCTGCAAGGCGATGGCCATGCCTTTCCACCCGTCAATGTCGCTCCATTGGGGTTCGCGGCGGAGTTCCCATTCATAGGATTCGCCATCGACGTCGATGATACCGGCAAGGTTTTGCATGTTTTGCATGGCACCGCGCATAGCAGGACTGGCGGGATAGGCCAGCTATTGCAGCGACAGTGTTTCCGACTGGGCTTGATGGTCGTTCGCCATCGACAGGCTGAGGCTAATAGATCCCGGATCAAGTCCGGGATGACGGATTGAGAGGATCATGACGATTTGAGAGGTTCACCCCCTACCCTACCGGCCTTCTCGCACGCAGCGCCTGGGCGAGGGTGCCTTCGTCGAGATAGTCGAGTTCGCCGCCGACGGGCACGCCATGGGCCAGCTGGGTCAGGCGGATGGGGAAGCGTTCGAGCTGTTCGGCAAGATAATGGGCGGTGGTCTGGCCTTCGAGCGTGGCGTTCATGGCCAGCACGACTTCGTCCACCCCGCCCTGTTCCAGCCGGGTGACCAGCGCGTCGATGGTCAGATCCTCCGGCCGGATGCCCTCAAGCGCGGACAGCCGCCCGCCCAGCACATGGAAGCGGCCGGGGAAAAGCCGCGATTTGTCGAGCGCCCACAGGTCCGCGACATCCTCCACCACGCAGAGCGCACGGGGATCGCGGCGCGCATCCTTGCAGATGCCGCAGGGATCGACCGTGTCGACATTGCCGCAGACATGGCAGGTGACGAGCCGCTCGTTCACCGCCTCCAGCGCGCGCAACAGCGGTGCCATCGCCGCCTCACGCTTCTTGATGAGGTGCAGCACCGCGCGCCGCGCCGAACGCGGGCCAAGGCCGGGCAGGCGGGAGAGCGCCTGGGTCAACGCTTCGATTTCGGGAGAGGCCATGCTGTGAGATAAGGGGTTGCAACCCGTCCCGACAAGAGCTTTGAGAAGCTTCTTTGGAAATGCGCGAATTGCGCATTTCGGATGCGGCACCGGCCCGCTCCCCCACCCGGCCACCCAATGGCATTATCCTGTGGGCGGCCGGGTGGGGGAGCGGGCCGGTGCGGAAACCCGGATAAAGCTATGCGTATCATTTACATGGGCACTCCCGATTTCGCCGTTCCCGCGCTGGAGGCGTTGGCTGCCGCAGGACATCAGGTCGTGGCGGTCTACAGCCAGCCGCCCCGACCCGCCGGGCGCGGCAAGGCTTTGCGGCCCTCTCCGGTCCATCAACGTGCCGAAGCGCTGGGGATCGAGGTGCGAACGCCGGTGTCGCTGAAGGAGCCGGAGGTGCAGGCAGCCTTTGCCGCGCTCGACGCCGATGTCGCGGTGGTGGCCGCCTATGGCCTGATCCTGCCGCGCGCGATTCTCGATGCGCCGCGTCATGGCTGCATCAACATCCATGCGTCGCTGTTGCCGCGCTGGCGCGGGGCAGCACCGATCCAGCGGGCGGTGCTGGCGGGCGACAATGTCACCGGCGTCACCATCATGGACATGGAAGCGGGCCTCGACACCGGGCCGATGCGCGCGAAATATGTGACATCGGTCGAGGGGAAAACGGCGGGCGCGCTGACCGACGAACTGGCGCAGGCGGGTGCGGCGCTGATGGTCGAGGTGCTGGACGACATCAGCCTGCACCCGGCGATGCCGCAGCCGGAGGAAGGCGTGACCTATGCCGCCAAAATCGACAAGGCCGAAGCGCGAATCGATTTCACGCGCCCGGCGATTCAGGTCGAGCGCCAGATCCGCGCCTTCAATCCCGTTCCCGGTGCCTTTTTCGAATATGGCGGCGAGCGGTTTCGCATCCTGGCGGCGCATGTCGAGCATGAGGATGGCGCAGCGGGCGCAATGCTGGACGATGCGCTGCTGATCGGGTGCGGTCATGGCGCGATCCGCCCGACGCTGATCCAGCGCGCGGGCAAGGCGGCGATGACGCCGGACGATCTGCTGCGCGGGTTCGACATGCCGGCGGGGAGCCGGGTGGATGGATGAGCCGGAGACGGGTCTGACTCGCTTTGCCTTCACGGTCGAATTTGACGGGCGGCCCTTTATGGGGTGGCAACGGCAGAACCATGGGCCCAGCGTGCAACAGGCGATCGAGGACGCCATCCATGCGGTGACCGGCGAACGGGTGGCGGTGCATGCCGCCGGGCGGACGGATGCGGGCGTGCATGGGCTGGCGATGCGGGCGCATGCCGACATAGCCAAGGCGATCACCCCATTCCGGCTGATGGGGGGGATCAATGCGCGATTGCGGCCGCATCCGGTGGCGATCCTGGCGTGCGAGATCGTGCCGGACGACTGGCATGCGCGTTTTTCCTGCCTTGGCCGTTCCTATGTCTATCGCATCGTCAATCGGCGGGCGCCGCTGACGGTCGAACGGGGGCTGGCTTGGCAAGTGGCCAAGCCGCTGGACGCCGACGCGATGCAGGCGGCGGCGCAGTTGTTGGTCGGGCTGCATGATTTCACCACCTTCCGGTCGGCCCATTGCCAATCGGCCAGCCCCGTCAAGACGCTCGACCGCTTGCACGTCGCGCGCGATGGCGAACGCATCGCCGTTCACGCAGACGCGCGATCCTTCCTGCATCATCAGGTGCGATCGATGGTCGGGTGCCTGGCGTTGGTGGGCTATGGACGGTGGTCGACCGACGATCTGCGCGCGGCATTGGAGGCGAAGGATCGCGCCGCGTTGGGGCTCAATGCCCCGCCCGATGGGCTTTATTTCGCGGCGGCACATTATCCGGTCAGGGAAGATAACCCGTCCTGAGTTGATTGCGCCCGCCGCGCTTTGCGGCGAGCATGGCGGTGTCGGCGCAATCGATCAGCGCTTCGAGATCAAGCGCACCGCTTGCGGTGACCAGCCCGAACGATCCGCTGATCCCGCCGCAGCGCGCCGTGAGCGCATGCCGCAATTGATCGCCCAGCGCCGTCGCGGTCGGCGCGTCGCGCAGGGGCAGCAGGAGCAGAAATTCGTCGCCGCCCACTCGCGCGATGGCATCGATGGCCCCGGTGTGATCCATCAGCAGCGCTGCCACATCGGCAAGGCAAGCGTCGCCCGCCGCATGGCCGCGGCTGTCGTTCAATTGCTTGAACCCGTCGAGATCGAGGAAGATGAGGCTGACCGGCTGCCCTGTATGCGCGGCATCGGCCAGAATGGCGTCAGCGCGGTTCGCCAGCCCGCGCCGGTTGAGCAGGCCGGTCAGCGGATCATGCACGGCTTCGAAACTGGCACGGCGCAGGTCGGACAGATCCTCGATCACGGCGACGAACAATTCGGGCTGCCCCGCTGCATCGCGCACCATCGACACGGTCAGGTTGACCCAGACGATACCGCCATCGGCACGGATATAGCGTTTTTCCAGCGTATAACGCGGTATCTCACCGGCATGGAGACGCGCCAGTAAGGCTTCGTCGGTATCGAGATCGTCGGGATGGGTAATCCGCTGAAAACCGACCTGCAACAGCGTATCGGCATCATGCCCGCTGATTTCGCAGAATCGGGGATTTACCAGCAGGAAGCGGCCATCCAGGCCGGCATGGGCGATGCCCACCGGCGCATGATAAAAGGTCGCCTCGAACCGGCGCTGCGCAAGCGCCAGTTCGGCGACGAGATGGTCATGAGAAATGGAGGCGACGCCTCCTTCGATGTTCGATTGGGCGAAATGCCGATGCGACTGCCTGCTCATGCCCCCTCATGCGACCGGGAGGGTAAACAGGGCCTTATCTCATGCTCGCTGGACGAAAGAAATCAGAGCCGCGCACGGAACGGGGTGAAGTTGGTGCCTGCGTCGTAAACGTCCAGCCCTTCGCGCCGCTTGAGCGCATTGACGACGACATAGGTTACAGGCGTAAGCAGCGCTTCCCAGCCGACCTTCATCGCCCAGTTGGTGACCATGACGGTCAGCACCTGCGCATCGGTCCAGTTGCCGTAGAAGGCGAGCGGATAGAAAAGCAGGCTGTCCACGCCCTGCCCCACGATCGTCGATCCGATCGTCCGCATCCACAGATGCTTGCCCTGCGTCAGCAATTTCATGCGGGCGAGAACGAAGCTGTTGGCCAGTTCACCCGCCCAGAAAGCGATGAGCGAGGCGAATACGATGCGCCATGTGCTGCCGAACACGGCTTCATAGGATTCCTGCCCCGTCCAGCCTTCGGCAGGCGGCAGCGCGACTACGACCCAGCTCATCACCGCCATGAACAGCATGGCGGCAAAGCCCGCCCAGACGCAGCGGCGCGCGCGGGCATAGCCATAGACTTCGGTCAGCACGTCGCCGATCACATAGCCGAGCGGGAAAAAGAGGATGCCAGCGCCGAAGGTGAAGCCACCCAGGCTCGACAATTTAGCCGCGCCGATCAGGTTGGATAGCAGCAGGATCGCGACGAAGGCCGCCATCACGAAATCATAATAGCGTAGCGGCCGCGCACCCAGCGCGCCTGCATCGACCCTGTGAACCGCCCAGTCGTTCATAACGCCCTGCATATCGCACAGTCGGGTGATTGCAAGCTGTCCCCGGCGTCGCTATCGAGCCTGCCCAAGGCCCCGTAGCTCAACTGGATAGAGCACCCGCCTTCTAAGCGGGATGTTGCGTGTTCGAGTCACGCCGGGGTCACCATCCACCCATGACCATAAGCAGCGCCATACCGATGATGGTGAGCAGCAGCGAGAACCAGAGAAAGCCGAAATCGGGCTTGTCGGGATCGTGGCTCATGGATTTTTCCTTAAGGCGGGACGACGGTTGCCGTCCCGCCTGTTCAGATCACAGGATCGACTGGCCGGTCTTGGCCCAGTCGGCGGCGAAGCCTTCGAGGCCCTTGTCGGTCAGCACATGCTTGGAGAGCATGCGGATGACGGCGGGGGGCGCGGTCATGACGTCAGCGCCGATGCGCGCGCTTTCCAGCACATGGATGGGGTGGCGAACGCTGGCGACGAGGATTTCGGTGTCGAAGCCATAATTGTCGTAGATCAGGCGAATATCCTGGATCAGCGCCATGCCATCGAAGCCATTATCGTCATGGCGGCCAACGAAGGGCGAGATGAAGGACGCGCCGGCCTTGGCCGCGAGCAGCGCCTGATTGGCGGAGAAGCAGAGCGTGACGTTGACGAGCGTGCCCTCGTCGGTCAGCGCCTTGCAGGTCTTGAGGCCGTCGATGGTCAACGGCACCTTTATGCAGACATTGTCCGCAATTTTGCGCAGGACTTCGGCTTCTTTCATCATCGTTTCATGGTCGAGCGCGACGACTTCGGCGGAGACGGGGCCGTCGACCAGGCCACAGATTTCTTCGACCACTTCGAGGAAGGCGCGGCCCGACTTGTGGATCAAGGACGGGTTGGTGGTCACGCCGTCGAGCAGGCCGGTGGCGGCCAGGTCGCGAATGTCGGCGGTGTCGGCTGTGTCGACAAAGAATTTCATGGGTCTAACGCTCCGAGGATGAATGAGTCGGTCCCCTTTAGCCGCTGGCCGCTGGTTTCGCCATCTCCGGGGCTGGTCGATCGGTTTGCAACAATGCAGCAACATGATTAAGTCGCGGGCACCCTGCCAAAGGATATGCCATGCTGTTGCGCCGATTGATGATTGCCGTGTCGGTGCTGGCGATGCCCCTGCCCGCTCATGCGGCGACGCAGGAAAGCCAGGCGTGGCTGACCGAGATGGTGACGATCAAGGCGAGTCCGGCGGACATCATCACGATAGATTCGAGCCAGCGCGCGCGGTCCGACAGCCGGAGCGGCGGCGAGCAGTTTCTCAGCCGGATCGCCATCGACCACCGTATCGCCCCGGCCGTGCAACTGGGCGGGGGTTTTGCCTATCTCAAGAGCGAGGCGGACGAGGAGTTGCGGCTGTTCCAGCAGATTACGCTGACCAAGGGTATCTGGATGGCGCGCACCCGGATGGAACAGCGTTTCTTCGACACGGTCGATGCGCCGGTATGGCGGCTGCGCCAGCGGCTGCAGGCGAGCGTCCCGATCGACAAAGCGAAGCAATGGACGGTGATCGCCGCGACCGAAATCTTCTTCCATCTCAATCGCGGGCGGCCCAGCGACAAGACCGGCCTGGCGACGATGCGCCAGCAGATCGGCCTGCGCCATCCGATCGCCAAGGGGGTCGATGCGCAGCTTCTCTATATGCGCCAGCAGAATTTCCGTGACGGGCGGCCCGATGTCGTATCGCATGTGCCGTGGCTGACGCTCAGCTGGCGGATCTGACGCGCGGCATTTGCGTGGCGGGCCGGACGGGCTAAGGACGGTCGCATGTCCCGCGCCCGTGTCCTCCTGCTCAATGCCGCCCTGGGGCCGCTCGACTATCGCGTGCCGCACGGGATGAACGTGAAACCCGGCAGCATCGTCGTCGCGCCGCTGGGGCCGCGCCAATTGGTAGGCGTGGTGTGGGAGGAAGATAGTTTCCCCGATGTGGAGAGTGTGGGCGACAACCGGCTGCGCAATTTGCTCGAACTGGTCGATGCGCCGCCCCTGCCCGCGCCTCTGCGCCGCCTGATCGAATGGACGGCGGATTATTATTTAAGCCCGCCCGCCGCCGTGCTGCGGATGGCGCTGGCGTCGATGGCGGCGCTGGAGGGGACGCGCACGGTCATCGAATATAAGGCGACCGGCGCGGTGCCCGAACGGATGACCGAGCAGCGCGCGCAGGCGCTGGAGCGGATCGGCGAGCGACAGGGGCTGGTGCGCGAACTGGCGATGATCGGCGGGGTCAGCGACGCGGTGATCCGTGGCCTCATCAAGCAGGATGTGTTCGAGCCGGTCGAGTTGAGCGTCGATACGCCCTTCCCCCTGCCCGACCCTGATCATGCGCCCCCTGCCTTGTCGGACGCGCAGATGGCGGCGGCGACCACCATGGCCGATGCGGTGCGGGCGCAGGATTTTGCACCCTTCCTGCTCGACGGCGTTACCGGATCGGGCAAGACCGAGGTCTATTTCGAGGCGATCGCAGCGGCCATGCGCGCGGGGCGGCAGGTGCTGGTGCTGCTGCCCGAAATCGCGCTGACCGAGCCGTTTCTGGAGCGATTCGAAAAGCGGTTCGGCACGGTGCCGGTCAACTGGCATAGCGGGCTGCGCCAGACCGAGCGGCGGCGGGCGTGGCGCGCCATTGCGGCGGGCGAAGCGCAGGTGGTGGTGGGGGCGCGGTCGGCGCTGTTCCTGCCCTATCCCAATCTAGGCCTCATCGTCGTCGATGAGGCGCATGAGGCCAGCTTCAAGCAAGAGGATGGCGTCCATTATCATGCGCGCGACGTGGCGGTGATGCGCGGCCTTATCGAGAAATTCCCGGTCATCCTGGCGTCCGCCACCCCCGCGATCGAAACCCGGCATCAGGTGGAACTGGGCCGCTATGCCGAGATCAAATTGCCGTCGCGCTATGGCGGGGCAGAGATGCCGCATATCGAGGGCGTCAACCTGCTGACCGACCCGCCCGAACGCGGGCGCTGGATCGCGCCGCCTCTGGTCAAGGCGATCGACGAGACGATGGCAAAGGGCGAGCAAAGCCTGCTCTTCCTCAACCGGCGTGGCTATGCGCCGCTGACGCTGTGCCGGCATTGCGGCTACCGCTTCCAATGCCCCAATTGCACCGCCTGGATGGTGGAGCATCGGCTGTCGCATCGGCTGGCCTGCCATCATTGCGGCCATGTCGTGCCCGCGCCGCGTTTCTGCCCGGACTGCAAGGAAGAGGACAGCCTGGTCGCCTGCGGGCCGGGGGTCGAGCGGATCGCGGACGAGGTGAAGGCGCTGTGGCCGCTGGCCCGGATTGCGATCGCCACGTCCGACACGCTGTTTTCGCCCGCAAAAGCGGCCGATTTCGTCAAGTCGGTGGAGGCGGGCGACATCGACATCATCGTCGGCACGCAGTTGGTCACCAAGGGCTATCATTTCCCCAACCTGACGCTGGTGGGGGTGATCGACGCCGATCTGGGGCTGGAGGGCGGCGATCTGCGCGCGGCCGAGCGGACCTTCCAGCAGATCGTTCAGGTCGCCGGGCGCGCGGGGCGTGGCGCCAAGCCTGGGCGGGTGTTCATCCAGACCCGGATGCCAAGCAGCGAAGTCATCCAGGCGTTGATCGATGGCGATACCGAGCGATTCTATGCGGTGGAAACCGAGCATCGGCGGCGGGCCAACGCCCCGCCCTTCGGCCGCTTCGCCGCGATCATCATTTCGAGCGAGGATGCCGATGAAGCCGCGCAGGTCGCCCGGCTGATCGGCAAATCCGCGCCGGTGATTGACGGGATGCGGGTCTATGGCCCGGCCCCCGCCCCGCTTTCGGTATTGCGCGGGCGGCATCGGCACCGCCTGCTGATCCACGCCACGCGGCAGGTGGATATCCAGTCCGCGATCCGTGAGTGGCTAAGCCAGATCGTGTGGAAATCAGGGACGCGGGTGGCGGTGGACGTCGATCCCTATAGCTTCATGTGATGGAAACGCCCTGCCGCAACCTCTGTGCGCTGGATGCGGCGCGCGCGACCTGCACCGGTTGCGGCCGGACGATCGACGAGATCGTCCATTGGCGCAGCCTGACCGACGCGCAACGCGCCGCCGTTATGATGCGGGTGCGGGACTTTGCGCCTTCGCCGCGCCCTTCGGCATTTTCGCCGCCTGCGCGTCGAACTGAGCCTTCATCCTGAGCGCGTTTTCGCGCATCCCTGACTCATGCGGTGAATAAGCGATCGGGTCGAGCAGAATAGAGGCGCTGGCATAGTCACCCCTAAAAGCCATCGCCTGGGCAAAATTGAAGCGATAGCCGGGGTTTTGCGGTAGCAGGCTGAACGCCTTGTAGAGACCGTCATAGCCAAGGTCAGGCATCTTGCCGCCCCGCATGGCATGATAGCGATAGAAGAGCGCGAGCGGCACCGGGTCTTCGGTATCAGCACGGTTGGCGCGCACGATCGCCGTCAGCGCAGCCTTCCAGTCGTCCGCCTTGTCGCTGTCATTGGCGCGTTCCAGCAACACTTCTGCGCGAACAGCTTGGGCGCGCGCGGATTGAGGGTTGCTTGCGATGGCGCGGTCAGCGGCGGCAAGCGCCGCGTCTGCCTGATCCGCCTTCCATTCCGCTTCCGCGAGCAACGCCTGCGCATAGGCGTCGCCGGGATATTGGTCAGCAATGGTGCGGATCGCCGCGACAATGCCGGGCAGGTCTTCCGTCTTGGGGCGGTGGGTCAAGCGCAGCTCATCTTCGACCAAAGCCGCCTGCGCCGGATCAACGGCAGTCACGGTAATCGCTCCGATCGCCATATCCTTGGGC
This sequence comes from Sphingobium sp. RAC03, assembly GCF_001713415.1. Lineage (GTDB taxonomy): Bacteria > Pseudomonadota > Alphaproteobacteria > Sphingomonadales > Sphingomonadaceae > Sphingobium. The sequence continues at coordinate 2,127,929 of NZ_CP016456.1, read as the reverse complement.
GTGAGTACGCTGATGAATTGCTTTTTCCGCATATAGGCTTTGAGGTCTTTTTCGAGACCTTCCAGCCCGCCCTCAAAATAGTCCGCCACGTCGCCGTCCGTCGTGCCCTTGGCGATCTCTGTCAGGTAGCGGTTGATCTCCGCCTTCCGGTTGGAGGCGTGCTGAAAATAGAAATGGGTCAGCAGCCAGGCGGTGCCATAAAAGCGATCGCCGTCTCGCAGGTTCAGTCCTTTGGTTTCGCGCGCCAGCAGTTGGGTCAACGGATAGGGCTGGCCCAGCACGAGGCCCGGTACCCGTGCCATCGGGATATGACCGAACTCGATCGATCCGTTTTTGGGGAACTTCACGACGGAGAAAAATTCGGCGAACCCCTCGACGAACCAGGCGGGATAGGCGGCTGGAAAATAGTGCAGCATGAAATGATGGGCATATTCGTGGAACAGTATTTCCTCTGCCCCAATACCGAACCGACCATTCTTCGTTTCTCGTGAGAGGAAGGCGTAGGCGTTCCGTTCCGACGTGGTGTAAAAGCCCTTGAGATTGCGGTTGCCCGCCAGATCCTGCACCTTGCGGTCGCTGGACAAGAGGTAAACTTTGACCGGACTGCCCTGTTGCCGATCCGTGACGCCATAGAGCCGGCGCAGGAGGAAATCGAACTTCTCCAGCCGTTCGGCAAAGCCGCGCAGCGTTTCGTCCTTGCCCTCGCTGTAGACGGTGAAATGGTCGGTCTTTGCCTGCCACCAGGTCGCATGTGCGACGCCGGGCAGCGCGAGCATCAGCGCCGCCAGCGCCTTCAACCAGAATCGCATCCTATTCCCCATATAGCCCAGCCTTCAAAGTGGCCGAGCGATGGCACGAAGGAAAGATACAATCGGCCCGCTACTCGCCCTTTTCGCGGGCGAGTAGCGCCCGTTTGCGGTCCAGCCCCCAGGCATAGCCGCCCAGCGTGCCGTCACGGCGCAGGACGCGGTGGCAGGGGATGAGGACTGCCAGAACATTGTCGCCACAGGCGCTGCCCGCCGCGCGCACCGCTTGCGGGCGACCGATCGCGGCCGCGACTTCGCTGTAGCTGCGCGTTTCGCCTGGCGGGATGGCGCGCAGCGCGGCCCAGACGGCCTGTTGGAAGGCCGTGCCGCAGACGTCGATCGGCAGATCGGGCGTTTCGCCCGGACGATCCACCAGCGCCACAACGGCCTGCGCCAATTGGTCAAGCGCCCCGTCGGCAGGCTGGAGATCGGCGTTGGGGAAGCGGGCACGCAGTTCCGGCTCGCCCTCGCCGAAGCTGATACGACACAAGCCCCGCGCCGTCGCCGCGACCAAGAGCGGCCCCAAACTACTGTCGATCGTGCGCCAGCGGATCAGAGCGCCGCGCCCGCCATCCTTCCAGGCGCTGGGCGTCATGCCGAGATGGCGATCGGCGTCGGCATAGGCGCGGCTGGGCGCATTATAGCCCGCCGCATAGATGGCGCTCGTCACGCTGCCGAGCGAGTCGAGCGCGGCCTTCAATCGGTCGGCGCGCAAGGCGCGGGCATAGGCGGCGGGGGTTAGGCCCGTCTCGCGCTTGAACAGGCGGTGGAAATGATGCGGGGCATAGCCGACATGGGCGGCGATCGCCTCCAACCGGGGGGCCCCCTCCGCTGCCTCAATCAGCGCGCGCGCCGCCGCGACGGCGATTCGGTCGCGGCCCACCTCGTCCGGGCGACAACGCAGGCAAGCGCGGAACCCCGCTGCGCGCGCCGCTGCGGGGTCTGGCAGGAAGCGCATATTTTCGCGTTTGGGATGGCGGGCAGCGCAGCTCGGTTTGCAATAAATGCCGGTGGTAACGACGCAGCCGACGAAGCGGTCGTCCATGGTGCGGTCGCGCGCCCGGAAAGCGGCCCAGCAGGTCGCGTCGTCGGGCATAGGGTCGGCAAGGCTGGTCATCAGGATCATGGCTATGGAATAGACGCGGGCGCTTGGCCATGCTTCCCGCGCCTTGCTTTCAAACCATTGCGGCATTTCCCGATTGCGCCGCGCCCGCCATCCAATATGTATGCCCGCTCATGATCGCCATCCTCCGCCGCTTCGCCCTGCTGATCGCGCTTTTTGCGCCAGCAACGTCCCATGCCGAACAGCAGGATATCGCTGCAGCGGCGCGCGGGGTGGTGCGGGTGGTGCTGGTCGCGACCGATGGCAGCGAAGCCTATTTCGTCGGCCATGGCAGCGGCCTGGCGGTCGCGCCCGACAAGATATTGACCAACGCCCATGTCGTCGAACTGGCGCGCGAGGAAAAGAATCTGGTCATCGGCGTGATCCCGTCCGAGGGCACCAAGACCTATGGCGGGCGCATCATCGCCTTTTCGCCGGGCAACGACCTGGCCCTCATCCAGCTGGAGGAAGGCAGCCTGCCGGTCAGCACCTTTTACGCTGGGGCGATATCGGACGGGCAGCATGTCACCGCGATCGGCTATCCCGGCACGGTGGACCGTGCGCAGGGCCTCGGCCTCAAGCAATTGGTCGAGCCGCTGGCGACGGTGAAGACCAGCGGCAATGTGTCGGCGGGGCGCGCAAGCCAGAGTTTCGAGACGGTGCTGCACACCGCGCCGCTGGCTGCGGGCAATAGCGGCGGGCCGCTGGTGGACGATTGCGGCCGGGTGCTGGGGGTCAATAGTTTCGGCTCGATTTCGGACGGCAACGACGCCGAATTCGGCTTTGCCGTGTCGTGGCGCGAGATCGCCTCCTTCCTGCGGCAGGCGGGCGTCGCGTCGTTGCGCACCGTCGTCCCGTGCCGGTCGATGGCGGAGGCGGACGCCGCCGAAGCCTCCATCACCCAGCGCGAATCGCAGGCAAGCGAGCAGAAGAACCGGGCCAGCGCCGATGCGCGCGACCAGGCGCTGATGCGCGCGCGCGATGCCGCCGTGCGCGATGTCATCACCGCGCGCGAAAACGCCATGGCGGGCGCGGCGGTGCTGCTGGCGCTGGCGGTCTTGGGGTTGGGCGCAGGCGGGCTATTCTACAGCCAGGACAAGGAAAAGCCCGCCATATGGGGCATTGGCGGCGGCGGGGCGTTGCTGTTCGCCGCGCTGGCCCTGTTCGTGTTCAAGCCGAGTTTCGACACGATCGAAGAACGCACGGCCCTGCCGCAGGACAAAAGCATCACCGGCAATGGTGCCTATGCCTGGGCCGGGGATAATATCTGCCGGGTCGACCTGCAGCGCAGCCGCCTGACCGTGTCGCAGCCCAATGATATCGGGTTCAACTGGGCCGAGGGTGGCTGCGTCGATGGCGACACGCAATATGTCGCGAGTGGGACCAAATGGCAGCGCGCGAGCATCCCTGCGCAGGGCAATTTCGTGACCATTAGCGCGTTCGATCCGGTCAGTGGCACCCTGCGCGTCCAGCGCTGGCTGCCCGACATGGATAGCATGGCCAAGGCGCGCGCACTGCTGGGCGACAAGCCTTTCCCCGGTTGCGGCAGTGACCCAGAAGCCCTGGCGCGCATCGCTACGCTGCAATCGGACCTGGCCACGCTGCTGCTCGCCCAGCCCAATGAGCGGATCGTCTATCATTGCCAGAAGGGACGGCTTGCCCCGGCCGAAGCGACGCAATAGCCGATTCGCGCGGGCGATAAAAACTCAGGCAAATGGCGCGCCCTTCCGACTAATGATGGAATCGCGCACCATGACTTGCATAGTCATAATCGCGCTGCTAACCGGCCCGACAACAAGGGGGACGGGCGTAACTGCTCCCCTCTCTTTTTGCATGACCGGCAAATCACCTGCCAGTAAGTCAATGGAGGACGGCAAGCGCGTGGAGACTAATGGCGGCATACAGGCCAGCCTCAGCGGCCGCTACGCGGTGGCGCTGTTCGATCTGGCTCGCGACGCGAACGCGCTCGACACGGTGGCGCAAAGCCTGTCCGGGTTGAAGGCGGCTATCGCCCAATCCCCTGATTTCAAGGGCCTTATCAACAGCCCCGTGCTGAGCCGGGACGCATCGGGCAAGACGATCGCGGCCGTGGCATCCGCCATGGGCATCGATCCGCTGACGACAAAATTTCTGGGCGTGCTCGCGCAGAACCGTCGCCTCAGCCAATTGGGCGCGGTCATCCGCACCTATGAAACGCTGCTGTCGAATCACAAGGGCGAGGCCCGCGCTGAAGTGACGAGCGCGCATCCGCTCGACGCGCAGCAGATCGCCGCGCTGGCACAAAATCTGCGCGCCCGCGTCGGCCGCACCGTTGCCGTCGATGCCAAGGTCGACCCCGCGATCCTGGGCGGGCTGGTCGTCAAGATCGGCAGCCAGATGATCGACAGCTCCATTCGTACCCGTTTGAATAGTCTCGCTATGGCGATGAAAGGCTGAACATGGATATCAACGCCGCAGAAATTTCGAAGGTCATCAAGGACCAGATCGCCAATTTCGGCACCGAAGCGCAGGTCAGCGAAGTCGGTTCCGTTCTGACCGTGGGTGACGGCATCGCCCGCGTCCATGGCCTCGACAACGTCCAGGCGGGCGAGATGGTCGAATTCGCCAACGGGATTCAGGGCATGGCGCTGAACCTGGAAGCCGACAATGTCGGTGTCGTGATCTTCGGGTCCGACAGCGAGATCAAGGAAGGCGACACCGTCAAGCGCACCGGCACCATCGTCGACGTGCCCGTCGGCAAGGGCCTGCTGGGTCGCGTCGTGGACGGCCTGGGCAATCCGATCGACGGCAAGGGTCCGATCGTGTCCGACCAGCGTATGCGCGTCGAGCGCAAGGCGCCCGGCATCATCCCGCGCACCTCGGTCCATGAGCCTGTGCAGACCGGCCTGAAAGCCATCGACACGCTCGTCCCCGTCGGCCGTGGCCAGCGCGAACTGATCATCGGCGATCGCCAGACCGGCAAGACCGCCGTCGCGATCGATACCTTCATCAATCAGAAGACCGCGAATGCGGGCGATGACGAGAGCAAGAAGCTCTACTGCATCTATGTCGCGATCGGCCAGAAGCGCTCGACCGTCGCGCAGATCGTCAAGCAGCTCGAAGAAAATGGCGCGATGGAATATTCGATCGTCGTCGCTGCGACCGCTTCCGAGCCTGCTCCGCTCCAGTATCTCGCGCCCTATACCGGCGTGACCATGGGCGAATATTTCCGCGACAATGGCATGCACGCCGTCATCGTTTATGACGATCTGTCCAAGCAGGCCGTCGCCTATCGCCAGATGTCGCTGCTGCTGCGTCGTCCTCCGGGCCGCGAAGCCTATCCCGGCGACGTTTTCTATCTGCACAGCCGCTTGCTGGAGCGCGCGGCCAAGATGAACAGCGACAATGGGTCGGGTTCGCTGACCGCTCTGCCGATCATCGAAACCCAGGCGGGCGACGTGTCGGCCTATATTCCGACCAACGTGATTTCGATCACGGACGGCCAGATCTTCCTTGAAACCAACCTCTTCTACCAGGGTATCCGCCCGGCCATCAACGTCGGCCTGTCGGTGTCGCGCGTCGGTTCCGCCGCGCAGACCAAGGCGATGAAGAAAGTGTCCGGCTCGATCAAGCTGGAGCTGGCGCAATATCGCGAAATGGCGGCCTTCGCCCAGTTCGGTTCGGACCTCGACGCGTCGACGCAGAAGCTGTTGAACCGCGGCGCGCGCCTGACCGAGCTGCTCAAGCAGGCGCAATTCTCGCCCCTGCCGTTTGAAGAGCAGACCGCGTCGATCTTCGCTGGCACCAACGGCTATCTCGACGGGATCGCCGTCAGCGACGTGAACCGCTATGAAGAGATGATGCTCGGCTATCTGCGCCATGACCATGCCGACGTGCTGGGCATGATCCGCGACACCAAGGATCTGGGCGACGAAGCCAAGAGCAAGCTCAAGGCCGCGCTCGACAGCTTCGGCAAGACGTTCGCATAACTAAAACCCCTCTCCCTTGAGGGAGAGGGTTGGGTGAGGGTGTGCAACGCCGATGGGGCGGACCACCCTCTCCTAGTTCAACTAGGCGGCAAGCCGCCAAGTTTCACTTGCCTCCCCCTCAAGGGGGAGGGAAACACGGGATTGAGATGGCTAGCCTCAAAGAACTGAAGATCCGGATCGGGTCGGTCAAATCGACCCAGAAGATCACCAAGGCGAAGCAGATGGTCGCCGCCGCGAAGCTGCGCAAGGCGCAGGCCGCAGCGGAGGCCGCGCGTCCCTATAGCAGCCGTCTGGAAGCCGTGGTCGCCAGCCTCGCGTCGAAAATTGCGGGCGGTTCGGGCGAAGGCGCGTCGCCGCTACTGGCGGGCACTGGCAAGGACGAAGTGCATCTGCTGGTCGTCGCCAACTCCGACCGTGGCCTGGCAGGCGCGTTCAACGCGAACATCGTCAAGGCCGCACGGGTCAAGGCGGATGCGCTGATCGAGCAGGGCAAGACGGTGAAATTCTACCTGATCGGCCGCAAGGGTCGTCCGGTGATCAACCGCCTTTATCCCGGTGCCATCGTCGCGCAGTTCGATACAACCGGTGCCAAGCAGCCCGGTTACGATCAGGCGCAGGCGATCGCGAACGAGCTGACCACCATGTATCTGGACGGCAAGTTCGACATGGCGCACCTCTTCTATTCGCGCTTCAAGTCGGCCCTGTCGCAGATTCCGACCGAGCAGCAGATCATCCCCGTCAAGATCCCGGCCGATGCCGACCGCAACGCCATCGGCGCGACGGTGGAATATGAGCCGAGCGAGGAAGCGATCCTGGACGACCTGCTGCCGCGCAATATCGCGATCCAGCTGTTCAAGGCGCTGCTGGAAAACAACGCCTCCGAACAGGGCGCGTCGATGAATGCGATGGACAACGCCACGCGCAACGCCGGCGATCTGATCAACAAGCTGACCATCCAGTATAACCGCAGCCGCCAGGCCGCGATCACCACTGAACTGGTCGAAATCATCTCGGGCGCGGAAGCCCTCTAAGTACACGCACGCAAGGAAGCAGTCATGGCAACCACCAACAATGTAGGCCGCATTTCGCAGGTCATCGGCGCCGTCGTCGACGTGACCTTCCCCGATGCGCTCCCGTTCATCCTCTCGGCGCTGGAAACCAGCAATAACGGACAGCGGCTGGTGCTCGAAGTCGCCCAGCATCTGGGCGAAAACACCGTCCGCACCATCGCGATGGACTCGACCGAGGGCCTGACCCGCGGCCAGGAAGTCACCGACACCGGCGCGCAGATCAGCGTTCCCGTCGGTCCGGCCACGCTTGGCCGCATCCTCAACGTCGTTGGCGAGCCGATCGACGAACGCGGCCCGGTGCAGACCGAGATGCGCTCGCCCATCCATGCCAAGGCCCCCGATTTCGTCGATCAGTCGACCGAAAGCTCGATCCTGGTTACCGGCATCAAGGTCATCGACCTTCTCGCCCCTTATGCCAAGGGCGGCAAGATCGGCCTGTTCGGCGGGGCGGGCGTGGGCAAGACGGTTCTCATTCAGGAACTGATCAACAACATCGCCAAGGGCCATGGCGGCACGTCGGTCTTCGCAGGCGTGGGTGAGCGGACCCGTGAGGGCAACGATCTCTACCATGAATTCCTCGATGCAGGCGTCATCGCCAAGGACGCCGATGGCAACGCCATTTCCGAAGGCTCTAAGGTTGCACTGGTCTATGGCCAGATGAACGAGCCTCCAGGCGCGCGTGCCCGCGTTGCCCTGTCGGGCCTGACCATCGCTGAATATTTCCGCGACGTCGAAAATCAGGACGTGCTGTTCTTCGTCGACAACATCTTCCGCTTCACCCAGGCAGGCGCGGAAGTGTCCGCTCTGCTCGGCCGTATCCCGTCGGCCGTGGGCTATCAGCCGACGCTGGCGACCGACATGGGCCAGTTGCAGGAGCGCATCACCTCGACCAATAAGGGTTCGATCACCTCGATCCAGGCCGTGTACGTTCCTGCGGACGATCTTACCGATCCGGCGCCGGCCACCTCGTTCGCGCATCTTGATGCGACCACGAACCTCAACCGCGCGATTTCGGAACTGGGCATCTATCCGGCGGTCGATCCGCTCGATTCGACCAGCCGCATGCTGACCGCCCGTACCGTGGGCCAGGAACATTACGACACCGCCCGCGCGGTCCAGTCGATCCTGCAGAAGTATAAGTCGCTGCAGGACATCATCGCCATTCTGGGCATGGATGAGCTGTCCGAAGAGGATAAGCTGACCGTCGCCCGCGCGCGCAAGATCCAGAAGTTCCTTTCGCAGCCCTTCCACGTCGCCGAAGTCTTCACCGGCATCAGCGGCAAGTTCGTGCAGATCGAAGACACGGTGAAGTCGTTCAAGGCCGTGGTCGATGGCGAATATGACCATCTGCCCGAAAACGCCTTCTACATGGTCGGCGGCATCGACGAAGCGGTCGAGAAGGCCAAGAAGCTGGCGGCCGAAGCGGCATAAGCAGAACCTATCTAGCCCTCTCCCGCCTTCGCGGGAGAGGGTTGGGTGAGGGTCTTTCTCTCTTTCTGGCAATGAGCGGAAAGACAGGAAGACCCTCACCGACTTTGACTAGGCAGCAAGCTGCCAAGTCTTCGTAGCCTCTCCCGCTAAGGCGGGAGAGGGCAAGAGGATCGAAAACATGGCACTGCATTTTGAACTCGTGACCCCCGAAAAGCTCGTTCGTGCGGCGGACGTGTGGCAGGTCGTGGTGCCGGGCACCGATGGCGACTTCGGCGTGCTGGAGGGCCATGCGCCTTTCATGTCGACCGTGCGCGACGGCAGCATCCAGATCTATGCGTCGGCAGGGGCCCCGCCGGAGATTATTCCGGTCCAGGGCGGCTTTGCCGAGGTCAATGAAAAGGGCCTGACGGTGCTGGCCGAAAAGGCCGGTTGATCCTTCAGCGAGAGATCGGCGGGCATGGGCCAGCCACATGAGGAGGGGCGCTGTCGGCGCCCCTTTTTATTGGCACCCGATGTCCGCCACCAAGGGCGGGCACCGATTGGCCAATGCGCCATTAGCCATTTGTCAAAGTTTCCAATCTATTCACCTTATCCGACACCATCAGGCCGGCGACGGTCGCGAATTGCTGGCGGAGATATATGAGCGCCTTTGGACGGAAAAATGGACCTGCCGCGATCAAGCCCGGCTTTGGCGTCGCCCGACCGATGCACGGTGGCAGCGCGAAGGAGGAGCCGCGCGGCGGCGACCAGTTCCCACCGCTCGACATAGCGTCGCTGCCGGGCGAGAGTTTCGACCCGCTGTCGGCCCCGACCAGCCAGATGCAGCGCAACGCCGATGCGATGATGCGCCTGTCCGATCGCGCCAATGCCGAGCATCTGCCCGACGCCGGGCCGCAAGGGTTCGAGGCGAGCGTCCACAAGATCAAGGAGCAGGTGCTGCCCCGCCTGCTGGAACGTGTCGACCCCGAAGCCGCGGCGACGCTGACCAAGGATGAGCTGGCGGAGGAATTCCGCCCGATCATCCTGGAGGTGCTGGCCGAACTCAAGCTCACCCTCAACCGGCGCGAACAATTCGCGCTGGAAAAGGTGCTGGTCGATGAATTGCTGGGCCTTGGCCCGCTCGAAGAATTGCTGAACGACCCGGACATCACCGACATCATGGTGAACGGACCGGACCAGACCTATATCGAAAAGAAAGGCAAGCTGGTCATCGCCCCGATCAAGTTCCGCGATGAGGAGCATTTGTTCCAGATCGCGCAGCGGATCGTCAACAAGGTCGGCCGCCGCGTCGATCAGACCACGCCGCTGGCCGACGCCCGCCTGCCCGATGGCAGTCGCGTCAACGTGATCGTCCCGCCGTTAAGCCTCAAGGGCACGGCGATCTCGATCCGTAAATTTTCCGCCAAGCCGATCACGCTCGACATGCTGGCCAATTGGGGTGCGATGAGCCCCAAAATGGCGACCGCGCTCAAGATTGCCGGTGCCTGCCGGTTCAACATCGTTATTTCGGGCGGCACCGGTTCGGGCAAGACGACGATGCTCAACGCGCTGTCGAAAATGATCGATCCGGGCGAGCGCGTGCTGACGATCGAGGATGCGGCGGAATTGCGCCTGCAACAGCCGCACTGGCTGCCGCTCGAAACCCGCCCGGCCAATCTGGAAGGCAATGGCGCCATCACCATCGGCGATCTCGTCAAGAACGCGCTGCGTATGCGGCCGGACCGTATCATCCTGGGCGAAATTCGTGGCGCGGAATGTTTCGATCTGCTCGCCGCGATGAACACCGGCCATGACGGCTCCATGTGTACGCTTCACGCCAACAGCCCGCGCGAGTGCCTGGGCCGTATGGAAAATATGATCCTGATGGGGGACATCAAAATCCCCAAGGAAGCGATTTCCAAGCAGATTGCCGACTCGGTCGACCTGATCATCCAGGTGAAGCGCTTGCGCGACGGGTCGCGCCGCATCACCAACGTCACCGAAGTCATCGGTATGGAGGGCGACGTGATCGTCACCCAGGAATTGTTCAAGTTCGAATATCATGACGAGGATGACAGCGGGAAGATCGTCGGCGAATATCGGTCGATGGGCCTGCGTCCCTATACGCTCGACAAGGCGCGGATGTTCGGCTTCGACCAGCCGTTTCTGGAAGCCTGTCTGTAAGTTATGATGATCGGGAGGGGTTTTCCCTTCCATTCCCCTTGCGCTTGGCACGGGCGGACGGCACATCAGCCTCTCCCTATAAGAGAGGATCCCCGATGAACCGTCTCGCCCGTACCGCACTCGTTGCAACCGCCCTTTGCCTTCCCCTCCTGCCGCTGGCTGCCCAGCATGCCGATCATGCCGCGCATCAGGCTGCCGACCCGATCGCGGCTGCCGTCGCCGCGCCCAGCCGTACCCCGGCCAATGTCGCGCGCGACAAATATCGCCATCCGGCCGAGACGCTGGCTTTCTTCGGCGTCACGCCGACCCAGACGGTGGTGGAATATAGCCCCAGCGGTGGCTGGTATTCCGAAATCCTCGCGCCACTTCTGCGCGACAAGGGGCGTTTCTATGCGCTCCAGCCCAGCGGCCGTTATCTGGACGGCTACAAGACGTTCCTGGCCGCCAAGCCGACAGTCTATGACAAGGTGACGCTGGTTGCCCATCCCGATGCAGCCGGCACGATCCCGGCGGGGAGCGTGGATACGGTGCTGACCTTCCGCAACGTCCATAATATGGTCATGGCAGGCAGCGAAGCGGCAACCTTCAAGGCCTTCTTCGCGATGCTCAAGCCCGGCGGCACGCTGGGCGTGGTCGATCATCGCCTGCCCGAAGATCGCGACAGCGCGCTGGAAAAGAGCAGCGGCTATCTCAAAGTCTCGACCATCAAGCGGATTGCGCAGGAGGCAGGCTTTGAATTTGTCGAGGCGTCGGAAGTGAATGCCAACCCCAAGGATACGACCGATTGGGCCAAGGGCGTGTGGACATTGCCGCCTGGCCTCAGCCAGAAGGAGGTCGATCGCGACAAATATCTCGCTATTGGCGAGAGTGACCGGATGACGCTCAAATTCCGCAAGCCTGCGGCATAAGCCTTTCCTGACCAAGCCCGGTTGCGTCATCGCGCGACCGGGCTAAGGCGGGGGCGTGACCCTTGCCGCCCGCCCCCATCGCCCGCTCCTGGCCATCGGCCTACGCCTGACCGCGGTGATCTGCCTGTCGGCGATGTTCGTGACGGTGCGGATCGTCGACCAGCGCGGCGTGCATATCGTCGAATCGCTCTTTTACCGGCAGGCGCTTGCCCTGCCCTTCGTGATCGCCTGGCTTTCCATGTCCGGCGGACTGGGCGCGGTGCGGACACGGCGGATCGGCGTGCATGCCAGCCGGATGCTGCTGGGCATGACCGGCATGCTGCTCAATTTCCTGTCCTATATCCTGCTGTTGCCCGCCGAGGCGGCAACGATCGGCTTCACCATGCCGATTTTCGGCACCATCCTGTCGGCGCTGATCTTGCGCGAAGCTACGGGCGTGCATCGCTGGAGTGCAGTGCTGATCGGCTTTGTTGGCGTGCTGGTGATGATCCGGCCCGAAGCGGGGCATTTTCCGATGCAGGGCGTCGCGGTCGCGATCGTGGCCGCGATCGTGACCGCCAGCGTCAGCCTGGTGCTGCGCGCGCTGGGCCGGACGGAAAATGCTGGCGTGGTCGTATTCTGGTTCACCACGCTGTCGATGATCCCGCTGGGCATTGCCATGCCCTTCTTTGCGCAGAGCCATGATCCGCTGACATGGGGGCTGCTGCTGCTGATCGGCTGTGTCGGCGGGATCGCGCAGTTGTGCCTCACCGCATCGCTGCGATGGGGGCCGGTGTCGGTGGTGCTGCCGATGGATTATAGCGCGATCATCTGGACCACGTTGCTGGGCGTCGCGATCGGCGAGGATTGGCCGATGCTCACCACCTGGATCGGCGCGAGCCTGATCATCGCCAGCGGGCTTTATATTGCCTGGCGCGAACATCGTCGCGCCAGGCAATCGATCGTCAGTTCAGCAGTTCCGCATCAAGACTGATATCCGCCTTCAACAATTTGGAGATCGGACAATTCGCCTTGGCCTTGCCCGCCAGCTCCTGGAACGTCGCATCGTCGGTGCCGGGAATGGTCGCCTTGAGCGTCAGATGGCTGGCCGTCACGGCAAAGCCGTCATCCTGCTTTTCCAGCGTCACGACGGCATTGGTTTCCATCTTGTCCGACGTCAGCCCGGCCTCGCCCAGGATCAGCGACAGCGCCATGGTGAAGCAGGAGGCATGGGCGGCGGCGATCAGTTCTTCAGGGTTGCTGCCCGGCACACCTTCAAAGCGCGTGGCAAAGCCATAGGGATAGGCGTCGAGCGCCCCGCTCTGGGTGGAGATGCTGCCCTTGCCGTCCTTCAGGCCGCCACTCCAAGCCGCCGAACCGTTGCGATTGATCTTCATCGTGTCACTCCTCTTGTGTCAGCCATGGAACCCCAGCCCGCCCGCATGGTTGCATTAGTATAGCGACATTATGTGAGGAGAGTGACGATGGCCGAACTGGCTATGCACAATCGCGGCGACCTGATCGCATCGGACCGGGTCGAAGGCACCACGGTCTTCAACAAACAAGGCGAGAAACTCGGCAAGATTTCCAATTTCATGGTCGATAAGCTGAGCGGACAGGTGCGCTATGCCGTGCTGTCGTTCGGCGGGTTCCTCGGCATGGGCGAGGACCATTACCCCCTGCCCTGGTCGATGCTGGACTATGACGTGGAACAGGGCGGCTATGTCGTTGAACTGGACAAGCAACTGCTGGAGGATGCCCCCCGCTATGCCGACGAGCAGCGCCCCAATTATGACGACGGCTATGGTCGCAACGTCTATCAATATTATGGGCTGATCTACCCCTGGTAACAGCCCCCTTACCGCCTATCCCCAGGCGCGCGCGATCAACGGATCGCGTGCGCCTTTTTCTATGGTGGTCGCTTTCATCCCTATTCCGACCATCGAAAAACCGCCACTCCCTGCCGCTTGTCATTTGTCTATCTCATAGATAGAGTTATTGCAGGGGCGGAAGCAAGAGGAGTGAGTCATGAACCGATTCGGATATTCAAATGGCGCTCAACAGCCGGTGGTGCTTTTGGTCCCAGGCCTGAACAATAGCGGACCTGACCATTGGCAAACCCGGTGGGAGGAAAGCCGGGGCGATTGCCGACAGGTTGATCTGGGTCGTTGGGCCAGTCCCAACCGCAATGCCTGGGTTACCCGCCTGGACGCGGCGATCCGTGAGATTGACGGGCCGGTCGTGCTGGCCGCCCACAGCCTGGGCTGCATTACTGTAGGCTGGTGGGGGGCGTTACAAAGCCAGGCCTATGGCTGGCCGGTGATTGGCGCATTGCTCGTCGCGCCGCCCGATTGCGAACGGGTGGAAACGCCTGATACGATCGGTGGCTTTGGCCCGACACCCCAATCACCGCTGCCCTTCCCCTCCATCCTGGTGGCGAGCCGCGATGATCCCTATATTTTCTTCGAGCGCGCCCATAGCATCGGCAAATATTGGGGCAGCGCGTTCGTCGATGCCGGGCATTGCGGGCATATCAACGCGGAATCGGGACTGGGCGACTGGGCGTTCGGACAGGGCTTGCTGGACCGATTGATCGACAATGCGCGCGTTCGGCCGCTGCCCACCCACCGGGCTTTACCGACCACGCATCGCATCCGGGCGGCGACCCACGGGGCGGCGCATGCGTACCGCTAATCCTGCAGGCGAGAAGCTGACGTTGACGCCACCCTAATTTTCATTATTTGTCTACTTATAACGTTGAGATAAAGGAGGGGCAGGAGGTATATATGACGGACCAAAGACCGATCGAATTGCGACACACCCATGCCGATACGCCGCGCATCGACATCGCCGCGAGCATCGAAAAGATACGCGATGCTTTGCAGGAACTGCGCTTCGGCTCGATCACGCTGACGGTGCATGACGCCCGCGTGGTGCAGATCGACGTGACGGAAAAGACCCGCCTCACCGCCTGACAACAGGATGGGGCAACATCTTGCCGGTTCGGGCCGCGCGCCGTCGCAGCCTTTAACACCGGCGCATCATTGGGGCCTTGAAGCCCGACCTACTCGGCCATGACCGGACCACCGGAATCGCCGCGATCACACATCCACCGGACAGCCGGACCTAAAGGGGATATTTATGATTGCGCGTTTCCTGTTGCTCGCCAGCGTGGCGAGCGCTTCCATCATCGTGCCTGCGGCGTTTGCACAGTATGTCAGCCCGCAAACGGCCGATCCTGCGGCTACAGCGGCACCGGCCAGAGGCGACGTCATCATCGTCACTGCGCGGCGTCGCCAGGAAACGGCGCAGCAAGTGCCGCTCGCCATCTCGGTAATCCGGGGCGACAGCATCGAATCGACCGGTAACTTCAACATCGTGAAGTTGCAGCAACTGGCCCCGACGCTGCAGGTCTACACTACCAATCCGCGCAACACATCGGTCAACATCCGTGGCCTTGGCGTGCCGTTCGGCCTGACCAGCGACGGGTTCGAACAGGGTGTCGGCATCTATGTCGACGATGTCTATAATTCGCGCGTTGCCTCCGCGACCTTCGATTTTCTGGACGTGGCGCAGGTCGAAGTGCTGCGCGGGCCGCAAGGCACGCTCTATGGCAAGAACACGACTGCTGGCGCGATCAACATCACGACCAACCAGCCAACCTTCGATTTCGAGGGGCGCGCCGAACTGACCGTCGGCAACCTGAACTATAAGCAGGCCAAGGCCGCCATTTCCGGCCCGCTGTCCGACACGATCGCCGCGCGGATCGCGATCGCATCGACCAGTCGGCGCGGCACCCTTTTCAACACGACGTCGGATCGCTGGATCAACGAGCAGGACAATCTGGGTATTCGTGGCCAATTGCTGTTCAAACCGAACGAAGACCTCAGCATCACATTGTCGGGCGATTACAGCAAGCAAGACCCGGAAGGCTTTGGCACCGCCTTCGTGCGCGTCGGTCGCACCCAGCGCGCGCTCAACCGGCAATATGACGCGCTGGTCGCGGCGATCAATGCCGCCAATCCGGGCCGCAACTACACGCCCAGTCGCAATGTCTATGATCGCCTCACCGATCTCGATTCCAGCCTGAACGCTGGCAACAAGATTGGTGGTGTATCGCTGAAGGTGAATTGGGATCTGGGCGCAGGCAAATTCACCTCCGTCACCGCCTGGCGGTTCTGGGACTGGAAGCCGGAAAATGATCGCGACTTTACCGGCCTTTCGATCGTGTCCCGATCGCAAAACCCCTCGCAGCAGGACCAGTATAGCCAGGAATTTCGCTACAGCCAGGAAGACGACCGGATCGATTTCGTCGTCGGCCTGTTCGGCTTCAAGCAACGGATCGACACCCAGGGCACAGAGCAACAGGGTGCCGACGCCAGCCGGTGGAGCCTGACCGGTGCGCTGGCGAACGATCCCAGCGTGCTGCAAGGCCTGACCGCCAACAACACGCAATATCTCAAGAGCGACAGCGCAGCGTTGTTCGGCCAGCTTAGCTGGAAGGTGACCGACGCCCTGACCGTTCAACCCGGCGCGCGTATCAATTATGACAAGAAGTCGGGCTTCTACGAGCGCGTGGTGACCAACGGACAGGGCCAGCTCATCAGCTGCTCCCCGACCCCGGCCGCCGGATCAGTGCTGGCCGCGCAATGCGGCGTCTACCAGCCGCAGGTCAGCGCACCCTCGGACAGCGCCTGGAACTTCACCTACGACTTCAACGTGAATTACAAATTCGCGCGCGATGTCCTCGCCTATGCGACCTATGCCAAAAGCTTCAAGACGCTGGGCATCAACCAGAATGGCTTGCCGCTCAACGCCGACAACACAGTCAATTACGATGCTGGCACGGTGAGACCCGAATCGGTCAACCATTATGAAATCGGCCTCAAGACCCAGTTGTGGGATCGTCGGGCGACCTTCAACCTCTCCGCCTTCCGTACCGACATCAGGAATTTCCAGGCGACGGTGAATGGTGGCCAGTTCGGCACGGTGCGCGGCTACCTCGCCAACGCGGGCAAGGTCCGGTCGCAGGGCATCGAAGCCGACTTCAAGATCACGCCGAGCGATCGCTTCAGCGCCTATGCCAACGGTGCCTATACGGATGCGAAGTATAAGAGATTCACCAACGCACCCTGCCCGCCCGAATTGTCGGGCGGCACGCTTCAGCCCGCCAGTGCAACGCCGGATTATTCGCAAGCCGGTGTCCCCGGCGCGCTCAGCCCGCGCCAGTGCGATATTTCGGGGCAGGCACTGCCCGGCGTGTCGAAATGGGCCTTCTCCTACGGCGCGGAGGTCAATGCGCCGGTCACTTTGCTGGCGAAGGAGGGCCAGGTCTATCTTGGCGTCGATGGCAATTATCGGTCGCGCTGGAATTCCAACGCCTCACCCTCAATCTATACCGAAGTGAAGGGCTATGCGCTCACAAACGTCCGCGCGGGCTTCCGGGGCGAGGGCTTCGACGTTTTCGGCTGGGTCCGCAACGCCTTCGACGTCAACTATATCGAAACATTGCAGGTCGCGCCGGGCAATACCGGCCTGATCGCGGGGCAACCGGGCGATCCGCAGACTTGGGGCGGTACGATCAAATTCTCCTTCTGACAGCTCACCCCGGAGGAGCGGCGCGACCATGCCGCTCCTCCACCCCTGGCTGTTTGCGCCGCGCGCTGCGCTGGGGTAGAGCGCACCCATGTCCACGACCTTCACGATCGACACGGCCACCAGCCGCGCCACGCCCACCCCGGCCCCCATGAAGCGGCTGACCGTGCCCGCCATCCAGCGGCGCAAGTTCGAGGGCAAGACGACCGAGCCGCTGGTGATGCTGACCGCCTATACCGCGCGGCAGGCACAACTGCTTGATCCGCATTGCGACATGCTGCTGGTCGGCGATTCGCTGGGACAGGTCATCTATGGCCTGCCATCCACGCTGGCCGTCACGCTCGACATGATGTGCGCCCATGGCGCGGCGGTCGTGCGTGGCAGCTATCATAGTGTCGTCATCATCGACATGCCCTTTGGCAGCTATGAAGCCTCGCCGCAGCAAGCATTTGCCAGCGCCAGCCGCATCATGGCGGAAACCGGCGCGGCGGCGGTCAAGCTGGAAGGCGGGCAGGCCATGGCGGAGACGATCAGCTTCCTTGGCCAGCGCGGCATCCCGGTGATGGCGCATATCGGCCTCACCCCGCAGGCGGTGAACGCGCTGGGCGGCTATGGCGCGCGGGGCAAGAGCCAGCAGGAACATGCCAAGATCATGGCCGATGCGCGCGCCGTCGCCGACGCCGGTGCCTTCGCCATGGTGCTGGAGGGGGTGATGGAGGAACTGGCCGTCGCCATCACCGACAGCGTCGATGTGCCGGTGATCGGCATTGGCGCATCCGCCCATTGCGACGGGCAGGTGTTGGTGACGGAGGATATGCTGGGCATGTTCGAGCGCGTCCCCCGGTTCGTAAAGCGATTCGACAATATCGCCCAAAGCATCGACAGTGCCGCCCAGCGTTACGCCGCCGATGTGCGCAGCCGCGCCTTCCCCACCGAAGAACAGGTCTATCGCCCGAAAAAGTGATTTGCCTGTGGCATAAGCGCCGCTATTGGTCGCGCCTTCTGCCCTCACATATTTCTGATCCATGTCCCGGAGAATGCAGTGGCCCTGACGCCGCAAAATAGTGAAGCCTTCATGCGTGAAGTCGACGAAGCCGTCCGGCAGGACCAGCTCACGTCCTTCTGGCAGCGCTATGGCCGTGTGCTTCTGGTCGTGCTGGTGGTCGGCCTCGCGGCTTTTGGCGGCTGGCTCTATTGGCAGCAGCATCAGCAGAGCCAGTCGCAGGCGGTGTCCGAAGAGATGGACGCGGTGTTGACGACCGCCGCTGGTGGCGGAACGCCCGATGCCAAGCAACTCGACGCGCTGACCAAGGCCGACCAGCCGGGCTATCGCGCGTCAGCGCAACTGCTCAAGGCGGGCGTGGCTGCACGCAAGGGCGACGCCAAAAGCGCGATCGCGCTATACGCAGCCATGGCCGCCGACACTGGCCTCGACCAACCCTATCGCGATCTGGCGCTGATCCGCCAGACCGCATTGGAATTTGAGACGCTCAAACCCCAGCAAGTGGTCGATCGCCTCAAGCCGCTCGCGGTCGAGGGCGCGCCCTGGTTCGGCAGCGCGGGCGAGTTGGTCGCCATCGCCTATGCCAAGATGGGCAAGACGGACCTCGCAGGCCCCATGTTCGCCGCTCTTGCCAAGGACAGCAATGTGCCGCAGTCGATTCGTTCACGCGCGCGTCAGATGGCAGGCGTCATGGGGATCGACGCGGTAGAGATACCGGCCGAGCCGACGGAAGGGTAACGAGGCAATGGGACAGCATAAGATGAAGAGATTTGCGCCCATGGGCCGCGCCCTGACGCTTACCGCCATGATTATGATGGTCGCCGGGTGCGGCATCATCGGCGGCAAGAAGGGCGGACCCAAGACCCCCGTAGTCGGCAATCGCGTATCCATCCTGACCAGCGAACAGGGTGTCGAGGTCGAACCGAGCCTGGCCGACGTTCAGGTCACCCTCCCCGTCCCCGCCGTAAACGAAAACTGGTCGCAGCCGGGCGGTGATCCGTCCAAAGCGATGGGCCATGTCGCGCTCGGCGGTTCGCCGACGCAGCTATGGACCGCGACCATTGACGGCAGTTCGCCGCAGGCCCGGCTTGCCGCTTCGCCGGTTGTAGCGGGCGGAAAGCTGTTCGTCACGGATGCCGGCGCACATGTCATTGCGTTCGATGCCACGAGCGGATCGAAATTGTGGCAGACCAACCTGCCCGCCGAGGGCAAGGGCAATGGCCGGTCGCTGTTCGGCGGCGGCGTCAGCGTCGTCGGCGATCGTGTGTTCGCCAGCACGGGCCTGGGCGACGTGTTCGCGCTCAATGCCAATGACGGCGCGATCATCTGGAAGAAGCATCTGGCCGGGCCGCTGCGCGGCGCGCCGACGCTGGAAAATGGCCATGTCTATGTGATGGGCCAGGACAATCAGATTTTTGCGCTGAACCAGTCCGATGGGGAAACCCAGTGGACCGACAGCGGCACCCTGCAGGTTACGGGGATCTTCGGCGTTGCTGCCCCTGCCGCCGCGCAGGGCACGGTCGTCGCGGGCTATAGCTCTGGCGAAATCAACGCTTATCGCTACGAAAATGGCCGGACTTTGTGGGGCGATGCCCTTTCGCGCACCAGCATTTCGACGGCGGTTGCGACCCTGACCGACATCGACGCCGACCCGGTCATCGACCGTGGCCGTGTCTTTGCGATCGGTCAGGGCGGACGCATGGCCTCCTATGAACTGACCAGCGGCCAGCGCCTTTGGGAAATCAATATTGCGGGCATTTCCACTCCCTGGGTGGTGGGTGAATGGGTGTTCGCGGTCACGAGCGACGCGCGCCTGCTCTGCGTCGCCCGCGCGACCGGCAAGATCCGCTGGGTCAGCCAGTTGCGCCGTTGGCAGAATGAAAAGAAGAAGGACAAGGCGATCCGCTGGACAGGTCCGGTGCTGGCGGGCGGTCGCCTGATCGTCGTGTCGACGCGCGGGCAGATGGCCTATGTCGATCCGACGACCGGTTCGGTGCAATCCGAAGTCGATATGGATCGCTCCATGTCGCTTTCGCCGATCGTCGCCAACAATATACTCTATGTTCTGGCGGATGACGGCAAACTGACGGCGTTCCGCTAAACCCAATATTCGTGCTAAGCATGCTCCTGCCAAGGCCGGAGCCCAGTTCCTCCGCTTTTGGACTGGGTTTCTGCCTTCGCAGGAGCATTGCGTTTTTTAGATAAGAAGGAAACGGGCCTCCATGCTGCCCATCGTAGCCATTGTCGGGCGGCCCAATGTGGGCAAGTCCACCCTGTTCAACCGCCTGATCGGCAAGAAGCTCGCGCTGGTCGATGACCAGCCCGGCGTCACCCGCGACCGGCGCGAGGGCGAGGCGCATCTGCTCGGCCTCGATTTCACCATCGTCGACACCGCCGGTTATGAAGATGAGGACGCCAACAGTCTCCCCGGCCGGATGCGGATGCAGACCGAAGCGGCGGTGGAAAATTGCGACGTCGCCTTGTTCATGATCGACGCGCGGGCAGGCATCACGCCGCTGGACGAGGAAATCGCCCGCTGGCTGCGCGCCAATGATGCGCCGGTCATCCTGGTCGCCAACAAGGCGGAGGGCAAAGCCGCCGACGATGGCGTGATGGAATCCTTCAGCCTGGGACTTGGCGAACCTGTCCCCTTTTCGGCCGAACATGGCCAAGGCATGGCCGATCTGTTCCAGGCGTTGCTGCCCCATGTCGAGCGCGAGGGCGACGAGCCGTTCGAGCGGGAATTTTACGAGGATGACGAGAGCGCACCGCTCAAGCTCGCCATCGTCGGCCGCCCCAATGCGGGCAAGTCAACGCTGATCAACCGGCTGCTGGGCGAAAACCGCCTGCTGACCGGGCCGGAAGCCGGCATTACCCGCGACAGCATCGCGGTGGACTGGATGTGGACCAGCCGGGAGGGCGTGGAGCGCCCCGTCCGCCTGATCGACACGGCGGGGATGCGCAAACATGCCAAGGTGCAGGACAAGCTGGAAAAACTGGCCGTCACCGACGGTCTGAATGCTGTGAACTTTGCCGAAGTCGTGGTGCTGCTGCTCGATTCGACGCGCGGGCTGGAGGCGCAGGATCTGCGCATCGCCGACAAGGTGCTGGAGGAAGGGCGTGCGCTCGTCGTTGCGCTCAACAAATGGGATACGGTCGAACATGGTTCGGCCCTGTATCAGGGCATCAAGAAAGCGCTGGACGACGGGCTGGCGCAGGTGCGAGGCGTGCCGATCATGACCGTGTCGGCGGCCACCGGCAAGGGGCTGGACGACCTGATCCATGTCGCGTTCGAAACCCGCACGGCCTGGTCGCAGCGCGTATCGACCGGCGTCCTCAACCGCTGGTTCGAAACCGCACTGGAGGCCAATCCCCCGCCAGCGCCGGGCGGCAAGCGGATCAAGCTGCGCTACATCACCCAGAACAAGACCCGTCCGCCCACCTTCGTGCTGTTCGGCACGCGGCTGGACGATCTGCCCGAAAGCTATCGCCGCTATCTGGTGAACGGCATAAGGCGGGAACTGGGCTTTGGCGCCGTGCCGGTGCGGCTGACGCTACGGAGCGCCAAGAATCCTTATGCCACAAAATGAGCCGCTGTCGGTCAACGCGCGCGGCATGAAATGCCCCTGGCCCGTGCTGCGCGCGGCACGGGCCATGCGCGGGGCCGATGCGGTGGTGGTGGAGGCCGACGATCCGATCGCGCCTGCCGAACTCGCGGCCCTGGCAAGCGCGCAAGGCTGGGCGTTCGAGGCGCTGAGCGACCATCGCTTTTCACTGCGCCGCCCAGGCTGATCATCATCCCGCTTTAACCGCCTGTTTACGCAGCCCGCCTATTTCCAGACCTTAGCCAAAGGAGCGGTGCGCGTGCCCCATCAAGAGACCGATCTGGTCAACTGGACCGAATTTACCCGGACCCGGAATGAGCTGGGTGCGGCATTCCCACGTATATTGGGCTATTTTCGCGAAGATGGCGTGAAGTCGATCCAGGCAATCGAACAGGCATTCCGCGCGCGCAACGCCGTCGCACTGGTCACCCCCGCACACACGCTCAAGGGGGAGTCGGCGCAGTTCGGTGCCTATCGCTTGAGCGCCATGGCCGAAGAGATCGAGATGGTCGCGCGCCGCTGCGTCGAAACCCGTGAGCAGCCCGACGAACTGATCGAAACCGTCGTCGCGCTCCGTCCCTGCTTTACCGAAACGCTGGCGTTGCTGGATCGCGATGCCAATCCGCTGGTGGCGCGTCGTCCTGTGACCTTCGGCCGCCGTACCGAAGCCCCGGCTCAGGGCTTTGGCCGCGTCATCTGAATTTACGTATTGAAATAAAACCCATCATGCCCCCATATGGGGACCATGACACGCTTTTCCCTGCTCGATCTCGTCCCTGTCCGCGAAGGCGACAGCATCGCCACCGCGCTCGCCAATACGGCTGACCTCGCCGTCCATGCCGAAGGGCTGGGCTATCACCGTTTCTGGGTCGCCGAACATCATGGCATGGCGGGCATCGCGTCGGCCGCGACGTCGGTCGTGCTGGCGCATATTGGTCAGGCGACATCGACGATCCGCATCGGCGCAGGCGGCATCATGCTGCCCAACCATGCCCCCCTGCTGATCGCCGAACAGTTCGGCACGCTCGACGCGCTCTTCCCCGGCCGGGTTGATCTAGGGCTGGGTCGTGCACCGGGGTCGGACCAGCGGGTGGCCCAGGCGATCCGCCGCACGCTTGTCGGCGGAGCGGATAATTTCCCGCGCGACGTGATGGAGATACAAGCCTATTTCGCCGCCGATGATCGGCTGGGTATTCAGGCAACGCCAGGCGCAGGCGCGAACGTGCCGCTGTGGATTCTGGGCTCCAGCCTCTACGGCGCGCAACTTGCTGCGGCGCTCGGCCTCCCTTATGCCTTCGCCTCGCATTTCGCGCCTGGTGCATTGGACGAGGCGATCGAGATTTATCGCCGCGATTTCCGCCCCTCGGCTCAGTTGAAGGAGCCCTATGTGATGGCGGGGTATAATGTCTTCGCCGCCGACAGCATGGCCGATGCACAATTGCTCGCCAGTTCGATGCAGCAGGCGTTCGTGCGGCTGCGCACTGGGCAGCCCGGCAAGCTCCAGCCCCCCGTGGCGGATTATTACGACACGCTGCCGCCCCAGGCGCAGGCCATGCTGGCCGATGTGCTGAGCGCGTCCAGCATTGGCACGCAAGCGGATGTCGAGCGTGATCTGGCCGCTTTCCTGCGCCGCACGCGGGCCGACGAGTTGATCCTGACCGGGCAGATTTTCGATCCTGCGGCCCGCAAGCGCAGCTTCGCCATCGCGATGGCGGCGGCGCAGGCGCTCACCGCGCCTGAACCCGCGCTATAGGCGACCGCCGCTGAGCAGTTTGGCAGCGCGCGGCGCGACCCGGCGGAGTATTTGGCCCAGCGCAATCACAACGGCCAGCACGAGCAGCGGCTGAAGGATCAGGTAGAGCGGATAAAGCGGTGACCCCAGCGGGCCAGTCAGCTTGCCGAGAAAGGGTCCACCCAGCCAGATCAGGATCAAATGCGCGCAGAAGAGCAGAAAGACATAAGGCTCGATGCGTAGCAGCATGGCGCGCGCCGCGCTGCCCGCCAGTGCCCAGGCCATCCGCCAGAAAGCAATGACGGCGGCCAGCCGAACGGCTAGGTCCAGCGTCCGCTGCGTCAATACCGCCTCCCCGTCGCCGACCATGATCGCACGATAAAGCTGCACGCTCATCAGCAGAGCGAACAGCAGCAGCGCCCATAACAAGGGCAAGCGAATGATCCGCGCCTCCCAAGCACCCCGTCGCGCCAATATGCCGAGGGTGAAAAAGAACAGGATCGACGCACGCATCAACACAGGCGGCCCCAACCCCGTGACGTGGCACGCCGCCGCAACCAGCGCGATGATCCCTAATGCCCAGCCCGGCATACGCACCAATAACGGCGCGGCGACCATGCACAGGAACAGGTCGCGCAGAAACCCCATCTGGACATTGATGTCCGGATTGCGGGTCAGGACCAGCATTTCATTCACGAGCCACCAGAGCGTCCGCGGCACGGGCGCGGAAAGGCCAAGGGTCAGCGCAGCGCTCGATACCAGCAGGATCGCGATGCCATTCCACAGGATCATGGGCAGCAGAATCGTCCGCGCCTTGCGCCGGACATGCCCGCTCCAGTTACGTGTACCGCTCGACCCCGCCACCAGCCAGCCCGATATGAGGCCCAGCAACGGCACGGCGCTACGGCCGAATAATTCCATCAAGAGCCAGCGCAGATTTTCCTGCGCCGTTCCGCGCAACGCATTGAGCGCTTCGCCGTTCAAGCCGGTCCAGGCATGGACATAAACCACGCCGAGGATGCAGATGACACGGGCTATGGCAATCGCGTAGGAGCGCCGGGCTCCATGGTCCGTTATCGTTTCGGGCACGAAAATATCCTGTAGTGGCGCAGGCTCAATGCCCCAAAGCCTGTCCTGTTCCCCTGCGACGATCCGATCCGTTTCGGACCAATGGCTACGCAATGGTAAGGGGTCATGCCCCAAATTGCCCGATCAAGCCATGATCGGCGCATGCATAAGCTAATCTTTACCTTCGCCACCTAGACATCATGTGTTTGCCGGAAGTCTTTCCGGACCAGGGGACGACAAAGGCTCATGACCCATATGCCGGGTGCGCATCACTTCACGCCGACAGCGACGCATACGTCCCTGGCCATGGCCCAATCGATGGGCATGGTATTCCAGATCGCCGGGTCCAGTTCCAAGATCCTGATCGATCCACAGCGTCTCGCCCTATTGGGGCAGGACATGGACCCTTGCACCGCGATGGCGGGCCAGGTCGGCAGCCAGGTCAAGATGCGCGTCGGCACGGTCTGGCTGGTTGCCAGCGTGCGCGCCATGATGCTGGACCAGGCGAGCCAGAGCATCGTCGCCGACATCGACTTTCTGGGCGAAGGCGATGAGGAGAAACTGACCGGTCGCATCTTTCACTTCCGGCGCGGCGTCACCCGCTATCCAACACCCGGCACCGAGATTTTCCCGGTGTCGAGCAAGGATATGCAGCAGATCTACGCCGCCGATGACCGGCCGCATGTCCAGATCGGCACCGTCTATCCCACGACCGACACGCGCGCCGCGCTCTATGTCGATCAGATGCTGGGCAAGCATTTCGCGCTGCTTGGCTCCACCGGCACCGGCAAATCGACCAGCGCCGCTCTGATCCTGCACCGCATCTGCGACCTGTCGCCGCAGGGGCATATCGTGATGATCGACCCCCATGGCGAATATGGCGCGGCCTTCAGCAGCAATGGCGCGGTATTCGACATCAGCAATCTGGCGCTGCCCTATTGGCTGATGAATTTCGCGGAACATTGCGAGGTGTTCGTCACCTCCTCCGGCTCCGAACGCACGGTCGATTGCGACATTCTCGCCAAATGCCTGCTCGCGGCGCGCTCGAAAAATAGGCTTGCCGAACAGATTGGTCGCCTGACCGTCGATTCGCCGATCCCCTATCTGCTCTCTGACCTGACCAACATTCTCCAGAATGAGATGGGCAAGCTCGACAAGGGCACCGGGTCGCTGCCCTATATGCGGATCAAGACCAAGATCGACGAGATCAAGGCCGACCCGCGCTACAGCTTCATGTTTTCAGGGATGCTGGTCGCCGATACGATGCAGGACTTCATCGCGAAGATTTTTCGCCTGCCATCGGACGGCAAGCCGATTTCGATCATCGACGTGTCGGCCATGCCATCGGACATCACATCGACCGTGGTGTCGGTGCTGTCCCGGCTGGTGTTCGACTATGCCATCTGGGCGCGCGACGAACCGCAGCGGCCGATCCTGCTCGTGTGCGAAGAAGCGCATCGCTATATTCCCAATTCGACCAGCGGTAACGGTCAGGCGGTGCGCAAAATATTGGAGCGGATCGCCAAGGAAGGCCGCAAATATGGCGTATCGCTGGGCCTCATCACCCAGCGCCCGTCGGACCTGGCCGAAGGCGTGCTGTCGCAATGCGGCACCATCATCGCCATGCGGCTCAACAACGACCGCGATCAGGCCTTCGTCAAAGCCGCCATGCCCGAAGGCGCGCGCGGTTTCCTCGATTCGATCCCCGCGCTGCGCAACCGCGAGGCGATCATCTGCGGCGAAGGCGTCGCCGTGCCGATCCGCGTCGCGCTCGACAATCTGGAAGAACATCGCCGCCCCGCGTCCGGCGACCCCAGCTTCACCCAATTGTGGCGGCAGTCGGGCGATGAGCAGGCCATCCTCGACCGCACCATCACCCGCTGGCGCAACCAGGGGCGGTAATTATCCGGTCGGCGCAATCCGTCCAGCGGGTTCGGCGTCGCTGTTCACGCTCTCGCGGCATTCTTCTTCATGCACCGGCACCAGCAGCTTGGCCTTGCGCCAGCCGCCCTGGGCATAGACCAGATAGGCGAGCAGCAGCGAGACGAACGACCCAGCCGGAAAACTGAACCACAGCGCATCGGCACCGATCCGGGGGTAAGCGAGATAATAGAAGCCGATCCGCACCGCGAACAGGGTGAAGATCAGGATGATCAGCGGCTTTATCACCACGCCATTGGCGCGCATCACGCCGAACAGGATCATGGTGCAGCCAAAGGCGATAAAGCTCCAGCTTACCCGCAATTGCATGTGCCATGCTTCGGCGATCACGGCGTCATTGTCGCCCAGGAACAGCCCCAGCAACGCTTCGTGGAAGGTCAGCATCACCGCGACCATGGTGCCGGTGATCAGCAACTGATAGCCGATGCCATAGCCGGTAATGCGGCTGATCCGGTCCCACCGCCCCGCGCCGATATTCTGCGCCGCCATGGCGCTGACCGCGCCGCCCATCGCCATCGCCGGCATCTGGAGATAGGTCCATAGCTGCTGCGACGCGCCATAGGCCGCCGTCACCTGCAGCCCTTCGCGGTTGACGAGGCCGATCATCACCAGGCCCGATGCCGACATGACGATCATCTGGAGGCCCATTGGCAGCCCCTTGCCCAGCAGCACGCGCATCTGTTCGGCCGCCGGGCGCAGATAGGCCAGCTCCAATCCGCGTAGCCGCAACGGCAGATCTTTGGCATAGGTATAGGCGATGATCCCGATCAGGCTGACGAAACCGGCCACAGCGGTCGCCGTCGCCGACCCCGCGATCCCCATGGCCGGGAACGGTCCCAGCCCCAGGATCAGCACGGGGTTCAATATCAGGTCCACCGCCACGCTGACGATCATGAAGATCAGCGGCGTGCGCGCATCGCCCACGCCGCGTAGGCCCATCATGATCATGACGGACAAGAGGGTTGCGGGCATCGCGATGAAGATGACGCGCAGATAGACCAGTGCCATGGCATAGGCTTCGACCGGGGTCGAAAGCAGCCGCAGCAGCGCGGGCGCGCCCACCCAGCCGAGGGTCGATACGACAAGCGCCAGCCCCATGCAGAAACCGACTGCCGACCCGAAGGCGCGGCGCGCCGCGTCTATGTCGCGCCGCCCCATGGCCTGACCGATCATCACTGTGGACGCCATGCCGAAGCCAAAGACGACCGAGAACATGAGGAACATGATGATATTGGCATTGGCGGTCGCCGCCAGCGCCTCCGGCCCCAGAAAACGCCCGACCCAGATGGCGTTGATCGATCCATTGAGCGACTGGAGGATGTTCGACGCCAAGGTGGGCATCGCGAACAGCATCAGCGTGGACGCGATCGGCCCTTGCGTCAGGTCTTTTGCGCCCGTCTTGCCTGCCGCCATGCTCATTCCCCCGCCCCCAACTACATGACAAACATATTTATTGCAGGCCCGACCCCAAATTCCTCCCCTGTAAGGGGAGGGGAACCGCCAAAGGCGGTGGAGGGGTGTCACCCTATCGATAGGGCGACACCCCTCCGTCAGGCTTCGCCTGCCACCTCCCCTGTCAGGGGAGGATTAGGCTTTTCAACACGCCGCTATCGAATATGATCGCCTGTATCTCAAAACTCGCAGAGACCCACCTACCCCAGCCGGTCGAGGGCCGCCTGCAACCGTTCCGCCTCGGCGGTCTTCTCGCCATGGTCCTCGCGCGCCTTGGCGACCGCTTCGGGCTTGGCCTTCTCGACGAAACTGGGGTTGGACAAGCGCCCGCCCAGCGCATCGCGCTCCTTCTGTGCCGCGGCCAGCGCCTTGGCGAGCCGCGCCTTTTCCGCAGCGATGTCGATTACGCCTTCCAGCGGCAGGATGAAGGTCGCTTCGTCCACTACGATCTGCGCCGCGCCGCCCGTCGGCGCTTCGCCAAAGGTCAGGCTCGCGATGCGACCCAGCCGCGCCAGCGCCGCACCCTGCCGATCGAGGCGACGATGCGTCTCCTCCGACCCGTCGCTCACCACCACCGGCAGCTTCGCGCCCGGCGGCACGTTGAGTTCGGTCCGCGCGGTACGGATGGCGCTCACCAGCCGGATCAACCAGTCGATCTCCGCCTGCGCTTCGCTGTCCACCGCCGCCAGCGCCTGCGGCCATTGCGCAACGATCAGTTCGTTCGCGCGCGCGCCGGTCAGGTGCCATAACTCTTCGGTGATGAAGGGCATGAAGGGGTGCAGCATCACCAATATCTGATCGAACGCCCAGCCCGCGACCGCGCGCGTCTCGTCGTCCATCCCGCCTTTGGTCAGTTCGATATACCAGTCGCAAAACTGGTCCCACACGAAATGATAGATGGCGTTTGCCGCCGCGTCGAAGCGCAGGTCGGCGAGCGCGCTGTCGATCGCCTGCACGGTCGCGACCGTCTCGGCGATGATCCAGCGGTTGACCGGCAATTGCGCGGCGGGTGCCTCATGACTGGTGGACGCCGTCACGCCGTTCGACTGCAGGAAGCGTGCGGCGTTCCACAGCTTGGTCGCGAAGTTGCGATAGCCCTCGACCCGCTTCTCATCCATCTTCACGTCGCGGCCCTGGCTCTCCATCGCCGCCATGAAGAAGCGCAGCGCATCGGCCCCGAACTTGTCGATCAGGCCGAGCGGATCGACGACATTGCCCTTGGACTTGGACATTTTCTGCCCGTCCGCCGCCCGGACGAGGCCGTGGAGATAGAGTTTGCGCCATGGCACGTCACCCATGAACTCCATCCCCTGCATCGCCATCCGCGCGTCCCAGAAGAACAGGATGTCGAAACCGGAAATGAGGAGGTCGTTGGGGTAGTGGCGGGATACTAGCGAGTTGCTCCCCTCCCCTTCAGGGGAGGGGTCGGGGGTGGGGCTTTGCCCCATAGGTGCCCCCTGATCGCTCGGCCCCACCCCAACCCCTCCCCTGAAGGGGAGGGGCTTTTCTGTTGCGCCTTCCGGCCAGCCCAGCGTCCCGAACGGCCACAGCGCCGAGGAGAACCAGGTGTCGAGGACGTCTTCATCCCGATAAATCACGGCGCGTCGCGATTGAAACTCGTACTGGCAAGCCTCTTCCCAAGAATTAACGACAACGATCTCGACATCAGCATCATATATCTGCCGCGCTTGCTTGAGCATTTCCTCTTCGGTCTCTGCAACCAAGATCAAATCACGCGAGCCAGGCATAATCGCATGATTGTTCAGATGCGGACCAAACCAAGCCGGAATCCGATGCCCCCACCAAAGCTGACGGCTCACACACCAGGGCTGGATATTCTCCATCCAGTTGAAGAAGGTCTTTTCCCACGTCTTGGGCACGATCTCGATCCGCCCGTCTCGCACCGCCTGCATTGGCGCGACGGCCAGTTTGGCGGCATCGACATACCATTGGTCGGTCAGCCAGGGTTCGATTACCACGCCGGAGCGATCCCCGAACGGCGTCTGGATCACGCGCGGCTCGAAGTCGGCGGCGACTTCCTCGCCTTCCTTGTTCCTGGTAACATGCGGCACCAAGAAACCCGGCTTCATCGCCTCGACCACTGCCTTGCGCGCCTCGAACCGATCCAGCCCTAGAAACGCCTCCGGCACCAGACCGTCAGCGGTCTGCACCACCTTCGCATCCGCATCGAACATGTTGAGCATCTGGCCCGCCGCGATCCCTGCGCGCTTGCCGACCTCGAAATCGTTGAAATCATGCCCCGGCGTGATCTTGACCGCGCCAGACCCCAGTTCAGGATCAGCATAGTCATCGCCGACGATCCGCAAGCGCCGCCCGGTGATCGGCTGGAGAATCTCCTTGCCGATCACGCTCCGATAGCGCGGATCGTCGGGATGGACCGCGACCGCCATGTCGGCCAGCATCGTTTCGGGCCGCGTCGTCGCGACGACGATATGGTCCGCCCCGTCGGCCAGGCGAACGCCATCGGCCAGCGGATATTTGAACCGCCAGAAGCCGCCCTGCGTCTCCTTCGTCTCCACCTCAAGATCCGAAATGGCCGACCGGAAATGCGGATCCCAGTTCACCAGCCGCTTGTCGCGATAGAGCAGGCCGCGCTGGTGCAGTTCCACGAACACCTTGACCACGGCCTTGCTGAAATGCGGGTCCATGGTGAATTGTTCGCGGCTCCAGTCCATCGAACAGCCCAGCCGCCGCAGCTGGCCAGTGATGGTGCCGCCGCTTTCCTGCTTCCAGTCCCAGACCTTGGCGATGAATTCGTCGCGGCTATAATCGGTGCGCTTCTCGCCCTTCGCATTCATCTGCCGCTCGACCACCATCTGCGTCGCGATGCCTGCATGGTCGGTGCCGACCACCCACAAAGCATCCTTGCCGCGCAGCCGCTCGTAGCGGATCATGATGTCCTGCAACGTATTGTCGAGCGCGTGGCCGATATGCAGGCTGCCAGTCACATTGGGCGGCGGATTGACGATCGTATAGGGCTGCGCATCCGGCCGTTCGGGGCGGAACAGGCCTTTTTCTTCCCAATGGGCGTACCAGCGGGTTTCGATTGCGGCGGGGTCGAATGTTTTGGGCAGTTCGGTCATGGCACGGGCCTTAATGCGCCTTGCCGCCCCGTTCCAGCCGAAAAGATCAGCCCAACCAGCGCCATATGCCCGCAGGCCAGCCCGCGAGCGGCATATGCGCCCAGGTCGCCGCCAACCAGACGACCAGCCCGCCCGCCAGCGCATGCATCCCGAACCGTCCGAACCGTGCGCGCCCAGCCAAGATCGCGGCAAAGGGCCAATAGCTCGTCCGCGATTCCCAATGCTGCCAGGCCGCAGGGGTCAGCACTTCCTTCTTGCGGTCCTGCAAAGCGGCACCGACCAGCGACAGGAGGATGATTGCTACCGACACGATGATATTCGCCGCGACGGGATAGACCAATATATGCGCCAGTCCCCACAGCGCAAAGGCCCACATCATCGGATGACGGGTGATGGCGAACACGCCCTTCGCCTCCGCCGGGACCATGATCGGCCCGTCCGGGTTGGGCATGGCTGGATTGCCAACCAATGACCCCAGCAGCAGGATCGAGGCGACGAGCATGATGACGGTCGCGATCGCCCACAGTGCATCGCCGACCGGCCACAGCATCGGCGTGACCGGCGCGGCGCGATAGGCGACGATCATCCAGATCAGCGTGACCGCCGCGACCAGCGAATAGAGGCCGAGAAAAACCTTCTCCCCCATCCGCGCCACCAGCGGCGCACGCAAGGGATGAGACAATATGAAATGCGTACCGACGAAGGCCGTCGCTGCGATCAGGACCATCATGCTGCCATCCCCCCAGCCATCAGAACCAGGTGGGATATAGCATGATAAAAGGAATTGCGTCAGCGCTTTGCGCTAGGACAGGATCAGCGCGCGGTAATCCGCGCAATCTCCTTGGCCACCATCTCTTCGACCAAGGCCGGCAGCCGGGCGTCCAGCCATTCCTTCAGCATGGGCTTAAGCAGCGAGCGCACCAGCCCGTCGAGCGTATTGTCCCCACCGTCCTGCGGCGCGACCAGCATGGAGGACAAAGCGGAGAGCGAGTGGCGCGCGGCCACTTCGCTTTCGACCGACAATATCGTCTCAGCGCCCGGCGTGGAAGCCGCAGCGGTTGGCTTGGCGGGCTTGGGCGACGCGGCTTTGGGGGCAGGCATGGCGTCCTCCACACCGACCTCTTCGGTCAGTTCCAATATTTCATCACTGTCCAGATCGACGGGCGCAGGCGCTGCGACGGGGCGCACCGCATCGGCACGAACCCGGCGGGGGGCAGCCTGCGCCGCTTCCTCGCCTTCCTCGGCGATGATGCGCTTGATGGACGAGAGTATCTCCTCCATCGAGGGTTCTTTGCTCATATCGCCCATGTCGCCCCCAATTTGTCCGGCCGCCGACCGCAGCCGATCAGGGCCGCTGTGCCGTTTCGGGATTCACATTGGCGTTTTGTGGCACGCTGTCAACGGTGCGTGTCGCGGCGGGCGTAGGCGTGGTGCCATAGTCCCAGTCGAACCATTTGCCCTTCACCCGGTCATAATTGACCATCGGGTCATAGAGCGCGCCACCTTCCAGACCCAGATCATCCGCTTCGGCATGGCCCATGGCCGCCAGCAGGCTGAACCCTGCGACATAGGCATTGCGCCGCGCCGTCACGAGCTGGACACGGGCGTTGAGCGCTTCCTGTTCGGCATCGAGGATGTCGAGAATGGTGCGGCTGCCGACCGAATTTTCCGCGCGCACGCCTTCCAGCGACAGGCTGGACGCGTCAACGGCCTTCTGGCTCGATTCGATCGTCTGGAGCGACGCCTGCCAGCTGGCATAGGCTGCGCGGGTTTGGGAGATCACGCTGCGCTCCGTCTCGATCTCCTGCTCCATCGTCTGCGACAGTTGCGCCTGCCGCTGTCGCACCTGCGCCGCCACTCGGCCGCCCTGATAGAGCGGAATGCTCAGCTGCACCCCGGCCTGGGCCTGCTTGTTGATCTGCGATCCACCGCCGACCGTGCCATTTTCCAGCGTATCGAGATAGTTGGTGTAACCTGCTTGGGTAAAGGCCGATAACGTCGGCAGATTGCCGGCCTTCGCCACCTTCACATCATAACGGGCCGCGTCGCGGGATTTTTCCGCCGCGATGATGTCGGGATTGTCGGCCAGCGCGACCTGCACGGCGGATTGCGGCGTGGCAGGCAGGCCGGGCAGCGCCGGGGGCGGTGCCAGATCGTCCGGCGCGCTGCCGACCAGCGCGATATAATTTTCCCGGCTGGTGATGAGATTGGCCTGCGCCGTCTGCAAATCCGATTGCGCCAGCGCCAGCCGCGATTGCGACTGCGCCACGTCAGTACGGGTCAGGTCGCCAACTTCGAAGCGATCATTGGTCGCTTGAAGATTGACCTCCAGCACGCGCACATTGGCGAGGTTCAGCGACACGATCGCGCTATCGCGGATCACATCCATATAGGCGGCGACGACCTGCGAAAAAATGCTCGCTTCGGTGCCGCGCAGGTTCGCCTGCCCGGCTTCGACCCGGACCTTGGCCGCCTTGACGCCGTTGCGCACGGCACCCCCGGCATAGAGCGGCACGTTGAGTTGCGCCTGCGCATTCACCGTCCGCTGGGGCGAGGTGAAACTGATGGTGGGCTTGAGGATGCTTTCGGAATAGCTGCCGGTCACTTCGGCACCGGGACGCCCCGCCGCCTTTTGAATCGGCACATTCTCATCCGTCGCCCGCTGCCCGGCGCGCGCGCCGGTCAGCGTGGGATTCGAGGCATAGGCCTTGGCCAGCGCACCCTGCAGGGTTTCGGCCATGGCCTGCCCCGACAGGCTGGTGGACAATAACAGCAAGGCTGTAGCGGTGACCCGCCCAAATGATGGTCGCTTTGCTGTCATGATCCCTGTCTCAAAAAACAAACTGTTCCGGCGTGGCAAAACCCGGCAGCACCACCATTTCCAGGTCGGCGATGCTGGACAGCCCCAGCACGCCGCCGACCACGCGGCCGCTGCACAAGCGCGTCACGCCACGCTCGACCAGGCCGGTCACCACCCGTCCGCCATCGACAAGCTGCTGAACGAGCGTCGCGGGCACTTCCTCTACCGCGCCATCTATGACCAGAAGGTCATAGGGTGCGCCATCGACCGCCCCGGCACTCAGCGGCCCGCGCGTAACCGCAGCGCCAACGCTCTCAGGCCCACCCTCTTCCTCGACCGCAACCACCTGCGCGCCCATTTCGGCCAGCAGCGCGGCGCAATAGCCGGTCGCCGCCCCGATCAGCAGCACCTTGTCACCCGGCACGACCTGCGCCTCGGTTAATAAGCGGCCGGTGGCCAGCGGCGGGTTGATCGCCCGTCCGCCGTCCAGCGGAATGGCGCGGTCGATATAGGTCATGGCGCGGCGATGCGCGGGCACATAATCCTCGCGCGGCACCTTCGCCATCGCCGCGATTACGCGCGGGTCGTTGACGTCGCTGGTGCGCAACTGGCTTTCGACCATGGCGGCCCGCATCGAAGAATGTTTCTGCTCGGTCACGATAGTTTCTCGCTTGGTCCAGTGGGCTTGGCACAACTGTATTGGCAATGCAATACAGTAAGGGGATCAACGGACCTCTAAATCAGCGCAGCCCCCGCGCCAAGCGGCTTTACATGACGGCACGCGAGATTCTTAGGATCGGCCGCTGCCCTTCCGCTTGACTTTGCCGCCAAAGCCGCACATTTGCGACCACCCACTTGACTGAGGCCCGATGGCGGAGTGGTTACGCAGAGGACTGCAAATCCTTGCACGCCGGTTCGATTCCGGCTCGGGCCTCCAAAATCCTGTCTGGCGACGTCTGCCAGCAGTTGAAAAATCCCTGATTTCCGGTAGTTTATGGGTATTCGCTGATTGTCAGTGGATGCCCTTGTTTGCCTGCAATTGCGGATGATGGGGGCCTAATTTGGGGGCCTCAAAGGCCCCAGCAGAATCGAGGCCCCCAATGGTGCTAACCGATACCGCTATCCGCAATGCCAAGCCCGCAGATAAGCCTTACAAGGTTACTGACTCCCAAGGTTTGTATCTGCTCGTCAATCCAAGAGGCAGCAAGCTGTGGCGAATCAAATACCGGATCGACGGCGTAGAACGGAAACTGTCGATCGGGGCGTATCCCGAGATTACCTTGGCCGAGGCGCGCGCTGCCAGGGATGCCGCCCGTAGGCAACTGGCTCATGCGATCGATCCCAACGTAGCCAAACGACAAGCCCGCATTGAGGCGAGCATTCGGGCCAGCAACAGCTTCGCTAGCGTGGCCGAGGAATTGATAGAGAAGAAAGCGCGTGAGGGGTTGGCTGAGCCGACGCTGGAGAAGATGCGCTGGTTTGTGAAACTTATGGGGGCAGACTTCGGAAAGCGACCTGTCACCGATATCACGCCTCAGGAACTTCTTCATGAACTGCAGAAGCATGAACGGCGTGGCCGCTTGGAAACCGCCAATCTCCTGCGCGCCTTTGCCAGCCGTGTTTTCCGCTTTGCAGTTGCAACGGCGCGTGCCGAACGTGATCCGGCGCAACTCCTGATCGGCGCACTGACCACACCGCGAGTCAAGCACTTCGCCGCCGGCCTCTTGGTCTGGTAGCTGATCACGCCGCCCGGCGCGCCAAAGCCGTACATAAAGCCGGTAAGGCCCTTCAGCGCCGTAACGCTTTCGATCGGCTCCAGCAGAAAGTCGCCGCCCCAATACAGCAGCAACGGCACATCATCGATATAATAGTTGCGCACGCCCAGCCCCCTGATCTGGGTGCCCCACCAGTTGGTCGATCCTGACGGCGCGGAAGAAAAGACGGACGGATCGTTGGCAAAGATCTGCCCAATGCTGTTGGCTTGCCGTCGGGCGATGTCATCCGCGTCGATTACCGTTACCGAATAGGGGGTATCCAGCAAAGCTTTCGCACCCAGAGCACCGCCCTGGCTGACCCTGTTCTGGCCCTCGTCCGGCTTTAGGCCGGTCACGATGATCGCCTCATTCGCATCGGGACGTGCCGCATCTTCGGCCGCATGGGCTTGCGTTGCAAAAACGGCAGGACAGGCCGCCATTCCCGTCATCGTCGTAGCGGACAAGAGCGACAGGACCAATTTGTGCGTCATCGAAGACCCCCTTCATCATAGCGCGGCCTCTAGATTTAATGATATTGCGAGTCAATCGCATATATACTTATAGCGCCCCGACTTTGGCGAAGGGGGTGAATGATGAAGAGTTTAGCTAGACTGACCGGCGCGTTGCTCAGCGCATCCTGTCTCGGCCTTTCCGCAGGCGCACGCGCACAGCCGGCGCCGGACGCCGACAGCAAACGGGACGAGATCATTGTCACCGGGGCCAGGAACCCCGATGTCGCCATGGCGTCGAAAGCCGACATCCCGCTTCTTGAAAATTCCCAGGCGATCTCGATCGTCTCGCAACAAACGCTGATCGATCGCAGGGCTCTGCGGCTCGGCGATGCGCTGGCAGGCGTCGCGGGCGTGTCGCGCAATAACACCTACGGATTCTTCGACGGTTTTAACATTCGCGGGTTCAATGCCTCATCCGGCGCGACCTATCTCGACGGGCTGCTCGATGATACCGGCTATGGCACGTCCGAGATGAGCGGGCTGGAACGGGTCGAAGTGGTGAAGGGGCCGGCATCGGGCCTGCTCGGGCTGGGGCCGCTATCGGGCATCGTCAATCTTGTCAGCAAACGGCCACAGGAGGATGCGTTTCTCGATCTGGGCATGAGTGCCGGTTCCTATGATCTGATCGAGGTCCGCGCCGATGCCAACGCACCACTGACAGCGGACGGCACGCTGACCGCGCGTCTGGCAGCGGTCTATCGCGACCAGGATTTCTTCGTCCATTCGTCGGGACAGAAGCGCATCTTCCTCGCACCCTCGCTGCGTTGGCAAATGGGAAGCCGGACTAGCCTGACCCTGCTTGGTCGCTATCAGAGGGACGACATCCGTCCCTGGTCGCCGACTACCGCTTACGGCACTGCGCTACCCAATCCCAACGGACCGCTGCCGATCAGCCTGTCCATCAACGACACCATGTACCCCGCCGTCCAGAAAAATGACTACTGGAATCTGGGCTATGTGTTCGACCATCAGGTCAGCGAGGCCGTCGCGGTCCATCAGTCGCTGCGCTATCAGGATTTCCACAACAGCTGGGACAATTGGCTGTTCATCACCGGCATCAACACCCAGGATATTCCGGCAACCGCGATCAGCCCGCTCATCCCGGCCTACAGCCGGGTCAGCCGCGCCTTTTATGGTCCGTACGAGGAGAATGGCACCTATTTCCGCGTCGACACCAACGCCAGTGCGCGTTTCGACACCGGGCCTCTGAACCATTATCTGCTGGCTGGACTTGATTATGGCCGACGCCGGTCGGACAACTACAATCTCTACGACACCAGCAATCCCTATTATCTCAACCTTTACGCCCCGGTTTACGGGACGGTCAGCACGCACAATCCGGCCGTTCCCTTCTCGACCGCAGGCAGCCGGACGCGTCAACTGGGGCTGTACGTCCAGGACCATATCAAGCTGGGCGATGTTCTGACGGTGACAGTCGGCGGGCGATGGGACGATGCCTCGGCGATCAACCTGAGCGGCGGCGTGGCAAGTCCCAAGACCAAAGCCACAGCGTTCAGCCCGCGGGCCGGGGCCACGCTTGCCCTTAATGAATGGGCGTCGCTCTATGTCAACTATTCCAAATCCTTCACGCCGCAATTCAGCTACCGCGACGTTGACCAGAAGGTTTTGCCGCCCGAACGCGGCATCAATTACGAGGGCGGTGTGAAGATCGCCCGATCCGATGGTCGGCTGACCGGGATGATGACGCTGTTCTCTCTGACCCGCGCCAATGTCGCCACGGCCGACGCCGTGCTGCCCAATGTCTATGTGCTGACGGGCGAACAGCGCACGCGCGGCATCGAGGCGGAAATGGCATGGCGTCCCGGTAGCGGCATCGAACTGACGGCGGCCTATACCTATCTCGACGCCAAGGTGACTGCCGACAACCGCCTGCGCGTCGGTTCGCGCCTCGGCAGCGTGCCCCGCCATATCGTCGATCTGTGGGCACGCTATACGATCCCGTCGGGACCGCTCGCCAATCTGGGTGCGGGGGCCGGGTTCCATCATGAAAGCAACCGCGCGGCCAGCACGGCGTCGGCGGTCGCGGGCGCGTTGCAGCCCTTCCTGCTCGACGGCTATGTGCTGGTTGATGGATCCATCTTCTACAGATTCGACGACTGGTCGGTGCAGGCGAATATCCGCAATATCTTCAACGAACGCTATTTCCCCACCGCTTCCCTGACCCGCACGACACCGGGCGAACCGCGAACCTTCATGGTTTCGCTTCAGCGGCATTTCTGACCCCGTGAAGGTTCCACCAACCCGAACGGGCACCAGACGTCAGCGTTTGCATGTGCTGGTCCGTGCAATCGCCGCGATCATCGGCGGCTATGTCGTCACCGCGCTGGCCGTCGCCTGCCTGGCCCGCCTGCTGCCGATGCGCCACGCCGAGGCGAGCATCGCCGCAACGCTCGCCTCGTTCGCCATCTATGCGGGCATTATCGTCGCCATCTTCTGGGCCAAATCGATGCTGCGCGTCTGCATGGGCCTGGGCAGCGCGCTGCTTTTGCTGGGCGCTGCCCTGTATATCTCGATACTGACTGGAGGACGACTGTGAAGGAGAGTTTCCGGCAGTCGATGGCCTGGCTCCATACATGGACCGGCCTGATGTTCGGCTGGCTGTTGTTCGCAATGTTCCTGACCGGCACAGCCGCCTATTTCCAACAGGAAATCAGCCGCTGGATGCGGCCGGAACTGGTGGCCAATGCCGATCCTGCCAACGCCACACAGGCCGCCATCGATTACCTTCAGGCTAGGCAACCGGACGCAGAAAGCTGGTTCATCACGCCTCCTTCCGCGCGCAACCCGGCCACCGAGATATTCTGGCAACCCAAAAAGGTGGCGGGCAAGCCGCCAACCCGGCGCAAGCGAGGAGACACCAGCGCGACGCTCGATGGCGGCGGACATCCCGTCACGGTTCGCGAAACGCGCGGTGGCTTCTTCCTCTATCGCTTCCATTTCGACCTGCACTACATGCCGGTCATATGGGCGCGCTACCTCGTCGGCGTGGCGGCGATGTTCATGCTCGTCGCGATCCTGTCCGGGATCGTCACGCACAAAAAAATCTTCGCCGATTTCTTCATGCTGCGTTTCGGCAAGGGGCAACGAAGCTGGCTGACGCGCATAATGTCACGGCAGTATTCGCCCTGCCCTTCTATCTGATGATCACCTATACCGGACTGGTCACGCTGGCGACCCAATATATGCCCTGGGGCGTCATGGCGAACTATGCGTCCACCGAGAGGTTCTTCGAGGAACTTTTCCCCGGCCGGGCGGGCGTTCCGCGCAGCGGCGTGGCCGCCCCGTTGGTCTACGTCAGCCCGTTGATGGCGATCGCGAGCCGGACATGGGGCGGCGCGGGGGTGGGATCAATACAAGTTACCAACCCCGGCGACAGCACAGCCACCATCACGCTGCGTCGTTCGGCCACCACCGCAATCGGTGCGCGCGGTGAGAGCATCGTCTTCGCCGGGCCGAGCGGCAAGCTGCTGGATCGGCACGCGCAGGAGGGCGGCGCACTCGCGACGCAGAGCGTCATGGTGGGCCTGCATGCCGGACGCTTTGCCAACTGGGGCTTGCGCTGGCTCTATTTCCTCTCCGGCATCGGCGGCACGATCATGGTCGGCAGCGGGCTGGTGTTATGGACCGTGAAGCGCCGCGCGAAGTTGCCTGATCCGATGCAGCCCCATTTCGGATTCCGTCTGGTGGAGCGACTCAATATCGCGGCGATCGTCGGCCTTCCGGCAGGACTGGCGACCTACTTCCTGGCCAATCGGCTGCTGCCCATCGCCATGTCCGATCGCGCGGAATAGGAAATCAACAGCCTGTTTCTGGCATGGGCGGGCGTCCTCTTCTGGGCCTGCGTCCGGCCGCAGCGGCGCGCATGGGTCGAAAGCCTGTCATGCGCCGCCGCCCTGTTCGTGGCCGTGCCAATTGTAAACGCCCTGACTGTCCCGCGTAACATGCTAACTGGCCTCATGACTGGCGACTGGCTGTTCGTCGCCTTCGACATGGCGATGGTAGCGCTGGCCTGCGCCTTGGGCTGGGCAGCGCGCAAGGCGGCACGAGCTAAGCCTAAAACGATGCACAGAAACCGTCCGAACAGAAAGGAACTGATCACAGCATGATCCATATTTTGGCGATTTGCGCGTCCATCCTGGGGTTCGGATGCCTCTGCGCCGCGATGGCGCGACATCAGAAGGATATGCTGGGCCGCACACTGTCGCGCCAGGCACAGCCGTGGCTTCGCGGGGCGGGTGGCGCTGTCCTACTTGTCGCGCTGGCGACCGACATGGCCGGACTAGGGGCAGCTAATGGCGCGATCGCCTGGTTCGGTCATCTGACAATAGGTGCCGCGATGGCAGTGATAGGATTGAAATGGAAAACAGCCTGACGAAATCGCCATCGCCTTTTCGCGAAATCCCGCACTGATTACCCGTCCAAGGAGGTGGTTGGCGGATCTCATCGTACGAGCCTCAAGCTCGGTTGAGTGGTATTGAAACGCGAAAGGACCTCCAGCACTGTCGCCGACTAAACCGTTTGAACCGGGCGAAAGATAGTCCGCCTAGTTTGCGCGGATCATACCTGACGAGCAATAGCGCCAGTGCGCCTAACGGCACCAATCCGAAATCCCCATAGCCCAGTGCTTGAAGCCCCGCGGGTCGTACTTGTAAGAATTTCGTACGCCTGCCAGCACGCGAAACCCTTCGACATTCGGCCGTTCGTGAGCGCCATGCGGAACCGCAGGTCTTGTCAGGAACCGACGTCCAGAACTTACCCAACCGACCATTTGACGATGACAGAAACTGGACGGTCCCGGAATGGCAGGTCTCAGACAGCTAGTTGGAAAACCAGACTGACAGCACCCGCCGAGGTTCCGCACAGTGCCATGAGTTCATCAACGCCGGCATCGCGGATGATTTCCATGATGCTGATGCCCAAATGGGCATACAATCTACGTTCTTGCCCGTCACGGGTCGTCACGACGATCACGCTCAAAACGAACATCCTTGTCCCGCCACAACCATCATTCCCGGCGGCGGCTTCAATCGGCTAAAAGAGCGGTCACGGTCTTTGTCTCTGTATAATGGAGGACGCCTTCTTCACCAACCTCCCGGCCCCAGCCTGATTCCTTGACGCCGCCAAAGGGGGCGGAGGGATCGTTCATCCCGTGCGTATTGATCCAGACCGTACCGGCCTGAAGCCGTCGTGCGGTCAGATGGGCGCGGGACAGGTCGCGGGTCCAGATATTGGCAGCCAGGCCATAGCGGGAGTCATTGGCTTGCCTGACCACGTCATCGATATCGTCGAAGGGGGTCGCAACCAGCACCGGGCCAAAAATCTCCTCCCGCACGATGCTGGCATCAGCATCGGGATTGGCGAAGATCGTCGGCTCGACGAAATAGCCGTCCCGGTCCCCGGTCCCGCCACCTGTGACAAGGTCCGCGCCGGTCGCCTTGCCTTGCGCGATAAAGTCCAGCACACGCCCCTGCTGCACTTTCGACACCAGCGGTCCGAGCATAGTGTCAGGATCGCGCCCATGGCCAAGTTTGAAGCTCTTAGCGACCTGCGCGATGCCATCGACCACCTTGTCGAACACCGACCGTTCGACATAGAGGCGCGAGGCGGCCAAGCAAACCTGTCCCGAATTGAAGAAAATGGCGAGCGCCGCGCCGATCGCCGCCTTGTCGAGATCGGCATCGGCGAAGATGAGCGAGGGCGACTTGCCGCCGAGTTCCAGCGTGACCCGCTTGAGGTCTTTCGCACAGGTCTGGACGATCTGCTTGCCGACGCGGGTCGATCCCGTGAAGGCGATCTTGTCGATGCCGGGATGCTCGACCAGCGCCTGCCCAGCCTCATGCCCATAGCCGGTGACGATGTTCAACACCCCTTCGGGCAGCCCCGCCTCCAGCGCCAGTTCCGCGAGGCGCAGCGCGGTCAGTGGCGTGACTTCGGACGGCTTCAGCACGATGGTACAGCCCGCTGCCAGTGCAGATGCGATCTTCCAGGCCGCCATCGCCAGCGGATAATTCCACGGCACGATTTGGCCGACAACACCGATCGGTTCGCGCACCGAGTAACTGTGATATTGGCGGCCATCGCCGGAAATCGGGTTCACCTGCCCATAAATCTTGGATGCCCAGCCCGCCATGTAGCGAAAGATATCGACGGCGGCGGGAACGTCCACCGCCAGCGCATGATGCACCGCCTTGCCATTGTCATAGCTTTCAAGCAGCGCCAGTTCCTGTGCATGATCCTCGATCTTGCGCGCGATCGCCTCGATGATCCGGCCGCGATCCAGCGGGCGCATCCGGCTCCAGGCCGCTGATTCGAACGCGGCCCGCGCTGCCGTGACCGCGCGATCAACATCGGCGGCCGTTCCTGCGGGAACAGCGGCGAACACCTTGCCGATAGCCGGATCTTCTACATCGATGACGCGGCCGTCCGCGGCCGCTTCCCATGATCGCCCGATCAACATTTTTTGCTGTGGAAGGCGGACCTCGAAACCGGCGTCACCATGTAATCCAGCGGCGATCGAAACGGGTGCAGTCATGGAACATGTCTCCGGGGATCGAAAAGAAAGAGCCGCGCCCGCCTTTCAGGGCGCGGCCCAGGGGGGAGCGGGTCAGAAGCGCGCCGACAGGGTCGCGCCGAACGTGCGTGGTCGTCCGGCAAAACGGACCGTCGTGTCCGTGATCCGCGTGGCGTTGGACCAGTAGTAGCTGTTGCCCAGATTCCGCACGAAGGCGCTGATCTTGTAGCGCTTGTCGGCAAAGGACAGGCCAGCGCGCAGATCGATCAGCGTATAATCCTCGATCGTCAGGCCACCCTGCGCGCTTAGGTCCGCCGATGGCGTGGCGCGGGCATTGCCCAGCACAGCCTTGGTATCGCTCTGGAAATTCAGATTGGCACCGACGAAAGCCTCGACGTTGTCGCTGAGCGCCCAGTCATATTGGGCATCGGTCACGATCTGAAATTTGGGCGTGTAGGGAAAGGCCGATCCGCCAAAATCCAGCTGGCTGCCATAGCTGTCATAGTTGACGAAACTGCCCTTGATCCGCGTGTCGAGATAGGTCGCGCCAATACTGACGCGCAGGCCATCGGTCGGCGCGAGGTCGAGTTGAATTTCCGCGCCCTTTACACGGCTTTTCGGGACGTTCACCAACGCTTCGAGCGGGCCGAACACATTGGGATTAGCGATCACGCGGCCCTTCAACTGCTTGTCGCTATAGTCGTAATAGAAGAGTGCGCCGTTGATCTGGGCGGTGTTCTCCAGCAAGGTCAGTTTCGCGCCGAGTTCATAAGCGGTCACGGATTCCTGCGTGACGGGATTGAACTGGTTGGCATCGCTGGCCGACAGCAGCGGAAAGCTACCCGACTTGTAGCCTTTGCTGACGGAAGCGTAGAGCAGCACGTCCCTGCTCGGCTTGTAATCGACACCCCCACGCCAGGATATATTATCCTCGTCCAGCGACTTGCGCACCTCGCCCACGGTCAGCGTCGATCCGTCGATCGTGACGCAGCCATTGGTGGGAATATCGATGGGCGCCAGCCCTGCGCCGCCGCGAATGAAGTTGATCAGATTTTCGATCCCCAGCCCCAACGCATTGCCGCGATCGGCCGTGCAACCGGCAAAATCGATATTGGTCTTGGTATAACGCACCCCGCCATGCAGGGTGATGCTGTCACTGATGTCATAGTCCAGATTGGCGAACACCGCCTTGTTCACGAATTTCTGGCGCGCATATTGGCTGTAGACGAAAAAGGGGATGCCAAGGCCGGCGTCGACGAAATTATAGGCCGATGTCGATTGGTCATAGGGACCGGCATCATCCTGCTGATAGGTTTTTTCGCGCGCATAATTGGCACCCAGAATATAGGTCAGGCCGCCAGTCCGCCCTTGCAGACGCAATTCCTGAGACAGTGCCGTGATCTTTCCGGTGGTGTTGTAGAAATAGTCACGCAGGGCGACGCCGTCCGGGTCGATATCCTGGTCATTATGATATTCCGACCAGCTGCTGATCGAGGTCAGGCTCACATCGTCGGTCAGATCGATATCCCCCCGAAACGAGGCCTGATAGAACCAGTCGTCACGCTGGGGCTTTTGTTCCGGCGTCCAGTCGGCATCACGATTGTTACGCGGCGCGATAGGATAGGTGGCCAGAGGCCCCAGCCGCGCGGGATTGCCCAGCGGCACCACGCCGATCAGTTGCGCAGCCTGCCCATCGCTCTTGTCGATGAAACCGTTGAGGTTGAGCGAAAAGCGTGCGCTGTCGGACGGCTCGAAGTCGATCAGGATGCGGCCCGTGGTGAAGTTGCGATCACCGAGCTTTTCATCGCGCGTGTAGCTGCGTTGCCATGCCCCGCCCTGCTCGGTCCGCACCGCCACGCGTGCGGACAGCGTATCGCTGATCGGCCCGCTGATGAAGCCGCCACCCGACACCTGTCCGAAACTGTCCAGACCCGCGTCAAGACCGGCTTTGAAGGTCGATGTCGGCTTGGCGGCGATATAGTTGATTGCACCGCCCGTCGCGTTCGATCCGAACAGCGTGCCCTGCGGCCCTTTCAGCACTTCCACGCGCTCCAGATCGAGCGTCGCGCCGC
Organism: Sphingobium sp. RAC03; assembly: GCF_001713415.1. Lineage (GTDB taxonomy): Bacteria > Pseudomonadota > Alphaproteobacteria > Sphingomonadales > Sphingomonadaceae > Sphingobium. The sequence continues at coordinate 2,083,332 of NZ_CP016456.1, read as the reverse complement.
GCGTCATGATGGAAAAGGGGATCGGCACCTGATCCTGATAGATGCTGACCGTCGGCTTGGCGGCCAGGCTGGTGTCGTAAAAGCCGATACCCCGCAATGTGTAGACTGGCGTTGCGAACGCGCTCTCGGTATAGTTGAAGCCGGGCACGATCTTTACCAGATCCGCGACATTGGTGATGCCCTGGTTCGCCAGCTTCTCGCCGGATGCCGCGGTGATCGACAGCGGCACATCGTTGATCGCCTGCTCGCGCTTCTGTGCCGTCACGACGATGTCGCCAAGGCCCGAGGATGTCGCCTGTGGCGCAGCGTCGGTTTGGCCCCAGGCCTGCGCATGCAATGCAACGGCCGATACGGTGGCGGCCAGCGTGATAAACCTCTTGGTCATGTTCAGACTCCTCCCATTTATCGCCCGGATGTTCCCATCCTGGGCCTGTGCGCCGGTCCCGCTTTGGCGGTGATCCAGCGGCGATGTGCGTCAGTTCTTCGTGAAGCGGATCGGCAGCGCCTTGTACCCGCCGACGAAGTTCGTCTCGACCATGCGGGGATCGCCCGCCATTTCGACCGAGCTGAGATGCGGCAGCAATTCCTCGAACAGGATGCGCATCTCCAGCTTGGCGAGATGCTGGCCCAGGCACATATGCGGACCAAAGCCGAAGGCGATGTGCGGATTGGGCGAGCGGGTGATGTCGAAGCGGTCAGCGTCGTCAAACACCGCCTCGTCGCGATTGCCCGACGGGTAACAGATCATCAGCCGTTCCATCGCGCGAATATCCATGCCGCGCACCTGCGTGTCGGCGGTGGCATTGCGCATGAAATGCTTGACCGGACTGGTCCAGCGGATCGCCTCATCCACGAGGCCAGGGATCAGCGACGGGTCCGCCTTCACCTTGGCCCAATTTTCGGGATAGACCATCATCCCGTGCAGCCCACCGGCGGTCGAGGACGACGTCGTGTCATGGCCCGCGGTGGCGATCGCGACATAATAGCCGTTCGCCTCATCGCGCGGGATCGGCGCGCCGTTGATCCGCGAATTGGCGATCAGCGACAACAGGTCATCGGTCGGCCTTTCCCGGCGGTCGGCACTCAATTTGTCGAAATAGGTGTAGAAATCCTCGATCGAGGCTGCCCATTGCTTTGCCGCGACCACCGGGTCCGCCGCCATTTCGGGCCGCTGTTCTTCGGGATCATGCACGCCGAAAAATTCCTGCGTCAGCTTGAGCATCCGCGGTTCGTCTTCGGGTGGTACGCCGAACAGCGTCATGATGACGCGCAGCGGATAGTGCAGCGCGAAATCGCGGACGAAATCGCATTCGCCGTCAAAACTCAGCAGATTGTCCACCGACTGGCGCGCCAGCACCCGGATCTTATCCTCCAGCTTGCTGATCTTGCCGGGCAGAAACCAGTTGGACGTCAGCGTGCGGTAGGACGCATGTTCGGGCGGGTCCATATAGGTCAGCGACGACAAGATGCGGATCGACCCGCCGTTAATGTCCCGCGTGAAGGCGTCCGATGCCTGATCGACCAGGATCGGGTTATGATCGGCATTGTGGAACAGCCTGCCGTTGCGTTCCACTTCCTTGATGTCGGCATGTTTGGTGACGACCCAGACCGGGTCATAGCCAGGCACCTGTGCGATACCCAGCGGCATATGTTCGCGCAGCCAGCGAAAAGCGCCATAGATCGTCGCGTCGTCCGTATAGCTTTTAGGCGCGATCACGATCCGCGCAATGTCGTCGGGGATGATGGGACGCACGTCGGCATCCAGCGAAGTCGCCATGAAACTACCCTCTCCTACACGCTGTCCTAAGGACACTTACGTATTACGTATTGTCATTACGTAACTATGGACAAGCGGATTCGTCAATCGTAAAAAGAGGTCGGACCATTCAGCCTTTCAGGGACGGGAATCGCAGAAAATACGCGGCTTTACGGCGCAAATCATCCGTTCCCATCCCCGAAACTGAATGACGAACCCAAAGATTGAATAGGAGAAGACCCATGGAAGTGAAGGCAGCTGTCGCCCGGATAGCGGGTGGTGACTTTACGCTAGAGCAGCTCACCCTGTCCGATATGCGCGCCGACGAAGTGCTGGTGCGGATCGTCGCGACGGGCCTGTGCCATACCGATATCGTCGTGCGCGATCAGTTGCTGCCGACGCCCCTGCCCGCTGTGCTGGGCCATGAAGGTGCAGGCATCGTCGCGGCAGTCGGCGCGGATGTCACCACATTCGTGCCGGGTGATCGCGTCGTGATGGGCTTTGCCGCCTGCCGCCAATGCCCCCAATGTGTTGCGGGGCAGCCAGCCTATTGCCGCGATTTTTCCGCACTCAACTTCGGTGGCTGCCGGGCGGACGGCTCGACCTGCCTGCATGACGGCGTAGCGCCGGTCAGCAGTCACTTCTTCGGCCAATCCTCCTTTGCCAGCCACGCCATCGCGGCCGCCCATAATCTGGTGAAGGTACCGGCCGAAGCACCGCTCGAACTGCTTGGCCCGCTGGGCTGCGGTATCATGACCGGGGCGGGTGCAGTGATGAAAGCGCTCAAACTCCAGGCTGGCGAGACCATCCTCATCACTGGTGGCGGCCCCGTCGGTCTGAGCGCCGTCATGGCGGCGAAGGCTTCGGGCGCGGGGCAGATCATCGTCGCCGATCCTCTGGAAACACGCCGCGCCATGGCGCTCGACCTGGGCGCGACCCATGTCATCGACGTGACCGCGGGCGACACCGCCGAACAGTTGCGCAAGCTGTTGCCCCAAGGCGTCGATTGCGTTCTGGACACGTCGGGCGCGGTCCCGGCGATCCACGCCGGCGTGGCCTCTCTTGCCCCTCTTGGGCGTCTTGCCATCGTCGGCGTGCCCAGGGCGCTGGATGCGGCTATCAGCCTCAACATCCTGACCCTCCTGTCGCTTGGCATCTCGATCTGTGGCGTGACCGAAGGCAATGCCGACCCGCAAACGTTCCTGCCCGAACTGATCGCGCTCCATGCAAAAGGGCTGTTTCCGTTCGAGAAGCTGATAACGACCTATAGGCTGGAAGACATCAACCAAGCGATCAAGGACCAGCATGATGGCCGCTGCGTCAAGGCTGTGCTGACGATGGCATGACCTTGCCCGCCGGGCGATCCGTTTCCTTGCCGGCGCGGATCGCCTCGACATAACGGAAGAAAGCGCGCTGCCGCATAAGGCCGAAGAAATCCAGCATGAGCGGGAGCGCATGTTCGACCATGGTGGCCGCCTCCGCCACATCGATATGTCCGTCGACCCGTTCCATGAAGGTTGACGCTTCCCAGCGTCCGACGAAATCCGCCGCCTCTGTGTAGAAGCCCAGAATGTCGGGCCTATAATCCAGCCGTTGATCGAACCCGGCCTTGCGCATGTCGCCCCAGATACGCACCAACTGCGCGCAGGTGATGCTCAGCGCCTCGCCCTGGTCCGTTTCGATGATATCCAATATGCCGATCTTCGCCAGCGTGCGGGCATCCTCCGCCGCATGCGGATAGCGTTCCAGCAGCGACGCGATCGTCACCGGCGGCCCGTCCACGCCGACGCGATGCGCGACCAGTTGCTCCAACTGGTCGAACGCGCTGGCCTCAACCCGTCCCTCGGTACCTTCGCCGCCGATGATCGCCTTGATCTGAGCCAGTGTCAGCCGATTCTCACGCTGGAGCCGACGCACGGACAGGATCGCCTGGACATGCTCCTCCCCATAGTCGGCAACCGTCTTGCGCGGCCGCTCTGGCTCCGGGATCAATCCTTCGCGCAGATAGACGCGGATCGTCTCCCGATGAACCCCCGTCCGATCCTCCAGTTCGCGCATCTTCATGATGGCGCTACAGCATGGCGCACCGGACAGGGCAAGCCGCTATGTTACTTATATACGTAAGGCCCGGCGGTTCAGGCAGCGACCTTGCCGCCATCCTCCGCTTCCTGCATCGCGCTGAGCAATCGCCGCGCCTGGTTGACCGCGCCGTCGCTGGCGATGCCCACGAACGCCCGCTCCGGCTCGTCGTCGATCCGGCGTTGCTGCGCTTCAAGCGTTTCCTCGTCCTCGGTGATGGTATCGAAAAACTGGTCGAACAGCACGTCCGGCACACCGCTTTCCTTTGGCGCGGTGGTGCAGATAGTCCACAGATAATGGCTGGTCGTTTCCGTTTCCGGCGTGATGAAATGGTTGTTGGCCAGCATGAAGCCATTGTCGCGTTTGCCTTCATAGGCACCGGTGCCAGCATCACAGCCCCCCGCGTTGACGCGGCACGTCATGCCGATGCCCGGCTCGAACCGCACTTCCTGCCAGCGATCGACCCGGCCTTTGAACCCACCAGCATCGATATAGGATTTGGGCGGGATCGAATTGGGCATCTTGCGCAGCAACGTCACCTTGCGACCGTCGAACTCGACCTTGGTATCGGCATTATAATGCTGCTCCGGGTTCCCGCCGATCGTGCGCGCATGGATATAAGGCACATGGGTCAGGTCCATGATATTGTCGATGATCAGCTGCCAATTGGCCTTCACCGGGAAATTATAGGGCCGCCACGTCCAGGCCGGATCATCATGTTCCGGGCTGTCGACGATGATCGACGGATCGGCCAGCGCCGGTTCGCCCATCCAGATCCAGATCAGATGATCCTTTTCCACCACCGGATAATGGCGGACATTGGCGGCGGCGGGAATGCGCGCCTGGTTGGGGATGCGGGTGCAGGTGCCTTTGCCGTCAAATTCCACGCCATGATAGCAGCAGCGGATGACGTCGCCATCGACATGGCCCGAAGACAGCGGCATCGCCCGATGGCTGCACCGGTCCTCCAGCGCGGCGATCTCGCCGCTTTCGGTGCGGAACAGCACGACCGCCTTGTTCAGATATTTGCGCCCAAGCGTCTTGCCCGCTTCGATATCGGCGGCGAAAGCGGCCACATACCATGCGTTGTAAATGAACATGCTGCTCTCCATTATCCGGCCGGGCCGTTCACGGCTCCGGCGCTACCCTATTGTTGGTGGTGATTATGGATAGCCCGCGCAGAACCGCCAATCGCAATCCCATAACGCCATAAGAAAAGCGGGAAACAAAGACGGTAAAGCGGGATCACCGCAAATATAGCCCCCCATTCATGTCCAGCGTGGCCCCCACGAAGAACCCACCGCGATCCGAAGCCAGCAGCGCCGCTGCCGCCGCGATCTCGCCCACCTCCATGAAGCGGCCGACCGGCACCTCGCCCTCGACCTGTGCGATCTGTTCCGCCGACAGTCGCGCCTTGGCCGTGTCGATCGGTCCCGGCGCGATGGCGTTCACGGTCACGCCGGTCCCGGCCAGATAGCGGGCGAAATATTTGGTCAGCATGATCGCCCCGGCCTTGGACGCGGCATAATGGGGGGAGGCCACCGTCCCGCCATTCTGCCCGGCGAGCGACGTGATATTGACGATCCGGCCATAGCCATTCTCGCGCATATGGTCGGAAAATATCTGGCAGCTCAGGAATACGCTGCGCATGTTGATCTGCACGATCGCGTCGAACTCTTCGGGGCTGATGTCCTGCGTCGGCGTGCGCTTGGCGAAGCCGGCATTGTTCACCACGATGTCGACCTTGCCCCACAGGCCCGCCATCTGATCCCGCGCAACGAGGAAATGCGCCTTCTCCCGCACGTCCAGCGTCAAGGCGATCGCCGTCTCGCCCGACGGATCGAGCGAGGCCGCGACCGCCTGCGCCACAGCGCTGTCCACATCGCTGACGGCCACGCGACCGCCCCCGGCATGGATTTCGCGCGCCACCGCCTCGCCCACACCACGGCCGCCGCCGGTCACCAGCGCGGTGCGGCCTGCAAAGGAAAAGCTGCCATTGGCAGGCAGCGTGAAATGATCGCTCATGATATCGTCCTGCAGTGAAATGGCGGGGAAGGCCGCACCCTCCCCGCCCATGCCGTTCGTCAGCGGCGGATCGACAGCGTCAGGCCATAGGTCCGCGGCGTGTTGGTAAAGATCTTCCAATAAGTCGTGCCATTGCCCGGTACGGCCAGGAAGGCGGTGATGTCGTCCGCATTCACGATCTGATAATTGTTGGTCAGGTTCTTGCCCCACAGGCCGATCTGGAAACGGCCATCGGCTGTTTCATAATTCAGGCGGGCATTGAGTGTCCGCCCCCGTGTGTCGCGATGCAGATTGTCATAGAGCCGCAGCGTATTGGCGTCGTCGGTCGAAATGCGGGTGGAGAAGTTGAAATCCGCCTGCGGCGTCAACGTCGCGCCATTGCCCAGCCGCCCGGTATAGGCCGCGCCGACGGTGAAGCTGTCACGCGGCGCGAACTTGGCCGGATTGCCCGAATAATCGAGGTTCACCAGCGGATCGCGCAGGTCGGTATATCTGCCCACCAGATGCGTATAATTGGCGGTCAGACGCAGGTCTTCGACCGGGCGAATGACGGATTCGACCTCCATGCCCTTCATCTTGAGCGTGCCATTATAGGTATGGGCAATACCGCCCGCGCCAGAGAAATTCTGGAGATTCTTGGTCGTCTGGTGGAACAGCGCGACGTTCAGATCCAGTTTATTGTCGAACAGGCGGGACTTCGCACCGATTTCATAATTTTCGGCATTTTCCGGCTCCAGCGGGATGGTCGGGTCGCGATAGGCATTGTCGACGAAGCCGCCCGATTTGAAGCCCTTGGCATAGGTCGCATACATGTTGATCTGTTCGGTCGGCTCGAACTTGATCGTGAAGCGCGGCGTGAAGGCATCCCAGGTGCGGCCGCCCGATGCGCGCACTTCACCAGGAAAACCGAAACCGGGAATGGCCCCTGCATCCGTGGTCGAAAACGCACGATAATCGATCTTCTTGCGATCCGACGTATAGCGACCGCCCGCGACCACAGCCAGATTGTCGGTGATTTCGAATGTCGCTTCGCCGAACACGGCCAGGCTGCGGACATTGCCGTCCTGAACGCGCGTGATGTTGGTGACGTCGGGATTGCGGCGGATGCTGCCGGGCACGGCCGATCCGGGCAGCGGGCTGTAGAAGAAGATGTTCGTCGTCGAAACATCGGCCGACAGGAAATAGGCACCCACGACATAAGAGAAACGGCCCGGTGCCGATGCGAAGCGCACTTCCTGCGTAAAGCTGCGGTTCTTGACCACCTGGCGGCGGTCGAACACCGGCACGACCGTCCCCACCGGCACGTCGTCGTTGATCGCGCGGCTGTCGTTCATGCGATAGCCGGTGATCGACGTCAGCGTACCGCCGAGCAGGTCGAGGTCGCCGCGCAGATAGCCCCCGCGCAACCGCTGGCGATAGGGTGACGATACGAAGTCGTTATTGGTCCATTCGTCGTCGGTATAGGCACCAAACGTATCGGGTATGACCTGATTACCGCCAATGCCGAGCTGGATCGCGCCGCCATTGCCTTTGGTATAGCTATAATCGCCCGACAAGACGACCTGCAGCGTATCGGTCGGCTGGAACAGCAGCTTACCGCGCGCCGAATAGCTGTCATATTTGCCATAACGCCCCGGCTGATTGGGCGTGTCGATCAGACCATCGCTATGTTCAGTGCTGAACGCGAAGCGGCCCGCGATCTTGTCCTCGACCAGCGCGCCGTTCAACATCCCTTCGGTCCGCACGAAGCCGCCATTGCCGCCGCTGATCTGGGCGAAATAATCATCGTTGAATTCAGGATTGTTGGTGACCACCGCAATCGCGCCGCCCACCACATTACGTCCGAACAATGTCCCCTGGGGGCCGCGCAGCACTTCGACGCGGTTGGTGTCGTAGAAATTGGCGTTCAGGTCATTGTTGAACACATAATAGACGTCGTCCATGAAATAGGCGACCGGCGTGTCCAGCGTGGCGGTGCGGAATGTCGACACATTGCCACGGATTGCGACGATCGACAGCGACTTGTCGGCGGTGTTGATGGTGATGCCCGGCATCTGCTGCGTCAGCGCGGCGGGGCTGTAGACCTGCGCCTCGCGCAGCAATTCGCCGCCGAACGCCGCAATGGAAAAAGGCACTTCGCGCACCGTCGATTCGCGCCGTTCGGCGGTGACGACGATGTCTTCGGGGAAGATCGCCTGCTGGGGCGCGGCGTCCTGCGGCACTGGCTGATCGGCCTGCGCAAAGGCCGAAACGCTCGTCATGGCAGCGATGATCGCGCCCATGGCGCAGGATGTTTTGAAGCTGAAAGGCATTCCCGGACTCTCCCTTGACAACACGGCTTGATGCCGTCTGCCAACCGTGAAGCAGCAAAAACAAAAGAGGTGCAATAGTATCGTCCCGGTTATTGAATGGTCCGACCACATTCCGATTGGGGCGGGGCGTGGAGTGGCTCTAGTCAGGGATCAGGGAATGGCGCTGGCTTCGATTCACGCGGCGCTGCCAATGAAAAGCAAGGAAGAGGCTGAAAAACTCATGCAGTCCACAGATAGCGCCGACATGACCAGGGTAGGACCGGGCACGGTCATGGGCACGATGATGCGCCAATATTGGCTGCCCGCCTGCCTGTCGTCCGAAGTTGCCGCCGATGGCGATCCATTGCGCCTGATGATCCTGTGCGAAAAGCTGATCGCCTTTCGCGACAGCTCAGGCCGCGTAGGCATCATGGACCATCGCTGCCCACATCGCTGCGCGTCGCTGTTCATCGGCCGCAACGAAGAAAACGGCATACGCTGCGTTTATCATGGCTGGAAGTTCGACGTCGACGGCAAGTGCGTCGACATGCCGTCCGTCCCCGCCCGCATGGACTTCAAGGACAAGGTCCATGCCAAAGCGTATAAGACGCACGAAGCCAACGGCCTGATCTGGGTCTATATGGGCGAAAACCAGTCCGCCCCGCCGCCCTTGCCGGAAATCGAAGCGACGATGCACCCGGACGCCGAAATCTGGTGCCTGCAGCGCGACTGCAACTGGCTTCAGGCGCTGGAGGGTGACATCGACACCAGCCATGTCGGCTTCCTGCATGTCGGCTCGATTGAGGCAGACGATCTGGATGAGGATCATCCGATGCGCCCGACCGTCCTCAACCGCGCGCCCGATTATGAAGTCGCGCAGGCCGACTGGGGCGTCATGTATGGGGGCTATCGCCCGAATGATGATGGCCAGATGAGCTGGCGCGTCGCCCACTATATGTTCCCCTTCTGGACGCAGACGCCCAACAATCGCTTCGCCACCCGCGCCATTGCCCGCGCCTGGGTGCCGATGGATGACGAACATTCGATGCTGTTCGATATCACCTGCGGCGTGGACGCGGGCAACCCGGCCTATACGTCGACGCTCAAGGACGGCACGCCCTTGTTCGCGCCGCTGGAATATGCGCCGACGACCACCGACTGGTTTGGCCGCTGGCGCTCGCCCGATAGCGAGAAGAATGACTGGGCGATCGACCGTGAATCCCAGCGCAACGGCACCCAGTTCACCGGCATCCCCAACATCACGATGCAGGATCAGGCGGTGACCGAAAGCATGGGGCCGATCACCGACCACAGCTTTGAAAATCTGGCCCCCACCGACCAGATGATCGCCCGCGTGCGCCGCCGCGTGCTGCTGGCCGCCCGCGCGCTCGCCAACAAGGGGACGCTGCCGCCGGGCATCGAAGACCCCAGCATCTTCTATCGCGCGCGCGCAGGCTCCTTCCTGCACGACCCCAGCGACACGCTCGCCAACGCCTATGAATCGGCACTGGCCAAGGCGGTACGCTGGCCCGACAAGGTCGAAGCGGCTGAGTGACACATATATAAGGGCCGGGGCGATCCATGCCCCGGTGCCTCAGACAAGGATGACAGAGGTGACGACACGCATTGCGGTTTGTCCGGTTCGCCGATCCATGGCGCCCCGGCCCTGCCAAGAGACGCATCGTACCGGACGGAGAGGGTGATGCGCGCACGATTGAAGAATATCCGCTGGGAAGCCGAAGGCATCAACAGCTACATCCTCGAACCGGTCGATGGCGGGCTGATGCCGCCCTTCGATCCCGGCGCACATATCGACGTGCAGCTTTCCCCCGGCTTGGCGCGCAGCTATTCGTTGGTCAATGATCCCGCCATTCGCGGCTATTATGAAATCGCCGTCCATCATGCGATCGACGGTCGCGGCGGATCGCGCCACATCCATGAAAAATGGCAGGTCGGCCAGATCCTCGACATCTCGGAACCGAAAAACAATTTTCCGATGGTGGAGGATGCCAGCCACACCGTGATGATCGGTGGCGGGATCGGCATCACGCCGATGCTCCCCATGATCGCGCGTCTCGAAAAACTTGGGCGTAGCTGGGAACTCCATTATGTCGCCGCCTCGCCTGAGCGCGCCGCCTATGTCGATCGCCTGTCTGATTATGACCAGGTGGAAATCGCCTATGACGGCATTCCCGGCGGCCGCCGCCTGGACCTCAAGGCCATCTGCGCGGCTGCGCCTGCCGACGCGCATCTCTATTGCTGCGGTCCGGGCGGGATGCTCGATGCTTTCGTGGCGATCAATTGCGACCGGCCCAAGGGCCACGCCCATATCGAATATTTCTCGGCCGAAACCGAAATGGCGACCGAGGGCGGCTACACGCTGGAACTGGCCAGGAGCGGCAAGACCATCGCGGTGGAAGAAGGCGAAACGATGCTCGACGCGCTGCTCAGCGCCGGTGTCAATGTCGGCTTTGCTTGTTCGGAAGGAATTTGCGGCACCTGCGAGGTCAAGGTGCTGGACGGCATTCCCGACCATCGCGACCATTTCCTGTCGGATGACGACAAAGCCGCCAACAGGTCGATCATGGTCTGCTGTTCGGGGTCGAAAAGTGCCAACCTCGTCCTCGACATCTGATTGCGATATTCCGGTTTTTCAATTGCCTGTCGATAAATGAATAGAACGGCCACACATGGCCCAGGGTAAGGAGAAGGTGTTGGCGGTCGTCTCAATGAAAGGCAGCAGTAAAGGGATGCTGGATGACATACCCATGTCGTCCTACCAGATCTGGTCCGTGCTGATGATCGCCGCGACCGTCATTCTCGACGGCCTCGACAATCAGATGCTTGGCCTAGCCGCGCCCTCCTTGCTCCAGGAATGGGGCATCGACCGCACGGCATTGGGGTCCGTGTTTGCGCTGGGCTTTGTCGGCATGGCCATCGGCACGCTGACGTCGGGCTGGGTCGGCGACCGTTTCGGACGGCGCGGCGCGCTCATCATCGGCGTCGCCATCTTCGGCGTTGCGACCCTGCTTACCGGCTTTTCCACGGCATTGTGGCAAGTCGCTGCGCTCAAGACGCTGGCGGGCGTGGGCCTTGGCGGCGTCCCCGGCACCGCCAGCGCCATGATCGCCGAATTCACCCCCGTCCGCTGGCGCAGCGTCGCCGTCACCTTCGGCGTGGTGTGCGTGTCGATCGGCGGAATATTGGGCGGGGTCGCGGCCGCGCTGATCCTGCCGGGCCTTGGTTGGCGCTGGCTCTTCTATCTCGGCGGCAGCGTGACGATGATCTTCGTCGCATGGCTCTGTTTCATCCTGCCCGAATCCCCGCGCTATCTGGCGGAACGGCCCGATCGCGCCGCTGAACTCGACCGCATCTTGCGCCGCATCGGGCACCCTGATCCCGCCTCTGTCGCCCACATCCCGCTCGCCGCCGGGGAAGCACCCCGCTACGAACCGATGCGCAACCTGTTCGGCACGGCCCTGTTGCGCGATACGCTGGCGCTGTCGGTGGCGATGTTCTCCGGCATGTTCATGATCTATCTCATGTTCAACTGGGCGCCGACCATGCTCACCAGCGCGGGCTTCGGCCTCCAGACCGCCAGCCTTGGCCTTACCAGTTTCAACATCGGCGGCACCATCGGCGCGATGATCGCGTCGCTGGCCATCATCCGCTTCGGATCGCGCCCGGTGCTGATCCTGATGGCGATCGTCGGGGCGGCCGTCTGCGCCACGCTCGCCCTGCTCCCCATCAGCGGCGCGCGGAACGAAGGCGCTGTCCTTGCCTGCCTCGGCGCGCTCGGCCTGTTCGCCAGTGCAGCCCAGTCGGCCATGTTCGCGGTGGGCGCACACGCTTTCCCCACCGGCCTGCGCGCCCGTGGCCTGGGCCTGATGGGCGCGGCGGGCCGGGTCGGCGCGATCGTCAGCGCGGTGGCGGGCTCGTTCCTCATCGACTGGGGCAATCTCGGCTTCTTCGGCGCGCTCGCCGCCTTGATGCTGGTCAACGCCTTGGGCTTCATCGCCGTGCGGGGCCATGTGCCCGCCATCGGCCGCAAGGATGCACAGATATGAGCGACAGCTTCGACTATATCGTGATCGGCTCCGGCTCGGCGGGCAGCCTGATGGCCAATCGCCTGTCCGCCGACCCGGCCAACCGCGTCGCTCTGATCGAAGCCGGGCCATCCGACAAACAATGGCCGGTGAACCTCAAGACCGCGATGCCGGTCGGCAATATCTTCCTGCTGCCGCACGCAAAATATAACTGGAAACAGGCGCTGACCGGCAACGCCGCCGTCAACGACCGTACGATCAACTTTCCGCGCGGCAAGCTGTTCGGGGGATGCAGCGCCATCAACGGTGGCGTCTACATTCGCGGGCAACGGGCGGACTATGACGCCTGGGCCGATGCGGGCAATGATGGCTGGGCCTATGACGATGTCCTGCCCGCGTTCAAGGCGGTCGAAAATTACGCCGGTCCCGATACGCCCTGGCACGGCAAGGGCGGCGAACTGGACGTGCAGAAGCCCAAAAGCTGGAACCCCGTCAGCGCCGCAATCGTCGACGCGGCAGAACAAGCCGGGCATCGCCGCAATGATGATTTTGCCAGCGATCGGCAGGACGGCTTTGGCCGTTACGACCTCAACCAACGCAACGGCACCCGCCTGTCGAGCGCCCGCGCCTTCCTCCACCCCGCACTGGATCGCGCCAACCTGACCGTCATGGCGGACACCATGGTCCGCCGCATCCTGTTCGACCGGGGTCGCGCGGTGGGGCTGGAAATAGAGACGAACGGCGCGCGCAGCACCATCGCGGCGCGGCGGGAGATCATCCTGTGCGCGGGTGCGACCAATTCGCCGCAACTGCTGATGCTGTCGGGCATCGGGCCGCAGGATCATCTGCGCGAGATGGGCATCGACCTTGTCCACCATTTGCCCGGCGTCGGCGCGCATTTGCAGGACCATCCCACCGTCCATGTCGCGATGGAGAACCCGTCGGCGGAATCCTATGCCGTATCGGCCAAGGTTCTGCCTCGCATCCTGGCCAGCCCGTTCAAATATCTGCTGAAACGCGAAGGGATGCTGGCGTCCAATGTCGCGGAGGCCGGCGGTTTCCTTTGCACCGACGGAACGGGTCGCCCGGACATCCAGATCACCTTCCTCGCCGGGCTGAAGCTCGACGCCCGTTCGGTCCCCCGCCGCCACGGCTATATGGGGCTCATTCAGTTGCTGCGTCCCAAAAGCAGCGGGTCGGTCCGCTTGGCCAGCAACCGGCCGGAGGACAAGCCGGTCATTGATCCCAATTTCTTTGCCGATCCCTATGACATGCAGACGCTGATCGCCGGGTTTCGCGCCTGCCGCCATATCTTCGCCCAGCCCGCGCTCGCCGCCATGACCGGCGCAGAAATCGAACCGGGCGCGCAGCATCAAAGCGACGCCGAGATCGGCGCCGCCCTGCGCAAGATCGTCAACACTGCCTATCATCCGACCGGCACCTGCAAGATGGGGCCGGACAGCGACCCGATGGCCGTCGTGGACAATCGCCTGCGCGTGCGCGGCGTATCCGGCCTGCGCGTCGTCGATGCATCGGTCATGCCCGACATCATCAGCGGCAACACCTCCGCCCCCACCATGATGATCGCCCAGCGCGCGGCACAGTTCATCCTGCAAGACGCCGTCACATCCAACATCGCCGCCTGAAAGAAGCTCCCATGACCCAACTCATCATCCCCCCGCGCCCCGCCTTGCTCGACACCCCGCATCAGGACATGCTGATCGGCGGCCAGCGCGTCCCCGCTTTGTCGGGGCAGCGTTTCGAGACCCGCAACCCCGCCACCGGCGATCTGTTGGCTACCGTTGCGCAGGGCGGGGCGGAGGATGTCGACCGCGCGGTCAAATCGGCCCGCGCCGCGTTCGAGGGACCATGGCGGCGCATGAAGCCGGTGGAGCGCCAGCGCATCATGCTGCGCCTCGCCGATCTGGTGGAGCAGCATTTCGAGGAACTGGCGATGCTCGACACGCTGGACCTTGGCGCACCCTATAGCCGCACGATCATGGGCAAAGCCCGCGCAGGCGCATTGCTGCGCTATTATGCGGGGCAGGCAACGCTGATCGCGGGCGACACGATCGACAATAGCGCGATGGGCGACGTCCTCTCCCAGACGCTCAAGGAACCGATCGGCGTGGTCGCAGCAATCAACCCATGGAACGGCCCGATCGGCATGTCGGTGTGGAAGGCGGGGCCGGTACTCGCTACCGGCTGCACCCTCGTCATGAAGCCCGCTGAACAGACGCCCCTTTCCGCGCTGCGCTTTGGCGAACTATGCCTGGAAGCGGGCGTACCGGACGGCGTCATCAACATCGTCACGGGCCTTGGCGATGCAGGCGCGGCGCTCTCCAGCCACCCGGACGTCGACAAGATCGCCTTCACTGGCTCCACCGGCGTCGGTGAAAAAATCCTGCACGCCGCCGCCGGAACGATGAAGCGCGTAACGGTGGAACTGGGCGGCAAGTCGCCCAATATCGTCTTTGCCGACGCTGATCTCGACAAGGCCGTCCCTGCCGCCGCCATGGCCGTGTTCGCCAATGCCGGGCAGATTTGCAGCGCGGGCACGCGCCTGTTCGTGCAAAGCACAATCCACGACGAATTCATGGAGCGCCTGGCCGCCTTCACGAAGACGATCAAGGTCGGCGACCCCCTGGACCCGACCACCCAGATGGGGCCGGTCGTTTCCCTGCCCCAAATGGACAAGATCCTCGGCTTCATCGCCAGCGCCAACACGCAAGGCGCCCGCCCGCTGACCGGCGGCAATCGCATGAGCGGCGCGGGCTATGATGCAGGCTATTTCATCGAACCCACCATCTTCACCCATGTCGCCGACGACATGACGATCGCGCGGGAAGAGATTTTCGGCCCGGTGCTCTCCGCCTTCACATTCGAGCACGTAGAGGAGGTTCTAACCCGCGCCAACGCCACCGAATTTGGCCTGGGAGGCGGCGTATGGACCCGCGACTTGGCCACCGCGCACCGCATGGCGCGCGGCATCCGCGCCGGGTCCGTCTGGGTCAATTGCTACCAGATGCTCGACCCCGCCGTCCCCTTCGGCGGCTATCGCATGAGCGGCTTCGGCCGCGAGTCCGGCGCGCACCATATCGAGGATTATCTGGAAACGAAGGCGGTCTGGATCAACCTGGACTGAGGCGCGCATCGTGCAGCAGGACAACAGCAATGGCGTGCATCTGGAGGAGGAGATGATCCTCCAGATGCAAAGGCTGGTGACTGGCCGCACCGACGAAGCGCTTAACGCCCGCTTCGGCATCAGTTACAATACATGGCGCAAATTGCTCGCCGGACAGCCGATCCGCCCTTCGCTCGCTGATCGTCTGAAGGGCCGCATCGCCGCGCTTGAGGCCAACAACCCGCGATAGCCTCACACCCAGCCCGATTCCCGCAAGTCCGGCGGCGCGCCTGCCACGCGCTCGCCCTTGGCCGCCTCGCTCAGCATGTCGAGAAAGCGGCGCTGGGTCGCTGTGGGGCGCCAACTGCGCCGCGTCGTGATCCCCACCACGCGCTTGCTGCCTTCCAGCGGCGGCCCGACCTGCGTCAGCAGCCCGCTGCGGATCTGGAGCGCCACCTGATCGGGCGACAGCAGCGTCAGGAAATCCCCCTCCGTCAGCAACCGCCCGATGATCATCACCGACCCGCACTCGACCGGCGTCGCTGGCACCTTGCCTTCCCCGAACAGCTTTTCCCACTGTTCGCGCAACGGCGAATTGGCAGGCGCGACGATCCAGGGATAGCTGGCCAGTTGCTCCATCGTCGGCTTGTCCACCTTGGCCAGCGGATGCTGGCTCCCCGCCGCAATCACCAGTCGATCCTCCGACAAGGGCAACTGATAAAGATCAGCAATCTCGAACGGCCGCAACGCGCCGACCACCATGTCGATCACTCCGTCGCGCAGCGGCTCCACCAGCTCGCGCCAGCTTCCCTCCAGCACCTTGAACGCCGCGCGCGGATCGCTCCGCGCCATCCGCGCCATGGCGGCGGGGACCAGATAAGGCCGCGCCAATGGAAGCGCCCCGAACGCGATCAGCTCGCTCCCGCTCCCGCTATCGCGCCCGATGTCCGCCAGCGCCGCGACGATCTCCGCCACCGCCAGCCTTGTCCCGCGCGCCAGCCTTTTCCCCGCCGGATTGAGCCACACCGCCCGCCCCCGCCGTTCGACCAGCTTCCCGCCGATCATCTGCTCCAGGTCGCCGACCGCGCGATGCACCGCCGTCTGCGACAGAGTGCTACCATGCGCCGCCGCCGCGAAACTCCCTGCCTCCGCCAACGCCAGAAAGGCGCGCAACTGCGTCATCGTCATTAGCCGCTCAGGATAATGGAACACGCCCGACAAGCCCTTGGCCGCCTGCGACAGATGATCGAGCGCCGCGCGCGCCCGCTCGATCACGATCTCGCCCATGGGCGTTGGCACCATCCCGCCCGACCGACGCTCAAAAAAGGTGTAGCCGAACTGCCGCTCCAGCTTGGCCAGCCCCTGCGTCAGCGCCGGTTGCGACAGGCTGACCACATCGGCGGCGGCGGTGATGCTGCCATGTTCGCGGATCGCCAGCAGCGCGCGCAGGTGGCGCAAATTGAGGTCGAATGGATCGGTCGCCATGCCGCTTACTCTTGTTACCCTGCGCCCGCGCGCTGTGGCGTCATCGGGCGACCGCGGCCTTACCGGACAACTGCCCCAAAGGACAGCGGCCCCTTGCCCAAATCAGCCGAAATTCTAATGGACTGACCATTACCGTAATGGTAGGACCATTAGCGAGAGGCGCGCACGGCCGCCCGACGGATTCGGATAAAAAGGAGGCACCCATGGACTTTGAACTGCCCGACGACATCAAGGAATTTTGCGACGTCACCCGCGCCATCGTGCGCGACCTGCTGCCTTATGAAACGGAATTTCAGGCCACCGGCAAAGTGCCGCCGATCGTGCGGCAAACGCTGGTCGATAATGGCTATTTCGGCCTGTCGCTGCCGGAAGAATATGGCGGCCTGGGCCTCGGCGCACTCGCGCAGGCGGCAGTGCAGATAGAACTCGCCCGCCTTCCCCCCCAATTCTGGACCGAATTGCGCCCGCTCATGGGTCCGGGCGCGCGCAACATCGTCTATCATGCCTCGGAAGCGCAAAAGCAGCAGTTGATCCCTGGCATGGTGTCAGGCGAAATCCCGATCGCCTTTGCCCTCACCGAACCCAATAGCGGCTCCGATCCGGGCTCGATGCGCACCACCGCCACCCGCAATGCCGACGGCTGGGTCATCAACGGCTCCAAAACCTATATTTCCAACGGCAAGAACGCCAAATATGTGATCGTCTATGCCTATACCGACAAGGCCGCCGGGCCACGCGGCGGCATTTCCGCCTTCCTAATGCCCGCCGACACGCCCGGCTTTGCCGTCACTGGCACGATCGAACTGATGGGCACCGCAACGCCGGGCGTCTATGAACTGACCTTCGACGAATGCCAATTGCCCGCCGACGCCCTGCTCGGCGAAGAAGGGCGCGGCTTCCACTATGCGCTCGAAGGCCTGAACGAGGGCCGCATGAATGTCGGCGCGACCGCCGTCGGCATGGGCGAATATGCGCTGGAACTGGCGATCGAGGAATCGAAACAGCGCCCCGCCTTTGGCGGCGTCATCTCCGATTTTCAGGCGATCCGCCACTATATCGCCACCATGGCGACGGACATGCGCGCTGCACGCCTGATCCTGCTCGACGCCTGCTGGCGCTACGACCAGGGCGAAAAGAAACGCGAACTCGCCTCCATGGCCAAGCTGTTCTGCACCGAAGCGGGCAGCCGCACGGTCGACACAGCGGTCCAGATTTTCGGTGGCTCCGGCTATTGCCGCGGCTTCGCGATCGAGCGGCTCTATCGCGACATTCGCATCACGCGGATCTACGAGGGGTCTTCGGAGATTCAGAAGAATACGATCGCGCGGGAATTGTTACGGTAAGATGATGTGCGGGCGGGAGGGGTAGGTGCCGCTCCCGCCGAATGCCTAGTCCGCGCCAATTATCGCCGTTCGACTGCGATGTCCCAGCGTCAGAAATCAGACATTAAAGTTATAACCGGAGTTCGAGACAAAAACTGCCATTTGCGTTTCTTCGCCAAGAAGCGGCTTTCAAACCCCAATAAATTAGCCGTAAGAGCAACTAACCGACGCGTATACCAACAATTTCGCCAGCCTCGACTTGAAAATCCAGCACGAGACAATCGTCCGCATGGTTCGACAGCAAAAATGCAGGTGCAATCGCTGCCGTAATGGCGCGATCGGCCACGATGAGGTTGTCGAGCAGAGCGTTTTCACGGGCAAGCAAAGATGCTTTGCTCTCATATGATGATACTACCTGAAGTTTCTCGCGCAGGATGCGATCAATCGCGATTGTGGCCTCACCCGTGGGTAAAAACGGACGTAAATCCTCGGCGATAGCCTCGTATCGCGCTTGTTTGCCGGCTTCGCGTCCTGGGTAAGCAGACATCAGTTGGAAACCACAAGCGCGCGCACGCAAACAGAGCAGGATGTCGTCATAGCAACCCATAACAGTTGTCTGGCCATCCTGAAGCGCTTTAACGTATTTACTCGAACCAAAGGTATCCTTTTTCACCGCGCGGAGTGCTTCAGTCGCGACGTGCAGATCCTTGGCGAGGTGGTCATAGACTTTGTTGAGTTCAGCCTCATGATGTTCGATTGTGTGCAGCACTTCGGGCGCTAGTTCGCCAGAGAGAACTGCCCGCGCGACCTGTTTGAAATAGCGAATGGACCCGGTCAGCGTCGAACGGCGCTCGTCCTGCTGGAAGCGTGAGATGTCTGCGAGCATCGCCTTGATCTCGTCAAGTGCCTCCTCAATGCGCTGCATCTGCTGTTGCTGGGCAATGGCAGTGGCAGCTGTAAGGAAAATGGCTGGACCAGAAATGCCGATAGCGGTTACCTGGTGAAGGTCCACCATACCTTTGTGGCCCTTAGCTACTCCGACATAGCCGCCCACTTTATCACTCCAAGAAAGCGCGGCTTCTGCACTGTAAATATTCTTCCCTGAGAGCATCTGCTCCGCGCTGAAAAAGGGCTGCAGTGCTGTCAGCAGTGGTGCTAACTGGCTTCTTGTACGGCCGTCAGGAACCATGAACGACCAATCCTGCGTTTTCTCCTCCGGGATCGCCGCTAGGGCAAAAGCATGCCGCCCATCATCGCCAACGACGCTTACCGCGGTTTTCGGCTCAGGGCGCATCACTAGAGTATGGCTATCGTGGCCAAGCAATCGCCCGTCTGCAACCATGACCCCCCGCAAGTAGGCAATTTCCACCAATGTCGAGACAAATGGCAACCAGGCGTCGGTGGTCAATATGCTCGCCGCAGCCTTCCCCGCCGCACCTGCAGCCTCCTTGACCAGCGCAGCGCGACGTTCGGGGTCTGCCGTCAAAAGATGTTGCTTGGTGAACATGTTAATGAGCATAGCCTCATGCTGAACGACATCGACGCCAGCGATGGGGATGGCGATCTTTTTGCAGACCGTAGCAATAAGATCGTCATAGCTGTGCTTTTCACCTGCCATGCTACCTGCCTGGGCTGAAAAGCTCTCTGTTAGGAAAAGTCCGAGGCGATATATCTCCTCGGCAATTTGGTCTCGATAAGCGCCGTGGTCAGGCTGAAAACGCAGATAAGCGCGCGCATGCTTGAGATAGCTGAATGGTGAACCGACCAGAGAATCTACGATTGGAGCGAGTTCGTCATTTGAGCAATGATCAAGAATATCGTAGAGGCTGACTGAGTATTTTTCTTTCACTCGATCTGTCACAAAGCCTCCGAAATATGTAAATGATCAATCAGAATATTGGTTAAATGCTGTCAGTGCATTTATGACTGAATCCGGCTGGTTTTGCCAAGCCATTTGACGGATTTTGAACTCGAAGAGCCAACAGCCGGATCAGTCACTCTCCGCGAGCGGTTTTGGTCGGGTGCCGATGCAATTCGAACGGCGGCGTTCACCGCAGAAGCGGACCGGCTCAAATCGGCCAAAATCCCCCTGTCCTACACCATCGCCCAATGCCATAATTTTCCCCGGCTCTTTCCCACCGTTCGTCCCCACCCCGCTCCGTCCTCACAGGCGTGCGCGCAAACTTCGCAAAAATTCTCGTATTGCGAAATCCACGCCACCCTTCCGCACCCACGCAAATGCGTGGCCTGCAACGGTGTGAACTTCGCAGCCTTTGCAGTGGCTCGTGTCAGCCCAGATCGCCGCGTTCCCGCAGCGCCGCCACTGCCTCCGCGCTCACGCCCAGCCCCGCCAGCACTGCCGCGCCATCCTCGCCCAGTTGCGCGACATGGTCCCGCGCCTCGACCTGCGATCCGCTCATGCGGAAGGGCGGGTTCGGCACCCTGAACGCGCCCGCGCCGTCATGCACCTGCGCAAAAGCACCCCGCGCCGCCAGTTGCGGATCGTCCAGCAGCTCGTCAATCTCGCGATAGCGGGCGCATGGCACGCCATGACGCGACAGGATCGCCTCGGCCTCCGCCGCGCTGCGCTCCAGTGTCCATTGCTCGGTCAGCGCCAGCAACGTCGCCCAATTGGCATTGCGATCCGCATTGGTCAGGAAGCGCGGATCGTCGCGCCATTCGGGATGACCTACGGCGTCCGACAATTGCTCGAAATTGCGCGGACTGGTCGGCGCGACCATGATGAAACCGTCATTGGTCTTGAGCGGCGTATAGAGCGGCCGCCGCGCGTCGCCCGGAAATTGCGCCTCCTGCGTCTCGAACACGAGCATGCCGACCATCGCTTCCAGCATGGATAGGTCGATATGCTGCCCCTGCCCCGTCCGCTCCCGTTGATAGAGCGCGGCCTGGATCGCGCCGAACGCATGGGTGCCGCCCAGCACGTCAGCGATGAAAATGCCGCTGGTCGCGGGCCGATCCGCCCCGTCCTGATAGCGTAGGTTGACCATGTCGAACCCGCTGGCCGCATGGATCACCGGCGCATAGGCCGGGAACAGCGCCTTCGGCCCGGTCTGGCCATAGCCGGAGATAGAGCAATAGATGAGTCGCGGATTGATCGCCGCTAGCGTCGCAAAGTCGAGGCCGAAGCGCGCCATGACGCCGGGCCGGAAATTCTCCACCAGCACGTCGCACGTGGCGACCAGTTGCTTGATAAGGTCGATGATCTCCGGCGATTTGAGGTTGCAGGCAATCGACCGCTTGCCCGCGTTCAGATTGCCGAAATAGGCGCTATGGCCATCCCGCTTGGGCGGCCGCGCACGGACCTGGTCGCCCTCCAGCGATTCCACCTTGATGACCTCCGCACCAAGGTCGGCGAGCATCCGGGTGGCGAACGGTCCGGCCATGACGCTGGTGAAGTCCAGCACCCGCACGCCGTCCAGCGCACCCGCCATCTGTGTCTTGCCTTCACCTGCCATGCCGCACCCATCTGTCGAGCCATATGTTCAATGGTCCTACCTATTGCACGACGACGATGGCGCGGTCAATCAGCCCTTGGCGGCAGCCTTGCTGTTCTTGCGGACATGGCGATGCACCCGCTCCAGATGCTTGCTCATTTCCGCGACGGCCGCTTCCTCATTCTTCGCCCGCAAATGCCGCACCAGTTTGAACCGGGATTCGATCAGCGATTGCTGCAACGTTTCATAGTCCGGCCCGCGTACAAATTCGTGCAGGATCGCCGACAGCGAATCCACGAAGATGCCGAAAATGCGATTCTTGGTCGCCCGCGCCAGCACCGCATAATATTCCACCGCACAGGCATAGCGCGCCTCCACACTGGTTTCCCGCTTCGTCCGCTCGGCAATCGCCTCCAACTCAGCGAGATCAGTTTCCGTGGCGCGCGCGCAGG
The DNA here is from genome assembly GCF_001713415.1 of Sphingobium sp. RAC03. GTDB lineage: Bacteria > Pseudomonadota > Alphaproteobacteria > Sphingomonadales > Sphingomonadaceae > Sphingobium. The sequence continues at coordinate 2,061,297 of NZ_CP016456.1, read as the reverse complement.
CCAGCCGGACGATGATATCCTGCAATGCCAGCCGCGCCTCGGTCAGTTCGCCCAGCGAAATATCGCCCAGATGGACATAATCCTGCATGGCCTGCACGATCCGGTCCGGCTCGGCCGTTTGCACAAACGCCCCGCCCTTCGCGCCCTTCACATTGCGGATGATTCCCGCGACCTCCAGGCTGCGCAGCGCCTCCCGCAACGCGCTGCGACTGACCTGAAATTCGACCGCCAATTCCCGTTCGGCGGGCAGCTTATCCCCCGCCTTGAGCGTACCCGACGCCAGTTGCTCGCGGATCTGTTCACAGATCACCTCGAACGCGCGCCGCGTCTTGATAGGGGCGAAACTGGGCTTGGGGGACGGGGACGATGCCATAGAGTGCGCTCCGATAGGAATGCGCAAATCTATAACGGACGCCTAGAAAGGCGCAATGGCCGGACCGAATAGGATTGACAGACGCCTATCACTCTTTAATGGTCGGACCATTATAAAGATGGAGCGAGCCATGAAGATCCTTGTGCCCGTGAAGCGGGTCATTGATTATAATGTGAAGCCGCGCGTGAAGGCGGACGGGACGGGTGTTGATCTTGCCAATGTAAAGATGAGCATGAACCCGTTTGACGAGATTGCGATCGAGGAAGCCATCCGCCTGAAGGAAAAGGGCGTGGCGACCGAAGTAGTTGCGGTGTCCATCGGCGTTGCCAAGGCGCAGGAAACGCTGCGTACATCGCTCGCCATGGGTGCCGACCGCGCGATCCTGATCCAGACCGATGAAGAGGTCGAACCACTGGCCGTCGCGAAATTGCTCGCCAAGGTGCAGGAAGAGGAAGGCGCTGGCCTGATCATCCTGGGCAAGCAGGCGATCGACGACGACAGCAACCAGACCGGCCAGATGCTGGCGGCGCTGCTGAACCTGCCGCAGGGCACGTTCGCGTCGAAGGTCGAGGTCGAAGGCGACAGCGTGTCGGTGACACGCGAAGTCGATGGCGGGCTGGAGACGGTGAAGCTGTCGACCCCGGCGATCATCACCACCGACTTGCGCTTGAATGAGCCGCGCTATGCGTCGCTGCCCAACATCATGAAGGCCAAGTCCAAGCCGCTCGCGCAGAAGACACCCGCTGACTATGGCGTGGATATCGGCGCACGGCTGGAGACGCTGAAGGTGGTCGAACCACCCAAGCGGACCGCTGGCGTCAAAGTCGCCGACGTCGATGAACTGGTTGCCAAGCTCAAGGCCATGGGAGTTGCCGCATGAAGACGCTTGTATGGGTTGAACATGAGGGCGGCGCGGTCAAGGACGCGACGCTTTCCGCCATCACTGCCGCTGCGAAGCTGGGCGAAGTGCATCTGCTGGTCGCTGGCGAAGGCGTCGATGGCGTTGCCGCCGCCGCTGCGCAGATTTCGGGCGTGGGCAAGGTGCATGTTGCCGACGATGCCGCCTATGGCCATGCGCTTGCCGAGAATATCGCGCCGCTGGTTGTCGAACTGATGGGGCATCATGACGCCTTCATCGCGCCTGCCACCAGCAACGGCAAGAATATCGCGCCGCGCGTCGCGGCTTTGCTCGACGTGATGCAGATCAGCGACATTCTTTCGGTCGAGGGCGAGGACACGTTCACGCGGCCGATCTATGCGGGCAATGCGATTGCTACGGTCAAGAGCAAGGACGCCAAGAAGGTCATCACCGTTCGCGGTACGGCGTTCGAGAAGGCGGCTCGCGAAGGTGGTTCGGGTACGGTGGAAGCGGTGGCTTCGACCGGGGACAAGGGGCTGTCGTCCTTTGTCGGCGCGGAGATCGCCAAGCTGGAACGGCCGGAACTGACCAGCGCCAAGATCATCGTGTCGGGGGGTCGGGCGCTCAAGGATGGGCCGACGTTCGAGGAAGTCATCTATCCGCTGGCCGACAAACTGGGCGCTGCAGTCGGGGCCAGCCGGGCGGCGGTCGATGCGGGCTATGTGCCGAACGACTATCAGGTCGGGCAGACCGGCAAGATCGTTGCGCCGGAAGTCTATGTTGCGGTCGGCATTTCCGGGGCGATCCAGCATTTGGCGGGGATGAAGGACAGCAAGACCATCATCGCCATCAACAAGGATGAGGATGCGCCGATCTTCCAAGTAGCCGACATCGGCCTCGTGGGTGATCTGTTCAAGATCGTGCCGGAACTGACCGATAAGCTGTAAGCGCGACGCCATCGCATAGGAAAGGGCGCGGGATAAAGATGCCGCGTCCTTTTTACGTCTGTCGTCGGCTGCATTGTCGTAAAGAAGATGATCTGTCGCGCGACGATGAGCGCCGGGCATTCACTGCTACCTCGCTCCATTCATGGTCCGTTCCCTTGTGCCTGGACTTGCGGTAAGCAATTGGGAACCCAATGTGATTCCCGATTCCAACAAGAACGAACTGGGGCCTTATTAACCATCTCATTTTCATTACATATTTGAAAATAAAAACAGAAACATCGTGGATTGGATTTCGGCTCGGCTCCAACTCCTTCTTCCTGCTCGACTTGCCGCGCCGCTCCCGGCTAAGAGGGGCGGCATGATGAAGCTGTTTATCGGTAACAAGGCCTATTCGAGCTGGTCGCTGCGCGGCTGGCTGGCGTGCAAGCTGTCAGGCCTGCCCTTTGAGGAAGTCGTGGTCCCCCTCTATGACGAGGCGTGGGAGAAACGGCGCGAGGGCGACGAGTTCGCGCCCTCCTCCGGCAAGGTGCCGATCTTGTGGGATGGCGACGATATCGTCGTGTGGGACAGCCTCGCCATCATCGAATATCTCAATGAAAAGACCAGCGGCGACCTGTTCTGGCCCACCGATCCCGCCGCGCGCGCCATGGCCCGGTCGATGGCGGCGGAAATGCACAGCAGCTTTGCCGCGCTACGTCGCGAGCATAGCATGAACATCCGCCGCATCTACGACGCCGTGCCGCCTTCCGAGGCGGTGGCGCAGGATATTTTCCGCATGATGCAGCTGTGGGCGCAGGCCCGTGCGCGCCATGGTGGCGAGGGCGAATTTCTGTTCGGCGCGTTCAGCGCAGTCGACGTGATGTTCGCGCCCGTCGTCACCCGCTTCATCACCTATCAACTGCCCGTCGCCCGCTTTGCCCAGGCCTATATGCAGGCGATCATCGCCCATCCCTGGATGCAGGAATGGATCGGCGGGGCACAGGCGGAGGACTGGGTAATCGACAAGTTCGAGGTGCCGCCGCAGGTGACGTGAGGCAATGACGGACACGCCCGATACCCCCACCGAACAACGCGCCGCTGAAGCCGCCGCGATTCGCCGCCGCTGGATCACGCTCGGCGAAATGCTGGCGCTGCTGGCGGTCAGTATCTCCGGGTTGACCCTCTATCTCAATTGGTCGGACAAGCAGGACGAGCGCGCGGAAAAGGCGATCGCAAGCCGTCAGGCCTCCGTCCGCGCGGCGAAGCTGATACTCAACGCCCGTGCCGATGGCGACGACCGGCTGCTATTGACCCCGGCCGCTGCCGACCAGATCGTCCAGAGCCAGACCTTCCTCTTCCCCACCGCGCTGAATATTGCGGCCGTATCCACCACGGGCGAAGCGCGGATCGAGGCACGCTGGTTCGACAATGCGCTCAAGCGGGCGCGGGACAAGGCCAAGCTGCCCGACAATAGCGTGGGCGACGAAAAGCTGCCCGTGTTCATCACCACCCGCTTCGTGGTGAATGGCGAAGCGCGCGAAGATCGCGCCATCTATGATATCGGCTATGGCATATCGGGTCGCTGGTTGTCGGGCCATGACGTGACACTGCGCGGCCTGTCGCTCGTCACGCGCGAGATGGGTCAGTCCCCCGCCACGCGCGTCGATGCGCGCTGGGCGGCCGTCGTCACCGCGCGCAACTGACGCGGCTCCACGAAAAAGCCCGGCCCTTCGTGGAAGGACCGGGCTTTTTCCGCTCGAAAGGATCGGGGCTTTAGCCGACGATTTCTTCGGGCTTGAAGAAATAGGCGATTTCGGTCGCGGCATTTTCTTCGCTGTCCGAACCATGGACCGAATTGGCTTCGATCGATTCGGCCAGTTCCTTGCGGATCGTGCCCGCATCGGCATTGGCGGGGTTGGTCGCGCCCATGATGTCGCGGTTACGCTGCACAGCATTCTCGCCTTCCAAAACCTGAACGACGACAGGGCCGGAAATCATGAAGGCGACGAGATCGGCGAAGAAGGGGCGTTCCTTGTGGACGCCGTAAAAGCCTTCGGCCTGTTCGCGGCTCATGCGGATGCGCTTGGAAGCGACGACGCGCAGGCCGGCTTCCTCCAGCATCTTGGTGACGGCGCCGGTCAGGTTGCGACGGGTCGCGTCGGGCTTGATGATGGAAAAGGTGCGCGTGACGGCCATGGCCCTCGATACTCCGAATGGGTGGAAATGCTGGCCGCGCCTTTAGACGGGGCCGTGCTGCGCTGCAAGAGGCTTGAAGCCAAAGGCCGCGCTATGGCCCCTGCACCCATTTGCGGCCCTCCTGCCGCCAGAAGCGCGGCTCGACGCCGTCGCGCTTCGACAGGGTCCGCCAGCTTGCCCGCGCACCATCGATCGTATCGGCGTCGAAAAAATAAAAGGCCCGCTCGAATTCCAGCGCCTCGTCGCGCCACACGCCATCGGCCAGCGCGACATGCCGCGCGCCATTGGGGGCGTCGCAGGTCGGGGCGAGCAGGATCGGCTGTATCGCCTCATTCCCCTCGCCCGCCTGCCCATGGGCGAGGAAACTTTCAGGCGGCCCGGCCCATAGCCCCTGCGATATACGCTCCCGCCGATCGGCCGTATCCGCCACCACCAGCAGCCGCGCGCCCAGCCCCAGGATGCGCGCCGCGATGGCGGGCAACACCTGTTCGACAGGATCGCGGTTTAGCTGGTAGAAATCGACCTGCATGATCGTAAAATCCTAACCCCGTTCGCCCTGAGCCTGTCTAAGCCTGTCCTGAGCGCCTGCCTTAGCAGGCAGTCGAAGGGGGCTGTTCTTCTTTGCGCAGAAGGACAGGGCTTCGACAAGCTCAGCCCGAACGGGCGTGGGGGCATCTTACTGCTCGAACTTATCCGCCACCAACTGGTCGATCAGGCGTACGCCATAACCGGTCGCGCCCTTGTCCCATGTCGCGCCGGGCTTGTCGGACCATACCATGCCGGCGATGTCGAGATGCGCCCATTTGACGCCATCGTCGATGAAGCGCTTGAGGAACTGCGCGGCGGTGATCGACCCGGCATAGCGCCCGCCGATATTCTTCATGTCGGCGATCGGGCTGTCGATCAGCTTGTTATAGGCGTCGGACAGCGGGAACCGCCACAATTCGTCGCCGCTTGCCTTGCCGGCCGCGATCAGGTCATCGGACAGGCCATCGTCGTTCGAGAAGAGGCCCGCATATTGATCGCCCAGCGACACCAGGATCGCGCCGGTCAGCGTCGCCAGATCGATGACGACCTCCGGCGAGTAGGTCTTCTGCGCCCAGGTCAGCGCATCGCACAGCACCAGCCGCCCTTCGGCGTCGGTGTTGAGCACTTCGATCGTCTGCCCCGACATGGAGGTGACGATGTCGCCGGGCCGTTGCGCATTCCCATCGGGCATATTTTCGACAAGGCCGCAAATGCCCACGACATGCGCCTTGGCCTTGCGCCCGGCCAGCGCCTTCATCGCGCCTGCGACCGCGCCAGCGCCGCCCATGTCCCACTTCATGTCTTCCATGCCGGCCGCCGGCTTGATCGAGATGCCGCCGGTGTCGAAGGTTACGCCCTTGCCGACGAACACGACCGGCTTGTCCGACGTGCCGCCGGTGCCGTCCCATTCCATCGCCAGCAGCCGCGCCTCGCGCACCGACCCCTGCGCCACGCCAAGCAGCGACCCCATGCCCAATTCTTCCATCGCCGCGCGGTCGAGCACGCTGATCTTGATGCCCAAGTCCGCGAGATGGCGGCAGCGTTCCACGAAAGTTTCGGGGTAGAGGATGTTGGCGGGTTCGGACACCAGTTCGCGAGTGAAGGCGACACCCGCCGCTACCGCTGCCCAACGATCCCAGGCCGCACCTGCATCGGCCGCCACGATCGTCACCGTTTCCAGCGTGGGCTTGGCCTTTTCGGCCAATTTGGTGCGATAGGTGTCGATCCGCCAACTGCGCAGCAGCGCGCCAAAACCCAGCCGCGCCGCGCCCTCACCCGTCACGTCGCCGACGAACTCCACCGCGACATGAGTCGCGCCGCTGCTCAGCAGCTTCGCCGTCAGCGCGCCGCCCGCCCGCTCCATGTCGGCGTCGCTGCCGCTGCCGGTGCCCACCAGCACGACGCGCACTATTTTACCGCCTTCTTCCACGAAGCTCTCGAAACTGGACCCGGCTTCACCGGTGAAGCGCGCCGCGGCGGCGCCCGCTACCAGCGTCGCGGACGCGGCGAGTGGCAGGCTGGACAGCGCGCCCTTGGCAACGGCAAAGGCCAGGCTGTCGGTGTCGGGACGGGTCGGGCTGAAGGCGATATCCATGGATGGACCTTTTCTGGCTATGGGGACGGCTTTGGGGGCGTCTGGCCCGCTGATATTCGTCAGATAGTGCGGCGAACCGTGTCTGGCAAAGCCGTTCGACCGATTTACCGCAAAAGACCATGGTCGCATGATTGCGGCGCGGGCGAAGCAATGCGATAGGCGGGACGATATGCGCCCCCGTTTTGAGGCTCTTTTTGTTGGTCACGCCCCTTTTCCCGTTTCGTTCCGCTTTGTTGCTGGGCAGCGCTTTGCCCCTGCTGGCGCTGGCCCCGCAGGCTTTGGCCCAGCAACTCAACGAGCCGCCAACGCCCATCAGCGCGCCCGATGCGCCCGTGCCCACCAATGACGACCAGATCGGATTCGCCGCCGACGCGCTCGAATATGACAGCAATCAGGAAGTCGTCACCGCCAGCGGCAACGTCCAGTTGCTGCGCGAGGGCAACCGCCTGCGCGCCGACAAGGTGGTGTGGGACCGCGATACCGGCAAGGTCGAGGCGCTGGGCAATGTCTCGCTCACCGATGCGGAGGGCAATATCGCCTATGGCGACCGGTTCGACGTAACCGACACGCTCAAGGACGGCATGGTCGACAATATGCTGCTGGTGCTGCAGTCGGGCGGGCGGCTGGCATCGGCGACGGGCACGCGCGTCAACGGCGTCTATACGCTCAACCGCGCCGCCTATACCGGCTGCGCGGTGGAAGACAGCAAGGGCTGCCCCAAGGAACCCACCTGGCAGATCAATGCGGTCAAGGTCATCTACGATCCGAGGCGCGAACGGGTCAGCTATACTAACGCCAATATCGAATTGTTCGGCCTGCCGCTCATCCCGCTGCCGGGCCTCTCCCATCCGGTCGGCGAAGCGGGTGGCAGTGGTCTTTTGATGCCCAATCTGCGCTATGACCGCAATAACGGCTTCGAAGTCGCGCTGCCCTATTTCTTCAAGCTCGCGCCCAACCGCGACCTGACGCTCACGCCGCATATCTATACTAATGCGCTGCCCATGCTGGAGGCAAACTACCGCCATCTCTATGATCGCGGCGCCTATCAAGCCACCGGCTTCCTCACCTATGGCAGCCGTGTGGCGACCGGCGACAGCCCGATCGGCACCACCCCGGTCGACGCGCAAAAAGATATTCGTGGCTATATCGACGCCACCGGGGCGATGCAGTTGACGCCGGAATGGAGCCTGGACGGGTCGATCCGCTTCGCGTCCGACCGCACCTTCCTGCGCCGCTACGACATCAGCCGCGATGACCGGCTCCGTTCGACCCTTGGCGCGCAACGGATCGGCGACAACAGCTATTTCTCGATTCGCGGCTGGGCCGTGCAAACGTTGCGCGCAGGCGATTCGCAGGGCCAGACCCCGATCGCCCTGCCGCTGATCGACTATCGGCTGCGGCTGAAAGACCCGCTGCTGGGCGGTGTGTTGCAATTGCAGGCGAACACATTGGCCATCACCCGCACCCATGGACAGGACACGCAGCGCGCCTTCGCCGCCGCCGAATGGAATCTGCGCACCTTGACCGGGCTTGGCCAGGAAGTGACCTTCACCGGCTATCTGCGCGGCGACGTCTATCATAGCAGCGACAATGATCTGACCACCGTCGACACCTATGCGGGCAGTCCGGGCTGGCAGGGCCGCGGGATCGCCGCTGCGGCCTTCGATATGCGCTGGCCCTTCGTGGGCGAAGCATTCGGCGGGGTGCAGCGCATAGCGCCCCGCATCCAGATCGTCGCTGCACCACGTCTCGCCAATCTGTCACTGCCCAATGAAGACGCCCGCGCCGTCGATCTGGAAGACAGCAACCTCTTCGCGCTCAATCGCTTCGCCGGTTATGATCGGTTCGAGGATTCGACCCGCATCACCTATGGCCTGGAATATGGCCTGGATCTCCCCGACTTCTCGCTCCAGAGCATCGTCGGGCAAAGCTATCGTCTGGACAGCAGGGAAAATATCCTGCCCGACGGCACCGGCCTGTCGGGTCGCACATCCGACATCGTCGGCCGGGTGACCGCACGCTACAAGGATTTCATCAGCCTCACCCACCGCTTCCGGGCGGACAAGGACAATCTGGCGGTCCGCCGCAACGAAGTCGATGCGACGGTCGGCAGCAAAAGCACTTATGTCATGGTCGGCTATCTGCGCCTCAACCGCGATGCCGACGACACGTTGGAGGATCTGCAGGACCGCGAAGAAGTGCGGCTGGGCGGCCGCGTGCAGTTTGCGCGCTTCTGGTCGGTCTTCGGATCGACCGTCATCGACCTGACCGATGCCAAGGAAGATCCGTTGAGCGCGGCGGACGGCTATGAGCCGGTACGCCACCGGCTGGGCGTCGCTTATGAGGATGATTGCCTGACGCTTGGCCTCACCTGGCGCCGCGATTATGTGGCCAATGGCGACGCGCGAAAGGGCAATGGCTTCCAGCTACGGCTAGCTTTCCGCAATATTGGCATATAAGGATCAGCCTTCCCGCGTCCCGTCAGGACTGGTTAAGGCGGCCCCGCGCATTGGCGCAGGACCGTATTGGAGATTTTTGCCGACGATGCTGCCCCTGGTTCCCCTGCCTTACCGCATCCGCCATTCCCTGCGCTCCGGCCTGCGCACCGCGCTCGCCTCCAGCGCGCTGTTCAGCATGGGGGTTCAGGGCGTCGTCGCACAGACCGTCGATGACGGCGGCGAAGTCGCGAACCAGCAACTCAATCTGCCGAAGGAAGTTACCGTCTTTGGCAAGAGCGACCCCAATGTCCGCAAGGCAACGGCGATCATCAACGGCCGCATCCTGACCGGCACCGACATCGACCAGCGGCTCGCGCTGATCATCACTGCCAATGGCGGCAAGGTCGAAGCGGAAGAAAAGGAGCGGTTGCGCCTGCAGGTGCTGCGCAACCTGATCGACGAAACGCTCCAGATCCAGGAAGCCGCCGCCAACGACATCAAGGTCGACCCCGCCGAAATCCAGCAAAGCTATGAGCGGGTCGCGGCGAATTTCCGCCAGTCGCCTACCCAGTTCGACGCCTATCTGCGCACGCAGGGCAGTTCGTCGGCCAGCATCAAGCGCCAGATCGAGGGCGAACTCGCGTGGAGCCGCCTGCTCCGTCGCAATGTCCAGCCCTTCGTCAACGTGTCGGAAGACGAAGTGCAATCGGTCATCGACCGGCTGAACGCGGCCAAGGGCAGCGACGAATATCGGATCGGCGAAATCTATCTGTCGGCAACGCCGGAAAATCGGGCGCAGATCATTGCCAATGCGCGCAACATCATTCAGCAGATTCAGCAGGGCGGCAGTTTCCCCGCCTATGCCCGTCAATTTTCCGAAGCCTCGACGGCGGCGGTCGGTGGCGACCTCGGCTGGGTTCGCCCCGCCCAGCTGCCCCCCGAACTGGCGCAGGCAGCGGCCGAAATGCAGGTCGGACAGATCGCTGGCCCGATCGAAACCGTCGGCGGCGTGTCGCTGCTCTATGTCATGGACAAGCGCAAGGTGCTGACCGCCGATCCGCGCGATTCGCTGCTTAGCTTGAAGCAGCTTTCGGTCCTCTTCCCCAAGGGAACGACCAAGGAACAGGCCAGCACAAAGGCCGCCAGCTTCGCCGCCGCGATCAAGGAGATCAAAGGCTGCGGCCAGGCGAACGAAGTCGGTGCGCGGATCGGGGCCGACGTGGTCGACAATGACAATGTGAAGATCCGCGATCTTCCACCTCAGTTGCAGGACATTTTGCTGAACCTGCAGGTCGGCGAAGCCACGCCGCCCTTCGGCTCCATTACCGAAGGCGTGCGCGTGCTGATCGTCTGCGGTCGCGACGATCCGGCATCGGCCAATGCGCCCAATGCCGAACAGATCCAGGCGCAACTGGAAGAAGAACGGGTCAACCGGCGTGCGCGCATCTATCTGCGCGATCTGCGTCGCGATGCGGTGATCGAATATAATTGAGGCCGTCTCTTTAGCACCCTTCGCGGTGCCGCTGGGCGATCCGGCCGGGATAGGGCCGGAGATCGTCGCCAAAAGCTGGGTCATGCGTGAGGCACGCGGCCTTGCTCCCTTCTTCGCGGTGGGTGATCCCGCCGCGTTGCGCGCGGTGTGGCTCGGCCCGATCATCCCGATCAGCGCGCCGGAAGAAGCGACGGCGACCTTCGCGACCGGCCTCCCCTGCCTCGAAATCGCCAAGGCGGGTGAGATCGTGCCGGGGTCGCCCAGCGTCGATGGCGCGCGCATTGCGTTTCAGGCGCTCGAAGTCGCGGTCGGCCTCGCCCGTTCCGGTTCGGCCGCAGGCATCGTTACCGCGCCGGTCGGCAAGGAACAGCTTTATGGCGTCGGCTTCACTCATCCGGGCCAGACCGAATTCGTCGCCGAACGCTGCGGCGTTTCTGCCCATAATGCGGTGATGATGCTGGCCGGACCATCGCTCAAGGTCGTGCCGATCACCATCCATATCGCGCTGGCCGATGTGGCAGCCGCGCTCACCATCGATCTGATCCGCGCCCGCGCCATCACCACGGCCAAGGGGATGCAGAAGAATTTCGGCATCGCCCGCCCGCGCCTCGCGGTCGCTGGGCTTAACCCCCATGCCGGAGAAAATGGCGCGTTGGGCCGTGAAGAGATCGAGATCATCCGGCCTGCGATCGAACAGTTGCGCGCCGAGGGTATGGACATTGTCGGCCCCCTGGCGGCCGACGGCATGTTCCACGCCCGCGCGCGCGAAACCTATGACGTGGCGCTGTGCATGTATCATGATCAGGCGCTGATCCCGATCAAGACGCTGAATTTCGACGATGGCGTCAACATCACGCTCGGCCTGCCGATCGTCCGCACCTCGCCCGACCATGGCACAGCCTTCGGTATCGCCGGGACCGACAGCGCCAATCCGGGCGCGATGATCGCCGCGATCCGCATGGCCGAAGCCGCCGCGCGCGCGCGCATCGCTTATGGTTGAAACCCGTCCGGCATTGCCGCCCCTGCGCGACGTGATCGCGCGCCATGGCCTCGCCGCCAGCAAGGCTCTGGGTCAGAATTTCCTGCTCGACGAACAATTGCTCGACCGGATCGCCGCCATTCCCGGCCCGCTGGATGGCCAGCCCGCCTTCGAGGTCGGCCCCGGCCCCGGCGGCCTGACCCGCGCCATCCTGCGTGCCGGGGCACGGCTCGTCGCGGTCGAGCGCGACCATCGCTGCCTGCCTGCGCTTGCCGAACTGGAGGAGGCCTTTCCCGGCCAGTTGCGTGTCCTGTCCGGCGACGCCATGGAAGTGGATGCCCGCGCCGAGGCTGGCGAGGGCGCGCATATCATCGCCAACCTGCCCTATAATGTCGGCACGCCCCTGCTCGTCGGCTGGTTGTCCGCGGCGTGGGAGCCGCTGCCCTGGTGGTCTAGCTTGACGCTCATGTTCCAGATGGAAGTGGCCGAACGCATCGTCGCCCAGCCCGGCACCGACCATTATGGCCGCCTTGCCATCCTGTCGCAGTGGCGCAGCGAGGCGCGGATCGCGATGAAGGTGCACCGCAGCGCCTTTACCCCGCCCCCCAAGGTCATGTCGGCGGTCGTGCATATCACCGCGAAACCCGCGCCGGACGGTGTTCAACTCAAGATGCTGGAACGCCTAACCGCCGCCGCCTTCGGCCAACGCCGCAAGATGCTGCGCCAGAGCCTCAAAGGCCTACCCGGCGCGCTCGACGCGCTGGCAGAAGTCGGCATAGATCCGCAGCGCCGCGCCGAAACCGTCAGCGTCGAGGATTTCGTAGCCGTAGCCCGCCTCCTCAGCCGCTGACGGTGCGCGATCAATTGCGCTGACCGTCGATCTGCGCGATTTCCTCGTCCAGGTCGCGGAGTACGTCGGCGCGAATACGATCGGACATATGCGTTGCCCGTTCCACCTTCGCCCGCGCCTTCATCAACCCCGCGCGCGCCGATCGCAGCGCCTGCGCCTCGATCTGTGCCTCGCAGATGCGGATACGGATGGCACGACGGCCATTGCTGTCCACCGTCTCGCGCTGGCTAACCGTCCGGTCGCCATCGCAACCCTTGCGGACATCCACCACCGGCACCATCCGGGCAATGTCCGCCTCGGTCGGGATGGCAGGGGTCTGTCCCCACTGGTTGGCACGACTTGCGCTGATACGCGCCTTTTCCTCGCGCCAGGTCACCGGCGGCGCAGGGGCCACTGGCGGCACAGGTGCGATCATGTCGGCGGCGGGCACGATCGGCTCTGGCGGCACGGGCGTCATCGGCGTGGTTTCGGCCGCGATGGTCGCAGCGGTCGGCACGTCGGGGACGGTGGCAGCGGCTGGCACTTCCGGCACGGTGGCGGCGGCGGGCCGGGCGACCAGATCGCCCAGCCGGGCGAGATCGGCGGATTCGACGGTCTCGCTGATCGCCGCCATCTGCTGCGCGGCGCGGCTGCCCGATGCGGTGAGCGCGAGGCCGGTGGCGGTGACGATGGCGACAGCCGCCATGCCCCAGCTGATCCGCTGAAGCGAAATTTCATGGTGCGAAAGCATGGCAAGCCTCCCCTTGAGTGTAGCAATGCGATTGAGATGACAGGCGGCGACGAATTGCCGCCCGCCTGCGGCTTTCAGGATGGCGCGGCCATAGGCATGGGCCTGGTCGCGGCCATAGAGCGACAGGACACGCGCATCGCAGGCGGTTTCCTGGTCGGCGCGATAGGCGCGATAGGCGATCCAGGCGATCGGGTTGCACCAATGGACGCCCAGAAGCAGCAGCGCGACCATATTGGCCAGCAGGTCGCCGCGCTCATGATGCGCACGCTCATGCGCGACCGCCATTTCCTGCTCCAGATCGTCATAGCGCTGCGCGAAATCGACCGGCAGAACGATCATCGGCCGCAGCACGCCAAAGGCCAGCGGCCCCGGCGCCTGCGGGCTGGCGATCGTGCGGATGCGCCCTTCCTGTCCAAGCAATACGGAGCCATCGAGCATATGGCGACGGAAGCGGATATAGCCCACCGCCTGGAACAGCAGAAACGCCAGCAACCCGATGAACCAGAGCGCGATCCCGGCCTCCAGCCAAGGAAAGCCCGACGCCGATGCCGCTTGCGGGTTATTTGAAAGCGCCAGCAATCCGGGCAGACCCGACTGGTCGACCGCGATATGCAGCGGCGAAGGCGCCGCCACCTCCTGCGGCAGCACCGGCAACACCATGCGCAGCAACGGCAAGACCCAGAGGCTATAGGCCGCCCCCGCCCCCAGCCAGCGCGCGACCGGGCGGCGCAACAGCATCACCAGCGCCATCAGCAAGCTGGTGGCGATCAGCGTTTCGACGATCCAGACGCTCATGATTTCAGCCCCTTGAGGATATCCTCCAGCTCGGCGATATCCTCCGCCGTCAACTGATCCTGGCTCGCCAGCTGCGCAACCAGCGGCGAAATGCGACCGCCAAACAGGCGATTGACCAGCCGCCCGGACTCGCCCGCGACATAGTCGTCGCGCGCCACCATCGGCCGATAGAGAAAGCGGCGACCATCCTGGTCGGCGGCAATGATATCCTTGGCCATCAGCCGCGACAGCAACGTCTTGACCGTCTGGACGCTCCAGTCGCGCGCAGCCGCGACGCGATCGGCAACATCGGTCGCGGTCTGCGGCGACTGTTCCCACAGCGCCTCCATCACCACCAGTTCGGCTTCGCTGATCTTGTCGCCTATGTCCGCCACGCGCCTGCGCCTCCCGTTCAACTACATCTGTAATCGCATTGATTACATGCGTAGTCAACGGAGAAAAGCGAAGAAGCGGCGGCCAATCCCCTCAGCCACAAAAAAAGGCGGCCCGAACCGGACCGCCCCCTCCAATTTCGCTGTATCCGTCGCGATCAACTCGCGGCGGCGACGCCCTGATCGGTCATCAGCTGGTGCAGTTCGCCCGCTTCATACATTTCCATCATGATGTCGCTGCCGCCGACAAATTCGCCCTTCACATAAAGCTGGGGAATGGTCGGCCAATCGGAAAAAGCCTTGATCCCCTGCCGTACGGCCTGATCCTGTAGCACATCGACCGTGTCATAGGCCACGCCCAGATGCTCCAGGATCGCAATGGCGCGGCTCGAAAAGCCACATTGCGGAAAGAGCGGCGTGCCCTTCATGAAAAGCACCACGTCATGGGCACCCACAAGTTCGGCGATCCGCTGATGCACGGCGTCGGTCATGATCGAAAGTCCATTCCTGTCTGGCGTCGCGATAGCCCGACGCATACTATCCATGCGATCTTAGTTGGGAACCGCCGTGGTCAGTTGCAAGGCATGCAGTACGCCCCCCATCCGCCCGTCGAGCGAAGCATAGACGGCGCGTTGCTGCGCCACCCGGCTCATCCCCCGGAAACTTTCCGCCACCACGCGCGCGGCATAATGGTCGCCGTCCCCCGCCAGGTCGGTAATCTCGACCTGCGCGTCGGGAATGGCGGCGCGGATCATGTCGGCAATTTCGTCGGCGGCCATCGGCATCGCGGCGGCCTTACTGCGCTTCGATGAACATGCGGCGCGCGACGACCGCCTGCTCTTCCAGCGCGGCGCGCACACCCGGCTCGTCAATCTCGATCCCGGCCGAGGTCATATCACCCACCAGCTTGCGGATCACATCCTCGTCGCCCGCTTCCTCGAAATCGGCCTGTACGACGGCCTTGGCATAGGCGTCGGTCTCTTCAGGCGTCAGGCCCATCTTCGCAGCGGCCCATTCGCCTAGCAGACGGTTGCGGCGTGCCTGGATGCGGAACTGCATTTCCTGGTCATGCGCGAACATATTTTCGAATGCCCGTTCGCGATCGTCGAAAGTCGTCATGCCCAAAAGCCCTGTTCAAAGCGGATATCGAAAATCAGATAGGCAGAAGCGCGCGATTACGCAACGGCAGGGATCATCCAGGGGCGATCCTGCGCAACGCTCTTTTCATAGACAGCAATCCCGTCTGCATCGCCCAGCGTCAGGCCGATCTCATCCAGACCACCCAGCAGGCAATGTTTGCGGAAAGGATCGATCTCAAACGCGAAACGGTCCTGAAACTGCGTCGTGACCGTCTGCTGCTCCAGATCGACATGGATCTCGTCGGTGCGCGCAACCTCCATCAGCCGGTCGATCGCAGCCTGCGGCAGCACCACGGTCAATATGCCATTCTTGAACGCATTGCTGGAGAAGATGTCGGAAAAGCTCGGCGCGATCACCACCTTGATGCCCAGGTCACCCAGCGCCCAGGCAGCATGTTCGCGGCTCGACCCGCAACCGAAATTGTCGCCCGCGATAAGGATCGGGCTGCCCGCATAGGCCGGATCGTCGAAGACATTGCCCGGTTCCTTGCGCAACACCTCGAACGCGCCCTTGCCAAGGCCGGTGCGCGAAATGGTCTTGAGCCAGTGCGAGGGGATGACGATGTCGGTATCGACATTCTTCATCCCGAACGGATAGGCCTTCCCCTCGACGGTCGTCAGCTTCTCCATCAGCGCGCCTGCTTGGCTTCCGCTGCGGTCAGATCTTCGGCCCGGCCGAGCGTGGCGGCCATCGCGGCACTCGCCAGCGCGCCCAGCGTCAGCAGCCAGAATATCTTTTTCACAACGTCATCCCCTCTTGGTCTTTCAATAATTCACGCACGTCGGTCAGCCGCCCGGTCAGCGCTGCCGCCGCCGCCATGGCAGGCGAGACCAGATGCGTGCGCGCACCCGGTCCCTGACGCCCCATGAAATTGCGGTTGCTGGTCGATGCGCAGCGCTCGCCCGCAGGCACCTTGTCCGGGTTCATGCCCAGACACGCCGAACAACCCGGCTCGCGCCATTCGAACCCGGCCGCCACGAAAATGCGGTCCAGCCCTTCGGCCTCCGCCTGTCGCTTGACGAGGCCCGACCCCGGCACGACCATGGCATGCTTGATGCCGCTGGCGATCCGGCGACCGTCCAGCAACGCGGCGGCCGCGCGCAAATCCTCGATCCGGCTGTTGGTGCAACTGCCGATGAAGATATGCTCCACCGCCACGTCGGCCAGCCGCTGCCCGGCGGTCAGCCCCATATAATCGAGCGACCTTTGCGCAGCGGCCCGCTTGGACGCATCCTCGAAACTGTCGGGGTCGGGCACCACGCCGGTCACCGCGACCACATCTTCAGGGCTGGTGCCCCAAGTCACGGTCGGCACGATATCGGACGCGTCGATCACCACCACCTTATCGAAGACAGCGCCCTCATCGGTGACGAGCGTGCGCCACCAGGCCACCGCCGCGTCCCAATCCGCACCCTTGGGCGCCATCGGACGCCCTTTCAGATAGGCAAAGGTCGTTTCGTCCGGCGCAAACAGGCCCGACCGCGCGCCCGCCTCGATCGACATGTTGGCGACGGTCAGCCGCCCTTCGATCGACATGTCGCGGAACACGGACCCGCGATATTCCATGACATAGCCGGTGCCGCCCGCGGTGCCGATCCGCCCGCAAATCGCCAGCGCGACATCCTTGGGCGTAACACCAAAGCCCAGTTCGCCATCGACCACGACCGCCATCGTCTTCGATTGCTTGAGCAGCAAGGTCTGGGTCGCCAGCACATGCTCGACCTCCGACGTGCCAATCCCGAAGGCCAGCGCACCGAGCGCGCCGTGCGAACTGGTATGGCTGTCGCCGCACACCAGCGTCGTGCCCGGCAGGGTGAAGCCCTGCTCCGGTCCCACCACATGGACGATGCCCTGCTCGACATCGGCGTCGCCGATCAGGCGGACACCAAATTCCGGCGCATTGCGTTCCAGCGCTTCCAACTGCTGCGCGCTCTGCGGATCGGCAATCGGAATACGCTTGCCATCGGCGTCGCGACGCGGGGTCGTGGGCAGATTATGATCCGGCACTGCCAGCGTCAGATCGGGCCGCCGCACCTTGCGCCCGGCAAGACGAAGCCCCTCAAACGCCTGCGGGCTCGTCACTTCATGGACGAGATGCCGGTCGATATAGATGAGGCAAGTGCCATCCGGGCGACGCTCCACGACATGCGCGTCCCAGATCTTCTCATAGAGGGTGCGGGGTTTAACCATAGTGGCTCCCCCCCTAGACCCGGAATGGCAGGGGGAAAAGGGGGAAGCGCGCCGCAATATGCCCTTTTATCTATCTGGCGGGCAAGAATGTTACGATTGGGGCGGTGGACAGGCATAATTCATCCTCCCCCGGCGGGGCAGGGGAGGATTTTATGAGGCGCGATAGTCCGCCACGATGCGCCCGGCCGCGCCGATCTCCGCCTCATGGCTATCCTCGCGCCAGGTTTCGGCCAGCGCCGCGTCCTCCCACGCGCGCATCGCGGGCAGCGCCAGCATATGCTCGACCCAGGCCTGTCCCGCCGGGCCGACATCCAGCCCATAGGTCCGCACCCGATAGGCGACCGGCGCGTAAAAGGCATCGACAGCGGTAAAGGCATCCCCCGCCAGAAACGGCCCGCCAAAGCGCGCAAGGCCCTCCGCCCAAAGCTCGGTCAGCCGGGCGATATCCTTGTTGAGCGCAGGCGAGGGCAGATGCGGCTCCACCCGCACGCCGATATTCATCGTGCAATCGTTCCGCAACGTCGCAAAGCCGCTATGCATCTCCGCCGCCGCGCACTGCGCCCAGGCCCGCGCCGCCTCATCGCGCGGCCACACTTCGGCATGGCGATCGGCGAGATAGAGGATGATCCCCAGCGAATCCCACACCGTCCGCTCGCCATCGATCAGCGCAGGCACCTGCCCCGTGGGCGAAAAACTGCGGAAGGCGGCATAGTTGGTCGGCTGCAAAAACGGCGCGATCCGGTCGATGAACGGGATGCCCAACGCGGTCATCAGCACCCAGGGGCGCAGCGACCAGCTGCTATAATTGCGGTTCGCGGTGATCAGCGTGTAGGCCATGGCAAGTCTCCCTTGGAGGCGGCTGTCGCATATCCCATCGACATCGCAGCGTATAGCGCCAGTGGCTTTGCACCGGACTGCCCCTAGCCAAGCCCTTGGGATCGCGGCACAAGGGGGTATCGCGGGCGACGCCCCTCGCCGCCCTTCCCCGATTTGTGGAGCCCATAGTCGTGAACCGACGCCAATTTCTCGCCACCAGCGGCGCCACCGCGCTGACCGCCGCCACAGCCGCCCCCACCTTCGCCCAAGCTGGCTCCGCCGACGCCCGGCTGCGCGCCATGCTCGACGGCTTCTTCTACGAACGGCTCGCCGACTCGCCCGAACAGGCGACCCGCCTTGGCCTCGACACCGGCGAGCGCGCCGCCCTGCGCGGCAAGCTCAGCGACACCTCCGCCGCCGGGGTCGCCCGCGACCTCGCCCGCAGCAAGGCCCAGGCCAGGCAACTCGCGACCATCGACCGCAAATCCCTCAGCGACGCGTCGAAACTCGACTATGACGTCGTCGCCTATCAACTCGACCGCACAGTCGGCGGCGAACGCTTTGGCTATGGCGAGACAGCGGGTCGCTATGCCCCCTATGTGCTGAGCCAATTGACCGGCAGCTATCGCGAAATCCCCGACTTCCTCGATTCGCAGCATCGCGTTGCCAACGCGGCCGACGCCGACGCCTATCTCGCCCGCCTCGAAGCCTTCCCGGCTGCCATGGACGGCGAACTGGCCCGGCAGAAGGAGGATGCGGCCAAGGGCGTGTTCGCGCCCGACTATATTCTCGACACGACGCTCAAGATGCAGGCGTCGCTGCGCGATCAGCCCGCCGCGCAAACCGTCCTCGTCGCCTCCTTCGTGAAGAAACTCGCCGCCGCCGGCCTGCCACCCGAACGCGCCGCGCAGGCCGAAAAGATCGTCACCGATAAGATCTTCCCCGCACTCGACCGCCAGCGCGCTTTGGTGCAAAATCTCCGCGCCAAGGCGACCCATGACGCAGGCGTGTGGCGTCTGCCCGAAGGCGAGGCCTTCTACGCCGCCGCTGCCGAAGCGGCCACCACCACCGCGCTCACCGGCGATGAAATCCACCAGATCGGCCTTGATCAGGTCGCGCAGATCAGCGCCCGGATCGACACGATCCTGAAAGGCGAAGGGATGAGCCAGGGGACGGTCGGCGATCGCCTCGTCGCACTGAACAAGCGCCCCGACCAGCTCTTCCCCAACACCGATCCCGGCCGCGAAGCGCTGCTCGCCCAACTCAATGTCCAGATCATCGCCATGCAAAAGCGACTCGGCGAAGCCTTCAACACCGTACCCAAGGCCCCGGTCGAGGTCCGCCGCGTGCCGGTCACCATTCAGGCGGGCGCACCGGGCGGCTATTATCAGAACGCCTCGCTCGACGGTTCGCGCCCGGCCATCTATTATATCAACCTGCGCGACACGTTCGACCGGCCCAAATTCGGCCTTGCGACCCTGACCCATCATGAAGCCGTGCCGGGGCATCATCTCCAAGTGTCGGTCGCGCTGGAATCCGACGCCATCCCGATGATCCGCCGACGCGGCGGCTATAGCGGCTATAGCGAAGGCTGGGCGCTCTATTCCGAACAACTGGCCGACGAGATGGGCATGTATGACGGCGATCCGCTGGGTCAGGTCGGCTATCTCCAGTCGCTCCTCTTCCGCGCCACCCGCCTCGTCGTCGACTCCGGCATGCACGTCAAACGGTGGAGCCGCGAAAAGGCGACCGATTATCTGATCGCCACCACCGGCATCGCCCGCGGTCGCAGCCAGGGCGAAATCGACCGCTATACCGTCTGGCCGGGTCAGGCGTGCAGCTACAAGATCGGCCACACCGTCTGGAACGACCTGCGCGGCGAAGTGCAGAAGAAGCAGGGCGACGCCTTCGACATCAAGGCTTTCCATGATGTGCTGACGCTGGGCGCCATGCCGCTCGACATATTGAAGCAGACTGTCCGGCAGCGGGCGGGGATCGCATAACCACTATACCCATAGGCCGTTCGTGCTGAGTAGGGGCTGAGCTTGTCGAAGACCCGTATCGAAGCATCTTCAGCCCCCTTCGATACGCCCCTTCGACTTCGCTCAGGAGCTACTCAGGACGAACGGCGCGGTGGAATTAAAATAGGAAAAAACGGCCCGGCAGTTTCCCGCCGGGCCGTCCAGTCCTTCCACCCAAACCCGCGAAGGGAGTGTCGAATTCCCCGCGAGCTGGCCCTTAAAGCGGCCGTCATCCTCGCGCAGGCGGGGACCGATCTCCCGACATCGCACCCCAACGGAGCGCCGGAGATAAAGCCCCACCCTTGCCGCAATCACGCGAAAGAGTGTCAGGCCGCAAACTGATTCCTCCGCAGCATTTATGCTGCAAATTGATTCATCGTATTGTGCGCGCCACCGGCCTTCAGCGCCGCTTCACCCGCGAAATACTCCTTATGATCATCGCCAATGTCGCTGCCCGACATATTCTGATGCTTCACGCAGGCGATACCCTGGCGGATTTCCTTGCGCTGGACGCCCTCGACATAGCCCAGCATCCCGGCCTCACCGAAATACTCCTTCGCGAGATTATCGGTGCTGAGCGCCGCCGTATGATAGGTCGGCAAGGTGATGAGGTGATGGAAAATCCCCGCCCGCGCCGCCGCATCCTTCTGGAAGGTGCGGATGCGGTCGTCGGCTTCCCGACCCAGATCGGTGGCATCATAATCGACGCTCATCAGGCGCGCCCGGTCATAGTCGCCGACATCCTTGCCCGCCGCTTCCCACGCATCATAGACCTGCTGGCGGAAATTCAGCGTCCAGTTGAAGCTGGGCGAATTATTATAAACCAGCTTGGCATTGGGGATGACCTCACGGATGCGATCGACCATCGATGCGATCTGCTCGATATGCGGCTTCTCGGTCTCGATCCACAGCAGGTCCGCGCCATTTTGTAACGACGTGATGCAGTCCAGCACGCAGCGATCCGCGCCAGTGCCCTCGCGGAACTGGAACAGGTTGCTCGGCAACCGCTTGGGGCGCAGCAGCTTGCCGTCGCGGTTCAGGATGACATCGCCATTCTTCGCCGTCGCCGGGTCGATCTCTTCGCAATCGAGGAAGCTGTTATATAGGTCGCCGATATCGCCCGGCTCGTTGCTGACCGCGATCTGCTTGGTCAGCCCAGCGCCCAGCGAGTCCGTCCGCGTGACGATGATGCCATCATCGACGCCGAGTTCCAGAAACGCATAGCGGCACGCCCGAACCTTCGCGAGGAAGTCTTCATGCGGCACCGTGACCTTGCCGTCCTGATGCCCGCACTGCTTTTCGTCCGACACCTGATTCTCGATCTGGAGCGCGCACGCCCCCGCCTCGATCATCTTTTTGGCGAGCAGATAGGTCGCTTCCGCATTGCCGAAGCCCGCATCAATGTCGGCGATGATCGGGACGACATGGGTTTCGAAATTGTCGATCGCATGCTGCGCCTTCTGCGCCTTGACCTCGTCACCGTCAGCGCGCGCCGCGTCGAGATCGCGGAACCACATGCCCAATTCGCGGGCGTCGGCCTGCTTCAGAAAGGTGTAAAGCTCTTCGATCAGCGCCGGAACGCTGGTCTTCTCATGCATCGACTGGTCGGGCAACGGGCCGAAGTCGCTGCGCAGCGCGGCGACCATCCAGCCCGACAGATAGAGATATTTGCGCTTGGTCGTGCCGAAATGCTTCTTGATCGCGATCATCTTCTGCTGGCCGATAAAGCCGTGCCAGCAGCCCAGCGACTGGGTGTATTCGGCCGGGTCCGCGTCATAGGCCGCCATGTCGCGGCGCATGATGCCCGCGGTATATTTGGCGATGTCGAGACCCGTGTTGAAGCGGTTCTGCAATTGCATCCGCGCAACCGATTCCGCATTGATGCCGTCCCATGTGCCGGGATGGCTGCCGATCAGCGCCTGCGCCTTTGCGATATTTTCCTGGTAGGACATGGGCCGTTCCCTCGTGAGCTATGGGCTTGATGTACAGCCCCTACCCCCCGCCCACACGGCGCGGCAGCCCTTGTGAAGTTCAGTTGTCGATCTTTACAAAAATCTGCTGTAAAGTTGTAAAGCCTGCACAGGAGTCGAGCCGATGCGTAAAGACAGCCCGGTCTATATGGGGCCGCGCCTGCGGCGGCTGCGCCGCGACCTTGGCCTCACGCAAGCCGACATGGCCGCCGATCTCGACATCTCGCCTTCCTATGTCGCGCTGCTCGAACGCAACCAGCGGCCGCTGACCGCGGACATGCTGCTGCGCCTCGCGCGCACCTACAAGCTCGACATGGCGGAGGTGGCGGGCGACGGCGGCACTGAACAGACCGCGCGGCTCCACGCCGTCCTCAAAGACCCGATGTTCGCGGACCTTGACCTGCCCGCGCTTGCCACCGGCGACGTCGCGGTCAATTATCCCGGCATCACCGAAGCGCTGCTGCGCCTCTACACCAGCTATCGTGAAGAGCATCTGGCCCTCGCCGACCAGGGCACCGCCCCTGATGACGCGCCCGATCCAGTCGCCGAATCGCGCCGCTTCCTCGCCGCCCGCCGCAACAGCTTCCCGATGCTGGACGACCTGGCCGAAAAACTCGCCGCCGATGCCGAGACGGAAGGCGGCCTCACCGGCTGGCTGCGCGCCCGGCATAGTCTTCGCGTTCGCCGCCTGCCTGCCGACGTCATGGCAGGATCGCTGCGCCGCTATGACCGGCATCGCGACGCCATCCTCCTCGACGACACGCTCGACACCGCCAGCGCCCAATTCCAGCTCGCGCTCCAGATCGCCTATCTCGAAATGCGCAGGGCCTTCGACGCCATCCTCAAGGACGGCCAGTTCACTACCGAAAGCAGCCGCCGCCTCGCCCGCCGCGCGCTCGCCAGCTATGGGGCCGCAGCGATCCTGATGCCCTACGCCGCCTTCGCCAAAGCGGTTGAGGCACGCCGCTATGATGTCGAGGCGCTCGCCCGCCAGTTCGGCACCAGTTTCGAGCAGGTCGCCCACCGCCTCACCACCCTGCAAAAACCGGGGCAGGAGCGCGTTCCCTTCTTCTTCCTCCGCGTCGATCCGGCAGGCAATGTCTCCAAGCGGCTCGACGGCGCGGGCTTTCCCTTTGCCCGGCATGGCGGCTCCTGCCCGCTCTGGTCGGTGCATCGGGTGTTCGAGACGCCCCGACAGGTCGTCACCCAATGGCTCGAACTGCCCGACGGGCAGCGTTTCTTCTCGATCGCGCGCACGGTCACGGCGGGCGGCGGTGGTTGGGAATCCCCCAGGGTCGACCGCGCCATCGCACTCTGCTGCGCCGCGGACCATGCCCACCGCCTAATTTACACACAGGGCAGCCCGCCCCCGGACCCTACCCCCATCGGCGTCACCTGTCGCCTCTGCCACCGCCCCCACTGCCTCGCCCGCGCCGCCCCGCCGATCGGCCGCGACATGCTGCCCGACGATTATCGCGGGACGCGCGCGCCGTTCGGCTTTGCGGATGGTTGATCCGCCGGCCCGAACTTCAGCAACAATGTCCGCTGGAAAAATTCGTGATTATCGTCGGAGATCACCCATAGCATCGTCCGCCCGCCCTCCCGGCTGATCGCGATCCCCTCGAAATTGTCCGCCAGCAGCGGCGGCGCGAGGCGGGCCAGCGTCCGCGCCTTGAGCGTTGCCCCCGGCGCCATCTTCTCCGGCAGGTCCACGATCGCGATGGTGGCGGTAAACAGGTTCTGCAGCGTGAGGCGGCGATTGACCACGAGCAACCGCCGATCGTCCAGCGCCACCGCATCGGTCGGCCGATAGCCCTGCGGCGGCGTGTAGCGCAGGGGAATGGGCGCAGGCGTAGCACTCTCGGCCGGGTCGCCCGCGAACAGCAGCGCCTGATGCGCCCCGTCCGGCGTCATCCCCATCTCGGCAATCGCGATGAACCGCCCATCGGGCAACCGCGCCAGCGATTCGATCGACCCCGTCTTGGGCCAGCCCAGAATCGCGGGCCAGACGCGGCACGCCTCCACCCGCGCGAAACCGGGGGCATAGCGGCAGATCGATTGTTGCAGTTCGAACCCCACCCAGTGGCGATCGGTCGCCGGATCATAGGTCAGCGCTTCGGAATCCCACGCCCACCAGGGTCGGTCCCGGTCCTTGGGCCGCACCGGCAGCGGCGCGATGAAGGGGCGCCGCGACGCCTCGCCCGGCCCCACATGAAAGCCCATCAGGATGCCGGAATCGCTCAGCGCCAATATGTCGCCGCCGCCGGTCGCCCTCAGCGCCGAAATACCGCCAAAGCCTGGATTGGCGCTGCGCAATTCCCATCCGCCGAGATATTCCAGCGCCCCCACGCGCCGTAGCGCGGGGTCGATGCTGCTGAGCGGCAGCGCGCGCGCCGATACCAGCAACGCCCCTGCCTGCACCGCTTCCGGCTTGCTGGGATGCGGGGCTGGCAACAGCAGGATGGCCAGCGCCAGCACGATCAGGATTCGCGTCATCCCGCCCGCCATAGCCGCTCATGCGACGAAGCGCAGCAGGGCAATGGTGCGCCGTGGCCATGTGAACAATGGCTGTCATCGCCATTCAGGGATGGCTCAACCCGAATCGGCCATAAAGACGTCACTCGATGGGCAATCCCGTAATCGGACATCGCCCCTCTGATGCTGACACAGGAAGGAGAAGCGCGATGAAGATGAAGTTTCTTTTGAATTTGGGCGCAGCCCTGGCAATGGGCGCAGCCTCCATGGTGGCGACCGCCACACCCGCAATGGCGCAAAATGGCTATTATCGCGGTTACGACCGTGGCTATGATCGCGGCGATTATTATCGCGGCGACAATCGCGGCTACCGGGGTGACCGTGGCTATCGCGGCAACCGTAACCAATATTATCGCGGCGACCGCTATTATCGCAATAATGGCTATCGGGGCGGCTATCGCTGCCGCGACAATGGCACGGGCGGCACCATCATCGGCGCGATCGCCGGTGGCCTGCTCGGCAATGAAGTCGGCAAGGGTTCGGGCCGCTATGGCCGTCGCGGTGACGGCACGACCGGCGCGATCATCGGCGCAGGCGTCGGCGCCCTCGCCGGTCGGGCGATCGACCGTAACTGCTAAGCTCTGAACCAAGTGAAAAGGCCGTCCCGTCCGGGGCGGCCTTTTTTGCGTCAGGGTTGGGGATCAGGCTGCGGCGCGACCCGGCCCCGATCGGCCCCTGCGGCCGCGCTGGCTGCGGGATTAAGGCCAGCATCGCCGCTCTGCGCCACACCCCTCTGCGCATCGAGCATCGCGGCCGCGTCATTAAGCGCGCTGGCTTCACTGGCGCTCACGCCGCCGACCCCATCGGACGGCTCTGAACCGCAGGCACCAAGCGATAGCAGCGCTGTAGCGATGAATAAGGCGCGGATCATCTCTCTATCCCCAATCGAAAAGCGACCCTGTAATTCGCACATTAAAATCCTCCCCTGCAAGGGGAGGGGGACCGCGCCGAAGGCGTGGTGGAGGGGTGTCACCGCCTCGATAACGCAACACCCCTCCGTCTGACCTTTGGCCAGCCACCTCCCCTAAAGGGACAGGAATGAGTAGCGGTGCAAACACCAAAATCGCCATAGAAAAGGGGCCGCGCCGTTGCCGGTGCGACCCCCATCAAATACGTCCAACAAACCCTTGCGGGTTTTACATCGCGTTGGCGACGTTGTTGGTGGCGTTCGACGCAGCGTTGGCGGCGTTGTCGGCAGCGTTCATCGCCGCGTTCATGGCGTTGTCGGCAGCGTTCGACGCGTTCTCGGCCGAGTTGGCGGCGTTGTTGGCGGTGTTTTCGGTTTCGGCGCCCGAGCAGGCAGCCAGGCCGAGCGAAGCGGCAAGAACGAGCGAAAGAGCGATAGACTTGGTCATGGGCAAAAACCCCTCTCTGAGAAAAAAACGGTGCAGACCACTCTCGGAGAAAAGCTCACCCCCCATTGCGCCTGCGGAGCGATTCGTAATGCCTTGGACGGGGCAAGGCAATCCCATTCATGCAACAGCAAGGCGATAGGCCCATGCTTTTGCCGGTCAAAAGCTGGAAAATGAGAGTTGTTGACGCATATAAAGATTTCTTTATATGATGCTGGCATGGCAACTTCGCTCGACATTTTCCGCGCCCTTGGCGATCCGACCCGCTTGCGGATCATTCATTTGCTGCGCGCGATGGAGTTGGCGGTCGGCGAAATCGCGCAGGTCGTGGGGCAAAGTCAGCCGCGCGTATCGCGCCATGTCCGCATCCTCGCCGAAGCGGGCCTGGTCGAACGGCGCAAGGAGGGCAATTGGGTGTTCCTGCGCCTCGGCAAAGGCGAAGGCCTCGCCCCCTTCATCGCGCTGTTCGATCATCTGACGCCATCCGACGCCGAAAAATTATGGCAACAGGCTGATTTGGCGCGCCTTGCCGCCGTGCGCGCCGATCGCGCCCGCGCCGCCGAAAGCTATTTCGCCGACCATGCCGAGGAATGGGATGCGATCCGCTCGCTCCACGTTGCCGAGGCGCAGGTGGAAACCGCGATGACCGCGCTGCTCGCCAGCGCCCCGATCGGCCATCTGCTCGACATCGGCACCGGCACCGGGCGGATGGTCGAACTGTTCGGCCCCGCCGCCCGCGCCGTTACCGCGATCGATCGCAGCCCGGACATGCTGCGCCTCGCGCGCGCCAAGCTGCCCGAAGATGCGGGCGACAAATATGCGCTGCTGCTGGGCGATTTCCTCGACCTGCCGCTCGAACCGGGCAGCGTCGATACGGTCGTGCTGCATCAGGTGCTGCATTATGCGCAGGCACCCGGCCAAGTGATCGCCGAAGCCGCGCGCGTGACCGCGCTCGACGGCCGCGTCCTAATCGCCGACTTCGCGCCCCATGAGCGCGAAGAATTGCGCCTGCGCGACCAGCATGCCCGCCTCGGCTTCTCCGACGATCAGATCGGCGGCTGGTTCTCGGCAGCGGGCCTTGTGCTGGAGCGGGTGGAGACTTTGCCGGGCCAGGAACTGACGGTGCAACTCTGGCTGGGACGGCGCAAGGGCGCCCGCATCCTGCCCATCGAAGGACGGATTTCTGCATGACCTTGAACGATCCTGCCGCCCCGCTCTACGCCGACCTTGCGGGCGACTGCCAGGTCAGCTTCGAATTTTTCCCGCCCAAGTCGGAGAAGATGGAAGCGCAGCTCTGGTCTGCGATCGAGACCTTGACCCCGCTCGCTCCCAAATTCGTGTCCGTAACCTATGGCGCGGGCGGATCGACCCGCGAACGCACCCATAACACCGTCGCGCGGATCGCCAAGGAGACGCCGCTCGCTGCCGCCGCGCACCTGACCTGCGTCGGCGCAAGCAAGGACGAGATTGGCGAAATCGCCGATGCCTATTGGGAGGCAGGCGTGCGCCACATCGTCGCGCTGCGTGGCGACCCACCCGAAGTTGGCGGCGCGTTCGAACCGCACCCGCAGGGCTATAAGGGCGCGGCCGACCTGGTCGAAGGCCTGATCAAGCGCCACCCGTTCGAAATTTCGGTATCGGCCTATCCCGAAGTCCATCCCGAAGCCGCCAGCGCGCAAAGCGACTTGGATAATCTCAAGCGCAAGCTCGACGCCGGGGCGATCCGTGCGATCACCCAATTCTTCTTCACCCCCGACGCCTATTTCCGCTTCCTCGACAAGGTGTTGGCGGCGGGCATCACCGCCGACATCGTGCCCGGCATCATGCCGGTCAGCAATTTCGCCGCGACCCAGCGGATGGCGGCCATGTGCAATACGCAGGTGCCCAGCTGGATGGCGCGCCTGTTCGAAGGACTGGACGACCACCCCGCCTCGCGCCAACTCGTTTCGGCGACGATCGCGGCGGAACTGTGCCAGAAACTCTATGCAGGCGGCGTGCGCGACTTTCATTTCTACACGCTCAACCGCTCGGAATTGAGCTTTGCCATCTGCCATTTGCTGGGGCTGCGGGCAAAGGCGACAGCGGACGCCTAGATATTTCACCCCCCCCCTCCGTTCGGTTCGAGCTTGTCGAGAACTGGTTTCGTGGGGGTTCTCGACAGGCTCGAACCGAACGGTACGAGAGGATATGAACATGACCGCTGAACACCAATTACGCGCCCTTGCCGCCGAAAAGATCCTGATCTTCGACGGCGGCTATGGCACGTCGATCCAGAAACATGGCCTGACCGAAGCCGATTATCGCGGCACCCTCGATTTGCCCAAGGATCAGAAGGGCAATAACGATCTGCTCTGCCTGACCCGGCCGGACATCGTGCAGGGCATCCATGCCGCCTATCTGGCGGCAGGCGCGGACATGATCGAAACCAACACCTTCAGTTCGACCAAGATCGCCATGGCCGATTATGGCTGCGAACATCTGGTATGGGACATCAATATCGCCGCCGCCACACTCGCGCGCAACGCCTGCGACGCCGCGACCGCGGCGGATGGCAAGCCGCGCTTCGTGTGCGGCTCGATCGGGCCAACCAACAAGACGCTGTCCATCTCCCCCGACGTCAACGACCCCGCCTATCGCGAAGTCGATTATGACACGCTCAAGGCCGATTATCGCGAGCAATGCGACGCGCTGATCGCGGGCGGCGTGGATTTCCTGCTGGTCGAAACCTGCTTCGATACGCTGAACGCCAAAGCCGCGGGCATGGCCGCGCGCGAGGCGGAGGAAGCGGCGGGCCGCCCGGTCCCGCTGATGCTCAGCTTCACCATCACCGACATGTCGGGCCGCAACCTGTCGGGCCACACCATCAACGCCTTCTGGTATTCGATGCGCCATTTGAAGCCGCTGACCATCGGCGTGAACTGCGCGTTCGGCGCGGACCTGCTGCGCCCCTATCTCGCCGACCTGTCGAAGAACGCCGACACCCTGATCCTGGCCTATCCCAATGCAGGCCTGCCCAACGAGCTGGGCCAATATGACGAACTGCCCGAAACCACCGCAAAGCTGATCCGCCAATGGGTCGATGAAGGGCTGGTCAACATGGTCGGCGGCTGCTGCGGCACGACCCCGGACCATATCGGCGCGGTGGCCAGGGCGCTGGCGGGCGAAAAACCGCGCGTGGTGCCGGAACTGCCCGTCGTGACCCGCCTCGCAGGTCTGGAACCCATGCACATCGCCGCCTGAACCCAACCTCCGTTCGTGTCGAGCGTAGTCGAGACACGGGCGCGAATGCTTCTCGACTTCGCTCGAAGCGAACGGACCATGAAAAAATGACCACCAAATCCACCGCCACCTTCGTCAATATCGGCGAACGCACCAACGTCACCGGATCGGCCAAGTTCAAGAAGCTGATCATGGCGGGCGATTACGCCGCCGCGATCGACATTGCGCGCGAGCAGGTGGAGAACGGCGCGCAGATCGTCGACGTCAACATGGATGAGGGGCTGCTCGACGCGGTCGAGGCGATGACGACCTTCCTCAAGCTCATGACCTCGGAACCCGACATCAGCCGCGTCCCGGTGATGATCGACAGCTCCAAATGGGACGTCATCGAAGCCGGCCTCAAATGCGTCTCCGGCAAGCCGATCGTCAACTCGATCAGCATGAAGGAGGGCGAGGAGGCCTTCCTGTTCCACGCCCGCAAATGCATGGCCTATGGCGCCGCCGTCGTGGTCATGGCCTTCGATGAAACCGGCCAGGCGGACACCAAAGCGCGCAAAGTCGAAATCTGCGCCCGCGCCTATGACCTGCTGATGGGCATCGGCTTCCCGCCCGAAGACATCATCTTCGATCCCAATATCTTCGCGGTGGCGACGGGGATCGAGGAACATAATAATTACGGCCTGGACTTCATCGAAGCCTGCCGCGAGATCAAGGCGCGCTGCCCGCATGTCCATATCTCCGGCGGCCTGTCCAACTTCTCCTTCTCCTTCCGCGGCAACGAACCCGTCCGCCGCGCGATGCACAGCGTCTTCCTCTACCACGCCATCCCCGCCGGGCTCGACATGGCGATCGTCAACGCCGGCCAGCTCGACGTCTATGACGCGATCGACCCCGCGCTGCGCACCGCCTGCGAGGATGTCCTCCTCAACCGCGATCCCGAAGCGGGCGACCGCCTCGTCACCCTCGCCGAAAGCTATCGCGGCAAGGACGCGGCGGTCGAAAAGGCCGCGCAGGAATGGCGCAGCTGGCCCGTCGCCCGCCGCCTCGAACATGCGCTGGTCAAGGGCATCGACATGTATGTGGTGGAGGATACCGAGGAAGCCCGCCTCGTCGCCGCCCGCCCGATCGAAGTGATCGAAGGCCCGCTGATGGACGGCATGAACGTCGTCGGCGACCTGTTCGGCGCGGGCAAGATGTTCCTGCCGCAAGTCGTCAAATCCGCCCGCGTCATGAAGAAGGCCGTCGCCCACCTGCTTCCCTATATCGAGGCCGCCAAGGAACCGGGCGCCAAGGGCAAGGGCAAGATCATCATGGCCACGGTCAAGGGCGACGTCCATGACATCGGCAAGAATATCGTCGGCGTCGTCCTCCAATGCAACGGCTTTGACGTCATCGACATGGGCGTGATGGTCCCCTGGCAGGACATCATCAAGGCCGCGAACGAGAATGACGCCGACATGATCGGCCTGTCGGGCCTCATCACCCCCTCGCTCGACGAGATGGTGACGGTCGCCACCGAAATGCAGCGCGCGGGCATGACCATGCCGCTGCTGATCGGCGGCGCGACCACCTCGCGCGTCCACACCGCGCTGCGCATCGACCCGGCGTTCACCGGCCCGGTCGTGCATGTGCTGGACGCCAGCCGCGCGGTCGGCGTCGCCACCGCGCTGGTGTCGGACACGCAAAAGACCGCCTTCGTCCAGAAGACCAAGGATGATTATGAGCATGTCCGCGTCGCCCGCGCCAACAAGGGACAAAGCGCGCTCGTCAGCATAGAGGACGCCCGCGCCAACGCCTTCGAGATCGACGAAAGCCTCAAGGCCCCGCGCCCGCGCCTGCCCGGCGTCCATCGCTTCCCCGATTGGGATCTGAAGGATCTGGTGCACTATATCGACTGGACCCCCTTCTTCCGCGCCTGGGAACTGGCGGGCAATTATCCCGCGATCCTGACCGACGAGGTCGTGGGCGAAAGCGCCTCCAGCCTGTTCGCCGATGCGCAGGCGATGCTCGACCGGATCGTCAGCGAAAAATGGCTCACCGCGCGCGGCGTCGCGGGGCTATGGCCCTGCCGCCGTCAGGGCGACGACATCATCGTCCATGTCGAGGATGAGAAGCACTATACCCTCCCCATGCTGCGCCAGCAGATCCAGAAGCGCGAAGGCCGCGCCAATATGTGCCTTGCCGACTTCATCAGCCATGATGGCGACTGGATGGGCGGCTTTGCGGTCGGCATCCACGGCATTGAGCCGCATCTGGCCCGCTTCAAGGCGTCGATCGACGATTATTCGGACATCCTCCTGAAAGCCCTGGCCGACCGCCTTGCCGAGGCCTTTGCCGAACGCCTCCACCATTATGTCCGCACCGCGCTATGGGGCTATGCCGAGGGCGAGCAGCTGACCAACGAAGCGCTGATCAAGGAACAGTATCGCGGCATCCGCCCCGCACCCGGCTACCCCGCCTGCCCGGAACATAGCCTCAAGACGATCCTGTTCGAGATGCTCGACGCCCATCACGCCACCGGCATCACCCTGACCGAGAGCTTCGCGATGCTCCCCACCGCGGCGGTCAGCGGCTTCTATTTCGGCCACGCCCAATCGGAATATTTCGGCGTCGCCCGCGTCGGCCGCGACCAGTTGGAGGAATATGCGGAGCGGCGCGGCATCGACCTGGAAACGGCCGAACGCTATCTGCGTCCCAATCTGGATTAAACGCCCCGGAACAGCCGCTTGTTACGGTCAGCGCAATACCCTACACCCACCCCGCGCCGATGACATGCATCGGCAGGGGGGGATTATTCATGAAACCGATTGCCACCATCCTGGGCGCCAGCGCCCTGTTTCTCGCCGCGCCCGCCATCGCCGGGGATCAGGACTTCACCCTGTTCAACAAGACCGGCTACGACATCGCCGAAGTCTATGTCTCACCCGCCGCTGCCAAGGCCTGGGGCGACGATGTGATGGAAGACGAAGTGCTGGAAGACACCGCCTCGGTCCCCATCACCTTCAACGCCAAGAACGCCGTCTGCAATTACGACCTCAAGGTCATCTTCACCGATGGCGACGAAGCCCAGTGGACCAATTTCGACCTCTGCACGATCAGCAAGATCCAGATCTTCTGGAACGCCAAGACGCAAAAGGCGACGGCCAAGTGGGAGTGAATGGGCGGGGGTGAATGGGGATGTGTTGGTTGGTTTGGTAGGGAGCGGTTGGCGTTGGTCATCTATCGTCCCTGGTGCGAGTCGGCGAGGATGCGCCCTGCCGAATCCACCTTTTGGTGGGGGGTAAAATCCCACAGCACTGTCGCAGCCCAAATTAGTTTTTGGAGCCGTCCATGCTAAATGGTGTCGACAGAAAAACAGACCAAACACTTACATTCTTATTAGGATCAGCATTTCCCCAATCGCGAGCGAACTGAACACCACCAGTCAGTTTCCCATCTTTGTCAGCAGCTAGATAGGCAGGCACCACCAAGCGATAACTATCCTTATGACTATTATAATTTATAGTTGGAGATAGGCCTATCTTAGAAAAATAACGAGATACGCCATAGCTGCTCAAACCCAGGTCAATCTGTGTGCGCAGATTCAGCGCGGGCTCCAGTGACCAGTTAGCTTCTGGTCCAGTCGTATTGAATTTCTTGCACTCTCCAATGGTGCCCACCTTTATTGCGCAATATTCTTTGTCTGCAAATGCTTCTTCTATTTCCCAGCGACGCGCTACAGTCGCGGACGGTCGAACGAGCAAGCCATCAAAAAACCTCGCCTTACCCTCAAATCGACGAAAAACATACGTGCCAAGCGAAGACGATATACGTCGCACCTCGATTTGCCCAAGATTAGGCTTGGAACCATCTTTAGATTGAGCCAGCAAAGTGCTGAGTAGGTTGGGCGTCTGCGGGTCAATTACAATCCCAGGCGAAAAGGCGTTGGGGAGGATGTATTTAAAGTTTTTCATACCCACCATCGTGGTGACACCCCAGCCAATCTCAGGCATAACGTTTGGGTCTGGATCCCAAAATGCCTCGTTATAGACAGCTACATTTGTTTTGTATCTTTCCGCATCCTTTGGATCGAAAGCCCAAGCTAGCAATGCAACGTCGTCGCACCCGGTCGGCCGTTGTGACGCCTCGCCAAAGTGATCGGCTTTGGCGACCATCGCCGCTTTGCAGCGCGCAATCAACGCATTAGCAAAGCTTTTCGCCTTGGCTTCTGCCGATCCCTTATTTCCAAACCTTGCAATCGCAGGATGATACTGTCTACCGAATGTAAAATTTAAGGCGAGTTGGTCATCAGCAAAACTACCACCTCTTGCAATTAATCCCACCTTCTTGTTAGACGGGTCTAATGAAGCAGAAAATCCAATGCTAAGAGTGGATGTTACGGCTCGCACATAACTATCCGTTGTTCTCCGGCGTCGCGAGAGTGGGAAGGCATATTGTGCATCAATTGCTTCATCGCCTTTGCTAAGCGAAATGCGTGAGTCAAAGGGCTGATCTATAATATTGAAGCTAATCTTCCTATTCACGCCCGCATTCTGCTTCTTAACGAAATTGATAAGGCGCGTCTCCGCCCACTTATCTCGATCTTTTCCCTCCTCCCGCAGATAGGGATAAGAAAGCAAATCATATCCCAGAGATTCTGTCCCACAAGCGTCATCGCCATTGATGCAATCCATACGAGCTGGTCGCTCAGCGTTCGTCAATAATAGACTGGAAGGCGTCGATTTAGGCGATATGCCGATATTAGAGTCCGTGTTCAGGAGATTGGCAAGCCCTGCTTCGGCAGCCTTTGCGCGCAACAGTGCATCCTCTGCATCTCGTCGAGCATCGGTTGCCTGCTGGAGCAGTTCCTTAATTTTTTCCTGTGACGATTCTGAAGCCGTAGCCACATTCGATGACAGCATTAACACACACATAACGCCAGATAAAATCAATGAATATTGTCTTGATATGCGCCCAAAAAATACCGCCATCACCATATACCCCCCGATATTGGTCTTTTGGTATATTTGTAACGGTTATTCATCAAGTGAAAAATTTAATAGACATACTGATGGCGAATACATTTCGTTCATATCGTTGAATCTATTTCAACGTTTCTTGCAATAATGACTGCTCAACTGGTCAAAAGACTAAAACGGCATACGCACCATAAAATCCCCCTTCCAATGTAGGAAATCCTCTGGTCTATCCTCATAGATGGACCAGCACCCCACCCCCCATCCGCCCGCGCCCGCCGCGCCAACCTGCACCGATCGCGCCCGCTGAACGCCGGACAAGCAGCGGCTTTTCCTCGCCACCCTGCTTGCGACCGGCAATGTCACGCACGCCGCCCGGACCGCGGGCATGTCGCGCGCCAGCGCGCATCGGTTGCGGCGGCGGTTGGCGGGCACGCCGTTCGACCGGACATGGGACCGCGCATTGGCGCTCCATGCGCAGAGCCTGGCCGATCCCTTCGCCCCGCCACCCGCCCCCAGGGCGGCGCGTCGCTGAGGCGTGGGTGGCGCGTCCCTGTCGCGTCGTTGTGACCCAACAGGCGCGTCACCGTCGCATCGCGGGGGCTTCATCGGCACTTTACGCCCCCATTCGCCCGAAAATAGGGTACTGCAACGGTGTGAACTTCCCCGCCGTCGCGTGGCTGTGACCCTGATCGGCACGTGGACGGGCAGGGCACCGGCAACCGCCACCGCCGCCCGCAACCTTTGCCCGTCACTCTGTCCCATAGCGGGGCAGCGCGCCATTAACCCCCTTCTCGCCTTGGTCGGCGCGTCGCCCGCGCCTATCCTGCGCGCCATGCGCATCATATCCACCAGCCTGCTCGTCTCCCTCGCCATCGCCTCGACCGCGCTGGCACAGGGCAATCCCGCCCCCTTCACGCTCGCCGAATCGGGCCGCGCCTTCGGGTCGCTGGCCGATGCGCTGGGCGCGATCGGTGACGGGCGGGGCACGGTGGTCGTGGCCCCAGGCACCTATCGCCAATGCGCCGTGCAGCAGGGCGGCGACGTCACCATCCGCGCCGCGACGCCGGGCAGCGTCATATTCGACGGCGTGCCGTGCGAGGGCAAGGGCGCCTTCGTGCTGCGCGGCCGGGCGAGCGTGGTGGATGGCATCATCTTCCAGAACATCCGCGTGCCCGATGGCAATGGCGCGGGCATCCGCCTCGAAAGCGGCAGCCTCACCGTCCGCAACAGCCTGTTCCGCAACAGCGAGGAAGGGATTTTGACCGGCGACTATGACGGCGGCCAGGTCAGCATCGACAAGTCGACCTTCCGCCATCTGGGCCGCTGCGACCGCGACCTGGATTGTGCGCATGGCATCTATATCGGGCGGCTCGACAGCCTGACCGTCACCAACAGCCGTTTCGACCTCGGCGACGGCGGCCATTATCTGAAAACGCGCACCGCCCGCGTCACCATCACCGGCAATAGTTTCGATGACAGCGGCGGCAAGCTGACCAACTATATGATCGACCTGTCCAACGGCGCGAGCGGCCTCATCCGGGGCAATGAAATGGTGCAGGGCAAGGATAAGGATAACTGGTCCGCCTTCATCACCGTCGCCCCCGAAGGCCGCGAACATGACAGCAGCGGGCTGGTGATCGAGGGCAACAAGGCCGGCTTCGTGCCCGGCCTGGAACGCGGCTCCACCTTCGTCGCCAACTTCACCGACGACGCGGTGAAGATCGGCGCGAACCAACTGGCTCCAAGCATGAAAGTGAAGGACCGGCGCTAACGAAAAGGCCGATCCTCGCCGGACCGGCCTCCCCTCAATCGAACAGCTCTTCCAGAAAGCTCTTCTTCCGCTTCTTTTGATAGCCCTGCCCATCGTCACGATAATCGCGATCCGGGCGATAGCTTGGCGGTGCCACCGGCGGCGCAACGACATTGCCCGGCCCCGATCGCTCGATGATCTTGTCCAGTTCGCCCCGGTCCAGCCACACGCCCCGGCATTGCGGGCAATAGTCGATTTCAACCCCCTGCCGGTCCGTCATCGCCAATCCGACATGACAGACCGGGCAGAGCATGGCGGAGACCGCCGCTTGATCACGCATAGATTTACTCCCGCTCGCCGGTCAGGCTGAGCAACATCTGGAACAGGTTGACAAAATTGAGGTACAGCGACAGCGCGCCCATGACCTGCATCTTGGCCGCCATTTCATGGCCTGCATAGGCGAAATAATCCGATTTGATGCGCTGCGTATCCCAGGCGGTCAGGCCGGTGAAGATGATGACGCCCAGGATCGAGATGACCATCTGCATCGCCGATGAGCCGATGAACAGGTTAATGAGGCTGGCGACGATGATGCCGATCAGGCCCATGATGAAGAAGCTGCCCATCTTCGTCAGGTCGCGCTGCGTGGTATAGCCCCACAGCGCCATGGCAAGGAACATGACCGCGGCCGAGAAGAAGGCCTGCGCGATGCTGCCACCGGTGAAGACCAGAAAGATGCTGGCCAGCGACACGCCCATCACGGCGGAGAAGGCGAAGAAGGCCAGCCGCGCGCCCGCCGTCGTCATCTTGTCGATGCGGAAGCTGAAGAAGAATACAAAGGCCAGCGGCGCGAAGATCGCCACCCATTTGAGCGGCGTGCCAAAGATCGCGGCGGCCAGCACCGGCGTATTGCCGATGAACGCGGCGACCAGGCCGGTGATCACCAGCCCAAGGCCCATATTGCGGAAAACGCCCAGCATATGCGCGCGCAGCCCGGCATCGGTCTGCGCCGTCCGGCTCGCGCCATAGCCCGGCATACGAACGGGATTATTCACGGCTACTCTTACTCCATCAAGACGGTGGATCGAGTGGCCCGGTGCGGTCTCTTGCGACATTGAGGGGGCAACTGCCGCAAAACCTGCACCGGGCGCACCCGATGCGGTCCGACATCACGACATGGACAAGGGGGGAAATCCAGATCGTCAGAGGGGCCCGGCCCGCATCAAGCATATTGGTGGAGGAACGCGCCGGTGCAAGGGCCGGGCGCAGATGCAACATTTTATTACAAATATTCAAATCCTCCCCTGGCAGGGAGGTGGCAGGGCGCAGCCCTGACGGAGGGGTTCGATCAGGTTCAACTGCCCCCGGCAGTTGAAGGTCATGCCGGGGGCATGACCGACCTAATCGACGCTATCGATAGGGTGACACCCCTCCACCATTTGCTGCGCAAATGGTCCCCCTCCCCCGCCGGGGGAGGATTTCTTGTTGTTGACCCCCGCGCCGCTTCGCGCCATCGCTTTGCGCCATGTCCGACGATCAGCATATCACCGCGCCGCTGCGCCTGTTCAACAGCCTGACCCGCACGATCGAACCGTTCGCGCCGATCGAGGACAGCCATGCGCGCATCTATAGCTGCGGGCCGACCGTCTATAATTATGCGCATCTGGGTAATTTGCGCGCCTATGTCTTCACCGACACGCTGCGCCGCACCCTGTTGTGGATGGGCCTGTCGGTCACCCACATCATCAACATCACCGATGTCGGCCATCTGACCTCGGACGCCGATGCGGGCGACGACAAGATGGAGGCGGCGGCGCGCGCCAGTGCCAAGAGCATTTGGGACATCGCGGCCCATTATACCCAGGCGTTCAAGCAGAATATCGCCGACCTCAACATCCTCGCCCCCAGCGAGTGGACGGTCGCGACCGACTATGTGCCGCAGATGATCGAATTTGCGCAAAAGATCGCGCCGACCCATTGCTATGAGCTAGACAGCGGCCTCTATTTCGACAGTTCGACGGTGCCGGATTATGGCGCGCTGGCGGGCGGCCGCGACGATGCCGCGCATGCGCGGATCGATCCGGTCGCGGGCAAGCGCAACGCATCCGACTTCGCGATCTGGCGCAAATCGCCGCCCGGCGAACAGCGGCAGATGGAATGGGACAGCCCCTGGGGCAAGGGCGCGCCGGGCTGGCATCTGGAATGTTCGGTGATGAGCGAGGCCCGGCTTGGCCATCCGTTCGACATCCACACCGGCGGCATCGACCATCGCGAAATCCATCATCCCAACGAGATCGCCCAGAATCAGGCGTTCCACGCCTGCTGCGGCGGTGATGTCGGCGCGGCGGAGGCGGGCTTCACCGGCGCGCGCTGGTGGATGCATAACAATTTCCTGGTGGATCGCAGCGGCAAGATGAGCAAGTCGAAGGGCGGCTTCACCACCCTCTTCTCGCTGATCGACGCGGGCGTGCATCCGCTCGCGTATCGCCTGCTGTGCCTGGGTGCCCATTATCGCAGCGAATTGGAATTCAGCGCCGAGGGCGTGGCCGCGGCGTTGACGCGCCTTAAACGGCTGGTGATGGGCGTCGAAGGGTTGAAGGCACGGGCCGAGGGCGTGACCTGGCAATCGCCACGGCTCGATTATCTGCGCGCCAACCTCCACCCCAAGCTGGTGCCCCTGCTGGAACAATTCGACGCAGCGATCGCCGACGATCTGATGACGCCGCGCGCCCTGCCGCTGCTGGAGGAAGCGATCGCGATCAAGAAAATCCCGGTGGATGAAAAGCTCTGCCTGATCGCGGCGTTCGACGCGGCGCTGGGACTGAACCTGATGACGCTCAGCCGCGCCGACCTGCGCCTGCAACCCAAACATGCCGCCATCACCCCCGACGCGATCGAGGCGGAGTTGGAGCGCCGCGCAGCTGCCCGTGCCGATAAGGATTTCGCCCTGTCGGACGAGATTCGCGACGCACTGATCGCGCAGGGCGTCGATGTGATGGATGGCGATCCGTTGCGCTGGGACTGGCGGCTGACGCTAGCGCAAGGATCGTAACGGCTGCGGTTGTGACTTGACGCGGCACGGCACCGCGCGCCTATGCTGACGCCGGGGAATCCTTGGGGGCATGGGCATGAGGCTTTCGACGCGCGCAATCAGTCTGCTCCTGGCGCTGGCCGCGCCACAGGTGCTGGCCGCGCCGGACGCGATGCGCGGTTTCAATCCCGAAGACACCCGCTATGCCGGTCTGCGCGCAATGGAGACACGCGGCACGACCTTGTTCGAGAATGACGATTTCGACAAGGCGATGGGTCCGGCCACACGCGATGCCTGGCACCAGTTGGTCACCGCGGCCAGCCGGGTCAAGGTGAACGGCCTGCCCCACCCGCTGGCGGCGGTGGCGACGATCAACCTGGCGTCGATGGACCAGATCGAGGGCAAGAATCCGCAGGCGCTGGCGATGGCGGAAAAGGGCCTGGCGCTGCTCGCCCCCTTCCGCGACGCCTATCCGATCCCCTGGATGCAGGGGCTGTCGATCAAGGGCTATATCCAGTCGATCAATGGCGACGTGGCGACCGGCGCGCAGACATTGGCGGAGGGCAGCGCATATGCCGACCGCCATTTCGCGCAGGTCGATCCCAAGACGTTGGACAAGGGCGACTATATGCTCAAATCCAACATCGCCTTTTCCCTAGGACAAGCCTATTCGCGCCTTGGCCGCAACAGCGACGCGGTGGAAGCGCAGAAGCGCAGCATGGAAGCGCGGATCACCGGGCTTGGGCCCCATGATCCCGACACGGTCGCTTCCTATTATACCTATGCGCAAATGCTGCTTCGCGCCGACCGCAATGCCGAGGCGGAACGCTATGCGCGCCAGGCGGTGGAGGTCGCGACCGCCCATATCGATACCAAACATCCAAGCTATGCCCGCGCGCTGGAAATGCTGGGCATCCTCCTGTCGCGCACCGGGCGGCGGGTGGAAAGCCTGGCCTATCTGCAGCGCGCGATTGCGATCAAGCGCGAGACGGTGGGGACCAAGAGCCTTTATTTCCACTATGGCCTCTATAATCTGGGCGGCATATTGCTGCCGCTGGAACGCTATGCCGATGCCGCGCCGCTCTATCTCGAAGCGGAAAAGGGGTTTCGCGCAGTGGAAGGCGAAGCCAGCCCGCAGGCGGCGCGATCGCTCGCTTTACTGGGCCTGATCGACCAGGCCAGCGGACGGCCGGACGAGGCCGCGACGAAGCTGGAAACCGCCCTGGCCCGCGTGCGCGCGGCCACGACGCAGGACCGCGATATGGGCCAGCGTGTCTATCCGCATCTCATCCCGGTGCTGCTCGATCTGCAACAGCGGGATAAGGCAGCGGCAGCGGCGCGCGACTATGCCGCCGAAACCGCCGCGCTCGACAATAGCCCTGCCTTCGCGCTGGCCAATGCCGCGATGATGCAGCGCTGGGCCAATGGCGATCTGGCCCGCACCGCCGCTGCGGCCCAGCTTGCCGCCTTGCTGCGCGACGAGCAGAATCTGCGCGACGATGGCGAACTGGCCGACGAACAGCGCGCGGCGCTCGATTCGATCCTCGCCATCGCGGCGGACAGTCAGGATGCGGCGCTGGCGCTCGACGCCATGGCGATCCTGGCGGGGTCGAAGATCGCGCAGGCCAATCGCCTCGTGACCGAAAGGCTGGTCGCCGATCCGGCGCTGGGCGAGCGGGTCCGGGCGTTGCAGGACAAGGTGCGCGCGCTCCAGACCGCCGACCGCGCGCTGCTGCGGACGCTGGCGAGCGCAGGCGATGTCGCCGCCACCCGCAGCGCACGCGACCAACTCGATACTGAGGTGAACGGCCTGCGCGCCGCGATCACCCGCGACTATCCCCGCTGGGCCGAGGCGCGGGGCGGGGTGAAGCCCGATCTGGCGCAGGTGCAGGCAGGGCTTGGCAAGGATGAAGCGCTGCTGGCCGTGACGCCCGCCTTTGGCCATGTCTATCTGCTGGCGATCAGCCGCACCGGGGCGCGGGTCGAACGCACGGTGATGAGCCGCGCCGCCATGGTCGCGCTGGTCGATCGGCTGCGCGCGACGATGACGCCGGGCGGCATGGACCTGCCCGCCGCCCATACGCTCTATGGCCAGATCTTCACCCCCGCCATCCGCGCGACGCTGAGCAAGGCACGGTCATTGCGGATCGTACCGACCGGCGCCTTCGCCTCGCTCCCCTTCGCGCTGTTGCCTGAGCGGCCCGTCGCCGCCGCCGAGCGCAACACGCCCTGGCTGATCCGCCGCTATGCGCTGGCGGTGCAGCCCTCCTTCGCAATGGAGGCGGACAAGCGCCCCATGCAGGTCGCCGCATCCCGCTTCTTGGGCATCGGCGCGCCGCTTCCCTTTCCAGCGGCGGCGAACGCCACACCCCGTCCCGCGCTGATGGCCGCGAACCAGTATTTCCGGGGCGGCGCGGCCGATGGCGAAGCGCTTTCCCACCTGCCGCCGCTGCCGGGATCAGCCGACGAAGTGCGCGGCGTCGCCAGCCGCTATGGCGCGCAAGGCGCGACCCTGATGCTCGGCGAAGCGGCCAGCGAAAGCGCCCTGCGCGCGCTCGACCTGTCCGACTATGGCGTCATCCTGTTCGCAACGCACGGCCTGGTGAGCGGACAGATGGAGGGCGTGACCGAACCCGCTTTGGTCCTCTCGCCCCCCTCCCCCGGCGCGACCGGCGAGGATGGGCTGCTCACCGCATCCGAAGTCGCCGCGATGCGGATCGGCGCGGACTGGGTGATCCTGTCCGCCTGCAACACGGCGGCGGGTGACAGTGCGCAGGCGCCCGCTTATTCGGGGCTGGCGCAGGCGTTCCGCTATGCGGGCGCTGGTTCGCTACTCGTCTCGCACTGGCCCGTGCGCGACGATGCCAGTGCCTTCGTCACGCTGGAAACGGTGAAGGGGGCGGAGCGTGGCCTGCCCCGCGCGGTGGCGCTGCAACGGGCGATGCTGAAGCTGATGCGGTCGAACCGCCCCGGCGCGGCGCAGCCCTATATCTGGGCACCCTTCATCCTCGTCGGGCGCTGATCACTCGTCATCGTCGATCAGGATGCGCGCCGCCGCGCCATCGCTATCGTCGAACTGGCCGCTGCCCAATGCCCAGAAAAAGGCGGCGAGGCCGAGCAGGCCGAGCGACAGCGCGATGGGGATAAGAACGGTGAGACCCGTCATCGCGCCGCGCCCTTGAGCCGCAGCGCATTGGCGATGACGATCAGCGAACTGGTCGACATGGCGACGGCGGCGACCAGCGGGGTGACATGGCCCGCGATCGCCAGCGGCACGGCAAAGATATTATAGCCGATCGCGAGCGCGAAATTCTGCTTCACCACGCGCACCGTCCGCCGCGCCGCACGCACGGCCATCGCCACCGGGGCCAGCCGATCGCCCAGGAACACCGCGTCCGCCGCCAACTGGCTGGCGTCGCTTGCCGAGGCGGGGGCCATGCTGGCATGGCCTGCGGCAAGCGCGGGTCCATCGTTCAGCCCATCGCCCACCATCAGCACCTTGTGCCCCGACGCGCGCAGCCGCTCGATCAGGGCCAGCTTGTCCTGCGGGCGCAGATGGCCGATCGCGGTGGTCTCGGTCTCGCGCGCAATCTCGGTCAGCGCTTCAGGCCGGTCGCCGCTGGCGATCAGCGTTTTGAGGCCCATGGCGCGCAGGTCGGCGAGCGTTTCGACCGCGTCGGGCCGCAACGCATCGGTAAAGCGCAGCAGGACGGCCCGGTCGCCGCGCCGATATTCCGCCGCCAGATCGAACAGGGTGATGAGGCTGCGCGGACGGCCCAGCGCCACCACCTCATCCCCCAACCGGCCCGTCATCCCCTCGCCCGCCTGCTCGCGCAGGT
The DNA here is from genome assembly GCF_001713415.1 of Sphingobium sp. RAC03. Lineage (GTDB taxonomy): Bacteria > Pseudomonadota > Alphaproteobacteria > Sphingomonadales > Sphingomonadaceae > Sphingobium. The sequence continues at coordinate 2,018,345 of NZ_CP016456.1, read as the reverse complement.
CGGTCAGCGCCGCCGGAACGACACCCTCGCCCTCCAAAGCCTGACGCAGCGCGACGCTCAACGGATGGCGACTGCCCTGCACCAGGGCCAGCAGGACGGCGCGATCCTCCGCCGCCAGTCCCGCCAGATCGCGCGGCATCGGGCGCCCCAGCGTCAACGTGCCGGTCTTGTCGAACAACGCCTCGTCCACTTCCGCCAGCCGTTCGAGCGCCGACCCGTCCTTGACCAGCACCCCGCGCTTCATCAACGCGCCACACGCCACGATCTGCGCCGCCGGCACCGCCAGCCCCAGCGCGCAGGGGCAGGTGATGAGCAGCACGGCGACCGCGATCAGCAGCGATTGATGCACGCCCGCGCCCGCGATCATCCACCCGGCAAAGGACAGCGCCGACAGCAGATGCACGCTCGGCGCATAATAGCGCGCCGCCCGGTCGGCGAGGCGGACATAGCGCGACTTGCCCTGCGCCGCTTCCTCCATCAGCCGGGCGATGTCGGCAATCACTGTATCTGGTCCGGCGGCGGTCACCACGACCCGGATCGGTCCGTCGATATTGAGCGCGCCGGCCTGCACCATCTCGCCCGGACGCACACGCACCGGCGCGCTCTCCCCGGTCAGGAAGGCGATGTCGATGCCGCTTTCCCCCTCCATCACGCGCCCGTCGGCGGCCAGCCGCTCGCCCGCAGCGACCAGCATCATCATGCCGGGCCGCAGCGCGCTCGCCGCGACCCAGCGGCTTTGCCCGCTATCGTCCAGCAACATCGCGCCCGGCGCGGATTGTTTGAGCAGCGCGGCAACGCCAGCACGCGCCCGGCCCCGCATCAGGCTGTCGAGGCAGCGCCCGGCGAGCAGGAAGAAGAGCAGCATTACCGCCCCGTCGAACCAGGCATCTTCGCCGCCGATCAGGGTTTCATAGACACTCATGCCGGTCGTCAGCAGCACACCGATGCTGATCGGCACGTCCATATTGGTCCGCCCCTGCCGCACCGCCGCCCAGGCCGAGCGGAAGAAGGGCCGCCCCGCATAGGCCACGGTCGGCAGCGCGATCAGCGCCGACAGCCAGTGGAACATCTGCCGCGTGCCGCCCTCCGCCCCGGACCAGACCGACACGGACAACAGCATGATGTTCATTGCGGCAAAGCCCGCCACCGCCAGCGCACGGATCAACATGCGGTTTTCCGCCGCCGCCACATCGACGCCGGGATCGGCGAGCGGCTCCGCCTCGAATCCCAGCGCGGCGATGGCGGCGCGCAGGTCGGGCGGGCTGAGCGCGGGATCATGCTGGATGGTGACGCGCTTTGCCGAGAGATTGACCCGCGCCGACGCGATGCCAGGGGTGCGGACCAGCCCATTCTCGATCTTGCCGATACAGCCCGCACAATGCATTCCCGGCACCGCGAACAGGCTGATCTGCGTCGTACCTATGTCCGTTTCGGTGTCCGTTGCGAGCGGGATCAGGGCTTGGCTGGCCATCAGTCGATCTCGTGTACGAAATGATGATCGGCAGCAGTGAGCGACAACCGCCAGCGCCCGGCAGGCAGCGTCCGGTCGGCGCTGTATCGACCAGGTGCCACCTCACGGAACGTCAGCGCGATGTCGGGCGCACGGCCCAGTGGATGCGCGGCGGTGGCGGTGACCGCAACGCCGTTGAGCGGTGCCCCCGCCGCATCGACAAGGCTGACCTGCACCCGCCGCTGCGCGTCAACCGCGATCGTCTCGCGCCAGCCCTGCGCCTCCTGCGCCCGCGCCGCCTTCAGCCAGCCGTTGAATTTCTGGCTCGCGACATAGCTGTTGTCGACCACCACCCCGCCAAAGGACCGCACCGCAAGCGTCGCCATCAGCATGTTGACGGCGATGACGACGGCGAAGAAGGCCACCAATATGCCGGTCATATGCCATCCGGTGAAGCGACGGGGGGTGGAGCTACGCATCATTGAGGCCTTTCGAAACGGGCGGGTTCGCTGGCGGTGCCGCCTTCGCGGTCGGTGGCAGTCAGGACGAAGCGGAAATCCTGCCGCTGTGGCCCGGCAGCGGGCACGGCGGCATAGAGGCGCAGCTTGGCCACGCTGTCGGGCGGCACGGTGACGTCCACCGTCGCGCGGGCCTGCTCGCGCGCCATCGCATCGGTCCATAGCAGCGCGCCAGGCAATCCTTCGGTACGCACCGTCACGGGCCGAGGCCGCGTCTCCATATTGCGGATCTTGATGGTATAGGCGTTGCGCACCGCCCCATCGGACAGAGTCACGAAAATGGGATTGCGGTCCTGCTGTGCGGCGATATCCAGCCGGGTGCGCGCGCCCAGCGCGAACAGCATTGCCGCGCCGATGCTGCTCCATACCAGCAGATAGGCGATGGTGCGTGGGCGCAGCAATGTCTTGAGCACCGGGCGTGGCTTAGCCCCCTGCTTCTCCGCATCGGCATCATCCTGCGTACAATAATCGATCAGGCCGCGTGGCCGCCCGACCTGCGCCATCACCTTGTCGCAGGCGTCGATGCACAAGGCGCAAGTGATGCAGCCGATCTGCGGCCCTTCGCGAATGTCGATGCCGGTCGGGCAGACCGCGACGCACTGGTCACAATCGATGCAGTCGCCAAATTCGCCGGGATGCGCCGCTGCCTTCTTGACGCTGCCGCGTTTTTCGCCGCGCCAGTCCTTGTACGTCACGACCAGCGATTTCTCGTCGAGCATCGCGGTCTGGATGCGTGGCCAGGGGCACATATAGATGCACACCTGCTCGCGCATGAAGCCGCCCAGGACGAAGGTCGTCGCGGTCAACAAAGCGGTGGTGCCATAGGCGACCGGCGCGGCGGTGCCGCTCCAGAACTCCCGCTGCAACGTCGGCGCATCGGCGAAATAGAAGATCCACGCGCCCCCGGTCAGGAAGGCGATGATCAGCCACACGCTCCATTTGATCAGCCGCCGGGCCAGCTTGGACGGGGTCCAGCGGGCCTTGGCCAGCCGCACCTGCGCATTGCGATCGCCATCGATGAAGCGTTCGACATGCTGGAACAGGTCGGTCCACACCGTCTGCGGGCAGGCATAGCCGCACCACGCGCGGCCCACCGCCGACGTCACCAGGAACAGCCCGACACCGGCCATCACCAATAGCCCGGCGACATAGTAAAATTCATGCGGCCAGATTTCGATATCGAACATATAGAAACGGCGATTGGCCATATCGACCAGCACGGCCTGATCAGGCGCATAGGGGCCGCGATCCCAGCGGATCCACGGCGTCACCCAATAGATGCCCAGCGTCACCACCATGATCGCCCATTTCAGGCGGCGGTAAAAACCATCCACCGCCTTGGGAAAGACGCCCTTGCGCTTCTCATAGAGATCGCCCGTATCGGTCGGCATCAACATGCGCCCAATCCTCCCCGGCACGGGGAGGTGGCTGGCCGCAGGTCAGACGGATGGGGCGGGCAATGCGTCGCAAGCCTTGCGCTAAAGGCGCACCCCCTCCCCTTCCAGGCAAGGATCGGGGCTTTATTGGGCCACATTGCCTTCAACTCCATTATCCGCCGCAGCCGCGGCTTCCACCAGCGTCGCTTCGCCACCGCCCAGGCTATGGACATAGACGGCCAGCATGCGGATGGTCGCGGGGCTGAGCTTGTCGTCCCAGCGCGGCATCACGCCCTGGCGGCTGTTCCATACGCTCTGGTGGATGGACTCGGTGTCACCGCCATAGAGCCAGATGCCATCGGTGAGGTTGGGCGCACCCAGCGCGCGATTGCCCTTGGCATCCGTGCCATGGCAGACCGCGCAATTGTCGGCGAACAGGCCCGCCCCGCGCTGCGCGGCGGCGCTGGGCTTATCCTGTCGGCTGGCGACCCGGACATAGGCGACGACATCATCGACCTGCGGGGCGGTGAGCAACTGGTCGCGGCCAAAGGCAGGCATCATCGACACGCGCGTCGCATCATGGCCCGGATTGCGGATGCCGTCGATCAGCGTCTTTTCGATCGTGGCGAGGTCGCCACCCCACAGCCAGTCATCGTCGTTGAGGTTGGGATAGCCCTTGCCGCCCGCTGCGCCAGAGCCATGGCATTGTACGCAATGGACCTTGAACGCGGCGCGCCCACCCTCGATCGCGGCCTGCATGAGTTGCGGCTGCCCGGCCAGTTTCTCGATCGTGGTCGCGGCGATCGCCTGGTGAATGGGCGCCACCTGATCGGCGCGCGCGGCCAGTTCCTGCTCCAGCGCCCCGCGGCTCGACCAGCCGAGCATCCCGCGCGTATAGTCGTTGAGCATCGGGATCGCCGGATAGGCAATCACATAACCGATCGCGAATAGGATGCTGGCATAGAAGGTCCACAGCCACCAGCGCGGCAGCGGCGTGTCCAATTCCTGAATACCGTCCCACTCATGCCCCTTGAACTGGGTGCCGGTGGCGGCGTCGATCTTGGGGTTCTTATCGTCAGCCATGGTCGGCCTCCGTCTTTTCCGTGTCTGGCTCGAAGATCATGGTGGCCGCGCGCTTGCTGGCATGGCGGCCGTGCGGCAGAAAATGCCAGCCGATGAGGAGGATGTAGGTCAGGGCCATGAAAACGAGGCCCCAGCTATCGGCGAAATGCCGCAAAGCGTCGTAGCTCATCGCGTCCCCTCCTTTGGCTGCGGTTGGCCTTCGAGCGGCTTGGCGGCGTCGACATCGACCAACGTGCCGATCATCTGGAGATAGGCGACCAGCGCATCCATCTCGGTCAACTTTGTCGGATCGCCATCGAAATCGCGCACCTGCGCCTTGGGATAGCGTTTGATCAGGTCAGCCGTATCGGCGTTGGGATCGGCCTGGGCCTTAAGGTCGTCATTGGCCTTTTCCTTGTCCGCATCGCTGTACGGAACTCCGACCCGGCTCAGCGCCGTCAGGTCCGCCGTCATGTCGCCCGCCTTCAGCTCGCGTTCGGCGAGGAAAGGATAGGTCGGCATGATCGATTCCGGCACCACGGCGCGCGGGTCTTTCAAATGCTGGACATGCCATTCGTCGGAATAGCGCCCGCCGACCCGCGCCAGGTCCGGCCCGGTCCGCTTGGATCCCCATTGGAACGGATGGTCGTACATGCTTTCGGCGGCCAGGCTGTAATGGCCATAGCGTTCGGTTTCGTCGCGGAACGGACGGATCATCTGGCTATGGCAGTTGTAGCAGCCTTCGCGGATGTAGATGTTGCGCCCGGCCAGTTCCAGCGGGGTGTAGGGCCGCATCCCCTCCACCTTCTCGATCGTATTGTCGATCCAGAAGAGGGGCGCGATTTCCACGATGCCACCGATGGCGACGACGATCAGGGCGGCAATACCGAGCAGCGATACATTCCGCTCCAGCTTGCCATGGTCGAAGAATTTGGATGCCATGTCGGCGTCTCCTTATACAGGCTGGGCAGCGAGGAGCGGCTTGTCGGCCGCTGGATCGAAGGCGGCGTCGTGCATCGACTTCTCCTCGCGCAGCTTGCTGCCCGCGATGGTCTTGCCGATGTTCCAGGCCATGATGATCGCCCCGGCGAGGTAAAGCAGGCCACCGGCACCGCGGATCAGATACATGGGGAACATGGCGGTCACGACTTCGGAGAAGGCGTAGACGAGATAGCCATCGGCCCCATATTCGCGCCACATCAGCCCCTGCATGATGCCCGCCACCCACATTGACGAGGCGTAGAGAACGATGCCCAGCGTCGCGAGCCAGAAGTGCCAGTTCACCAGCCGCAGCGAATAGAGACGTTCCCGACCCCACAGGCGCGGCGTCATATAATAGAGGCAGGCAAAGGTGATCATGCCGTTCCAGCCCAGCGCGCCGGAGTGGACATGGCCGATCGTCCAGTCGGTATAATGGGACAGGCTGTTGACGGCCTTGATCGACATCAGCGGCCCTTCGAAGGTCGACATGCCGTAGAAGGCCAGCGCCATCACCATCATGCGGATGATCGGGTCAGTGCGGATCTTGTCCCAGGCGCCGTTGAGCGTCATCAGGCCGTTGATCATCCCGCCCCAGCTCGGCATCCACAGCATGACCGAA